>DATLUA010000060.1:0-13760 GCA_035533295.1 Elusimicrobiota bacterium | reverse complement strand
GGTCCATGAGATCGGTGATAATTCCGGCAGGGAAACACCCGTTCCCATTCCGAACACGGCAGTTAAGCCTGCCAGGGCCGATGGTACTAACGCCCATCTCGGCGTTGGGAGAGTAGGTCGTTGCCGGTCTCATGGACCCCTTGGGCGCCGTTAAGCGCGGGGGATAAAAAAATAAAATCGTTCGACGGGCGGGTTGTAGTCGGGGCGGCGCTCTCGGGAGCGCTGTTTTTTTCGGCCGGCCCACTCTTCGCCCAGATTTTGGCGCAAACGGCGCGACAGGAAACTCCGGGAAGCTGGCAGCTTTCGGTTTATTACCAAGGCGTCTCGGATCAGAATTTGAATTTCAACTTGAGCGGCGGAAGCGGGTCGTGCCAGTCGTCCAACGGCGTAAATTTTGCCTGCGGGCAGTCGGGAACTCTTTCTGTGCATGGCAGCGGAGATGCGGGTCTCATTAAGGCGGTTTACCAGCCCTGGGACGGATTCCAGTATTCGGCGGCGGTCGGGGCGGGCTATTATTCGCTGAGTGTTCCCGCCGTGAACGCGACGCAGAATTACTCCGGAGCGGCTGCGGGGCCGGTTTTCTCGCTGGGCGTGCAGGACGTGATTTTTCCGGACACCATCGTCACGCCGGCGGTGGCGGTTAACGCCGGATTTTCCGGCGCGATGTATCCGCTGGATAGGATGAACGATTCCGCGGGCAATGTGTCTGCGGTAAACGACACGCTGACGCTTTTGGAGTACCAGTTGGGCGTGGAAGCCAGCCATGTTTTTCCGCTGGACGGGTGGAAGGTCGAGCCCTACGGCGGGGTCAGGTGGTATCGGGTCGACGCGGACTTGAAGGACGCGACCTTGGGCAGCCATTCGGGAGGCTTTCGGGACACGTTGGCGCCGGTCGCTGGCCTGCGGATTCCGACCTCTGATCACGAGGGGCTTTTCGCGGAGGCGGCGTATGTCGGTGGATTTCAGTACGGCGGCGGGCTGTCATTGAGGTTTTGACATTTTGGGGAGCGATTTGACATGAAGCTGACGAAGAACCAGAAAAAGGAGAAGGCCAAGGAGCTCTCGGGCTCCTTGACCAAGGCCGAGCACCTTTTTTTCACTGAGTACCAGGGCCTGAAGTTCGTCGAGATGGATGAGTTGCGCGGCAAGTTGAAGTCCCTGGGCGGGCGCTATTCCGTGGTCAAGAACTCACAGCTCCGCCACGCCTTGAAGGGCGCGGGCATCGACGGCGCCGATGCCGGGCTTCTAAGGGGCCCGCTGGGCCTGGTGGCGGCCGACGGCGACGATCCGGTCGCGGCGGCCAAAGTCCTAGCGGCGTTCGCCAAGCAGTTTCCCGTTTTCAAGGTGAAAGCCGGCTATGTGGGCAAGAAGTGGATGACGACGGCGGAGTGCCAGAAGCTGTCCCTGCTGGGCACGAGGCCCGAGCTCCTGGCCAAGTTCGTGGGCGTGCTCTATGCCTCCGGCGCCCAGGCCGCCTCCGTTTTGCAGGCGCCCATCCGCGACTTCGTGCTGGCGTTGAGCGCTTTGGAAGACAAGAAAAAGAAGGAAACACCGGCCGCGGCCGCGGCTTAAAAACGGCCGGCAGTCCCCTTTGGGGATAAAGCCCGCGAGGGCGCTGCCACGCTTAAGGAGAACAAGATGTCTACTGCGACGAAGCTGGGCAAGGAAGAGATTGTTGACGCGATCGCGAATTTATCGGTCTTGGAGCTTTCCGAGCTCGTCAAGGCCGTTGAGGAGAAGTTCGGCGTGAAGGCCGCGGCCGCCGTTCCCATGGCCGTCGCCGGCGGAGCCGCCCATGGGGGCGGAGCGGCCGCTCCCGTCGAGGAAAAAACGGATTTTTCCGTCGTTCTGACCGGCGCCGGCGCCAACAAGATCGGCGTCATCAAGGTGGTGCGGGAATTGACCGGACTGGGCCTCAAGGAGGCCAAGGACCTGGTTGAGGCCGCGCCGAAGTCCGTCAAGGACGGCGTCGCCAAGGCCCAGGCCGAAGAGATGAAGAAGAAGCTCACCGAGGCGGGCGCCACCGTCGAGTTGAAATAGCCGGCGATGCTCTTGCCGGAGCGTTTGGATTTGATCGGGCGCGCCCCCCGTGGGGGACGCGCCCGCTTTAGTCGCCTGGGACTGCGCGTATTCGGAGGTGCGGCGTGAAACAGATTCGATTCGGGAAGATTCCTGAGGCCATGGGGTTGCCGGATCTGCTTGAGATGCAGAAAAATTCCTTTAGGGGTTTTCTGCAGCTTGACACGGCGCCGGAGAAGAGAAAGCTCATGGGCCTGCAGGCGGCGTTCCTGGACGTCTTCCCCATCGAATCCGCGGACGGCAGCCGGGTGCTTGATTTTGTGCGCTATTCTTTGGGCGCATCGCGCTACGCGACGGCCGACGAGGCGCAAAGCCACGACGCTTCGTGGTCGCGCCCGCTCTCCGCGGTCCTGCGGCTTTCCTCGCGCCAGCCCTCGGGCAAATTGAAGCAGGTCATCGAGCAGGACGTCATTCTCTGCGAGATTCCCACCATGACGGACACGGCTTCCTTCGTCATCAACGGGGCCGAGCGCGTGGTGGTGAGCCAGCTGCACCGCTCGCCCGGAATCATCTTCGAGGAAGACGAAGAGAAGAAAATTTCTTCCCTGGGCAAGAAGCTCTTTTTCGCCCGGGTCATCCCTTATCGCGGCGCCTGGGTGGAGTTCGAGTTCGACATCAACAACATCCTCTTCGTGCGCATCGACCGCAAGAAGAAGTTCGAGGCGACGACGTTTTTGCGCGCCTGCGGCGTGGAATCCGATTCCGACATCCTGAAGATTTTTTACCGCTACGAGGAGGTCAAGCTGGCCGGAACCGACCCGGAGACCCTGGTGCATCGCATCGCGGCGGAGGACGCGGTCGACCGGGAGACCGGCGAGGTCCTCGTTGAGGCGGGAAAGAAGATCACCAACGAGGCGTTGAAGCGTTTGGCCGACAAGAAAATCGCTTTCGTCAAGATCCTTTCCGGCGATCCGGAAAAAGACGATTCCGCCATTTTGGAAACCCTGCGCAAGGACAAGATCAAAAGCGTGCGCGAGGCTCAGCAGGAAATCTACAAGAAGCTTCGCGGGCAGGAATTCATCGTTCCCGGGCAGGCCGAGTCCTACGTGGACAACCTGTTCTTCAAGAGCCTGCGCAAGTACGACTTGTCCAAGGTCGGCCGGCATAAGATCAACTCCAAGCTGCACCGCTACCTCTGGACCCTGGCGGGACGCCGCGACGTCGTGGCCCGGCCGGACAACCGCCGGCACAAGCATTTCGCGCTGCCCAGCTACGACCGGCGCACGCTTTGCCTGGAAGACGTCATCGCCACCATCCAGTATCTGGTGGCCCTGAACTGCGGCGTTACGCACCTGAGCCTGGACGAGGCGCGTTCCACGCCCATTTCCGCCAAGAGCGAGAGCTTCGAGACTCCGGCCGAGTACAAGTCCTGGCTCTCCGAGCGCCTGAAGAAAATTCAGGGCTCGGGGCTGGAGGGCAAGCTGGCGCTCGTCGATATCCATGACAAGGACTCCGATGAGGACAACGATCCGGTCCGCCAGGGCCTGAAGAAAGACCGTTTTTCCTTCGTCGACTACGGCGAGGCCGTGGCGGAGTGGCGCAAGGCCGCGCCGTCCTTGTTCGACAAGAATTTCCTGGTGACTCTGGATGACATCGACCATCTGGGCAACCGCCGCGTGCGCAGCGTGGGCGAGCTCCTGGAAAACCAGATCCGCATGGGTCTGGCCCAGATGTCGCGCGTCATCCGCGACCGCATGAGCGTCCAGGACAAGAGGCAGATCACGCCCCGGAGCCTCATCAACACGGCTCCCCTGGTCGGCATCCTGAGAAAATTCTTTGGAACTTCACAACTTTCCCAATTCATGGACCAGATTAATCCCCTGGCCGAAATCACGCACAAGCGCCGCCTCTCGGCCCTGGGCCCGGGCGGGCTTCACCGCAAGCGCGCGGGCTTCGAGGTTCGCGACGTGCACTACACGCACTACGGCCGGGTCTGCCCCATCGAGACGCCTGAAGGCCCGAACATCGGCCTCATCACCTCGCTGGCCGCCTACGCGCGCATCAACGAGTTCGGTCTCATTGAGTCGCCCTACCGCCGGGTTAAGAACGGCAAGCTGACGGGCGAGATCGACTACCTGGGCGCCGATCAAGAGGGCGGCAGCATCGTGGCGCAGGCCAACACGCCGCTCGACAAGGAGAAGATCGCCGCGGAGCAGGTGAGTTGCCGTTCCCATGGCGACTTCCCGGTGCTCGATCCCTCGCGCGTCGACTACATGGACATCTCCCCCATCCAGGTGGTCTCGGTCTCGGCCGCCTTGGTTCCGTTTTTAGAGCATGACGACGCCAACCGCGCGCTCATGGGCGCCAATATGCAGCGCCAGGCCGTGCCGCTCTTGAAGCCCGAGGCGCCCGTCGTGGCGACCGGCATCGAGGACGTGGTGGCCCGGGACTCGGGCGCCTGCGTCGTGGCCAAGCGCGCCGGCAAGGTGCTCTACGCCACCGGCGATCTCATCGCCGTCCACGCTGACGGCGAGGGCGGAGAAGACTCCGTTGATTTGTATTCCTTGAAGAAATACCGCCGCTCCAACCAGGATACCTGCGTCAACCAGAAGCCCATCGTGTCCTCCGGGGATCGCGTCAAGACCGGCGAGGTTCTGGCCGACGGCCCCGCGACGGACGGGGGGCAGCTGGCGCTTGGGCGCAACCTGCTGGTCGGATTCCTGCCCTGGGAGGGCTATAATTTCGAGGACGCCATTCTAATTTCCGAGCGTCTGGTCCGCGAAGACATCTTCACCTCCATCCACGTCTCCGAATTCGAAGTCGAGGCCCGCGACACCAAGCTCGGCCCCGAGGAAATCACCCGCGACATCCCCAATGTCAGCGCGGAGACGCTCGAATCTTTGGATGAGTCGGGCATCGTGATTCCCTCCACCTACGTCAGGCAGGGCGACGTGCTCGTTGGCAAGGTCACGCCCAAGGGCGAGCAGCAGCTCACCCCCGAGGAACGGCTTTTGAAGGTCATTTTCGGCAAGAAGGCCGAGGACGTGCAGGACGCGTCCATGCGCGTGCCGCCGGGCGTGTCCGGCAAAGTCATCGGCGTCAAGGTATTCGTGCGCCGCGAGAAGATGTCCAAGGCCGACGAGAAAAAGGGCTTGGACGCCGCCACGAACAAGCTCGATCGCGACCTGAACGCCTTGCGCGAGTACCGCAAGCAGACTTCGGCGCGCTTCGAGTCCTTGGGCGCCGCCAGACGAAAGGAAGAGGAGGGGCGCCTGAAGGCGTTCTGCTCCCTGATGGAAAAGAGAATTCGCGAAGAAGCCGCCCGCGTGAAGGAGAATATTAAGGAGGGTGACGATTTGGCCGTCACGGTCAACCGCGTGGTCAAGGTTTACATCGCGTCCCGCCGGAAAATCCAGGTCGGAGACAAGTGCGCCGGCCGCCACGGCAACAAGGGCGTCATCTCCAAGATACTGCCCGAGGAGGACATGCCGTTTTTGCCCGACGGGACCCCTCTGGACGTGGTCTTGTCACCGCTGGGCGTGCCTTCCCGCATGAACGTGGGCCAGTTGCTGGAGACCATGCTGGGCTGGGCGGCACATACGCTCGACACGCAGATGGTCAACCCCGTCTTTGACAGCGCCAGCGAGAAAGACATCCACGAGAAGGTGGCTGAAGCGAAGAAGCTTCTTAAAGAAAAAGGCGTGCCGGATAAATATCTTCCCACCGACGATTGCCGCATCACACTTTACGACGGGCGCACGGGCGAGCCTTTCCAGGAAAAAGTCTCCATCGGCTACATGTACGTTTTGAAGCTCATCCATTTGGTCGAGGACAAAATCCACGCCCGCTCGACCGGCCCTTACAGCCTCATCACCCGCCAGCCTTTGGGCGGCAAGGCCCAGTTCGGCGGGCAGCGCTTCGGCGAGATGGAGGTTTGGGCCATCGAGGGCTACGGCGCGGCCTACGCGCTGCAGGAGTTCCTCACGGTCAAGTCCGACGACGTCATCGGACGCACCAAGATGTACGAGTCCATCATCAAAGGGGAGCCGCCCGCGCAGCCCGGCGTGCCCGAGTCCTTCAAAGTCTTGGTGCGCGAACTCCAGGCGCTGGGCTTGAATGTCGAGCTTCTGAAGCTGGGTAAGGACGGTCACGAGAAGGCTTCCGGAAAGAAAGACGCCAAAGAGATCGCGAGGAAATCCTGAGATGACATCATCCAATTCCGTCGCCGCGGAAAAAAAGCTTTCCCTGGGCGGTAAGAAAAAGAAGCGGGCCGGGGGCATCGACTTCTTCGACTTCGACGCCATCCGCGTCTCTTTGGCCAGCCCGGAACAGATTGTGTCGTGGTCCTACGGCGAGGTCAAGAAGCCCGAGACCATCAACTACCGCACGCTTAAGCCCGAGCGGGACGGCCTTTTCTGCGAAAGAATTTTCGGGCCCGCGCGCGACTATGAGTGCGCCTGCGGCAAGTACCGCTGGATCAAATTCAAGAACATCGTCTGCGATCGCTGCGGCGTCGAGGTGACCGAGTCCAAGGTCCGCCGCGAGCGCATGGGCCACATAGACTTAGCCGTGCCTGTCAGCCATATCTGGTTTTTGAAAAAGACGCCGTCCCGCATCGGCATCGTGCTGGACATGAAGGCGCTCGACTTGGAGCGCATCATTTACTACGGCATGTACGTGGTCACCGAGGATATGGTCGACGTCTCCGGCCGCACGGTCTATCACGCCAAGGATCTGCTCTCCGAGGAAGAGGTGCGCAAGGCGCGCGAGGAGTTCCGCTCCCAGTTGAAGGTTGAAATTGGGGCGGGCGCGGTCAGGACGCTTCTCTCCAAGGTTAACCCCAAAGAGGAGGTCAAGAAAGTCACCGAAAGCCTCGCCGCGGCGGTCTCCGAGGCGGAGCAGTCGCGCCTCATCCGCCGCCTGCGCATCCTGCAGGGCTTCGCCGAGTCGGGCAACGACCCGCAGTGGATGATTCTGACCTCTCTCCCGGTCATCCCGCCCGAGTTGCGCCCGCTGGTTCCTTTAGAGGGCGGCCGCTTTGCCACGTCGGACTTAAACGATCTCTACCGCCGCATCATCAACCGTAACAATCGCCTCAAGCACATCGAGGCTCTGCGCGCGCCCGAGGTCATGATTTTCAACGAGAAGCGCCTGCTGCAGGAGGCCGTCGACGCTTTGTTCGAGAACGGCGCCCGCGGCCGCGTCGTGGTCGGCGCCGGCAACCGGCCCTTGAAGTCCCTCTCGGAAATTCTGAAGGGCAAGCAGGGTCGCTTCCGTCAAAACCTGCTCGGCAAGCGCGTGGACTACTCGGGCCGCTCGGTCATCGTCGTGGGACCGAACCTCAAGCTCAACCAGTGCGGCCTGCCCAAGGAAATGGCCCTGGAGCTTTTCCGCCCCTTCATCATCCGCGAGCTCATCAAGGCCGAGAACCTCACCTTGAAGGCCGCCAAGCGCATGTTCGACAAGGTGCGCCCTGAGATTTGGGATATTTTGGAGTACGTGACCAAGGATCATCCGGTCATGCTCAACCGCGCGCCGACTCTCCACCGCCTGGGCATCCAGGCCTTCGAGCCGGTGCTCATCGAGGGCAAATCCATCCAGCTTCATCCCCTGACCTGCGCCGCCTTCAACGCCGACTTCGACGGCGACCAGATGGCCGTGCACGTGCCGCTGTCCCAGGAAGCGCAGCTCGAAGCCAAGCTTCTCATGATGGCTTCCAACAACGTGCTTTCTCCGGCCTCGGGCAAGCCCATCGCGGTTCCTTCTCACGACATGGTGCTGGGCATCCACTATCTGACCAAGGAGAAGCGCGGCGAAAAAGGCGAGGGCATGATTTTCTCCGATGCCGCCGAGGTCGTTTCGGCCTACCAGAACAGGAAGGTTGACCTGCACGCGCGCGTCAAGGTGCGCGGCGTCAATAATCTCGCCGAGCAGGCCAAGGGCGGGGCTTCCGGCTGGACTGACTTCACCACCGTGGGCCGCGTGCTTTTCAACGAGATCCTTCCTCCCGAGTTGCGCTACCTCAACAAGGCCCAGGGCAAGAAGGAACTCTCCGCTTTGGTCGAGCGCTGCTACAAGGCTTTGGGACAGTTCCGTACGGTGCAGCTTTTGGACAACCTGAAACGCACGGGCTACCACTTTGCCACGGCCGCGGGCCTCTCTATCTCCATCTCCGACATGCACATCCCGCAGATCAAGAAGGAAGTCATCGCCCAGGCGCGCAAGCGGGTCAAGGAAATCGAGGGCCAGGCCAAGAACGGCGTCATCACCGAGGCCGAGCGCTACAATAAGATCATCGATATCTGGAGCCACGTCACCGACAAGATCGCCGACGTCATGTTCGACTCCATGAAGAAAGAAGAGTTCGAGGTTTACGAGGCGAGCCGTCCGCGCTTCAACTCGGTCTTCTTGATGGCCGACTCCGGCGCGCGCGGCAGCCGCCAGCAGGTTCGGCAGCTGGCCGGCATGCGCGGCCTCATGGCCAAGCCGCAGAAAAAACTCACCGGCGGCGTAGGAGAAATCATCGAGCAGCCCATTTTGTCCAATTTCCGCGAGGGCCTGACGGTGCTCGAGTACTTCATCTCGACGCACGGCGGCCGCAAAGGCTTGGCCGACACCGCCTTGAAGACCGCCGAGGCCGGGTACCTGACCCGGCGCATGGTCGACGTGACGCACGACGTGGTCATCACCATGCCCGACTGCGGCACCATCAACGGCGTGCGGCTGGGCGACTTGTCCGCCGGCGATGAAGTCATCGAACCGTTGGAAGAGCGCATGCTTGGCCGCGTCCTTTTGGAGGACGTCGTGACCACCGAGACCGGCGGCTCCAAGAAGCCGGAGGTCGTGGCCAGAGCCAATGAGCCGGTCACGGCCGAATTGGCCGCTAAAATCCGCGCCACCGGAGTTGAGATGGTGCGCGCGCGTTCCGTTTTGACCTGCGAGGCGCCCCAGGGCGTCTGCGCCTTGTGCTATGGACTCAACAACGCGACGGGCCGCCTAGTGGAAAAAGGCGAGGCCGTCGGCATCATCGCGGCCCAATCCATCGGCGAGCCGGGCACCCAGTTGACGCTGCGCACCTTCCACATCGGCGGCACGGCGTCCCGCGTGTCGAAGCGCTCCCAGGCCGTCGCCCTGAAGGGCGGCACGGTCGAGCACAAGAATATAAGGACCATCGAGAATCGCGACGGGCAAGTCGTGGTCATTTCCCGGACCGGCATGATGCTGGTTCACGATAAGGGGCTTTCCGAGGAGTACAAAATTCCCTACGGCGCGCGCCTCAAGGCCGACAATAAGGCCAAAGTCGCCCCCGGGGACATGCTCGCCGAGTGGGACCCCTACACCATGCCCATCGTGACCGAGCACAACGGCACGGTCAAGCTCGCCGACGTCCGCGAGGGCGTCACGCTGCACGAGGAGCGCAACAAGATCACCGGCATCATCGAGCGCAAGATTATCGAGCAGGAAACCCGCCGCACGGAGAAGGGCGAGGGCGGCGCCAAGCGCTTGAACCCGCGCGTGGTGGTCGAGAAAGGCGGCAAGACCGTGGCGACCTACCCCCTGCCGACCGACACGACCTTGGTCGTCGAGGCGGGACAGGACGTCCGCGGCGGAGACATTCTCGCCAAGATTCCCCAGGAAGTCACCAAGTCCAAGGACATCACCGGCGGCCTTCCGCGCGTCTCGGAGCTTTTCGAGGCCCGCCGGCCCAAGAACCCAGCCATTATTTCTGAAATCGAAGGCATGGTCTCTTTAGGCGTCGGGGCCAAGGGCCTGGTTCAGGTCTCGGTGCGCAACGAGGAGACGGATTTGGTCCGCGAGTACCTCATCCCGCAGGGCAAGCACCTGGTCGTCTATGAGGGCGATCGCGTGGGCGTGGGCGAGGCCATCACGGACGGAGCCATCGATCCACACGACATTCTGCGGGTCAAGGGCATCAAGGAGGTCCAGGAGTTTCTGGTCAACGCCATCCAGGAGGTCTATAGGCTCCAGGGCGTGACCATCTCCGACCGCCACATCGAGTGCATCGTGCGCCAAATGCTGCAAAACGTCAAGATCGCGGCCTCCGGCGACACGCCGTTCCTGAAGGGCGAAATCGTCAACCGTTTCATCTTCGCCGATGACAACCAGAAGGTGCGCGCCAAGGGCGGCCGCGAGGCCCGCGCTGAGCCCGTGCTGCTGGGCATCACCAAGGCGTCCTTGGCCTCGAGTTCCTTCGTCTCCGCGGCCAGCTTCCAGGAAACCACGCGCGTGCTCACCGAGGCGGCGACCACGTCCCGCATCGACTACCTGAAGGGCCTTAAGGAAAACGTCATCATCGGCCACATGATCCCGGCGGGAACCGGGCTGCACGCCCGTGAACTCGAGCCCAAGCGCGGAGCGACCGAAACCACCAAGGAGTCCTGAAATTTATGCCGACCATTAATCAGCTCATCCGCATCGGACGGACTAAAATCAAAGGCAGGCCCAAGGCTCCGGCTCTGAATTCCTGCCCGCAAAAACGGGGCGTGTGCACCCAGGTTAAGACCACCACGCCCAAGAAGCCGAACTCGGCCCTGCGTAAAATCGCGCGCATCAAGCTGACCAACGGCACCGAGGTCACCGGCTACATTCCCGGCGTGGGCCACAACCTCCAGGAGCACTCCATCGTTCTCATCCGCGGCGGCCGCGTCAAGGACCTGCCCGGCGTGCGCTACCACATCATCCGCGGCGTTTTGGACGCGGCCGGAGTCGAGGGGCGCAGGCAGGGGCGCTCTCTCTACGGTGCGAAGCGGCCCAAGGAAGCCGCCAAGTCCTAATATTGTCAAGGAAGGAATCGAACTATGCCTCGAAAAGGTTTAAGACCCAGGGATCGCCGTGGACTGCCGGTGCCGGATCATAGATACCGCTCCGTGCTGATTTCCCGCTTCGTCAACAAGATGAATTTTCAGGGGAAGAAACACGCCGCGCTCCGCGTCATGTACGACGCGCTGGATATCGTCAAAGAGAAGACCAAGGAAGACTCCCTGGGCGTGTTCACCCGCGCCATCGAGAACATCCGCCCTCTTTTGGAGGTCAAGGCCCGGCGCGTGGGCGGCGCCACCTACCAGGTTCCCATCGAGGTGCAGGAGCCGCGCTCGTCCACGCTGGCCATGCGCTGGCTCATCGGCGCGACTCGCGGCAAGACCGGCAAGCCCTCCGCGGAGTGCTTGGCCGATGAAATTCTTTTAGCCGCGAAGAAAGAGGGCGCCGCCTTCAAGAAGCGGGAAGATACGCATAAGATGGCCGAGGCCAACCAGGCCTTCGCCCATTACCGGTGGTAGTCCATGGCTAGAGAATCCGCGCTGGAGAAGGTCCGCAACATCGGCATTATCGCGCACATCGACGCGGGCAAGACCACGACCACGGAGCGCATCCTCTACTACACCGGCCGCATCCACAAGATCGGCGAGGTGCACGAGGGCGCCACGACCACGGACTGGATGCCCCAGGAGCGCGAGCGCGGCATCACGATTACCGCGGCGGCGACCTTCTGCCGCTGGCGCGACTGCCAGATCAACATCATCGACACCCCCGGACACGTGGACTTCACGGCCGAGGTGGAGCGCTCGCTGCGCGTTTTGGACGGCGCGGTGGTGTGCTTCGACGGCGTGCAGGGCGTCGAGCCTCAGTCGGAGACCGTCTGGCGCCAGGCCGACAAGTACCGCGTGCCGCGCATCGCCTATATCAATAAGATGGACCGCATGGGCGCTGATTTTCTCATGTCCTACAATTCCATCATCAAAATGCTGGGCGCCAATGCGTGTCCCATCCAACTGCCCATCGGCTCCGAGTCCGACTTCGCGGGCCTGGTTGATCTGATCGAAATGAAGGCGCTGATTTGGCGGGGCGAGGAGCTGGGCGCCAAGTGGGATGTTGTTGATATTCCCGAGGAGATGAAGGCCCAGGCCGGCGAGTACCGCGAGAAAATGGTCGAGAAAATCGTCGAGTTCGACGACGCCATGATGGAGCGTTACTTGAACGGAGATCACAAGTTTACGCCCGCCGAGCTTAAAAAGATTCTGCGCAAAGGCGTTCTGCAGTCCAAGATTTTCCCGGTCCTGTGCGGCTCGTCCTACAAAAACAAGGGCGTGCAACCCATGTTGGACGCCGTCTGCGACTATCTGCCCTCGCCGCTGGACGTTCCGCCGGCCACGGGCACCGACGCCATGACCGGGGAGCCCTGCGAGAGAAAGCCGGACGACAAGGAGCCGTTCTCAGCCCTGATGTTCAAGATTCAGACCGACCCTTACGTCGGCAGGCTCATTTTCTTCCGCGTGTATTCCGGCACGTTCAAGACCGGCGACACCATCATGATCGGCAACAACCGCAACAGTGAGCGCGTGGGCCGCATTTTGCGCATGCACGCCAACCAGCGCGAGGAAATCAAGGAGGTTCACGCCGGGGAAATCGCGGCCACCGTGGCCTTGAAGAACGCCCGCGTGGGCTACACCATGTGCTCCGAGGATCACCCGATGGTCCTGGAACAAATCACCTTCCCCGAGCCCGTCATCTCCATCGCCATCGAGCCCAAGAGCAAGGCCGACGAGGAAAAGATGGCTAACGCCATGAGCCGCCTGGCCGAGGAAGACCAGACTTTCCGCATCAAGACCGACCCAGAAATCGGCCAGACCATCATCTCCGGCATGGGCGAGCTGCACTTGGAAATCATCGTCGACCGCATGAAGCGCGAGTTCAACGTGCAGGCCAACGTGGGCAATCCCCAGGTGGCCTACAAGGAAACGGTCAAGAAGAAAATCCAGGAAGAGGGCAAGTTCATCCGCCAGTCGGGCGGACGCGGCCAGTACGGGCACTGCATTATCGATATCGAGCCGCAGGAAATGGGCAAGGGCTTCGAGTTCGTCAGCGAAATCAAGCAGGGGCGCATTCCCCGCGAGTTCATCCCGGCCGTGGAAAAGGGCGTGCGCGAGGCTTTGGGCGGCGGCGCGCTGGCGGGATACCCCATCGTGGACATCAAGGTGACGCTGGTCGACGGCTCTTTCCACGAGGTGGACTCGTCGGAAATGGCCTTTAAGATCGCGGGCGCCATGGCGCTGCGCTCGGGCTGCAAAAAAGCCAACCCAACCATTCTGGAGCCCGTCATGAAGTTCGAGGCCATCACGCCCGAGCAGTACATGGGCGACGTCATCGGGGACCTGAATTCCCGGCGCGCCAAGGTGCAGGACATGGGCGATCGCGGGCATTTAAAATTCGTCCGTGCCACCGTGCCGCTGTCCGAGATGTTCGGCTACGCGACGGTCGTGCGATCGATTTCACAGGGCCGAGCCTCATTCACCATGGAGCCCAGCCACTACGAGGAAGTGCCCGGCAACATTCTTCGGGCCATCGTCGAGAAGAACGCCGCCGCCATGGCGACGCAGAGATAACAAAGAAAGAGGAGACCACCGGAACTTATGGCCAAAGCGAAATTTGAGAGGAAAAAGCCGCACGTCAACATCGGGACGATCGGCCACGTGGACCACGGCAAGACGACGTTGACCGCGGCCATCACGCACTATTTGTCCAAGAAGGGCTTGGCCCAGGCCAAGAAGTACGACGAAATCGACAACGCTCCCGAAGAGCGGGCGCGCGGCGTGACGATTAACGTCCACCACCAGGAGTACGAGACGGCCAACCGGCATTACGCCCACGTGGACTGCCCGGGACACGCCGACTACATCAAGAACATGATCACGGGAGCGGCGCAGATGGACGGCGCGATTCTG
>DATLUA010000059.1:0-33748 GCA_035533295.1 Elusimicrobiota bacterium | reverse complement strand
GCCGGCGGCGTGCCGAAGTGCTGGAAGCGGTCGTAGGGGTCATGCAGCAGATCGAGGCCGGTACTCCAGCGCTTGTCGGAAAAGGGTGGATTGGCGACGACGTAGTCGAACGTCTTGAGGGCGTCACCGTTCAAGAACTTGGGATCGGAGAGCGTGTTGCCCTGCACGATGAGCGCGGTCGGGTTGTTGTGCAGGATCATGTTCATGCGGGCCAGGCCGCTGGTGGCGGCATCTTTCTCCTGCCCGTAGAGCGAGACGGGTGTGGCCGCTTCGTCGCCGACCTTCAGCAGCAACGAGCCGGAGCCACAGGTCGGGTCGTAGACGGTCGTCGCGGCGCTGGTTTCAGCGAATCGAATACCGAGGATCTGCGCGATCACCCGGCTCACCTCGGCCGGGGTGTAGAACTGGCCCTTGCTCTTGCCGCTCTCGGTGGCGAAGTGCCGCATCAGGTACTCGTAGGCGTCGCCGAGGATGTCGTCGTGCTCGGCGCGGTTCTGCGAGAAATCGAGCCGGGGGTCCGCGAAGATGTTGATCAGGTTGGTGAGCCGAACGACCTTGGCCTGCCCCTCGCCCAGCTTATTGGGGTCGTCGAAGTCGGGGAAGTCGCTGCGGGCCAGCCGCTCATTAGCCCGCACGAGCGGCGCGATGACCTGGGTGTTGATCTTGCCGCCGAC
This sequence comes from Elusimicrobiota bacterium, assembly GCA_035533295.1. GTDB lineage: Bacteria > Elusimicrobiota > Elusimicrobia > UBA1565 > UBA9628 > JAGWJU01. Next base: position 33,074 of record DATLUA010000059.1, on the reverse strand, counting down.
GTCGCTCTTGCCGCGAAGCTCCAGCATGTCCTTGAAGCTCGCGCCCTTGGGGATCGTGACCGGCGGGGCGAAGTCCTTGCTGTCGCCGTACTTGTCGGTGACGTACTTGATGAACAGCATGAACAGGACGTAGTCCTTGTATTGGCTCGCGTCCATGCCGCCGCGCAGCTCATCGCACGAGGCCCAGATCGAGGAGTAGAGGTCGGATTTCTTGATCGCCATGGCTATTGAGCTGGCCGTCTCTTTCTGGCCGGCTTTTTCCGGCCGGACCTTGATGAGTCGTTTGAGCCCTTTGTGAGCCCTTTGGGATTCAAAACGTAATAGGTGCCCTTGCCGGTAGTGCCTTTCTTCTGAAGAATGCCTCGGCGCAGAAGGCCGTCCAGAGCGCGCGTTGCTGTCGGTTTAGAAACCGCGAACGCTTCTTGGTAGGACTTATTGTCGAGACGGCCGGTCTTCTTCAAGAGCGCGACGGCCTCGCGCTGGCGCGGCTCGAGTCCGAGGCCGGCGACGACCTCTTCGGTAAGCCAGTCGCGCCATAAGGTTTGAACGAACTGGCCGCCGTCTTGGCGATACTCCGGCTCCGGCAGGCCTGCCTCCCGGCAAAGGGAGATCATGTCGAGGGTTCCCGTGCCCGCCTTCTCGATATAGCGGGTGAGGAACATCGGCTCGGCGACGAGCGGGTTGTGAGGGATCGATGCGTGGGGTCGTCGCAAGAGCGCGGGAGTCAAAGAAGGCGGAAGCTGCCCCGGGTTCCAGACTTCAAGCCTGTCTGCGAAGAGCATCACCTGAACGCTTGCGTTGCTCGTGTAGTCGCGATGGACCACGGCATTCACGATGGCTTCCGTGACGGCATCCTTCGGCAGGTCGTAGGTGACCGGCGCTTGCGGGCCTTCGGCGCGGGTCCCTACGGTCCGGTTGATCTTGGACATGACGAAATCCACGGCCTGATCCACCAAGTCGAACAGATTGCCCTTATATATCTGGTAGGACGGGATCGGCTTGCGTATCTCCGCGCCGTGGAAGTGCATGCACTTGATCTCCGACGTGGGCAGGAATCGCTGCGGCGACTTCCCGAAGAGGAGAACGGCGGCCTGCGTCGGGCGCCGATGATCGTCTTGGTCAAGGAGATTCAGGTGAGCCAGAGCTTCCGGCGTCGTGGCGCTTTCCTTGAGGGAATACTGGCGCTCGCGGCGCGAGGCGGCCAAGAACCATCTGACCTTCTCATCCGAAATGTCCGAGAGCGTCGCGCGCGGGCACGTTGAGGCGTCGAAAGGCATGGTCCTAATCGCGCCGTCGCGCTCCAGGTGCTCCACGAGGCCTACGAATCGGCGGCGGATGAGCTGCTCGCCGGCTTTCCGGATCAATGCGAGCATCTTCGGGTGTCTGGCTCGGTCGTCGCCGCCTTTGATGAAGATCAGCCGAGGCTTGCCCCTCCCGGTCGCGCGGTCGAACTCGCGCTCCGTCGGTGAAATGCCGCCGGTCTCGTAGCCGTATTCGTTGCCGAAGATCCCGACATAGACGCCGCAGCGATCCACTTCGTCAAGGTAGACGCGGTCGGCTCGACGGTCGGAAGCCGGAAGATTCTCGAATAAGAACACCTTGAAGAATCGGCGGAGCAGCGGGTCTGCGTGCACGAAATCCCTGATCGCAAAGCGCTCAGCTTGCAGCTCCTTTTGGACGCTGCTGACGAAGATGCCGGTCATTCCGGACTGCCGCCATGCGCCTTCGCTCCCGCGAAAAGCGCCCCGGCAGCCTCCGTACTCTTGGCCCACGAAGCCGCCTTCGGCCGCCCGGGGATCGGCCTGGTCCTGAGGCCGGCGAGCCCCTCCCGTGCAAAGCGGTAGCGCCAATGCTGGACGGTGTTGCGGCTGAGCCCAAGCTGCTTGGCGATCCTGTAGTTGGTCTGGCCCTCGGCCGCTCGGAGAATGATATCCGCCCGCACCCAGTTTCTCCTTTTGGGCGAGTTTCGACGCAAATTGCAAAGCTCTTGCCTTTCCTCGACCGTGACTTCGATGAGGACCGAACATTTTCTCGGCATAGGGTCGTCAAGTCTAGCAAATATGCTCAAGTCATTTCTAAAGCCGCCTTATCAGCAGTCCTACATCCAGCTCAACTCTTTCCTTGTTTGCCCTCGGAGCAGTCCCGAAACCGCCTCGCTGGATCGCATTATTAAGTGGGGGGGGACCGCCTATCTACCCACCGCCCCCACCGGGGTGTATACCACCGGGGGGTGGTGTATAGGTGGTATACGGGGTGGTGGCTAGGGTGGTGGGGGTGGTAGGTGGCTAGCTGGCTAGCCACTGATAACGGCCGTCAGGTCCCCTGCGGATGAGGCCTTCCTTAATAAACTGCCCAATCCAGCCGCCGGCCACATGGATGGAGCAGCCTTGGTCCTGGACCAGGTCCTCGGCGCGAAACGTGCCCAAACGTTGGCAGGCCGCGGCGAACCGCGCGTGGTCGTCCTGGCCCGGAGTCGGCGTCGGGTCCGGCCCCGGAGCGGGCCGCGGACCGGGCGCGGGCTGCGGCGGCGCGTCGGGGTCGTTGGGGTTGTCCGGATCGAAGGGCACGATGGGCCAGACGGCGCCCGCGATTTTAACCCCCGCGAAGACGCTCAACACGACCGCGATGGTGGGTTCGAGCGTGCGCGGATAGAACACGCTATTGTTGGCCCAGTCGTAGAGCCAAATGAAAATCAGGACGGCGCCCCAGCCGGAAAAGAAGACCTCGCCCATGCGCCGCTCGTACTCCTTGGCGCGGCGCACCCGCTTTTCCTTGTCGCGCGCGGCCGCGTAGGCCGTCAAGACGGGGTAGTAGAAATAGTAGAGCGGTTCAAACGGCGGCCACAGGCCAAAGCTCGTGCTCTGGCGCAGGGTGTCAATCATGCACGCCAGGCCGAGGACCGCCGCGGCCCAATAGAGCATGCCGCTGGTCGTCGACCAAAAGCGCACTTGGGGGTGCGAGGAATCCTTTGCGCCATAGCGCTTGGGGTCCCAGGGTTTTGCCCCGGCGGGAACGGATGAACCGGAAGAAACGGAGGGAACGGACGCGCTAGGGGAACGCGCGTCAGCGCCCGGGGCCGGCGGATGCTCCGGAGCCCCCGGTTTCATGCGCCACTCGGGCTGGCCGTCGCGCACCGGGCCGTGCTTCTCGATGAAGTCCCCGCGGAAAAGAACGTTCATGACCGCGATGAGCTCGTCGCGGCCGAAGTTGAACTCGGTCTGCACCTCGCGGAAGATGAACGACCCCCGCGCGCGGCAAAACGCCAGGGCGCGCGCGACCGCCTCGGGCTTGGGCGGCGGCAGGTCGGGAGACTGGTGGGGCATAGGGTCCCCCATTATGCCCGGCGATTGCCCCGATTTCAAGCCCCAGGGCGCCGGAAAATTTTTAGCCGCTCCGGTCGTATAAAGGATGAGCGGCCATGAAAGAAATCACCCCGGCCGCCGCGCTATTTAAGGTAGGTCTTCAACTGCTCCGGGGTGGGCTTGAGCTCCACCTTGGGCGGATGCGCGTTGGGATCCAGGCTCACCATGAAGCCGTTGCCCTTGTGGTTCTCCCAGGCTTCCTCGAACTCCTGCGCGGGCACAAAGCGCATGCCCTCGCCGGTGCCCGTGTCGTTGACGTAGTAGCCCCAAACCTTCCCATCGGATCCCAGCTCCGCGCCGGAGACGTAAACCGCGTGGTCCACGGGGCCGGGCTTGTCGTCCCATAAGCGGTTGGAGGAGAGGGCGACGATGGCCCCGCCGCCCTTGGCCAGGGAGTCCTGCAAATCCCGGGTCGTGGCGTTGTAGATAATCGTCGTGCGCGTCATGCCGTGGGCCGCCAGGAGCTTGTTCGAGTAGGGCAGCAGCGTCCCCGTGAAGGTCGCGCTCACGCCCCGCTCCGGGTCGTTTTCCCCGTACCAGCCGCTGGCGTAGGCCTGCTTGGCCAGCGCGGCCGGATCGGCCTTGATGCCGTGGGCGCGCAGGGCCTCGTACTGGGATTCGACGCCGCAGGTGCCCGACTTCTGATGGATGGCGTACTGCAGGGCCGCGCCGGGGTCGCCGATGGTGCGGCTCATGCCGAAATAGTGCCAGAAGTCGATCTTATACTCGTTTTCGAGCCGGACCGCCGCCGCCTTGATTCCCCGCGCGCCGAAGTTCTCCTCCTTGACGGCCTTGGCGTCGCCCAGGGAAGGCAGCGGCGGCGAGGAGTAGTGGGAAAACTTGGGGCTCAGGAATACCTCGGGCTTGGAGAGCATCGGCCCCAGGTCCAGGGCCGGACCCTTTTTCGGCAGGATAAGCGGCGAGGCCGGGGCCGTGGGCGCCGCCGGATCGCCGGAATTGGGTTTGGAATGATCAAAGAAGCTGTCGAGCCAGGCGTTCACGCGCGCCAGCGCGTAGCCGCCCGGCACCTTGTTCAAGCCGCTTTCCTGGAGCGCTTTCATCTTGCCCGCGACGGCGTTGACCATGTTCTGCTCGCTGGCCTCGTTGGCCTTCTTCAGGGCCAGGAGCGGCTGCAGGTAGGGATACCAGCTCAGCCTCGCGGACGGATCTCCGCTCACGAGGTAGGAAGAGCCTGCCAGAGGTATCGGAGACTGCTGCCAGAAAAACGAATTGATGGCGAGCCGGTAGGCGTCGTTGATTTTATCCGGCTCCTTGGACCACTTGAGGAACTGCCGGTCCGCGAACGCGGAGTCGCAGTAGGTCTGCGCGAGGTAGCTCTTTTGCTGGGCCAGGGTATACGGAAAGAGGACGTCTTTGCCGCCGTTAAAGCTCTCGAAGAAACTCACGTCCTGGCCGTCCTCCATGGTATGCAGGTAATCGCATTGGAACTGGGGCACCGGGCCGTCGTAGTTCTTGAGCACGCCCGCGTAATCCGGGCACATCTGGCCGATGTCGATGTGCTCCTGGTAAATCGCGCCGTCGGGATGGGTGAACGCGCAGCGGGCGACGTAGATGCCCGGTGACTTGCCCGTGCAGGCGGAGAGGTCCTCGGGGCCTATGGGGAGGCCGCCCTTGATCTTCGCGAAGCCGGCCTTGTCGAGGCAGAAAAACTTGGCGGTGATGTGCAAGCGGTCGGAATCGGCGGCGGCGCCTTTGAACGCTCCGGGCGCGGAAAGTTTGGGTTTGGGAATGGAGAGCTTCGGCGCGGAGAAAGATTGCCCCGCGGCGGCGGCGCACAGGGCCAGGGCCAGGGCGCAGGACCCGAACGCGGGCAGGGAAAAGCGGCGCGAAATCTTCATGCTTATGATGTAGCCCCGTCCCGCGCAACGCGCATCGGTCCAAGGACCCGAACGCGCATGGGACCAAAGGCCCCTTATTATGGGGCGCGCGCCGCGATTTGTCAACGGCGGGCGGGAACTTTTTCGCGCCTGGAGGCCGGCATCGGCGGCTTCGCGTTTTTGGGCTTTCTAATTACGTTCTGCCGCTTCGTCCATTAGGACGGGCTGACGCCGAGCCTAGCGCCGGAAAATCCGCTCGAACCAGCCCTTGAGGCCGCGCGCGCGCACCGGGTCGTAGCGCGTGGGGGCGGTGCCGGGCAAGAACACTTCGGTCTCGCGCGCCGGGGAATCCCAGCGCGCCAGAAGCCCGGTCTTGGGGTCGACGGCCGCGGTCACTACGCTCGAAGGCTGGGTGAAATCCTCTTGCGCGTAATCTTTTGACGCTTCCTCCATAAAGTCCGTCCACACCGGCAGCGCGGCCGATGAGCCGTAGACCCACAAGGGTCGGTGGTTGTCCGCTCCCACCCAGACGCCGGCCAGAAGCTGCGGCGTGTAGCCGATGAACCAGGCATCCGCGCCGCCGTTGGTGGTGCCGGTCTTGCCGGCCGAGGGCCAGGTCCAGCCCAGGGCCTTGGCCCCGCTCGCGGTTCCTTCCCTTACAACGCTCTCCAACAGCGACGTCATGACGTAGGCCAAGGCGGGGGTGATGACTTGGACGCGCTGGGGGGCGTCTGTCTCCAGCACGCGCTGACGGGCGTCCCTGACCTCGGTGATTAAAAATGGCGTCACGCGCCGGCCGCCGTTGTCGAAGGGCGCGTAGGCCGCGGTCAAATCCTCAAGCGTGGTGTCCGAGGCGCCGATCATCACGGCCAAGTTGTCCGGCAACGGGGTCTCAAGGCCCATCTTGCGCGCGAAGGCAATGACGTTCTCGGCCCCGACTTTTTCGGCGAGGTTCAAGCTCGCGGCGTTCAAGGACAGGGCCAGGGCTTGGCGCAGGCTGACTTGGCCGTAGTAGCGGTTTTCCGCGTTCTTGGGCCGCCACACGCCGCGCCCGCGCCCGCGCGAAAACGCGCGCGGGGAATCATTCAGCGTGGTCAGGGGCGTCAAGCCCGCCTCCAGCGCCGCGCCGTAGAGAAAAGGCTTGAACGCGCTGCCCGGCTGGCGCACGGCCTGGGTCGCGCGGTCAAACTGGCTTTGCCCGAAGTCGCGCCCGCCCGAAAGCGCCAGCACCGCTCCGGTCTCGGGGTCAAGCGCGATCAAGGCGCCCTGCGGCCGGGCTTTTTGCGCGACGGCGTCCTGCGCCGCTTTTTGCAGCAGCGGATCCATGGTGGTGTAGACGGCGAGCCCTTGGCGGAAGACCGCGTCGTCGCCGTAGCGCGCGGAGAGCTCGCGCAGCACCTCGGCCGCGAAGTAGTCGTTGGTCCGGCCGCGCGTCGCGGGCGAGCTTTCCGGACGCAGGCCCAGGGGCTCCTTCAAGGCGGCCTGGAGCTCGAAGATCGTGATGCGCCCCTGCGCGCGCATCTGGTTTAGCACCGTGTTCCGGCGACGCAGGGCCGCGGCCGGATCGCGGTAGGGGTTGTAGAGGTACGGCGAGCGCACCAGACCGGCCAAGAGCGCGCATTGCCCGAGGGTGAGCGCGCCTTGATCCTTGCCGAAGTAATAGCGCGCCGCGGCCTGCGCGCCCATCATGGAGGCGGAGCCGTCCTGGCCCATGTAGACGTGGTTCAAGTAGAGCGCCAGGATGTCTTCCTTGGTGAAGCGCTCGGATATATATAAGGAAAGCGCGGCCTCCAGGATCTTGCGCGTCCAGGTGCGGCGGGGGTCAAGGAAAATATTCTTGGCCAGCTGCTGGGTCAAGGTGCTGCCGCCCTGCAATTGGCCGGGGTGGCGCACGTCCTCCCAGGCGGCGCGCGCGATGCCGCGAAAATCAAAGGCCCCATGGGAATAGAAGCGCCGGTCCTCCGCCGAGACCAGGGCCGCCTCGAGCGCGGGGGACACCTGCCGCGGGGCCAGCGTCGTGCGCGCGATGAGCCGCCCGCCGGAGAGCTTGGCGATGACCGCGGGCTCAAGGCCCACGTCGGCCAGGCTCAGGCCCGCCGCGTCCGCGATGGTCCAATGCCCGGCTTGCGCGTGGAAAAAGCTCGCATGCCAGGTGAGCGTAAAGACGCCGGGCTGCTGCCGGAAGCCGGGCGAGAGAAAGCCGCGCAGGCCCACGGTCAGGACCGGCGGGGCCCAGACGTAACCGCCTGGGGGCGGCGGCAGGCTCTTGGCCGCGCGGTAATCCAGGAGCCAGAGCCGCTGCAAAATTCTTTCGGGCGGCGCGACGGCGCCGGCGCCGACGACGTAGGGCGCCGAATAAATGGTCGTGGCGTGCCCGGCGTCCATGGCGCCGGCTTGGAACGCGGCGATGCGGCGCTCGGCCCAGAAAGACAGCGCGGCGGCCGCGGCCAGGAAAAGCGCGGCCAGCAAGGCGAGCGCGCGAACAAGCCGGGGGAGCTTACGGCCTTTGGGCATGGCCTATCTTATAAAAAGATGCGGTGGGACTTTTAGCCCGCCTTTTCGGACCCCAACGGCCCTGCCCGCGCGGCGATTGAACGACTACAATGGGACGGCATCATGCGGAAATTCTCCAGCCTGAGAAGCGCGGCGGCCCTCGCGGCCGCGGCGGCTCTTTTTATAGGCCCCTCGGCGCGCGCGCAGGACGGCGGCGCTCTCGCCCGATCGTTTGCGTCCCTGCAAGCGCGGATTCGGACGCGGCCGCTGCGCCTGGCCGCGCCGGAAGATGTTTTTTCGCATCTTTCGCCCGCGCAGAAAAGCGCCTTGGCCGCGTCTTTGCCCGGCCGCGCCCAATCCGAGGACAAGCGGCCCTCGGTGCCGCTCAACTTGGTTTTCCTGGGAAGCGCCGCGCAAATCCGCGCGGGGCTCGCGGTGGCCGGCTGGAGCCAGGCTCCGCTCTCCATCTACGCCTCGCTGAGCGAAAGCCTGGACCAGCTCATGAACCGGCAATGGCCGCGCATCGATTTCCCGCCTTTCAAGACCTTCTACGTGGAGGGCCGCCCCGAGGATTTCAACTGGGTGATGGTGATCCGGATGCTCTTCAAGCGCCACCACTTCCGGCTCTGGGATATGCGCCGCCAAGACGCCTTCGGCCGCGAAATTTGGTCCGGCGGCGGAAACTTGGACGTTTCCGTCGATTGGGAGAAAGTCACCCACCGGGTCGATCCAGATATCGACGCGGAGCGCGCGTTCTTGGCCAAGACCTTGGCCGCGTCCGGGGTCCAGGTCCGTCTGAGCGTCGCGCCGTCGCCCAACGTGCCGCGCCGGGGCAAGGACAGCGACGGCTTTCCCTTCTACACCGACGGCTCCGTGCTGATTGTGGAGTTTCCGCCCTACCCTTTCGTTTCCGCCCCGCGCTGAGACGGGCCTTGCCCGGCCCGCGCAATTTTGTAGGATGGAACGGTTCACGATGAGCGGATGGACGCGGCTTAAATCGCACCTGCAGTCGGACGGGTTTCTCTCCGGCAAGACCCTCCTGGGGCTGGACTTCGACGGGACCTTGGCGCCCATCGCGGACCATCCGGACAACGCGGCCATGCCCCCAGACACCCTGCGCATCCTCTCGGGCCTGGCCCGGCGCCGGCGCCCGCGTCTCGCGGTGGTCAGCGGGCGCAGCGCCAAGGACATCCAGGCCCGCATCGGCGTGCCCGGGATTTTCTACTGCGGCAACCACGGCCTGGAGATTTTCGGGCCCGGCATCGCGTGGACCCACGCGGCGCTCAAGCGCTCGCGCCAGAGCCTCTCCGCCTTGGCCCGCGCGCTGCGGGAGGACTTGAAAGGCGGCGCCGGGGAATTCTTGATCGAGGACAAGGGCGGGAGTTTAAGCGTCCATTACCGCGGGGTCTCGCCAATCCTGGTGCCCCTGGCGCAAAAAATCGTGCGGAAGCGCTACCGCAGGACGCGAAAAAATTTCCGCCTGATGCCCGGGAAAAAGGTTTGGGAAATCGTCCCGCGCCTGTCTTGGAGCAAGGGCAACGCGCTTTTGCGCGTGGGGCGCTTGGTCTCCTGCCCCAAGATGATTTTCGTCGGCGATGACCGCACCGACGAGGAGGGCTTCAAGACCCTGCGCGGCCGGGCCTTAACCGTGCGCGTGGCCCGCAGCGGGCCCTCCGCCGCGACGTTTTTCTTGAAGGATTACCGGCAGGTGCGCGCCCTGCTGGAGTTCTTCGCCCGCCGCTAAACCTTGAATTCCTGGCTGGGGCTCAAGCGAATTTGGGCCAAGCCGTCGATGAGCCGCGCCGCCCAGGCGTAGATGTTGTGCTCCCGCACCATGGCCCGCATGGCCACCATGCGCGCGGTCTGCTCCTCGGGGGGCATCTCCAGCGCCCGGGCGATGGCATCGGCGCTCTGCTCGAAGTCGTAGGGGTTGACGATAAGCGCGTCGCGCAGCTCGCGCGAGGCGCCGGTGAATCGGCTCAAGATGAGCACGCCGTTTTCCTCGTCGCGCGCGGCGATGAACTCCTTGGCCACCAGGTTCATGCCGTCGTGCAGCGAGGTCACCATGCAGAGGTTGGCGGCCTTGTAGTAGGGCTCGATGTCCGCGTGGTTGTGGTGGCTGGACATCAGCACGATGGCCGCGTAGTCCCTGGCCGCGAACTTCGCGTTGATGCGCTTGGCCTCGGACTCGAGTTCCAATTGCAGATCGCGGTAGCGCTTGATGCGCGTGCGGCTGGGCGCGGCGATTTGCACGAACGTGAAGCGCCCGCGGTACTGCGGGTATTTGTCCAGGAAGCGCTCGATGCCGGTGAAGCGCTCCAAAAGCCCCTTGGTGTAGTCGATGCGGTCGACGCCGATGCCCATGAACTCGGCCTTTAATCCAGCGCGGCGCAGGAGCTCCGCCGCGCCGGGGTTGGGCTTGGCCGCGACCGGGTTGGGAAACGCGACGCTGATGGGGTAGGGGCGCACGTTCGCGGTGTGGCCGCCGCGGCGCACCGCGAAGCGCTCCCAGTCGATGCGGCACTCCATGGTGCGGTCGACGGTCTCCAGGAAATTATTGCAGTGGAACTGGATGTGAAAGCCGATGATGTCGGCCGCGATCATGCCTTCTAAAATCTCCCGCTGCCACGGGCAGACGGCGAAGGCCTCGGGGTTGGGCCAGGGGATGTGCCAGAACAGGGCCACGCGCGCGTCCGGGCGCTTTTTCTTGATGAGCTTGGGCAAAACCGCGAAGTGGTAGTCCTGGATGAGCACGCAGGGGTCGCGCACGCCGGCCATCTCCTCGACCAGCGCGTCGGCGAATTTCTGGTTGGCGGCCTGGTAGTACTCCCAGTCCGACGCCTTGAACTGCGGCCGCGTGTAGGCGATGTGGCACAGGGGCCAAAGCCCCTCGTTGGCAAAACCGTAGTAGTAGCCCTCTTCCTCTTCATTGGTGAGCCACACGCGCCGCAGGGTGTACTGCGGGCTTTCGGGCGGCACCGCGATGCGGCCTTTGGCATCCGCGGTTTCCTTGTCCGCGTCGCCCGCGCCGTGGGCCACCCACACGCCGCCGCAGGCCAGCAAAATCGGCTCGACGCCGGTGACCAGGCCGCTAGCGGGCGTGAGCACCTCTATCTTGCCGTTCTTGCGCACGTGCATGTAGGGCTCGCGGTTGGCCACCACGAAGATGGGCCGGCCCTCCAGCGTAATCTTGACGTGCTCCTTCAAGCGCTCCGCGGTCCACAGGGACGCGGCCTTATGGCGTAGGTGCGCCTCTTCCTCGGCCACCGCGCGCGCCTCGGCCAGGCTTTCCGCCAAAAAAGACGCCTCGGCCGCCAGGGGCTGGAAAAGTCCCTTGGGCAGCGGGGGCGCGTCGGCGGTCTCGCCCGCGCGGGTCTTGCGCATCCAGTCGGTGAGTTGATCCAAGGGGCTCATCACGTTCCAGCGCACGATCCAAAGCGTGACCAGCGAAATGATGAAGACCTCGATGAGCAGACGCAGGAAATTGTTCTTCCAGAGCTCGTCGATGCGGACCTGGACGTAGGACGCGTCGTGGATGATGGCCAGGGCGCCCACCGCGCCGCCTTTGGGTTCGAGAAGCGGGGAGACGTAGGCGTGCATCTCGCCCGAGGGCGCGCTGACGAGCGTGTCGGCGGGGGCTTGCTGGGCCAGGGCCTCGCGCACAGTCTCGGCCAAAGCCGGGACCTCATCCGAGAGGGCAGGCGTGAAGGCCAGGGGCTTGCCGTCCGCGCTAAAGACCGCGATGCCGCTCAAGTCGCCGTGGTCGCCGTATTTGGCCACGATTTCATCCAGGCGGCGCGGGCTTTTCGATTCGACGCCGGATTGGACGATGTCCCCGAAGGTCTCGGCCAATATTTCGCCGCGGCGGTTAAGATCGTTTAGGAGCGAGCGCCGCTCCTGGCGGGCCTGGAAAAAAGTCGAGCCCGCCGCCACGAGCGTGGCGGAAATCGCCAGGGCGACGATGAGCCTGGCCGTGATGCGCATAATCGGGGTGGAGCCTCCGCTGTCCTCAACCAATCTGTCCGGCGATCCGGAGTCCGCTAAAAATGGTGCCCAGTACAGGATTTGAACCTGTGACCTTTCCCATGTCAAGGGAACGCGCTACCGCTGCGCCAACTGGGCTAGGAGGCGTATTTTACCTATCTCGGCGCCCGCCAAGCAACCGGGCCGCGGGCTTTTCGCGCGGCGGCAAAAAAGTAAAATGAAGCGCGGTGGAAATCAAACGCGTCGCGGCGATCCTTCCGTGCCTGGTTGTCTTGTCGGCCTGCGCCCGGCCCAAGGCGCCCAAGGCTCTTTTGCCGGGCAGCCTCATCGTCACCTATTACGGCAACCCGCTCTCGCGCGAGATGGGGGTTTTGGGCGCGCTGCCGCCGCGGGAGATGACAAACCGCCTAGCCGACACCGCGCGCATGTGGCAGGCGGCGGACCCGGGCGCGACGGTGCGGCCGGGCTTGGAGCTCATCGCCGTGGTCGCCTCGAACAAGCCGGAGGGCGGCTCGTACTGCCTGCGCACGCCGCGGCCGGTCATCGAGCAGGTCATCGGCTGGGCGCGCCGCCGCGGCTGGCTCGTGGTGCTGGACATCCAGCCCGGGCGCAGCACGGTGCTCTCGCAAATCGATTACCTGCGCCCGTATTTGGATCGGCCCGACGTGGAGTTGGCGCTGGATCCGGAGTTCGAGATGTCCCGGGGCGGCCGGCCCGGGACGCGCATCGGGGCCAGCGACGCCGAGGATGTGAACGTCGCCATCATCGAGCTCGCCAAGATTGTCGCCCGGCGCCGCCTGCCGGCCAAACTGCTTTTGGTGCACCGCTTCACGGACGGCATGCTGCGCCGACGCGACCGCATCCGCTTGGACCCCCGGGTCCAGGTGGCGATGGTCATGGACGGCTTCGGGACCCCGGGCTTGAAGGCCGCCATTTACAAGCGGGAAATCGCCCGCCAGCCCGTGGAGTACGCCGGCATCAAGCTCTTCTACAAGAACGACAAGCCGATGCTGACGCCCGCCCAGGTGCTGGACCTCGCGCCCCGCCCCAGCGTCGTCATCTACCAGTAGATTGGCCCGGCCGCGCGGCCGCGAGCGCCCGCTTGAAGAAACGAACCAGCCGCGGACGGTATTCCAGGCCGAATAAAGTGAAGGCTTGGACGTGGTCGCCGCCCGCGACGGTCCACAATTGCTTGGGTTCTCTTGCCGCGCGGTAGAGCGCCAAGCCTTCCTCATAAGGAACGGTCTTATCCGCGGTGCCGCAGACGACGAGCACTGGAATGGGCGGCAGGCGGCGGATCATCTTGAGCGGCTCGTAGCGGTCGGAGACCAGCAAGAGCGTGAGCGGCCACTGCAAGGGCCAAGTCAGCCAGAACCGGGAGAGCTTGTCCCGCGCGATGGCCCGCCAGGACGAGAAGGGGGACTCCAGGGCCAAGGCGCGCACGCCCGCGGGGGAAAGCGCGACCGCGGCCACGGCGACGGCGCCGCCCAGGCTTTGCCCGAAGACCAGGAGCTTGTCCGGATCGACGTCATGGCGCGAGCGCACGTAGTTCAAAGCCGCGACGGCGTCTTTGACCGCGCCCGATTCAGAGGGTCGTCCCGCCGAGGCGCCAAAGCCGCGGTAGTCGGGGATGAACACGTTGAAGCCCTTCTTGGCCAGCCAGGCGGAAAAGCCCCACTGCGAGGTGATGTTGCCGCCGTTGCCGTGGAAGTGGACCACCGTGCCCAGCGCGGGCGCCACGGCGGAGTGAAAAAAGATGCCGGTCAGCGTCGTCCCGTCTAGGGACTTGAAGGTCGGCGTGTCGAAGGCCAGGCCCAGGCGCTGGGGCTCTTCGTAGACGCGGCTGTCGGGATAGAAGAAATAGCGCGTGCAGCCGGCCAGGAAGACGGCCAGGGCGCAGAGGCAAAGGGCGCGGCGCCGCACGTCAGCGCCCGATGTCCTCGTTCCAGAGTTTTGGATTCTCGGCGATGAACTCGCGCATGAGCCGGAGGCATTCGGCGTCGGCCAAAATCCGGACCTTGACGCCGCGGGAGCGTAAAAAATCCGGCGCGCCGGGAAAATTCTGCGCCTCGCCGGCCACGACTTCGGGGATGCAAAACTGCACGACGGCGCCCGAGCACAGATAGCACGGGCTCAAGGTCGAGTAAAGAACCGCGCCGCGGTACGAGCCCACGCGGCCCGCGCGGCGCAGGCAGTCGATTTCCGCGTGGGCCGTGGGGTCGCCGTCCTGCACGCGGCGGTTGCGCCCCCGGCCGATGACGGCGCCGTCCTTGACCAGAACCGAGCCGATGGGAATGCCGCCCTCGGCCAAGCCTTGGCGCGCCTGCTCCAGCGCGGCCTCCATGAAAACCTCGTCGCCCATGATGCACGATTGTGCGTCATCCGCGCGGCCCTGTCAAGCCGGAGGGCGTGAAAAATCGTAGAACCTGCCGATGGAGCCGCTCAAGACGCGCCACTTGACCGTTTTGCTCACCGACAAGAGCGCGCGTAGGTCGCGCGCCGAGATTCTGGCCATGCTGGAGAAGCATAAGGAACTGGTGCTGCCCGTGCTGGCCTGCCGCGGCAGGCACGATTTGATGGCCGGCGCCCAAGTCGTCGACGCCGAGTCCTGCCCGGCTTCCGCCCGCCCGGTCTAGAAATTCCTCAGGCCGGGATACTGCGGACCCGGCACAGACGCAGTCCAAGGAAAAATCCGATAGCGTCTAGGCCGCCGCGGCCAGCATCCGCAAAATCGCGCGGGAGAGCTTCCGCTTGAAGAGCTCGTCCGTGAACGCGAGTTCCGCGCGGAAAAACCCGTCCTCGCCTTTTTCCGCGAGCGAGACCCGCGCCGCGCCCGGGCCCAGGCGCCGATCCCCGATGGAAAAGTCCAGGAAGAGCCGCTCGTCCAGGCGCAGGGCGCACAGGGTCGACAGCCGCGCCCGCGAGGCGGATATCTCCTCGAGCCAGCCCCAGGCGTCCTGGCGCGCGATCTCGGGCGCAAAGGAAAATGCCGCCGGGATTTTACGCGGCAGGCGGGCCCTCACGGGTTCGCGCCTGCCATGGGGTGGCGGAAAATCCGCGCCGGGCCCGAGCCGTGCGGTATTTTTTCGCCGATGGTCCAAAAATTGCGGCCGTCCCAGGCCAGGCCCACGGGGCGGTAGCGGCCGTCGGCGTACTCGGGCAGGGGCAAGAAGCCCACGGCCTCTTCGGGCCGCTGCAAATTTAGGCGCACCAGTTCGCGATCTCTCGAATCAAGCAGCCAGAGCGTCTTGCCGTCGTAAACCACGGCCGTCGGATCGGGGTCCGGGCAATGGTAGGACGCGATTTCGGTCAGGTCCACGTCCATGATGTGCTGGTGCAGGACGCGCCGGTTGTCGAGCGTCCATAAGTAGAGACCGTCGAAGGCCATGCTGACGGTGCCGGGGTCCGTGCGGTATTTCTGCAGCGGGGTCAGAGCGTCGTCATTGACGCCGCGCGTGATGAGGCCGGAGGCGGAAAGCCGCCAGGCCAAACCCTGGGCGAAGAGGATGCCCAAGGGCGTCTGGTTGGTGAAGTGGACGGTGCGCACGACGTTGAGATCGGGCAGGGAGTGGACGTAGAAGGACTGGGCGAACCAGTCCGCGGCCCAGAGGTCCTTGCCGTCGAAGGCCAGGCCTGCGGGGTGGCGGTAGGGAACGTCCCAGAAGTCCACTTGGGCGGCTTTTCGCGCCCTTTCCTGCGCGGCGCGGCGCGCGGAAACAACGCCGAAGCACAGGGCCAAGAAGCCCGCGAGCGCGAGAAAATAGAGGGGCAGCCGGCGCGGCCGGGACCGGGGCCTGAGCGAGATCGCCGTGCCGGCCGAGGCCAGCGCCTTGTCCAGGCAGGCCTGCGCGCTCTCTCGGGTCCAGGGCGGGGGGATGACCTCGCAGACGCCCAGGCGCATGAGCTCCACCGCGCGCGAGGCGTCCCGGCGCCGGACGGCGGCCACCACGGGCAGCGTGGGCGCCGCGCGCAGAATTTCGCGCACGTTTTGCGCGGCGTCGTCGCCCTGGGCGTCTGCGATGAGCACGGCGTCCGGGCGCCGCTCGCGCAGGATGTCAAGCATATCTTCCAAGCGGCCCGCGGGCAAGACGCCGTAGCCCGCCTCGCCGGCTAAAAGCGAAAGTTCTTGCCGCGCCTCCGCGTCCGCGCACAAAAGGCCCAAAGCGGGAGCCACGCGCTATTCTCCTTGGCCCGGCGCGGGGATGGCCAGCACGGCGCCCGGAACGGGCAGGCCTTGGCTGAACTTGCTTTCGTTGGCCCGGTAGATTTTCTCCCATTGGTCGGGATCTCCGTAGTAGCGCTGGGCCAGGGAGCGCAGGGTGTCGCCGTCCTGGACCAGGTGCGTCTTGGGCCAATGGGGCGGCACGGGCCGGCGCTTGGGCTTGGGCTTTGGCGCGGGCTTGGGCATGAGCGATTTTAGTTGGAGCCGGGACTGCTGGATCTTGTAGTCCATGACGTCTTTTTCCCGGTTCATCAGCCGGTACTCGTCCTTCAATTCGCCGATGCGCTTTTGCAGCACGGCCAAGTCGCCGCCTAGGATTTGCTTATTGGTGCCTTCCGACTGCACTTGGCTTTCCAGGTCCTTTTCCTGCTGGGTCAAGAGCGCTATTTTCCCGGTCAGGCTCGCCGCGTCCGCCGCGGCCTGGCCCACGAAGTTGCCCGCGAACGATGGCGCCCCGAACTTGTAGTTGACGCTGACCTCGTAGCCGCCGCCGGGACGGTTGGTCCCTCCCCAGGGAACGGTCATGGCCGCGTCGATGACCAGCGGCGAGAAGTCGACCCCGAAGCCGAAGGCCAAAGTGTTGACGCCGTTTAATTCAAAGCCGCGGCCCAGGCGCAGCTTCAAGAGTCCCTGGTCCAGGGACGCCTCGACGCCGGGGTCGAGCTCCAGCAGGCCGCCGCGCATGCGCAAGTCGCTCGCGAAGGTCAGGTTGCGCCAGGTGTAGGCCGCGCCCAGGTTGACCACGGGGTAGGGCAGTCCCACGCCGGTGGCGAAATTCATGACCGAGAGCCCGCCCTTCAAGCCGTAATTGGATTCGGCCATCACGCCGCCGTCGAATCCCAGGCCGACGTGGCTCTTCGCGCCGGGATGGGGCGAGACGCTCAATATCCTGAAGTTGCCGCCTACCTTCAAGGGCCGCGAGAGATTGATCTGGGGGACGTTCAAGAGCTGGCCGTAGTTTAAGACGACGTTGTCCGCGGCGTCGCCGTTGCCTTGGCGCTCGCCGAAATAGCCCAGGCCCACCGTGGCGGTGTTGATGGGGTCGAAGGGCCGCACGTAGGCCGCGGAGACCAAGGTCAGCGGCCCGTCGGGAGAATCGAGGCGCCCCAGGTTCCCGGCGGCCTGGGTGTAGGGCGTGTTGGCCTCGCCGGCCGGGTTGAAGAACATGCCGAAGGGATCGGCCGCGATGGCGGTGTAGGCCATGCCCATGCCCATGGCTGCCGCGCCCGGCGCGGCGTCGTAGAAGTCCGCCGCGCGCGCGGGCAGGGCGAGGGGCGCGAGGCGAAGGCATAGGAAAAGCGCGAACCAGCGGGCTGCCACGCCTAAAATATAGCGTAGGCTCGTGAATAAAATATTGCGGGGAAAAGGCTTTTTGCGGGAGCGGGCTTCGGGCTAAGCGCCTAGCCCAGCTTGTACTTGACGCCCATGCCGCCCTCGGGCCAGTCGCAGACGATGTTGTCGAAGGGGCAGAGCATGCGGCAGGCGCCGCACTCGATGCAGTTCTCGTAGTTGACGATGATCTTGCGGCCGTCCTCGTGCCACTCGTAAACCTTGGCCGGGCAGACCGTGGTGCAGGGCTTGGTTTTGCAGGCGCCGGCGCAGGGGGAAGTCGCGGAGGCGTCCTTCAAGGTGATGTGGGCGTTGGGCGATTTCTTCCACTCCAGAGTCCCCAGCTTCGCCTCGACGGTGAATTCGATTTTAGGCTCGGCCATAAATTTATATGGCGGCCTTGCGCAAAGGCCAGAGGTCGCGCGCCAGGCGCAGGAACCCGCGCTTCTTGATCAGGCCCAGGGCCTTCTTCAAGTGATCCTTCTTGGGCTGTCCGTCCGCGGAGAAGCGCATGTGCGCCAAATCGCAGGCGAGCCTGGGGTAGAACTCCAGGAAACCGGGGCTCTTTTCGACGGCCTCCTCCAGGTACATGGTCTCCTCCATGTCCTTCAAAACGTAGCTGTCCTGGAGCTTTTGCACATAGGCGGACAGCGCGGTCTTGGAAAAATCGTTCTTGGCCTTGGCCGCGATGACGGTCTCGCCCGCGAGCTTGCCCGAGGTCATGGCGAGGTTCGAGCCCTCGCGGAAGGCGGGGTTGGTCATCTGCGCGGCGTCGCCCGCGATCAAAAATCCGTCCGCGGCCAGCGGCGGCATGGAGCGGATGCCGCCCTCGGGAATCAAGTGCGCGGAATATTCCAAAGTCTTGCCGCCCGAGATGAGCTTCTTGATGAGCGGGTGCGCCTTTAAAATTTCCAGGTGATCGGAAGGGCGGATGCCTTTTTTCTGGTACTCGGAAAGCTTACAGCCCACGCCCAGGGACACGCTGTCCTTGTTGGTGTAGATGAATCCGTAGCCCAGCATGCCCAGCGTCACCGAGCCGAAGAGCTCCATGGTGGCGCCCTCGCCGGGGTTCAAGCAAAAGCGATCCTCGATGGTCTTGGAGTCGAGCGCGATGACTTCCTTGGCGCCCAAGGCGACCTCGGTGGATTTGAGCTCGGCGCGAAAGCCCGCCTTTTGCGCCAGAAGGGAGTTGACGCCATCGCAAGCCAGGACCACCGAGGCCAGAAGCTCGTCGCCCTCCGAAGTCTTGATGCCGACGATTTTGCCGTCCTTCTTGACCACGTCGCGCACCGTGACGCCGGTGAAAACCTCCGCGCCCGCGGCCTCGGCCTTTTGCGCATACCAGCGGTCGAACTTGACCCGGATGATGGTAAAGCAGTTGGGCACGCCCTCCAGGAATTTGAGGGACTTGTAGCCGACGGTAATCCAGGAGTCCTCGGTGGTGATGCAGGTTTTCTGCTCGACCACGGGGCGCTCGACCGGGGCGTCTTGCTCCTTCCAGAAATCGGGGACGATGTCGTGAAGCATGCGGGAATAAAGCACCGCGCCCTGGACGTTCTTGGCGCCGGGATATTCGCCGCGCTCCAAGAGAGCCACTTTGAGGCCCGCCTTGGCCATGATGATGGCGGCGGAAGTGCCGGCCGGGCCGGCTCCAACGACTATGGCGTCGTAGGCGTCGTCGGACACGGAGTCTCAGCCTTGGGCGGCGCGGCCGGTGGCACTGTTGGCGGCTTCGAGGAGGTCCTCGGGCTTGAAGGGCTTGGTCATAAAGCACGCGACCTGGGGAAATTTTTGGAACAAGGCGCGGGAAGGCTCTAAGGCCGTGAGCACGACCACGGGGATGTTCTTGGTCTTTTCGTCCTGGGCCACGGCATTTTGCAGGGAATAGCCGTCGACGCCCGGGAGCATGACGTCTAGGACCAGCAAATCGGGCGAGACCCGGCCGATTTCGTCCATGGCCGCGCGCCCGTTGTCGCAGGAAAACACCTCGAAGCCGCCCTGTTCGAGGGTGTATTTGATGAGGTTGACCATTTCCGGCTCGTCGTCCACGACGAGAACTTTTTTGGCCATGCGCGAAGACCATATCAATTCCCGAGCGCGAGTGTCAAACCGCCGCCGCCTGAAAATAAGCCGGAACTATTTGCGGTCCTCGCGGCCGAGCCCGAGAACTGGAACCCGGCCGCCGCGGCCAAGGCCATGGCCGCGGCCCTAAAAACCCCGGCCGTGGATCAAATCGCGCGGGCCCGGCGCTGGAACCCGTGCCCTGGACCGACATTCCCGTCCTCATCGCCGCGGCCTTGCCGCAGACGATCACCCGCACCATCAAGACCGCGCCGGAAATTGATTTGGGCAAGGAGGCGCTGAAGCTCGGCCTGACGCTGATCACCGGCATCCCCATGATGGGGGGCGGAAAAAAGGAGGAGACCAGGGTGGTGCGCAGCTCGGACGTCATCCAGGTATTCGACGTGGCCGCGCCGGGGCTGCGCCTGCGCGTCGCGGCGGATAATTTCGACTACTCGGGCCTGGGGCACTTGAAGAGCTACGGCGCGGCGGCCGACTTCAATATCCTCTTCGGCGAGATCGCCAAGCGCGCGCCCAAGGCCGTGCTCAACCGCGGCGCGCGGCTTCTGCTCGACGGCAAACCGCTGCGCGCGCCTCTCGCCCAAGGCCCCCCGCGTCGCCGATCCGGCCGTAAAGCCGGCGCAAGGCTCCGCGCACGATCGCGGAGGAGAGCGGCGCCGAAGTCTTCTCCTCCTGATGGAAGGCTTGCTCCCAAATCTGGTTGGTAAAAGGCTCCATCGCGTCGAAGCGCATCAGTTCGCGCACCTCGACGGTCAGGCTCAGGTCCCTTCGTCCCGGCCCCGCGTTTGAAACGCTGAAGTCCTCGATTTGGCCGACAACGAGGAGCTTGTCGCCGTGCCGGGCGGCATCCCACTGGTCGCCCACGATCTCGACGGATTTGACCAGTCCGCTAGCAGAAAGCTCCCGCGCCAAATCCCGCGTCAGTTCACCCGGCGAGAGCCTGGGGCAGCTCCCCGAGCCGACCGCGGTCAAGCTCAATCGTGCTTGGATCCTCGGGCGCAGGGCCGTAGGACGTCAAGTCGCGCAGAGGCATGAGCGCGGCCGCCGGACCCGACGGCGCCAAACCTCCTTCCATATGGCTTATGATAGAATAAAATTCCATCCGCGATAACATGTCTTTCACGCCAACAGCCCGCATCACCGCGCTTCTCGTCGCGACGCTTCTCTGCGGCGGCCGGCCTCTTGATGCCGGGGCCGCGGCTCCGTCCCGGACCGACGGCTCCTTACCACCGTCGCCGTGAATGAGGCCGCACTCGACCCGGGACTCTACGCCGACGGTCGCCTAAGCGAGAGCCAGGCCCGCGCGCTCATCGCAGCCGGCCGCGAACTCCGCGGGCGAGACCGCTGCCGGAACGCCGCAGCGTTCTACGCCCCCCTGCAAAAGCGCTACCTCTTCGAAGCGCCCTATTTCGACTACCAGATCGCCCGCTGCGACCGGTGCCTGGGCCGCTACGCCGCGGCCGAGCGTTACTTTCACGCGGCCGCAAACCAGCCGCGGCCGGAGAACTTCGGCCGGGCCAGCGATCTGCAGAACGCCTTCATCCGCCGCCTGACGGCGCGATACGGCATTCCGCTCGCCGATGAGGCTGCCCTTTTCCGCGCGCGCTCGCCGCACGGGCTGATGGGCACGAACCTTTTCGCGGATGGCCAGCATCCCAACGCCGAAGGCTACGCGCTGATGGCCGACGCCTTTGCCGAGGCGGCCGCGCGCAGGCTAGGTGTTCCCGTCCGCCCTTTCAGGAACGCTCGCAATCTCGCCCGCCGCGTCGGGCTCACGCCGCAGGATTTTGCCGCCGCCGACACCAATGCGGGGCAGTGGCTCTTCAGCGTTTCGGCCGAGAATTACGATCCCGGGCAGCGCCTGGGCCTGGCGCGCCGACGCTTTCTTGAGGCGCTTAAGATTTCTCCGGACGATTTCCAGGCCTGGCTCGGCCTGGGTCTGGTCCAAGCCGCGCAAAACGGAAATTTCATGACTAACCCCGCCTTCCTGCGCGCTCTGGCCAGATACCACCTTTACTACTGGCCCGAAATTGGGAACAACCTTCCGGCCGTACTCGCCTTCCTGCGCGCGAACACGGTCCCCGCGCCGCTTTTGGCGAAGATCAAGGCGTCTTTCGCCGCGGATCGAGCCGGATCTTAGGACTTTTTGCGGTAGCCGGCCGGAACCTCGAAATCCGATTTGGGCAGAGAGCCCACCGCGACCGACTCGACGGTCGTGCGGACGCTGAACACCGGCTGTTGCCCGCCCGCCTCTTTTTTCTCGATCTCTCGGCGGGCCATCTTCGCGGCCAAGCCGCCCAGAAAATTCGTCGCGACTTGGGAGGCTCCGCCAGAAAGATCGGCGCCCGAATCCTGGGAAGGCTGGTCCGCCTGCACCTGGGAGGACTGCGCGGAGTCCTGCACCGGGTACCAGCGCACATCGAGTGCGACCGGATAGCCCTTGATGCGCGCCATCTTGGCCTCAAACTCAGGTTCGCTTTGGGACAGCGACTTCCCGCCGGCGCCGGTCATGAGCGCGAGCAGCTTGAAGCCGAAATCCTGGCCGGCCTCCGGAGACACGCCCAGTCCCAGTTTCTCCAGATAGGCCTTGTTGTAGGCGGCCTGCTCGTCCGCGGCTAGCTTCAGATCCTTGGTCCACGGCGCGGCCCACACGTCCGCCTTCATACGGTAGGTCTGCGTCTGTCCGCTCCGCGCGTCCTGCGTCTCCAGCAGATAGTCGACCGCATAGTGCTCGGCCGAGAAATCGCCGACTTGTTTTTTCTCGCCCGCGTCCTTGACGTGAAATTCGGTCTTGACGATGCGGACCGAGGGCTGCCGCGAGGCGCTTTCCGACGCGGCCGGGGCAGACTGATCCTGGGCGCCGGATTTTTGCGGCGGCAGGGAAATCGGCGATTCGGTATAAGTCTTGCTCTTCGGGTTCAGGGCCCAGCGCTTGTCCAAGTCCACCCGATCGATCTCCATGGTGGTCTTCCCGCCTTTCCCGCTGAAGAAGCTCAGGACGGAGCCGGTGAACTTGAGCGTCCTGGTTTTTTGCGCCTTCAACCCGTCGAACTCCAGCGTCGACTGCGCCTTGAAGGCTCCGGCGCCATGCACGCCGCTGCTTTGCACGCTCCGCCGGATGGTCACGCCGGCCAGGGCGGGCGAGGCCAGAAGGACGGCCAAGCCGCCCGTTAAAACCACGTTTGCGTTCTTCATTGTTGCGGCTCCTTGGAACTCGGGAATTCGACGGCGCCCGAGACTATACTACAAGCGCGGCGGCGCGGGCAACGCTGCCGCCGCCGCCGCTTTTTGTACAATTCATTTCCCATGCCCATCGATTTGGAAAATCTCAACCCCCGGCAAAAAGAAGCCGTCATCTACGGAGGAGGCCCGCTCCTCATCCTCGCCGGCGCCGGCACCGGAAAAACCCGGGTCATCACGCACCGCATCGCCAAGCTCATCGGCGAGGGCGTGCCCGCGTCGCGCATCTTGGCCGTCACCTTCACCAACAAGGCCGCGGAGGAGATGCGCCGCCGCATCGAGAACTTGGCGCCCGGCTCGGGCGCTCAGGTTTGGGCGCACACCTTCCACGCCTTCGCCGCCAGGCTCCTGCGCCAGCACCATCAGCTCCTGGGCCTGGGCCGTTACTTCACCATCTACGACTCGTCGGATCAAAAGCGCTTGGCGGTCGAGGCCATGAAGCAAATCGGCCTGGAGGGCCAGACGGCCAAGGCCTCGATGTACCTGAGCCTCATTTCCCGCGCCAAAGACGATCTGCTCGACGCCAAGTCCTACGCCATCTACGCCGCGGCCTCCTCGGATTTGGCCCGGCAGACGGCCGCGCGCATCTACGAAATCTACCAGCGCGGCTTGGACGCCTCGGGCGCGCTCGACTTCGGCGACTTGCTGCTCAAGGCCTGCCACCTTTTGAAGGAGCACCAGGCCGTGCGCGAGTACTACCAGGAATATTTTCTGCATCTCCTGGTCGACGAGTACCAAGACACCAACCACGCGCAGTACATCCTGACCAAGACCCTGGCGGCCAAACGCCGCAACCTCTGCGTGGTGGGCGACGACGATCAGAGCGTGTACTCCTTCCGCGGCGCGGACATCCGCAACATCCTGGAGTTCGAGCGCGACTTCAAGGACGCCAAGGTGGTGGCCCTGGAACAGAACTACCGCTCGAGCGCCAGGATTCTGGAGGCCGCCAGCCAAGTCATCCGCAACAACGCCCGGCGCAAGAGCAAGAGTCTCTGGACGCAGGCCGCGGCGGGCGAGAACGTGGGCGTCCTGGAGCTGCCCAATGAAATGGAGGAGGCGCGCTGGACGGTCCACGCCATCCGGGATCAGTTCGCGCGCGGCCGCAAGCCTTCCGACATCGCGATTTTCTACCGCACCAACGCGCAAAGCCGCTCCTTCGAAGAAGCCCTTTTGCGCGCGGGCATCGCCTACCGCATCGTGGGCGCCATGCGCTTCTACGAGCGCAAGGAGGTCAAGGACGCCCTGGCCTACGCGCGCTTGATGTTGAACGAGAACGACTCCGCGAGCCTGGAGCGCGTCATCAACGTGCCGCCGCGGGGATTCGGGCAAACCAGCCTCGACCGGGTCAAGAGCTACGCGCAAGGGCAGGGGTTGACGCTGTGGAAAGCCCTGCGCCGCGCGGATCAAATTCCCGCCTTGACCGGGCACGCCCGCAAAGCGGCTTTTTCCATCGTCGCGACTTTGGAGAAGCTGCGCGCCGCGATCGCGCCGCTTCCCGTGGGCCAGGCCATGACCCGCCTTTTGGCGGACACGGGCTATTGGCAATGGCTTGAGACCGAGGCCGAAAAGGATCCGGAAGCCAAAACCCGCATGAGCAACCTGCAGGAGCTCTTGAACGCCGTGCAGGAATACCAGGAAAAGGCCCTGGCCTCGGGTGAGGACGCGTCCTTAGCGCGCTACCTGGAGGCGGTGTCCTTGCAGAGCGATTTGGACCGCGCCGACTTCAACCAGGCAGCGGTGACCTTGATGACGGTCCATCTGGCCAAAGGACTGGAATTCCCCGTGGTTTTCCTGACCGGACTCGAGGAAGGGCTTTTCCCCATCGGGCAGGGCCTGACGCAGGACGACTTGGAGGAGGAGCGGCGCCTGTGCTACGTGGGCATGACCCGGGCCAAGGAAAGGCTGTTCATGATCTACGCCGCCACCCGGCGGCTTTTCGGCCACGTCTACGCCAATTTGCCCTCGCGTTTTCTGCTTGAGGCCGGGCTTTTGGGCGGAACGACCGCGCCCAAGGCCGCGATTGCGGGCGACGGCGCTTTCACCGCCACCAGAGCGCCCGGGACGGCGCGCCTTCCGGCGCTGGACGGAGCGCCGCGGCGGCGCATCTCCTCGGCCCGCGTGGGCATGCGCGTGCGCCATCCTGATTTCGGCCTTGGGCTGGTGCTGGAAAAATCCGGCTCCGGCGACGGCTTGAAGCTGACGGTCCGTTTCGACAACGGCCGCACCGCCAAGCTGCTGGTCCGCTACGCGCCGTTGGAGCCGGCGTGAGGCGTTCGGCATGAAGGTCGCCCTGGTCCTTTGCCCGCGTTAGGCCCCGGAATTTTCCTTGGCATCGTTGGCGCTGTTGTCCGCGCAGCTCAAAATCAGGGACCACGAGGTTGAAATCCTGGACATCAACCACATGATTACCAGGCTCGGCAGCTTGGATCAGAAGTGGCCCGAGAGCCACACCGGCATGAGCAACGTCGGCGCGTCCAATGATTCCGTCAGGGATGTTTTCCCCAGGTACCGGGGGTTGGCTGAAAACGCCGGCGAAAAGAATTCTGGCCGACGGCTGCCGCCTGGTTGGATTTTCGATTTACTATTCAGATCTCCCGATGTCGCTGGAGTTCACGAAAATCCTCAAAAAGATCGACCCCGGCGTCGATATCGCATTTGGGGGCCCAAGCTGCTTGATTTTTTCCAACTGCATGCAGTACGTCCGCAAGGAAGGGGTGGATGCGGTCATTTTTGGAGAAGGGGGATATTTCGTTTTCCCGGCTGGTGGACGACTTGGAATCCTCGGGACGGTTGCGGGCGGGGCCAGGGGTGTTGCTCAAAGGCGATGAATCTACGTGGAAGGAAGAGCAGGAGACGTTGGGGAACCTGGACGATCTTCCCTGCGCAGATTGCGCCGGGTTTGCGATGCTTGACTCCTACGCGGGAAAGATGATCCACACGACACGCTGCCGCGTTAGGAAATGCGTATTCTGTCGGGATTGGCGCGAGATGCGTTTCCCTCGGATGAGCGGCCGGCGCATCTTCGAGGAGTTCGCGCACCAGCTCGCCCGCCATCCGAAAATGACCGGTTTTGTCTTCGGTGATTCAATTTTAAACAGCTCCCTGCCGGATCTCGATGAGTCGTGCGGGCTTCTTGTGCCGCGCGGAGTGAGGGCGAATCGGCGAAGCTTCGCCATCGTCCCTCCCGAGAGGTCGGAGAAGTTGCTGGCTGAGATGAGATCCGCAGGATGCCGTTGGCTTTCTTGCGGGGTCGAGTCGGGGTCGGCGCAGTTGCTGCGGGAGATGAACAAGGGCGTTCCGCCGGCGCGCAACGCTGAAATTCCGCGTCGAACGGCGCAGGCCGGGATAAAAACCATCGCGACGTGGATGGTGGGTTTCCCTAGCGAGACGGAGCAACTTTTCGAGGAGTCCCTCGCGTTTTTGAAGGCTAACGCGAGAAATATAGGCAGTCTGGAATGCTCGCTTTTTTCCATTCGCGCAATGCGGGATATGGCGGGACGTTTTGATTCGGAACAGGAGCAAGATGAGATGTTTTGGATGACCAATAACGGCATGAATACGTTTCTGATCCGCCTCGAGCGCACCCTCATGCGTCAGCATGAGGCGAATCCGGCCGCAGCCTGCTAAATGAATAATCCGGCATTATTGACTCGCCGCGCCGCGGGCATTCTGCTGCACCCGACGTCCCTGCCCGGGCCTTGGGGCATCGGCGACATGGGTCCCGCCGCTCATTCGTTTTTGGATTTGCTGGCGGGCTGCGGGCAGTCCTGGTGGCAGATGCTGCCCGTGGTTCCGGCCGGCGCCGGCGCCTCGCCGTATAGCGCCCGCTCGGTTTTCGCGGGCGAGCCGCTGCTCGTCAGCCCCGAGTTCTTAGTAGAGGCCGGATATTTAAGCCTGGGCGACTTAAAGCCGCCTCGGCTTTCGGGGGACCGCGCCGATTTTGCGGCCGCCCGGCGCGCCAAACGGCCGCTGTTCGAGCGGGCTTTCGACGCCTTTGAGCGCGGCGCCTGCGATGCCGCGCGGCAAGATTTCGATTCTTTTCGCGCGGCGAACAAGGCATGGCTGGACGACTGGGCTCTTTTCTCAGTCCTGCGCGAGGCCAACGGCGGCGCGGCGTGGACCGGCTGGGAAAGCGGCCTGCGCCGGCGGGAACCGGGCGCGCTGAAGACGGCGCGCCGGGTCTTGGCGCGCCCCATTCTTGTCGAGATATTCGTGCAGCACCAGTTCTTCCGGCAATGGAGCCGGCTGCGCGCCCGCGCCCGGGAACTGGGCATCGGGCTCATCGGCGACATCCCGATTTTCGCCGCGCACGACAGCGCGGAAGTCTGGGCCCACCAGGACATTTTTCAGTTGGACGGCGACGGAATGCCCGCGGCCGTGGCCGGGGTGCCGCCCGACTACTTCAGCCGCACGGGCCAGCTTTGGGGCAATCCGCTTTACCGCTGGGACGAGATGCGCCGGCGCGGCTACGCGTGGTGGATGGAGCGCTTTGGCCGCGCCTTCGAGCGCTTCGACGCCGTGCGCCTGGATCATTTCATCGGCTTCCACAACTACTGGGAAATTCCGGCGGGCGCCAAGACCGCGGAGGCCGGCCGCTGGGTGCCCGGGCCCAACGACGAATTGTTTCTGCGCGCGAAAGAGGCCTTGGGTCCGCTGCAGTTCATCGCGGAGGATTTGGGCGTGGTGACCGAAGGCGTCAAGGCTCTGCGCGACCGGCTGGGGCTGCCCGGCATCCGGGTGCTGCAGATGGCTTTCGGCACCGACTTGGAGGCCGACAGTTATCTGCCGCACAATTACCCGGAGAACTGCGTGGCCTACACGGGCACGCACGACAACGACACGACCTTGGGCTGGTTCAACGACTCGGGCGGCGAGAGCAGCACGCGCACCCAAGCCCAAATCGAGAAGGAGCGCGCCGCGGTCATGCGCTACGCGGAAACGGACGGCCGGAATCTCAACTGGGATTTCATCCGCCTGGCTTTTTCCTCCAAGGCGAACACGGCCGTCGTGCCCATGCAGGATATTCTGGGCCTGGGCTCCAAGGACCGGATGAATCTTCCCGGCACGGCCGAGGGCAACTGGCGCTGGCGCATGAAGGAAGGCTCTTTCACGCCGGGGCTCGCCGGGCGCCTAGCCGAGATGACCGCTCGGTTCGGCCGCCGGCCGAAGAGCTAGACGGCGGCGCCCGCGGGCGCGGGTTCGTCCGTGGGCTCGAAGCGCCGCAGGCTGGGTGTCAACGCCGCCGCGATCAAGATGAGCGCGCCGCCCAGGGCGACCACCGCCGCGTCGTTGTTGTGCAGGAACGCTTCCATCACGCCGCCCAGGCCCAGCGAGACCAGAATTTCCGGCAGCACGATGAACATGTTGAAGATGCCCATGAAGATGCCGTATTGCGCGGCCGGCAGCTGCTCGACCAGGATGACGTAGGGCATGGAGACAATCGAGGCCCAGCCGATGCCGGCCGCGATCATGGGTAGATAGAGCAACTCCGGGT
Organism: Elusimicrobiota bacterium; assembly: GCA_035533295.1. GTDB lineage: Bacteria > Elusimicrobiota > Elusimicrobia > UBA1565 > UBA9628 > JAGWJU01. The sequence continues at coordinate 5,030 of DATLUA010000059.1, read as the reverse complement.
TGCGAATCCAGGGAATCGCGCAGAGCCCCAGGCCGCAGAGCAGAAGCGAGAGGCCGTGGGTGTAGGCCCGGCCGAGGCGGCGCACCAGAAACGGCAGGCACAGCGCGAATAGGGGCGCGGCCAAGCCTTTGACCATCATGGTCCTGGCCGCCCAGCGGATGCCCTGCTCGTAAAGGGCGCTGTGCGGGTTGACGGCACCGAAGACGACCTGGGCCACGGCGATGGAGTAGTATATCCACATGCAGAAAAGCCCCATCCAGGTGAAGAACTGGATGACGGCCAGCCGCTTCATGGCCGAGGGCATGTGGAAATAGCAGTCCTTCGTCTCGAGCAGCCATTTCTTGAGAGCGGGCCATAATTTTCCCGGTGGAGCCTGGGCGTTGGGCGGCGGCGCATCCGGCGGGTATTCCGGCGTGGTCGCCACGCTGTAGAACACCGAGAGGAATAAAATGACGGCGCAGGCGTAGAAGGACAGATGGGCCGCGTCCTTGCCGAAGCGGGACAAAAAGGGAAAGACCTGGTTCAAATCCACTGACGCGATGAAGTTGCCCAAGATGGTTCCCAGGCCGATCGTGAGGCTCTGCAGGGCGTAGCCTGTGGGCCGCTGCTCCGAGTTCTGCGTGTCCGCGACCAAGGCGCGGAATGGCTCCATGGTGACGTTCAGGGACGCGTCTAGAATCCACAGCAGCCCCGCCGCCATCCAAATGGAGGAGGCGTCGGGCATGAGGCACAGCGCCATCGAGGCCAGCGCGGCGCCGGCCATGAAATAAGGGCGGCGGCGCATCCGGAGAGGCGCGATCCAGGTCTTGTCGCTCAAGTAGCCGATGATGGGCTGGATGATGAGCCCGGTCGCGGGCGCGGCCAGCCACAGGAGCGGAATCTGGTCCGGCTTGGCGCCCAGCTTCTCGTAGATGGAGCTCATGCGCGCGAACTGGATTTCAAAGCCGTGCTGGATGCCGAAAAATCCCACGCTCATGTTGACCAGAGCGAACAGGGAAAGGTTGGGGCGCTTGGCGCTCACCGGCTATTTCCAGAATCCCGAGTGGGCGGCGATGGAGGTGGCGACGAAGAAGGCGGCCCAAAGCGCCGCGGAAAGCGCGATGGCGGCGAAGCGGTTCTTGGGGTAGAGCTTCGCGGCGACGAGCTGCGGGCCCAGGATGAGCAGCGGCCCCAGGATGCCGACGGCATTTCCCGTCACGTTGTACCAGCGTCCCGCGGACATGAAGATGGGGACTAAAAACAGGTTGCCGATCATGCCGACCAGAAGATAGAGCGGACGAATGCCCTGGAGGCTTTCAAAGGCTTTCAGGCGCGCCGCCGGCTCGACCGAGGGCTCTTTTATTCGGCGCAAGGCCTTGCGGTTGGCGAGGATTTGGGGAATGGTGAAGCTCGTGAAGACCGCGGTGGCCGCGATGCCCATGGCCTGCACCAGCCAGGCATGGGCGATGATGGGCCAGGACGCGGCGATGGCGGCCGCGGAGCCCAGGGCGATAAGCGTCCATTTCCAGCGCGGGAACACTTTGCCCGAGGCCAGCTGCGAGAGGATGTAAACGGAGCCGGCCGCGCCGATGAGCGCGTTGCCGATGAGAGCCGCGCTGCCGCTGGCCAGGAAAGTGGGGAAGTTGAGCAGGTTGCCCGCGATGAGCGTCATCTGCGAGAGCGCGCTCACGCCCGAGAGCCGCTGCCTGGCCAGCATGGCCTCGGCTCCGCCGTTCTTGAGAAGCCGCAGGTTCTTGCGGTTGGCGGCGATTTGCACCCACGGAAAGAAGAAGAAGGTCACGTTGGCGGCCCAGCCGGCGATGGAGGAGAGCAGCGCGTAGTGCGCGATGGCCCAAGGCGCGCCCAGGGCGGCCGCGACGGCGGCGGCCGCGGCCATGGCGGCGAAAACGACGGCGCCCGTGACGCCGTAGCCGGACTCTCCGGTTGTCTTGGCGCCGGCGGCTTTGTCCTTGGGGGCGGGCGCCGTCTCCAGCCGCAGGACTCTGCCCTCACCCGGCGGCAGTTCGGCCGCGGCTTGGACGCCCAAAGCGGGGATGTGAACGTTGGCGCTAAGGGTGGCGTCAGTCGGATTGGCCAGAACGGCGTAGACCGGAGCCTTGGGGTTGCCCGCCGACTTGAGCAGGTAGCCGACCCAGGCGGCGCTTTGGCCGGCGGGCTCCAAGGGCTCCAGGACGGCGTCGTCGCCCAGTTCTTTTTTTATTTCCTGGGCTTGGACGAAGAGGGACTGGAAAAAGGGCGCGATGTCCGGATATTGGGCGGCCCAGGCGGCCCAGTCCACGCTGACGGGCACGGAAAACGGGACGGCCTTGGGAAAGTCGCTGGGGTCGGCATGGTCGAAGCCGATTTCCTGCGACGCGTAGAAAAGCAGGTTGCCGGGGAGGAGCAGCGTCATGAGCGCCGCCGCCTTCCAGAGCCGGCCCAACCCGCTCACGGGCCGGCGGCCGATGGCCGCTTGGCGCTGGGGCGCGGCCTCGTCGTGGTTGCCGATGAACTGCAGGCCGGTCGCGCCGCCCTTCTGCCAGGTCAGGAAGGACGCTTCGCGGATCGCTTGGCGGATGTCGCCCAAATCGCCGTTCATCCAGGAGTCGTACCAGCCGTACTGGCCCTCGCCGGTGTCCATGTTGTTCTTGTTGTAGATAGAGTTAAAGCCCACGGCCGAGAGCGCGTCGCGCAGGGCGTAGGCTTCCGCGACATAGGCTGCGGACGGATTTTGCTGCCGCCCGGTTTCCATCAATTGGGCGAGAAATTCTTTATGAGGAGTCTGAAGGCCCCAGAGCCCGGAGAAGGCCGCATTGACGAGCTGATAGGCCATGTCCACGCGCAGGCCGTCGGCGCCGCGGTTGATCCACTCGGCCGCGATGGCCGACATGGCGTCCCTTGTGTCCTGGCGCGAGTAGTCGAGTTGAGCCGTGTCTTTCCAATAGGCCCGCGCGCCGAAGGAGTTGTAGCCGCCGTAGCTGACCCAAATCCATTTTTTGAGTTTTTGGCTGAAATAGGGGAAGTAGCCCTCCGGCGGTTTTTGCGGATCGCCTTCGACTTCCCGATGGATGAAAAATTCCGGATGCTCGGCCAGGAGGCGCGAGTCCTGCGAGGTGTGGTTGGGCACGAAGTCAAGCACGACCCTCAAACCCGCGGCGTGGGCTCGCGCGACGAAGCCTTTGAAGTCCTCCAGCGTTCCCAGCTCAGGATTGACCGCCGCGTGGTCCTGGATGGAGTAGGGAGAGCCGCCGGCGTCGCCCACGCGGTCGCGCAGGCCGATGGGAAAGATGCCCATGGTCCAGAGGGCGTCGTAGCCCATGGACTTCAAGTCGGCCAAGTCTTCCGAGGAAAAGTCGGCGAAGAATTTCTTGCCTTGCGAGCTTCGTGGCCGTCCGCGCCAGGCGCGCCAGCCCTCCAAGTTGAAGGCGCGCGGAAAAATCTCGTAGACCCGGGCTTTTTGCATCCAGGAGGAAGGTTGGGCCGCGCGGAAGTCCTCCTGCAATGTCTTGATGCCGTTCTCCAGAAGATTTTGGAGCTGGGCGTTTTTCTTGGCGGCGCCTAATTTGGCGTCGCGCAGGGCGCCGACGCGGGTTTGCAGCGCGGCCACGGAGGAGATTTCGCGCGCCGGGGAAAGCAGAGCGTCCAAATACTCGAAGTACTGTCCCAGGTGGTGGAGAATGGCCGAGGGCCCCAGGTCCGATTCGATCTCATGCTTGGAATAGGTGAACCCCTCTAGTCCCGCGTTCCGGGCCGAGAACATTACGTCCTGCTTGCCCGCGACGTGGAAAACAAAAGGATTGACGCGCTGTCCTTGGACGTTTTTGGTCCCGCGGCTTAAGACCGCGCGCAGCAGATCCGCGCGGCGAGAGGAAGGTTGGGGCGGGCTTGGCGAATCGGACGGCGCTTGCGGCGGAGCGAACAGGGCCAACTGGGCGTCATGGCTCAGCGTTTCCGCGGAAGCGGAGGGATTTTGAGTCGCGGAGAGAAAGCGCAGGAATTTTTTGTCCTTAAGCAGCTGCAGGTAGGCCAGCGGGCGCACGGACGTCGGCTGGGAGGAACTCGCGCCGGCCGCCGCAGGGCGCATTGGGGCGCTCTCCGTGGGCGCCGCTTCTTCCGGTAGCGCTTGAGCCGGAGTTCCGGCTTGGGCCGACCGCGGCAGGAGTCCCTGCCGGTTCAAGGCGGCGGCCAGTCCCGGAGCAAGCAGGCTCGGCGGGGCGGCGTTGAGGGGAATGTTCGTCTCAACATCGAGGGAGGCGGGAGAAAGGGCATTCTTCTGGAGCGGAACGTCCGCCGCGATGCCGGAGGCGGCGGCGCTGGGCGCCGCCTCGGGGCCGGAGAATTCCTGCGCGGCCAAGCGGTAGCCGGCCGCCCGCGGGCCGACGCCCAGGATGAGGAACGATACAAGGATGCTGACGGTTTTGCGGATGAGGCCGGAGACGCGTCCCTCGCTCCTGGTCACACGCTTATTGTAGCTTGCGATGATTAGGGAGGCCTGAAGCCATTGGTCCCCGAAAGATAGGCCGATAGGACCCGGTTTTTTGGACCTAAAAGGCCCAGGACGCGAATCGGCGGCAAAGCGTGTTTTCGCGGTGATTTGATATAATGGCCGCGCGCCATCACCAGCCATGAGCCTCGGCCTCGAAGACGTCCGAAAAATCGCCAAACTGGCCCGCTTGCGGCTTTCTTCCGATGAAGAGAGCCTCTACCGCGAGCAGATGGGCAAGATTTTGGACTCGGTCGCCGAACTCTCCCGGGTGGACACCGCGAAGGTGGCGCCGACGACGTCGGTTTCCGGGGCTTCCGGCGCTTGGCGCGAGGATAAAGCCCGGACCTTTCCCGGCGCGGAGAAAATTCTTTTCCTCGCTCCGGAGCGGGAAGGCTCCTACTTTAAGGTGAGGAAGGTCATCGAGGGATAGGCTTATGCACTTGACTGACCCTGCGCCAGCGCACACCTCGCATGCGGAGTACCAGCCGGCCCACGCTTTGCGGCCAGCAGGAGCAATGTAAGAAAACCATGTTCTCGCACACCTCGCCGGTTGAAGCGGAAGGTA
>DATLUA010000058.1:0-5314 GCA_035533295.1 Elusimicrobiota bacterium | reverse complement strand
TACCTTCCGCTTCAACCGGCGAGGTGTGCGAGAACATGGTTTTCTTACATTGCTCCTGCTGGCCGCAAAGCGTGGGCCGGCTGGTACTCCGCATGCGAGGTGTGCGCTGGCGCAGGGTCAGTCAAGTGCATAAGCCTATCCGAAAATGAGCTCCGCGCTGCGCGACAGCCATGAATTTGTCGTCATCGGCGGCGGTCCAGCCGGCAGCGCCCTGGCCGCGCTGCTGGCGCGCCAAGGCCGCGACGTCGCGCTCCTAGAGAAGGATGCGTTCCCGCGAGACAAGGTTTGCGGGGAATTCCTCTCGCCCGAAGCTCAGGATTCGCTGCGACGCATAGACTGCCTCGAAGCCGTCCTTGCCAAGGGGCCCGAGCGGATCAAGTCCGCCAAGCTATTCGCGCCGTACGGCAAGCCAGTCGCGTTGCCGCTGACGGGGGAGTCGCTGGGCGTAAGCCGCGCCGTTCTCGATGAGCTTCTGTTCCGGCACGCCGCGCAGTCGGGAGCGGTCGCTCTGGAAGGGGCTCAAGTGAGAGCGATTCATTCGTCCGGCGATCAAACGTCGGTCGAGGTGGAAATCAGCGGAGGAAATCGCCTGCCGGAAAGACGCTGCGTGCAGGCGCGCATTGTGATTGGAGCTTATGGCCGCCGCAGCCGTCTGGACCGGCAACTCGATCGCCCATTCATCGCGAAAGATCATCCCTTTATTGGGCTCAAGAGGCATCACCGGCCTCGGGATGGCGCCGCGGGCCACGATCTGTCGGCCGCGTTGCGCGGATCGGTCGAGCTCCATGCCTTCAGGGATGGGTACGGGGGCGTCAGCTTCGTGGAAGACGACGTGGTCAACGTCTGCCTGCTTGTGTCGAGGAGTTTTGTCCACGGTCTTGGGTCACCCGGCTGGGAGGCTGTCACGCGGACGCTCAAGGACTTGAGCCCGACTCTTCATGACCGGCTCCAAGCTCTATCGCCCGCCGAAGAAGCCGTGCATGCGGTCGCCCAAATCGGCTTCGAATCGAAAGAGACGAGCTCCGGCCCGCTGCTGTTTGTCGGCGACGCCGCAGCGATGATCGCTCCGCTTTGCGGCGACGGACAGGCCATGGCCTTGCGTTCCGCCGAGTTGCTCGCCGACCTGCTTGCGTCCCAGCCGCGGCTCAATGGCGCGAGCTTGGCGCGGCATTGGGACGCGCGCTGGCGAGCCGAATTCAACGGCCGGATGAGGATCGGCAGGCTTCTACAGACGCTCATGCTGAGCCCGTGGTCGTGCGCGGCCGCGATCGCGATGACGCGACTCGTGCCGCCGGTCGGCCGACGTCTCGTTGCCGCGACCCGAGGCTAACGCTGTAGCTCCATGTGGCCGCAGCGCGTTCGCCTGATGGGACACCCTTCAAGGAGCGCTATGTGTGGAGAAGGAACTTTCGAAACGCGAAGGCAAGACTTGCGAACAGGAGGATTTCGCCGCCGAGACCGAAGACGGCCAATAATTTTCGCGATCTCACCCGAATGATCGTTCGGAGGACCCAGTGGCTCAGGTCATTATGCCTCGAACTCGAATCGCGGCGGCACCTTCTCCCGAAGCTTGACCACGAAGGAGCAGCGGCCGTGGCCGGCCTGGAAGCGCTCCTCGCGCGCCACGCGGCGGCCGAGGAGGCGGCTCATGGTGTTGACCGTGACGCTGCACAGCGCCGGGCGGCGGCTGGCCACGGAGAAGAAAGGGCAGTTGCGCTCGACCAGGCGAAGCTGCGCGCCCTCGCGTTCTACGCTCATGAAGGGATCGTCGGCCAAGTAGAGCTCCTTGAGCCGCTCGAGCCTCTTTTCGAGGGAGAGCCCGCGCAACCGCGGCTCGAATCTCTTGACGCGCGCTTCGACGAGCGCGGTGAGCACTTTTTTGAGGGCCTTGGTCCCGAACTGGTCGGCGACGGCGTCGAGCATCTCTACGGCGAGCGCGTCGTACGCCTTGGGAAAGAGCTCCTCTCCCGCCGCCGTCAACTCGTATCGCGCCACGGGTCGCCCGGGGCCCGAGCCGCGCGGGCCGCCGCGCCGCCTGACCCAGCCGTCGCGCTCAAGGCCGGCCAGATGAAGGCGCGCGCCTTCGCGCGTGACGCGCAAGGGCCCGGCCAGCGCGGCGATCGTCGATGGGCCGCCGCGCTTGAGGGCCAGCAGGAGCTCTCGCTTGAGGTCGGCGAAGTCGTCCAGACGCTGTCCCACGCTTTCCATTATAACTTCTCCGCGCGGACCCCCGAGCCGTGCGAATAGACCAGATGGCCGCCCAGCCACCCACCGACGGACAGTAGCGCGAAGCCGGCGTACTGCGCCGCCACCGCCGCCGTCCGATGCGCCGGCGGACCGAGCCCGCCGCGCAGCAGAGCGCTCGCGCCGTAAAGCAGCCAGCACGCGCACATCAGGCCCATGTGCCAGAACGCCGTCGCCTCGGCGGATGCGTCCTCCAAGGCGGCGAAATCCAAAAGACCCGTGCCCAGGGCCGGCAGCGCCGCGGCGCAGCCGAGCCCTAGGCACCCCAAGCTCAGCGTCCAGAGCTCGGGCCAGCCGGTGAAAAGCGCCGCCGCGTCCCAGACCGCCGCCGCCCAAAGCCCGAAGGGGACGTGGACGGTTGGAGGGTGGATGGGATGGCCGAGCGCCCTCAGCCGCTTCACGCGAGCCTGAACACCACCGCGACGAGCATCGCGAACGCCGCGACGGCGGCGAGCGCGTGGATCACGACGACCGCCGAGGGCAGGCGCTTGCCGCGCAGATGGAAGGACACCAGGCCAAAGCCGCCGAGCGCGGCCACGACGAAGACGGCCAGCGAGATCGCTCCCAGGCCCGCGAAGCCCGTCTTGAACAGCGCCCACGCCAACAGCACGAGCCCGGACGCTCCGAAGGCCCCGTGCGCCAGCGCCGCGCCCCAGCTCAGCGCCTGGCCTCGAAAATGCTGCACCGCCAGGAACAGTCCCGTCACGGCGCCCAACGCGAACAACCCCAACGCAATATTCATTCCACCCTCCTTGCCGCGTATCGCGGTCCGAAGAGTGTATCACGACTGTCTTTATTTTGCAAGCTTTTACTTGTTTAATTATCCTCCAAGCGCACATCAAGCAGAAGTTGACGCAGATTCTCGCATAAAATAGCTCTTCTCCGTCGATTTAAGCCAAGCCGTCATCTTGGACCGGCATTCGTTCGTGAAAAGCGGGAAATTGGGACATCTTTCACCAGTCCTTTGCTTTCCACGTTTCCCGAACGGCATGATTTAATGGCCAGAAAACGCTTATACCGTCGATACGGCGCAACCAATTTTAAAGGTCGCCTGAAGTTCTCTGTGCTGTGTGATTTTCCCGTCCCACCTCTCCATCAGTAGCTTGACCCGTCGTGTCAAAGTGTTCTATAGTTGACGCTCCCCTCGAGCGAGGCCCCGTCGGCCGGGCTTGGGTTGGGAACGGCTCCGGCGCTTGAGGCGGGCGTAGTTCAATGGTAGAACACAAGCCTTCCAAGCTTGTTACGTGGGTTCGATTCCCATCGCCCGCTCCAGGGGCTGGGCTTTCGTGCCCGGGCAGACGCTGGGATAGCTCAGCTGGTAGAGCATCTCCATGGTAAGGAGAAGGTCGTGGGTTCGATTCCCATTCCCAGCTTGTTTTTGAGTTGCAACGCTTCAAAATTGATAAAATAAAAAAGATTCCAAAAAAGGGAACGAAGGAGAAACACCATGGCCAAAGCGAAATTTTCAAGGACGAAGCCGCACGTCAACATCGGGACTATAGGCCACGTGGACCACGGCAAGACGACCCTGACCGCGGCCATCACGCACTATTTGGCCAAGAAGGGCTTGGCGCAAGCCAAGAAGTACGACGAAATCGACAACGCCCCTGAAGAGCGGGCGCGCGGCGTGACCATCAACGTCCACCACCAGGAATACGAGACGGCCAACCGGCACTACGCCCACGTGGACTGCCCGGGACACGCCGACTACATCAAGAACATGATCACGGGAGCGGCGCAGATGGACGGCGCGATTCTGGTGGTCTCGGCCGCGGACGGTCCGATGCCGCAGACCCGCGAGCACGTTTTGCTGGCCCGCCAGGTCAACGTGCCCCACATCGTGGTGTTCCTGAACAAGGTGGACGTGGCGGACAAGGATTTGGTGGACCTGGTCGAGATGGAAGTGCGGGAGCTCTTGAGCAAGTACGAGTTCCCCGGCGACAAGGTGACCGTGATTCGCGGCTCCGCGACCAAGGCGCTGGAAGGCGACACCTCGGACATCGGCGAGCCCGCGATTGAGAAGCTGATGGCCGCGTTGGACAAGGACATCCCGGAGCCCAAGCGGGCCACGGACCAGCCCTTTTTGATGGCGGTCGAGGACGTGTTCTCGATCACCGGCCGCGGCACGGTGGCGACGGGCCGGGTGGAGCGGGGCAAAATCAAGGTCGGCGACAACGTCGAGATCGTGGGCATCAAGCCGACGATCAAGTCCGTGGTCACGGGCCTGGAAATGTTCCGCAAGCTCTTGGACGACGCCCAGGCGGGCGACAACGTGGGCATCCTGCTGCGCGGCATCGAGAAGGCGCAAATCGAGCGCGGGCAGGTCATCATCGCGCCCGGGACCATCACCCCGCACACGAAATTCAAGGCCAAGCTCTACGTGCTGACCAAGGAAGAGGGCGGGCGTCACACGCCGTTCTTCAAGGGGTACCGGCCGCAGTTCTACTTCCGCACCACCGACGTGACCGGAACGGTGACGCTGCCGGCGGGCGTGGAGATGGTGATGCCGGGCGACAACATCGACATCGAGTGCGAGCTGATTTGCCCCATCGCGATGGAGAAGGGCCTGCGCTTCGCGGTGCGCGAGGGCGGGCACACCGTCGGCGCCGGCGTGGTCAGCGACATCATCGCTTAAGCCATGGGCGACCGCATCGTCTTGACGCTGGGCTGCTCGGAGTGCAAGAACAAGAACTACACGCTGCAGCGCGGCAAGAAGAAGGATTTCAAGCTGGAAATCAAGAAATTCTGCAGGGCCTGCCGGAAATCAACCCTGCATAAAGAAGTCAAGTAGCGGGCGGCGCGCGGATTTGGGGGTGTCGGTTAATTGGCTAAACCATCGGTCTCCAAAACCGAGACTCCAGGTTCGAGTCCTGGCGCCCCCGCGCCGGATTTTGAGTAACGACTGACAACGATGAACTTCGCGATACAATTCGTCAAAGAGGCGTACTACGAGCTCAAGAAGTCGTCCTGGCTCACGCGCCGGGAGGCCGGCGATTCCACGCGCGTGGTCATCCTGCTCGTCATCGTCCTCTCCCTCTACATCGCGGGCATCGATTTTCTGCTCCACATG
>DATLUA010000057.1:0-73279 GCA_035533295.1 Elusimicrobiota bacterium | reverse complement strand
TGTCCACAGCAATTCACAGAAAAGAAAAAGAAGCAAAAAGAAAAGAGGAACGGCCGACGACGGATATCTTCCTCTCTTCGAACGACAACGGCTACCTTAAATCAGGTCCACGGTGGTCGGACAGACGGGGAGCCCCTCACGCTCCAAGACCCTGACAACGCGCCTACCTCCCAAGGACGTGTCCACCTCCAGCGCCGGACATTCTCGCGAGAAGTTGTCCACGATCGTCAGCGTCCGGATCTTCCTGCCGCTGGTCAGGCGGTCCTGGACGAAGTCCATCGACAAGTGCTGGTTGGGCCTTGCCGGCACGGGCAGCGGCACGCGAGGGCCGACGAACTTCTTGCGGCGCTTGCGTCGTCGCAGGGCCATCCCTTCCTCGCCGTAAATGCGCTCCACGCGCTTATAGTTATCGCCCCAGCCCTCGCGGCGCAGCATCACGTATATTCGAGGCATGCCGAAGCGCCTGCGGCGCTCGGCGATTTCCAGCATTTTCCGCCGCAGCGGCGCGTCGTCTTTGCGGCGCGAGCGATACTGATAGCTCGACCGCCACAGAGACACCAGCCGGCATGCTCCACGTACCGTCAGGCCCAAGGCTTCGACCGCGTGCTTGGCCGCGGCCCTCTTCGCCTTGGGCCTTACCAGTTTTTTGAGTTGATTTCCTTGAGCGCCCGGACGTCGAGCGTCAGATCGGCTACGATGTGCTTGAGGCGCCGGTTTTCTTCCTCAAGCACGCGCAGACGCCGGATGTCGCTGACCGTCATCCCGCCGAATTTATCCTTCCACTTGTAGAACGTCGTTTCGCTGATGCCGTGCTTGCGGCAGAGCTCGGACGTCTTCATCCCGGCTTCCGATTCCTTCAGCACGCCGATGATCTGTTCTTCGGTGTGTCGCTTCGCCATTTTTTGAGTCCTCCGTTGTGTGTTTTATCACTTCGGACTCAACTTGCAAATGGCCCAGTTTTTGGGGGGAACGTCGGAACTTCTTGCGGCGCCTGCGGCGAGCGACTTTTGTCCCGGCGGCGGCGTCGGTACGGAAATTCCGACGCAAATCCGTCTGCGAATCTGCCGACGGGTCATCTTCGTGCTGGCTTACGGAATTATTGGTAGAGAGCGCACATCCTTGACACTGCTACGTAAAAATTTTACAGTCTCTCTAGAGCGACCCGTGAAACGAATTATTTCCCTCGCGTTTGTGGCAATGGCCTCGGTGATTTTTCTATCCGCGATTTCGCGGCAGGCATTAGCTGAAAGTAAATCCTATTGCCTTGTTCACTTCAATTTGGCAAAAGTAAAAAATCAGACAGCGGGCCTGCCACGCGAGGAGCGCACGAAATGGAACCAGGTCAAGTCCGCATCCATCGAGTATGCCATGTGCCGCGCCATGTCCGATAGGAACCCGGACTCCTGTGATATCCTAAATGTCTACTCGAATAAATGGTCCCAGCTCTGTCGAGACAATTTCAGTACCCTAATTTTCTCCCGGGATATCGGCAAGGGGATAACTCCTGATACACTTGATGCTCTTGATTACCAGCGTTGCGCGGCGATCACCCATTCACCCGTGGACAGCCCAACTAGTAGAGCTTTCTGTAGGGGAAGCGCCCAGGAGTTTTCCAGCCGCCGCAACGTCTGCGCCGTAATGAAATACGTTGTCTCGCCGGACCAACTCTATTCCGCCGTGCGGAAATGTCGTGAGAGCCTCAATCATTTTTCCCCGGTTCATAATCCGCCCGACTTGAGCGATACGTCAACGGCCATAGCTAGCTACTTCTGGATGAAAAAACGACCGAATTGCGGCCGGGCTCCCGTGTTTAATTCGCCCCTGACTCGGGGAGCATGCCTGGGAACCTTTTACGGTGAATCCGCATGTGCGCGGATATTAGGCCGTATCAAGACGATGTATTGTTCTGCCATTGGCGCCAATTAACAAGCCGCACCACCGGACCCACCTCCGCACCGACGAGATACGAGAAGCACTCATTGTTGCCCCTCTTGATGGAACTTGACGAACGTCGCTGGCTTCTTAGCGGAGGGCCCTCGAAAGAATGGGCGGCCGTGAAATGGAAAAGCACTTCAGAGCTAATCTCCGACCTTAAGGATGTCGAAAGATTCCTGCGGATGGACGCCACGGCTATTGGGCACAAAGAATATCTCACTGGCATCAGAAAATTCATATCCTCCAAGTCGCCACTTAGAAATCAACTGGCGGGACATCCCATTTTTAACTATTGGCTTCACCTATTCAAAAGGCAACGCCGTGAACTGGTATTCCAGGAGCGTTCCATGCTTCTGGGTTTGTTCCAAGGATTCGTCGCGCCACTGGACATCGAATCGCGGAAAAAAATAGTGTTCCGCGCCTCAACAGATCCAGATGGACGCTTTTATCTTTACGGAACGCCGTATTATGTGCAGATTCCCGGCGCGGCATTTCCCGTGGAGTTCGAAATCAGCGTCTCTGGAGAGAACTCACTAGTTAAATTGAGAACGGGAGAGCGACTTTCCATCCCTCTGTCCAAAAACTCAGAGATAATTCCGGGGATTTACGCGGAAAACAAAAATTGGCTTTTAACCAGCCATGTAATGGATCACAACGCTGTAAAACTCGGGAAAGATGGCGAAGATAAATTCATATCGACTCTGAGATCAGCCTTGACTGACGTGAAGAAAAAGGATCCGCTCCTCTGGCTTGAGATGCGTGAATTACTGCGCGTTTTGGTACCGCTGGTCTCCCCATCCCCTGACATCAGCGTGAGTTCCTCTTATTCCCGCCTGCCTGGAGCCGTCGCCTTGTCGCATTCCGACGACGCCGTCCTCCAGGCCGAAACATTGATCCATGAATACTGCCACCAAAAATTAAATTTGCTTGCTCCCATCGATTCGTTGCTGCTCCCAGGACAATCAGGAAAAATTTTTTATTCCCCCTGGCGCGATGATCCCAGGCATCTCCGCGGCATTCTATACGGTGTTCACGCCTTTCTTAATGTCGTTCGCTACTTTAGGAAACGTTTCGATGACGACATAGAACCTCAGGGAAAGCGCCGTCACCTTGCCGGTTCTACTGCCCGCCGCGTCTTCCAAATGCAGGACGCCCTGCAAACCCTCTCCTACTACGGAAGCTTCACCGAATTCGGCAGGCGATTTCTTCTCGGCTGCTGGAAAGAGTTGGGGATTCTGCGCCAAGGCATCGAAAGCTATCCGTCCGGCATCCTCGAGGAGCAGAAAAGGTACTGCGCCAATCACCGCAAGGCGTACGCCTTGCCGGGCCTTGGCCTCCACAAAGGGACCCCGCGCAAAATCGTTGGAGAGACAGTCCGCCGATGAACCGGCAGCGCTTCCTGGACCGGGTTGCCGCCTTTGCGTCCCAATCCGCCGATTTAAAAGCCTCCAGGCTTAAAGCGCTCATTAATTCCATCGGGAACCAAAATAAAGCCGGCGATTGGGATATTGGAATTTCCGGAGCTCTTGGATTCGCCCAGCTTGAAACCAGGCACGCCGGCGCGCAAAAAGATTACGGCTCTTTCCTAAAGCACGCGGCGGCCGCGTTTCATCTGCCCGGCGACGCCCAAAAATGGCGCTGCCCGCCGGAGAATATCCCGTGGCTTAATGTGCGCTGGGACTTGGGGCAAGATCGCCCGCTTGAACTCCGCTGGCATGGCGCCGCCGGCGGGATTCGGCGGCTTCATCTCCCCCTCAACCAATCCGAAGCTGGAAAATACCAGACGAGTCTTTACAGAGGCCCCTTCTCTCCGGCGCGCTTCGGAAGCCCGCTTTTATCCAAGGCGCTCTCCACATTTTCGCGGCTCTGCCCCATCGAGAGCATGATCGTGGAATCGACCAGCCTATCGGATTCCGAGCCGAGCGGACGCTGGAGCCTGCTGCTTCTCGAGGGCGTGACGGCCGTGGACTTCCTGCGCTGCGACATCGCCTCCGCGTTTGAATCTTGCGCCGCGGATATACTATCCGTGGCGCAAGACGACACGGTGCGCGAAATAGAATTCGACGGCGATATTCTCTGGGCTTACTTCGGCAAGGCCCAGGGCCTTAATTCCCCCGTTGGACACCCAGCCGCCTTTTCCTTGCCCGCCGTTTGAGAAACACGGGAACAAGACAGGCCAGCGCCAGCGTCGCCGCCAGGGCGAAAAGATTGAACGCGCTGATGCGGTGGACGCGGCGCATCAGGATGTCGAAGGTGTCCAAGGTCAAAAGGCCCATCAAAGCCAGCGCCAAGGAGCGCGCCAGCGCGCCCACGAAGGTCCAGGCCGCGAATTGCGCGAGCGAGACCTGGAAAACGCCCATGGCCAGGGAGCCCAGCGTCATGGGAATAACGGGCACGGCCCTCAAGAGCAGGATGTAGCGCGCGGGACGCGCCTCCAGGCGCTGCCCGAATTTATCCAGATATCTCTTCTTGAAGCGCCGGAGGCTGCGCGTGCGCTGGAAAACGTCCTCCCCCGCGCGCCGCGCCAGCCAAAAAGGGAGCAGCGATCCGGCCGTCATGCCCGCCGCGGCCGGCAGGACGATTCTGCGGGCCAAGAAGGCCAGGGTGCGGGCCGGGCCGGCCAGCGGGGGCCTCATGAGCGCGCTGGCGACCATGATAAGGGACGGCGCGGGAACGGGGATGAGGCTGGCTTTAAGCGCCTGGCTGGTAAAAAGAGTGGCGCCGGTGTGCCTGACGAGCAGGGACAGCAGGTAAAGAGACAGGCGATGAATCATTCATCCGCGCTCAGGACATGGCCGGAGACAGCAGGTTCTTGCGCAGCGCGGCCAGGAGCTTTTCCCAGGCCTGCGACGCCGCGATCTTGTTGTACGCTTCCGGCCGCGAATCGTTGAAGAAGGCGTGGCCGGCCCGCGGGAAAACGGTGAAGTCCGTCTTGACGCCGGCGGCCTTCAAGGACGCCTCCAGCTTGCGCGCCGAGTCCGGGGAAACGAAGTCGTCTTTTTCCCCGAAGAGGCCCAGCACCGGGCAGCGGATGGCCGCGTAGTCCACCAGGACCTTGGGGTGGATGCCGTAAAAATCCGCGCACACGCCGATGTCCGGGCACTTGGCGGCCGCGAACAGGGCCAGCTGCCCCCCCATGCAAAAGCCCATGACGCCGACTTTTTTCCCGGACACGCGCGGGTGGGAGAGCAGATGCTTAGCCGCGCCGGCCAAATCCGCGGCGGCGCGCTCGATGTCTAGCGCCATCATCAGGCGCCCGGCCTCATCGGGGGACTTGCCCTTCTCGCCATGGTAGAGGTCCGGAGCCAGGGCGATGAAGCCCTCGGCGGCCAAGCGCTCGCAGACGTCCTGGATGTGGGGCGCCATCCCCCACCATTCCTGGATGACGATGACGCCGGGGCCCTTGCCGGCCTTCTTGGCCGCCAAGTAGCCCTGCGCCGTTCCAGCGCCCGCCGCGAAGCCGACCGTTTCTCCCATGCTAGGCGGCGACCGCCTCCTTCTGCTTGGAGGCCGCTTCCTTGATGATCATCATGGCGATTTCGTTTCTCTGGATTTGGTTGGTGCCCTCGTATATCTGCGTGATCTTGGCGTCGCGCATGTACTTCTCCACCGGGAAGTCCCGCATGTAGCCGATGCCGCCGCACATCTGCACGCAGTCGGTGGCCACGCGCATGGCGGTGTCCGAGCAGAGCACCTTGCACATGCCCGACTCCTTGGTCCAGCGCCTGACGTTCAACGCGTTCATCTCGTCGAAGACGATGGTGCCTTTCTCCATGGCCCGCTCGATGGCCGGCTTCATCTCCTTGTCCATGGCCCGCGCCGTGCTGTAGAGAAGCGCCCGCGACGCCTCAACCGCGGTCGAGCAGTCCGCCAGCATGTGCTGGATGGCCTGGAAGGACGCGATGGTCTGGCCGAACTGCTTGCGGATGCGGATGTAGGACAGGGTCTCGTCGATGGCGCCGGTGGCCAGGCCCAGGGCCTGCGAGGCCACGCCGGGACGCGACGCGTCGAAGGTGCTCTGCGCCACGAAGAGGCCGTAGCCCTCCTTGTAGAGCAGGTTTTTCTTGGGAATCTTGCAGTTGTTGAAGACCAGGTCGTAGGTCCAGGACGCGCGGATTCCCATCTTGTGCTCCTTCTTTCCGAAGGTGAATCCGGGCGTGCCCTTCTCCACGACGAAGGCCGAAAGGCCGCGCGCGCCGCGGGAGGGGTTCGTGGTCGCGAAGAACGTGTAGAGGTCCGCGGCGTTGCCGTTGGAGCAGAAATTCTTCTGCCCGTTGATCACGTAGCAGTCGCCCTCCAGGCGAGCCGTGCACTTGGTGGCCGTGGCGTCCGAGCCCGCCTGCGGCTCGGTCAAGGCGAACGCGCCCAGGCGCTTGCCCGTGGCCAAGTCCGGCAAAAAGCGCTGGCGCTGCTCCTCGTTGGCGAAAAGCAGAATCGGGATGGCGCACAGGCCGCACGCGGCCAGGGACAGCGCGATGCCGGCGCAGATGCGGGAGAGCTGCTCCGTGACCAGGACCAGCTCCATCGTGCCGCCGCCCAGGCCCCCGTATTTCTCCGGGAGATAGACGCCGAAGAGGTCCGCCTTGCGGAACTCCTCGACGATGGGCCAGGGATATTCCTCGGTGGCGTCGTAGTGCTCGCGCACGGGTTTCATCTTCTCCACCGCGATGCGGTAGGACAAATCCACGATTTCCTGCTGGGTCTCGGTCAATCCATAGTCCATGTCATTTCTCCCCGGTTTTAAGCGTCTCCAAGGCCGCGCAGGCGGCCGACTGCTCCGCCTCCTTCTTGCTTTTCCCGGCGCCTTGGCCCAGCATTTTCTTCCCCAAATAAACCGCCACCCGAAAAGTCCTGTCGTGATCCGGCCCTTCCACCTGCTCGGTCTGGTAGGCCGGAAGGGTTTTGTGCTTTTTTTGCATCAGCTCCTGGAGCTGGCTCTTGTAGTCCGTTTCCGGCAGATTGGCGTGCTTGCCCAGATACCAGCCGCGGATAAAGCGCTCCGCGGCCGCGTAGCCCCCGTCCAAATACATCGCGCCGATAAGGGCCTCCATGGCGTTGGCCAAAAGGCTCTGGCGGCTCCTGCCGCCGGAGGATTCCTCCCCGATGCCCAGGTAGAGATGCGCGCCCAGATTAATTTGCGCCGCCCATCCGGCCAGGCTCGCGCGGGAAACGAGGCGCGCTTTCTTTTTGGAAAGCGCGCCTTCGTCGTCCGCCGGGTAGCTCTCGCAGAGCTGATGCGCGACCACCGCCGCCAAGATGCTGTCTCCGAGGAACTCCAACCTCTCGTTGTTGAAGGACGAATTCGTTTCCGCGGAGAAAGACTTGTGCGAGAGCGCCTCCCGAAGCAAATCCGGCCTGCGAAACCGGTAGCCTAGGGAGCTTTCCAGAGGCTCGGCCGCGGGCACCGTCAGCACCACCCGAACCTCCGAGCGCTACTTCTTCGCGTGGGCCTTGATGTAGTCGATGGCTTGGCCGACGGTCTGGATCTTCTCGGCCTGCTCATCGGGAATCTCGGTGTCGAATTCCTCTTCAAGAGCCATCACGAGCTCCACGGTGTCGAGAGAATCCGCGCCCAGGTCGTTGACGAAATGGGCCTGCGGGGTCACCTCGGAAGCATCGACGCCCAGCTGCTCGACGATAATCTGCTTGACGCGGTCTTCAATGCTAGTGCTAGTTTCAGCCATGTTGCCTCCCTTGATTTCGCGCTTCCTTCATGCGCGACGAGACCTACCTACATGTAGCCGCCGCCGTTAACGTTGAGCACGTGGCCCGTGATGTAGGATGCTTCATCCGACGCCAGGAACAAAATCGAGTTGGAGATGTCGATGGGCTCGCCCAAGCGCCCCACGAGAATCTTCTTGGCCAGCATCTCCTTGTCCGCCTCGGGGATGACGTCGGTCAGGCGGGTGCGGATGAACCCCGGGGCCACGGCGTTGACCAGGATGTTCCGGGAGGCGAACTCGCGCGCGCAGGACTTGGTGAGGGAAATAAGCCCCCCCTTGGAGGCCGAGTAGTTGGCTTGGCCCGCGTTGCCTTCCTGCCCGACGACGGAGGCGACGTTGACGACGCGGCCGTAGCGCGCCTTGAGCATGGGCCGCACCGCGGCCTTGGTGAAATTAAACGCGCCCCGCAGATTGATGCCGAGAACCAAGTCCCAATCCGCCTCGGACATCCTCAGGATGAGATTGTCCTTGGTGATTCCGGCGTTGTTGATGAGGATGTCGAGCTTGCCGTATTTTTCCACGACCGCCTTGACCACCGCCTCGCAGTCGGCGAACTTGGAGACGTCGGCCTTCAAGCCCATTGTCTGATCCGGGGCCGCGGCGGCTTTGGCCGCCGATTCCTTGACCAGCGCCTCGTCGAGGTCCACCAGGACCACCTTGGCGCCTTCCCGGCAGAAGAGCTCGGCCGTCGCGAAGCCGATGCCGCGGGCCGCTCCCGTGATGACGGCGACTTTATTCTCCAGCCTCAGCCGCCCCGTCTTTTGAGGTTCCATGGTCGCCTGTTCTGCCATATCCAATCCTTCCTAATCAATGATGTGTCCGGCGGGAAGTCCTAGCCTTGTTCTTCTCCCTGCTGCCCTTGGGACTTCTCTTTTTTCTGCTTGGGCGCGATGGCGATGCGCCCCTTGTAAAATCCGCAGTACGGGCAAACGACGTGGGAGCGCCGCAGTTTTCGGCAGTCCGGATTCGCGCAGGGCGTCAACGCCGGGCGCTCGAGCTTCCAATTCTGGCTTCGGCGGCTGTCGCGCCGGGAACGGGTGTGCTTTCTTTTTGGGTTTGGCATAGCTAGACCGATTCTAATTTACTTGCGCCGGGCGAGTCAAGGAAGCCCAAGGTCTCGCGGACGAAATAAGCCGGCTTGCCCTTGATGTCGAAATAAATCCGGATGAGAATCTCCGCCAAAAGCCCGAGGAGAATGAGCTGGAAGCCGACAATCGCGAAGAAGATGGAGACCATGAACAGGGGTTGGTCCTTGACGAATACCCCCAAGGCCAGTTTTTTGTAGAGCGTCACGGCGGCCAGGACGGCGCCGATGAGCCCCATGATCACGCCGCCCCCGCCGAAGAGATAGATGGGCTTGGCCAGGTAGGCGTCCATGAACTTGACGGTGAGCAAGTCGAGGATGACCTTGAAGGTGCGCGAGATGCCGTATTTGGACGAGCCGCGGGTGCGCGGACGGTGGTGGACCTCCACCTCCGCGATGCGCGCGCCCAGAAAGCCGGCGAAGGCCGGAATGAAGCGGTGCATCTCGCCGTAAAGCGGCATTTCCTTCAAGTAGCGGGCCCGGTAAATCTTGAGCGTGCAGCCATAATCGTGCAGCGGCACGCCGGTGATCGAGGAGATGATGCCGTTGGCGATTTGCGAAGGCAGGCGGCGCGAGAGCCACGGGTCCTTGCGGTTTTTTCGCCAGCCGCTGACCACGTCGTAGCCCTCTTCAATCTTGGCGAGCATGGCCGGAATGTCGTGCGGATCGTTTTGCCCGTCCGCGTCCAGGCAGACGATGAGTTCACCGCGCGCGCGGGCGATTCCGGCCGAAAGAGCGGCGGTCTGCCCGGCGTTGCGCCCCAGACGGACCGCCTTGAAGTCCGGCAGCTTGCGGCATACTTCCTCGATGACGGCGTAGGAGCCGTCCTTGGAGCCGTCGTCGACCAGGATGACCTCCCGGCTTTGGGAAATCCCCGAGAGAACTTCGGAGAGCTCTTCAGCGAAGGGCCGGAGGCTTTCCTCCTCGTTATAGACCGGAACGACGACGCTTAAACCCAGTCGGCCGGGTTCAGGCATGAACGGGCGCGGAGAATTTCATGTTCTTGACCACGGCCTCGCCGAATTCCGAGGTTTTGAGCTTGGTGGCTCCCGTCATCTGGCGCTCCAAGTCGTAGGTCACGGTCTTGTTCAAGATGGTCGTCTCCAGGGCGCGAACGATGAGATCCGCCGCTTCCTGCCAGCCCAAATGCTCGAGCATCATGACGCCGGACAAGACCAAGGACGTGGGGTTGATGACGTCCTTGTCGGCGTACTTGGGCGCCGTGCCGTGGGTGGCCTCGAAGAGCGCCACGCCCTTGCCGATGTTGGCGCCCGGCGCGATGCCCAGCCCTCCCACCTGGGCCGCGGCCGCGTCCGAGAGATAATCCCCGTTCAAGTTGGGCGTGGCCAGGACGCTGTACTCGGACGGCCGGATGAGCAGCTGCTGGAAGGTCTGGTCGGCGATGCGGTCGTTGACGAGGACTTTGCCCGCGGGCATCTTGCCGCTAAATTTTTCCCAGAGCTCCTGCTCGGTCACGATCTGGTCGCGGAACTCTTCCTTGGCCACCTCGTAGCCCCAGTCGCGGAAGGCGCCCTCGGTGAACTTCTGGATGTTCCCCTTGTGCACGAGCGTGACGGAGGGGCGCTTGTGCAAGACGGCGTATTGGATGGCCATGCGCACCAGCCTCTTGGTGCCGTCGATGGAAATCGGCTTGATGCCGATGCCGGAGTCGGGTTTTATCTTCTTTCCCATCTCCTTGGTCAAAAAGTCGTAGACCTTTTTCTGCTCCGGCGTGCCGTACTCGAACTCGATGCCGGCGTAAACGTCCTCGGTGTTTTCGCGGAAGATGACCACGTCGAGCTTCTGCGGCTCCTTGACCGGCGAGGGCACGCCCTTGAAATAGCGCACCGGCCGCACGCAAGCGTAGAGATCCAGCGACTGCCGCAAGCCCACGTTGCAGGAGCGAAAGCGCGGCGTGACCCATTCCGAGCCGCACTTGGCGCATTTCTCGGGGCGCTTGCCGCCCTCGCCGTTTTGCTCGGCCGCGCACACCAGGCAGACGAACTTAAAGCCGCCGGAAGGCGTCGTGAGCGGGCCCTTGATGGCCACGCGGAAGTCCCGGATGGCCTCGATGGTCTCCGCTGGAAGGACCGTGTCCTTGTCGTAGTTCTTGAGCGCGGAGAGGCCCGCGTAAATCTCCATCCACGAAACCGCGCGCTTGCCTTCGTAGGCCTTTTCCACGGCGGCGTCCAAGATGCGCCGCGTGGCGCGCCAGATGTCCGGGCCGGTGCCGTCACCGGGGAAATAAGGGATGACGGGCCGGTTGGGAACGCTGAGCTTGCCGTCCTTGAGCCCGATCTTCTCGCCCGCCATCGGAACCTTAATCTTCTTATAAGAGCCCATGAACCATTCCCTCCGGCATTAGCATTGCGATCATCGGCTCATTATAGCAATTCGTTCCGCCGGCTTCGGCTTACTTCGTCGGCTTGGCTCCTCCGATCTTGACCTCGGAGAGGATTTTCTGGACCAGTTTATCGGAGGTCACTCCCTCCGATTCCGCGCCGTATTCAATGATGAGCCGGTGGCGCAGAATCAACGGAGCCACGGCCTCCACGTCTTGGGGATAAACGGCCGTCTCCCCCCTCATCAAGGCGCGGATGCGGGCCGCGATTTCGATGCCGATGGCGGCGCGCGGCGAAATGACGTGGCCTTTTTTGATTTCCTCGCGGTTGTTGGCGGCCCCCACGATGCGGGCGATGTAGTTCTGTATCTCCGGCGTCACGGTCAGGCGCAGGGCCACCTGCCGAATCCGGTCGAGCGTCTCCAGGTTGGTGACCGCTTCGGTCTTGGGCTTGGACGAAGTGTCCCGGTTAATCTCCATGATGTGGCCCAGTTCCTGCTCGCTGGGCTTCGAGACCGGCACCTTGGCTAGGAAGCGATCTTGCGCGGCGTAGGGCGTCGGGAAGACGCCCTGCTCTTCGAGCGGGTTCTGCGTCGCGAAGACCGTGAAGTTGGACGGCAGCGGGTAGGTTTTGCCCAGGACCGTGATCTGCCGCTCCTCCATCGCCTCCAGAACGGCCGAGAGGGTCTTGGGCGGGGCGCGGTTGATCTCGTCGAAAAGAAGGATGTCGGTGAAGATGGGCCCTTTCTCGAACACCAGCTCTATGTCGCCCTTGGCGTTTTTCTTGGGCACCATGTTGCCGATGATGTCTGCGGGCAAAAGATCGGCCGTTCCCTGCACGCGCTTGAAGTTCGCGGAGATGGAGCCGGCGACCGCCTTGGCCAAGGTGGTCTTTCCCAAACCCGGAGCGCTCTCCAGAAACGCGTGGCCGTGGGCGATGAGCGCCATCATGATGGCGTCCTTGGACTCCTCCTGCCCCACGATGACCTTATCCCATTGCTTGCGGACCATGCTTAAAATCCCGTCCGCCCACTTCACCTGCTCGGGCAGAGGCTGGGAGGACGCGTCGCCTTCCACCGAAACGGCGGGCGCCTCCGAGGCTTGGGCGGCCGCGCCTCCGTCGAATCCGGCGGCGTTGACGGCAAAACCCTTGGAACCGTTCTCCGGCGCAAGCACGTCACCGGCGACCTGCCGCGCTTGGGTCGGAACGTTGGAGACTTCCCCCGGCTGGGAGGAAGCCTGGCCGGACGCCGCCGCGGCCGGCGCCTGGGCGGCGGCGGGCAGGGCAGCCTCGCTCGGAACGGGAGCCGCTGCCGCCGTCGCGGCCTTCTCCTCGGCGGGAACGGCCTGAACCGCGGACGCTCCCAGCGCCTGGGCGGCAAGGCCCGCGGGCAAATCCAAACCCTGCGGCAGGGCGGTCAAATTTCCGAGCTCCGCCGAAGGCAGCGTTTCCGGCGCGCCAAAGGCCGCGGCCGGAACCTCCACGCCTTCACTCATCGCGGGGACTTCCTCGACGCCTCCCGCGCGCGCGTTGGCGGCGAAGTAGGCGCCCAAAGCCAGAATCGCGGCCGGTAGAACGGCGGCGACGCGGCGGTTGTTCATTCTCATTGTTTTTCTCCTTGCGTGGCGCGGGGATATCGTCCCCGGCTGAAATGGGACACCAACTCTAAAAGCGCGTCCCGGTCCGTGGTCAACGTCACGACTTTGCGAGCTTTGGAAAACGATTTAGCGAGCGCGGCCTCGCGCTCCGCGATGGCCGCGGCTTGGCTCCGGCGGAACGCGCGGCTAGACGTGTCCACCGTCCGGCTTTCCCCGGTCTCAGGATCCTGCACGTCGATGACGCCGACGGCCGGCATGGGCTCCATCTCGGCCGGGTCCGCCACGCGCACGACGCTGATTTCGGCGACTTCGGCCAGGGCGCCCAGCGCCGAGGTGAAATTGGGCGCCAAGAAATCGGAGACCACCGCCACCAAGGCTCTATTCCCGGCCGCAACCAGGGTGCGCTTGAGCGCGGGATTTAAATCGGTCGCCTTGCCCTTGGGCGAGAGGGTCTGTATCTGCCGCGCGATTTCGCGGGCGTGTCCGGCGCCCCGAATGGGCGGGATGTAGGATTCAACCCGATCCGTGAACAAGACCGCGCCGACGCTCAGGCCCAGGCGCGAGGCGGCCAGCGCCAGAGCCGCCGCCGTGGCGCGAATGGCGTCGGCCTTGCCGTTTCCGCGGGCGTCGACGCCGCCGGAGCGGCTCAAATCCGCCAGGATGAAGAACGGCATTTCCCGCTCGGCCTGATAGCGGTTGACGAAAATCTGATCCTGCGAGCGCGCCGTCGCGGACCAGTTCACGCGCTTTAAATCGGTGCCGGGCTGGTAAAGGCCTATTTCCGCGAACTCCGTCCCGTCGGCCCCCTTGAAAGAAGAGAGGAACGTCCCGAAGCCCGCCGACTCGGCCAAGCTCTTCGCGGTCAGTTCGACGCGCTGCGCCGCCTTCTCGATGTCGAAAAAAGCCTTGGCCTGGGGATGCGGCGGCTCTTGGGCGGGCGCCGAGGTCTTGGCCAAGCGCTTGATCCCATAATAGCCCAAAGCGGCCGCCCCCAAAATCCCGGCCGTCCAAAGGGCCGCGTGCACGACCAGGGGCAGGAGCGCCAGCGCCGCGAACGCATGGACGGCGGAGGGACCCGCGCTCGCGGAAGAACTCGCGGACTTCTGAGGCGTCGCCGCCGCGCTTGCCACGCTTTGCAGCAGGGTGGTGATGGCGTCCTTCTGGTCGGAGCTCAAAGTGTTTTTTTGGCCCGGCAAGGCGTTCTGGGCGAGAATCTGCTTCAGGAAATTCTCCAGCGTCGCGATGCGGGCCGAATCGTAGCTCCAGTAGTAGAGATCGTAGACCTGCCTCGAAACGGGATTTTGCGGCGCCAGGCCGGCTTGGCGCAAAGCCTGCAAGAAAGCGTCCGAGTAGAACGATTGGCTCACGCTGGACAAGGCGGTGTTTATGGGGGCGGCTGCGGCATCGGCCGAACTCGTGCCTTCCGGGATTCCAAACTTGACGGCCAAATCGATGAGCTGGGGCAGGACGGCCCTGGTCTCTTTGAAAACGCTCACGTCCAAGCCTCCCATGTCGATGTTGCCGGAAGCGACCTTGGGAGCTTCCTTGTTAAGGAGGGCCAGCATGGCGCGCATCTGGGAGACGCTGTAGAAGGAATTTGAAGAGTTGCTGTCGTAGTTGTCGCTGATGAGCCCCAGCGACTGGAGTTGGGTGTAAATGTCCCCGGACTCCGTGTTGAAGTAGCCCAAAAGGGTGTTGAACGCGGACTCGATTTCGTGCCGCATCAGCGCGGCCGGAGCCGCTCCCAGCCGCGACTGGGCGGCCTTGCCTAGAATCGAAATGGCTTCAGACAAATTCCGCGCCTGCGCGCCGCTTGAGCCTTCCTGATTATAGGAACTCCCCAAGTCCGACAAAGTCTGGTCGATGACGCGCGCGGCGTCCTGCGCGCCGTTGGGCAGGGCGTTCAAATCCGGAATGCGTTGGGCGACGAGCGTGATGACCGCCAGGCGGTCCTTCGCGGCCTGGGCGGCCTGCTCCTGTAGAGAGAGCCGGGCCATAATGAGCCCCGCCTGGCTCGGGTCCGCCATCGATTCGGCCGCGTAATTCGCCGCGGCCGGATTGGGGATGTCCGCGGCCTTGGCATGGTTCGGATAATCGTCGCTCATGGCGCCGTCGATTTTCGCGATCAAAGCGACGGCGTTGGTCTTCAGGTTCCATGCGTCGCCGCCGTAAAGCGTCGCTCCATTGAATCCGGCCTGATTGGCAATCTGGATCACCAGCGCGCGCAGCTGAGTCAGCTGCGCGAAGGTATAGGTCTCCAACCAAGGATTGGGGTGGCCTGCGAGCATCGGATCGCTGGACGTGAGTCCCTGCGCCTTAAGCGCGGCGGTGAAGAGGTCTCCGGGGTTAAACGAATAAGTGCCGTTGGCGCTAAGCCCGCTTTGGACGAAGGTCGAAAGGGCAGCGTCCACGGCGATGGCCGCCTTTTGGCCCGGAGCCGTGCCGTCGAGCATTCCGGACGCCTGCCCGAGCTGGATCATCACCTGCAGCTGGCCCTCCGCGTTCGATAAATAAGCCGCGATCTGCTGGGCCGAAGAATCGGAATAGCCGCCCTGGTTATAGCCGTAGTCGTATTGGTCCGAGTAGTTATTGCCTTGAGACGGCGGGATTTTCCCCATGGCCTTGAGGATGCCGTAGATATCTCGGAGGTTTTTGAGGTAATAATAAGTGCGGTAAGCGGGATATGGAGGGGCGTTCTCCACCACTCCCGCGTTGACCAGTTTTTCGTGCAAGCCGTAGCCTTGGCCGCCGAGAATGCTCGTGCCGTTTTTAACGATGCTCGTGGCGACCTGCGCGACGGCCGCGCGCGCCGCGGCGGCCAGCGCGGGCGAGACGCCTCCCGACTGGGCCTGCGCCGCTTCGGCCTGCTGAATTTGCTGCAGCGCCGCCAGCACGTAGGAGGGCGGCAGGGGAGCCGCCGGCGCGGCTGCGGCGCCCGGTTGCTGCTGCTGCGCCTGTCCCAGATTCTGGATGTTGTTCTGATCCGCGGCCGCCAGCGCCGTAAAGACGCTCTTGATGACGGCCGCCGCCTGGTCCGCGTCCACCGGCCCCGGAGAGGAGAGGCGCTCAAGCGCGAAAACCTCGACCCACATATTCATGTCAGGGTCGTTTTGGAACTGCGCCTGGATGCCGCTCAAATGCGTGAAAAACTGGGCGTCCTGGCTTGGCGCGGTCAAAGCCGCGTAGATGGATTGGGCCGCCGCCTCGCGCAGATGATCGTCCGGGCTCTTGAGCAGGGCGAACACCGCCGCCTTCATCTTGTCCCCCCCGCGCGCCATCGTTTCGGCGACGGCTTGCCTGAACAAGGCGGCGGAGGCCGGATTCTCGAGCATCCGGGGATCCTTGAAAAACGAGAACATCGCCGGATCGCTTCTATCCACGAGAGCCCTCACGAGTTCCGTCCGGCCTTTATCCGAGAGCGGCAGGAGCGCGGCGCGCTTGAAGAGGGCCTCCAGAACCAGGTCGGCCTTGGGGTCGGGCGAATGGGCCAGCACGGTCACGGCTCCATCAAGCGCCTTCGTCGAGCGCGCGCCCAGGTACCACTGCCGGAGCGCGGGCAGGACTTTCGCCGCAATGATGGGATCCGCGTACTGAGCGGAAAAGATGAAGTCGTCGCCTTGATAAAAAATTTGCGTCGATTCCTGGGCCGCCAAGTTTTGCTGGTGGTAATACTCGGCGGTGTTGATCCCCGCGGCCACGCTCAAAATGGCCGCGCCGGCCAGAAGCGGGACCGCCAGAAGGGATACCCTGAGTTTGCGCCAGGAAAACGGCTTGCGCGCCTCGGCTTTGTTGAACGCGGCAAAATCGGGCCATTCGCCCAGCTTGGTCTTGGCTAGGCGGGCCGTCTCAGGATCGGTGGAGCGCGCGAGCCGCAAAAGCTGGATTCGGGAATCCTCATGCAAGGGATTGAGCCATGTCGCGGCCAAGCCCGCGAGACGACGGGTCTCAATCTCTCCGTTAAGCCAGGAAATCTTGCCTTGCCGCTCGAGGGCCTGGCGCACGACGGGCTCGGGGGACTCCAGGCGCAGCCTCGTTCCCTTAATCATGGCCGCGGCCAGCGCGCTCGAAACAGCGCTTGAATTGTCGAAAAGCGAGGCCGCGACAAGCTTTTGTCTCCAGAGCTGAACATCGCCCAGGGCGGACTGGATGCTCGTTTTTTTCTGCTCATCCGTTTCCTTCGCCCAGCTTTTTGAGAAAGCCAGCAGGCGCGGGGCGTCCACTTGGCGCAAGTCAAAGAGCGCGTCGGCGCCGGAGGCGAGGTCTTCCGAAACGGACTTGGGACGGTAGCTCAGCCGGTCGACGATGCGGCGAGAGAGAGTGCCGTTCATCATCCAGTTCGCGAACAGCGCCGCCCCCACCAACGTCGTCAGGATGGCGAAAGGCAGGATGACCGGCCAGGAATGCAAGGGAATCGAGTGCAGCAGGGGCAGGGAGAGCCCGGCGGGTCCCAGGAAGGCTCCCATGGACGAGCGCTCCGATTTTCCCCCGGCGGCGGCCGGCTTGCTCTTGCGGCTGGCCGGCTTGTTTTCCAAAGCCGAGCGGCCGGGAAGGAGCAAATCCAGCAGCAGAAGCAGAAGCGCCGGGGCGAGGAAGATTCCTCCGATGTTGGCGGGAGACTCCAGCATCTGCTTGTTCGTCCCTTTTTGCAGGGCCGCGATTTGCTCGAGCACATGGTCCATCGTGGCGCCCTGAGTGGCGGCGAAGAACTGCCCGCCGGTCGCGTGCGCCAGCTGCTCCAAAGGCTTCTCGTGCAGGCGGGTTTGGGCCGGCTTGCCCGTGTCGGTGTCGATAAGATAGGTCATCCCGCCGTTGCCGTCCGGCACCTTCATTTTTGCGGGTGCCGTAGGCGAGCCGATGCCCACGGTATAAATGACGATCTTGTTATCCTGGGCGGCCTTGATGGCGCCTTGCAAATCCTCGCTGAAGATGTCCCCATCGGAAATGAGAATAAGGACGCGTTTGCGACCCTCCACGACCTTGGCGTCGTTGAAGGCGTCGGCCGCGTGCTGGATGGCTCCCGCGATATCCGAGCCCTGCTGGAGGCGCGCGTTTTCGTCAGGCAGCCGCTTGGCCTTGTACTTGAAAGTTCCGTAATCGATGGACAAAGGCGCCGCCGTCTGCGACGATTGGGCGAAGACCACGAGCCCCACCCGATCCGTCCCGTGAAGCAGGGAGATGAAGCGCTCAAGGGCGTTTTCCGTCGCTTTATAGCGTCCGTCATCGGCGTAGAGCATGCTGTAGGAATCGTCCACCGCCACGATGACGTCCTTGCCGCCGAAATTGACGCTGTGCTTGGAATAACCGCTCTGCGGATTGGCCGCGGCCATCCCCAGGAGAGCGGCCGCGCCCAGGACAAGCCCGCCCTTGATCAGCGCCCGCTTGCGGCCGGCCCAATCGCGGAAGCGGGCGGGAGCCTTAGGCGGCGCCAAAGCGCGCGCCGTCTTCAAGTGCTTATAGATTTTGTAAGCCAAAAATCCCGCTAAAACCGGCAGCGCCACGGCCGCCATCAAAAGGATGTGCGGGGCGCCGAACGCCAAGCCGTGCCCGCCGTAAGCGAGAGTTCCTAAAACCGCCGCGGGGGCGAATCCCCAAACCTTGCTTCCTTCAGTGGGAACGTTTTTGACTTTTTGTTTTTCCTGGGCCTTGTTCTTCGATTCTTGGCCCGCGAGGATGCCCCCCAATTTTTTGAGCTTGGCGTTCTCCTTGGCCTGCGCTGCGGCCTTAGCCGCGGCGTCCCCGTGGCCGTCGCTGTTCCCCTGGCCGTTTTGGCCGCTGCGCGGTCCAGCATGAGAGCCCTTTTGCTCGCCTCCTTGGCCTCGGCTATTCCCTTTGCTCCCTTGGCCTTGGGCTTGTTGCTTGCCCTGTTGCTGGCCTTGGCCTTGCTTCTGGCCCTGGCCCTGCTTCTGGCCTTGGCCTTGCTTCTGGCCCTGGCCCTGCTTCTGACCTTGGCCTTGCTTTTGGCCCTGGCCTTGCTTTTGGCCCTGGCCTTGCTTCTGACCTTGGCTTTGCTTCTGGTTTTGCTTTTGTCCCTGCTTCGAACCTTGTTGATTCTGCTGATTTTGCTGATTCTGCTGGCTCTGCTTACTGTGATTTTTCTGGTACTCGGGATTCTGCTTCGCCAACTGCTCAAGAATTTCCAGGTTCCATTTGGCGTCAAAATCGTTCGCATCCATGCGCAAAGCCTGCTTGTAGAGCTCCAAAGCGGTCTTGTAATCCTTCCGGGCCAGTGCCATGTCGCCCAAATTGAAGTAGGCTTTCGAGGCCAGCTTGGGATCTTTGTTGAGCTCTAGGAATTTTTTATAGCAGAGCTGCGCCTGCTCGTTGCTCCCCATGCGGGCGTAGACGTCGCCCATGTTGAAGTAAGCCTGCGGAACGTCAGGGTAGCGCGCCAGCGCCTGCATGTACTTCTGCAGGGCCTCGGGATAGCGGCCCTCGTTATAGAGAAGGTTGCCGTCCATAATTTCCTTAATGGAGCTTTCAAGCGGTGGCGCGGGGATGCGCGCGGCCGGCGCGAGACCCGTCCGGGAGGCCGCGGGCGCCGGCTGGAAAATCGCGGTGGGAGCCGAGGCAAGGGGGCCAGCCTGCGCGGCATGCGGCATCATCGCGGGCATGAGCAGCGGAAGGGCCAGCAGCAGCGCGGGGAATTTGCGCAGCGCCGTGGCGGACAAGCCCATCTCGAGCCCCAAGACCAAAAACGCCAGAAGCGCCAGGTCTCCGGAGTAGTCGTTGACCGAAAGGGAGGAAACCACCTTCTCGGGAGTTTTTTCCAGCTGGTTAATCCGCAGGAAAATCTGCCGCATCGAATTGGCGTCGCTGGCCGAAAAATAAAGCCCGCCCGTGGCCTGGGCGATCTGCTGGAGCGTGGCCACGTCCGCATCGCTGCCGATGCCGATGGTGAAGATGCGGATGCCCAGCATCTTGGCGATGGCCGTGGCGTCCATGGGATCCATGCCTTCGTTGGACTGCCCATCGGTCGCCAGGATGATGACCTTGGTCTGATCCGGCCTCACAATTTTCCGCATGAGGTCCGGATAAGACTGCGCGTAATTAATCGCGGCGGCCAAGCCCTTGGTCTTAAGGAGCACCAGCATGTGATTGACGCGCGCATCCTCCGGCGTTGCCTTGGCTTGTCCCTCCAGGATGCGGGCCAGGCGATCGGCGAAGGAATTGCCTTGGGCCTGCTCGCCGTGAATCTCGCTCGCGTTGGCCCGCAGAAATCCGGAAATCCCGCGGTAAACCGCGTCGCCGATGGCCGTGCCGCCGTCGGCGGAAAGCTCCTTGATGCGCGCGTCGATGGCATCGTAATCGGTGGTCAGAAGGACGTCCATGTAAGGGTCGTCGGAGAAGGTGATGAAGCCCACGCGGTTGGTCGTCTTCTTCTGCTGCTGAAGATAAGCCTCGATGGCGGCGGAGCCCGCCTGTATCTTGCTGGGGCCCTGGGACGCTGAGCCGTAATCGGAGCCGTTGAACGGATCGCTCATGCTTCCCGAGTTGTCGAACACGATGAACGTGTCGACCGAGGGCACGTAGACGGTCTGCCGGGTGGTGCCTATCTGCGGATGGGACAGCGCTCCGATCATCATGGCGATGGCGGCCACGCGGATCGCCTTGGGAAGCCACAAGAAGCGCTGCCGCAGGCTTTTCTTCTTTCCGAGCGCGGCGCTGGAAGCGACTTTGTAGGTGGCGCGCCGGCCGCGGCTGCGGATGAAGTTCCACGCGAGATAAATGGCCAGCGGAACAAGCAGGAAGAGTATCTTGGGATCTCCGAAATGAATCTGGGTCGAAGCCCCAAGGAGCCCGGCCAGCGGCGCGAGCATCGCCATGCTCGCGCCCGCCGAACTTGCCTGGGGCTCCGCCGTCCCGGCCTGGGCGGCCTTGACCAACGTCTCGATGAAAGAGCGCAGGTCCCGCAGTTTCGCCGCCCGTTCCGTTTCGCCGCCCGCCTCTCCCGCGAAGCGGGCCCTTTCCGTTTCCCGGACCAAGCGCGCCAGCGTTTTCATCTCTTCGGCGGAGAATGCGCCGGAGGACGCGGCGTCTTGAATGAGCCTCTCGCCGCTTCTTTCACGCGTGGGCAAACCCAGGGAATCGACGATGAAACCAGAGAGAATACCGTAATACTCGCCGTAGAATCGGACCGCGTCCAAACCCTCGCCTTCCTTTTCCAGGACCGCCAAGCGCTCCAAGGCGGCCTCGGAGGCTGAAATCCGGCTAAGCTTGATCTCGCTCTTCCTGCGCTTGTCCGTCTTGAGCCTGTCGGCGCCGAAAACCAGAAGCGCTAGAAGCGGAATCGCCGCGGCCCAGACCCAATCGGGCGTCTTGGCGCGCATGGCGCCCGCGATATCTTTAAAGCCCTTCTGCCGCCAGTCCGGCGTGAGCACGCTCCTGACCGCGAGCTTCACCGGAGAAATTGAGATGGAAGATTGCGCGTTGGCCCGACCCGGAACGGACGCGGTCAGAGCACCTTGAATCGTCAAGTCCCCGGAGGCGAAGGGAATGGCGGCAAACGACACCGCGCGCGTCGCTTCGGGCGCGAGGGTCAGGGAGTCCGGCAGAGCGCTTTTCTCCATTTCGAGGCCCTGCGGAAGCATGGCCTTAAGAGCGCCGGGCAGATTAAAAATCGTCAGGCTTTGGCCTGTCGTGTTCTTGAGCGTCAGAGTGACTTCAACGCGGTCTCCCACGGTGACGTTCTGGCGGCTGAATGATATCTGCGCTGCGACCGGCGCCGACTCATGAGGCAGGGGAACCGGGGAGGCAGCTTGGCCGGCGCCGGGCATGCTCGCCGTCATCGCCGTGGGCGGCCGCGCGAGCTGCGGCGCGGAATGCAGGCCGGCGGGAATGAACAAAAGCCCTCCGGCGATGACCGCGGCGGCGATGCCGGCCTTGAGGCGTCTTAGGCCTCGTCCCCAAGAGGACACGGAAGCCGACGGCGCGGCGCTCCGATCAAAAATTTGGCTTCCGTTCCGAGCCATGGCCTCCGGCGACGCCGAGCCGGAGCCCATCAAAGCCTGCGCTTGCCCGAAGCTTTGGCCGGCGGCCTTGAGAGTCTCGAACGCTCCCGGAACGCGCCGCGACTGCGAAGCGCCTTTCGCCGCCGCCCGAGCCGGCCGCGTCAACGCGGCGGCCCCGCTGATGAGCGCCGCCACGACGCCTTGTTCGGCGGCGGGTTGAATCGGCGTCCCGCTGTTTTCCGCCGCCGCGGCCTGAGAAGGTTCTTCGGCCTGCAGATCAGATTGCGGAACACCTTCCTCCGGCGCCGCGGCGTTAGCGGGAAGCGTCCGCAAAATTCCTTGGACCAGTCCCGCGCTTAAATCCGGCACATTAACGGACGGGAGCCGGGGATTTAAATTCATCTCGCCCAGAGACGCCGGGGCCAACCCGGACGCTCCCGCGCCCGCCGTTTGGACCGACGCGTCCGAGGCGAATTCCGCCCCCAGAGCCTGGTAGCAGGCCGGTCCGGGAGAAACAAGCAAAAGAGCGGCGCAAAGAACGCTCGCCACGCCGCGCACGAAAGAGCTCTTCACGTATCCCATGGTTTTGTCGCTCATTTCATGCTCTTTTCGGCCGAAGCGGTCGTGACCTTGACGGTCTTGATTTGATCCTGATGATTGACGATCAATTGGATGCTCTCGCCCGGATTAGACAGGGCCAAAATCTTTTGCATGAACATCAGCGAGCCCGGGAAAGCCGGGAAAGCGATTTGATGCCCGTTCAAAATCGCTCCCAAAATTATATCGCCCGACGCGATGCCGGCCTTGGCCGCGGGAGATCCGTATCTGACGCTCTCCACGGCAAGACCCTGGGCCGGAGCGGATGGATTGGTGCCGTCGACCACGATGCCCATCCAGGAGGCGTCGACGTTCCCCGTTTTCGCGAACTCGCCCAAGGCCGCAAGCACGTCGTTCATGGGGATGGCGAAGCCGATATTGCCGCCGGCGTCGACGCCCGCGGTGTTGATGCCGATTTGCTCCCCCTCCTGATTCAAGAGCGGGCCGCCGGAGTTCCCGTGGGTGATGGGGGCGTCGGTTTGAATCATGTCGTGATAAAGCTCTCCGCGCGGCTCGACCCCATCCGGATCCTTGAGCCCGCTGACCACGCCTTGTGACACGGTGAACGGAAGGCCCAAGGGATGGCCCATGGCGATAACTCTGTCCCCTTCTTTAAGAGCGGCGCTGTTGCCGATGGGAACCGTGGGCCACGGCGCGCCGATGTCGGGCAACTGAAGGAAAGCGATGTCCTTTCTTTCCGGCGCGCTGAATGTCAGCACCTTGGCTTTATATTGTTTGCCGTTGGACAGCACGACCATCACCGTGCCGCCCACGCCCGCCATCTGGACCACGTGGCCGTTGGTCACCACCAGTCCCTGCGGAGTCAGGATGGACCCGGAACCGATGGCCTCCATGAAGCGGGTGGGAACGCTCAGCCCAAGCCATTTGCGGCTTCTCATCCAAAGCTGTTCAACCGCGCCTATCGGCTGCTTGACCACGATCATCACCACCGCCGGCTTGACCCGATGGGTAATTTCAGCGACCGTCATGGCGGAAGCGCCGGTCTGGCCGGCCTGAGCCTCGGCCCCGCTGGGAATCCCGAGATTTTGCAGCTCTGCCAACGCCGAGGCTTGCGCTTTCTTGGCGGGAACGGTCTGCGCCTGGGCCGAGTATTCCACCGTGGTGGTTTGGCGCGCCGAATTGAGGATGGGTCCCAAAGCCAGGACGGCGACCAAGGCCGCGGCGCCCAAAGTTTTAACCGCCCGGCGAAGGAAGCTCGCTCGCGCGGGCGCCTTGTCCGGCGATTGGCGCGCCTTGCGGGCCGCGCGGTAGGAACGATACGTCAGCAGCAAGGACGCGACGGAAATGGTCGCCAGGAGCAGCCGCGCGATTTCCGAGGCCATCGGCATGAAGTAGTGAAGGGCCAGCAGTCCGCCGATGAGCCCCAGAAGATTGTAGGTCAAATGCGCGACGATGGGCGCCGCGAGCCCCCGCGTCCGGTAGGCCACCGCGGCCAAGACCGCCCCGGAGAGAAACCAAAGCGCCGCGCTTGCCGGGTTAAATCCCCAAGTGGCGAAGTGGGCCAAAGCGAAAGCTCCCGCGGAGAAAATTGCGGCCGCCGGAAAGGCGACCTTGGAGACCTTGCTCAAACCGGTTAGGGTGCGCTGCGTTCTAACGCGGATTCCGGCGAAATCAGGAATGCTCTCAAGATTTTTAGCCGTCGTGGATAATATTTTTGAGGCCACGATGAGACCCAAGAACGCAAAGCCGAAGTCAAAACCCCGGTATTGAGCTTCCTCATATAAGGATAAAAATGGCGCCTGAACGAAGAGCAGATGCCACGGCGCGGACGCCAGCCCCTGCGCAATCGCCTTGGGGCCCAAGCTCGCCATGAGCTCGACGCGCCCGAAAAGTCCAAGAAGAGAGGAGGGCAGGCCGGTTGTCAAGCCGCTCAAGAAGGGGCGCAGCACGTAACCCGCGATAGTCGTCAAGCCGAAGAGATTCACCCCCCATTTGAACCCGTAAGCCAATCGCGTCGCGAACTTCATGGGACGATGGGACGGCCCGCCGTATTCATCCAACTCCCCGGCGAAAGGCCGGTGGCGGTACGCGAAATCGGCGGCGCGGCGCGTCAGCGCCTTGGGAACCCGCCGCAGTCGGGAAAACGGCGCCGCGATCTTCGAGCCCAGGGCCTTGGAAGGCTTGAGGCTTCCCGGGCGGCCCAGCGAATGCGTCCAAAAACCGGATTTTCCCGCCCGAGCTGGTTCGACGAACGTCGCCGCCGACGCTTGGCCGTCGAACCGCGCCGCGCCCTGAGCCGCGAGTTCGGCGGCGGATCCCTTGGCCAACGCGCCGGATTTAAACTTGGCTTTGCCGAGAAATCGGGAGACTCGCGCCTTGAGCCGCTGGGCTGAAGAGCCGCTCGCGGCAGCGGGCGCGGCGGGCTGAGCGGCGGCGGCGCTTGGGGCCGGCGCGGCTTCGCGGTCGGCAGAAGCGGAAATGGGCGTTGAAACGGGCCCTTGGACATTGGCTTCCGGCTTGACGGATTGGGCAGGCGCCTGCCGCGGCAGCGCCGCCGAAGCTTCCGCAGGACCGGACAGTTCGGCCGCGACATTCGATAAAGATCCCAAGCCCGCCCCATTGGACAGGAAATCTTCCGCCGCCCCGACAGGAATGGAAACTTGATTGCCTAGGCCGACGGCGTTTGCGCCCGGCGCCGACTCCGCCTGGGGAACGCTCTCAATGGGAACGTCTTGGGCGAATACCAATGCTTGCGGCGGGAGCGACGCCAATACGAGAAAAAGGGATAAGCCGGCGGCGGCTGTCCGGGTAAGCCCGGAGGCGAGGCGCTTGATCTTCATGATGCTTGATTGTAACCGGTCCTCCCTCAAGCATCATGAGCCGTTTGGCACTCGCGGCCCCATTCTTTGGTCCCACATGCCGGGACCCTAAGGACCTAGGCGGCCTAAGGTCTGGAGGACAAGTCCTGATAGAGCCGTTCTTGAAGACGCACCATGGCGTCGATATCGAATTCCTGCGTCACCGATTCGCGCGCCTCCAAGCCCAGCCGTCGCCGCAACGGTTCGTCGGAGGCCAGTTGAATGACGCGCTTGGCCAAGGCCGCCGTGTCTCCCGGAGCGATGAGAAAGCCGTTGACTCCGTCCTGCACCATCTCGGCGATGCCGTCGGCCGCATAGCACACGGGAACCAAGCCGGAGGCCATCGCTTCGAGAAGCGCGCGTGGCAGGCCTTCCCACAAGGAGGTCAAGACGAAGATGTCCGAAACGGCGAGAACTTGCGCGACGTCCTGGCGCCAGCCCAAGAGCTTGACGCGGGAAGAGAGTCCGCGCGCGAAAATTCGAGCCTCGACGGCGGCGCGCATCGCTCCGTCGCCGACGTAAAGAAATTCGATTTCCGAGTTACCGGCCAAGACCCTCTCCGCTGCGGAAACGAAATCCATGGCGTTTTTTTGCGGCTTGAAGTTGCCGATGGAGACCACGACGATCTTATGGAATCCGGCGCCGAGGGCGGTCTTGGCGCGCCCGCGGTCCGTTACGGCGGCGGGATACTCCGAAAGCTTGATGCCCGAGCGGATGAGATGATACCGGCGCGGATCCCCGATGCCGAGTCCGGCCGCCTCATCCCTATTGGACTTTGAAACGAACACCAACGCATGCGTCCGCCGCGCGCAAAAGCGCTCCAGGAAAATAAAAAAACGCCGTGCCAGAGAGGATTGCCGCGGGTGAAATCCGAAGCCGTGGTAGGTGTGCACCATGACCGGAACGCCGCAAAGCCGCGCGGCCACGCGCCCGAGGATGCCCGCCTTGGAACTGTGCGTATGGACGACGTCGGGTTTTTCCCGCCGGAGAACGCGCATAATGCCCCAAAGCGCGCGCAGGTCCGAGAGCGGCCGAACCTCCCGGATTAAGTCCGGAATGAAATAAAGGCCGATGCGCTTGTTCTCCTCAAGCCCGCGGGCCTCGCCGTCAAGCATTCCGCCTTCCCCCGAAATCAGCAGGCAGCCAAAGCGCTCCGGATTCAGGTGAGCGACGGTGTAAAGCGTATTGCGCTGGGCGCCGCCCAACTCCAAGCGCGTGATGATGTGGGCGATTTTCATCCTAACGGCCGTGCCAATGGGGATTGCGCGGCTGGTGGCGCTTGTTTTTCCATCGGCGGCGGTCTTGGCGCGGCGCCGAACTCGAAAAACCGAGCGCTCCGACACTGAAGCGCGGATAATAAAAGGCCAGGATTTGCCGCCAATCGCGCCCGATGGAGGCTTGCCCGACGGCTCCCGCCTCGCACAGCCCTAAGCCGCTGCCGGTGCCCGCTCCCCACAGGATGAAGAAGCGCGCCTTGCGGCCGCCGTCCATTAGGGGCTGGATGGTAAAGAGCGTCGACCGCAGGGAGCCCGGAGACAAAAAGTCGCTGATCATCTTCTCTCCCGTCAGGCCCAGGTTCCCTTGCTCGCCCTCCACTTTCAACGACAGCACCCGGCCTGTAGGGCTGCGCCGCGTGACCACGATGCCGCGGATGGGGCCGATGTATTTGACCAGCGCGGCGCGGTATTCCAGATCTTTTTCCGATAAAATCCGTATCCACCGCGCCGCGACCGGAGGCATCCGGCTGGTCTCTCCGTCATAATCGTCGGCAGGAGGAAAAGAGTGGGTCCAACGCTCCAAGTCCTCCGGACTTCGCAGGGGAGCGAGCGGAGTCGGTCCGTCCGTCACGGAAACGAGATTAGGAACGCCCACCGCCGAACCGTCCTCGGTCCGGCCGCCGCATTCCACGTGTTCCCAGGCCCGCGCCGGCTTGCCTTGCGGACCCAGAAGAAAAACGCCCTTGGTTTCATCCACCGCGCGGGTGGCCTCGCGCAGTTCCGCGCTGACTCCCAAATATTTCTGGCACGCTTCGGAATCGCAGATTTGTCCGCCTTGAAGCTCGACCGGAGGGTGGGCCTTGAACCAATAGGCCGCGCTGCGCGAAATGACCGCTTGGACCTTATAGGCCTGGAACGGGCTTTGCGGGGGCAGTACCGCGGCCACGACGCCGCGCAGATAGTCCTCCAAATTGACGTCGTTGAGCATGGTGAATCCGTAGGGCGTCGGCCAAATCTCCAGGTTGCCGCGAAGCTCGCGATCCCCAGGATCGAAGCCGTAATTGTCCTGGAAAACCGCCGATTTAATCAGCACCGATCCGAGCCGGGACTGAGGCTCGATGCGCACGGGCTGCCTCGCTTCGTAGACCAGATCATCCTCGGCGTCTCGAATCTCGACCACGTCGCTCTGCGGCCTGAACACGGCCGTCCACTGCTGGTAGGCGCCTCCGTCATCCACGACAACGTCCCCGCTTTTTATCGCCGCGATGTGAAACGGAACGTTGCACATAAAATAAATCCTGGTCGCGAGAGCCGGCTTGGCCTCCCGGTCGGAGAAAAGGTCCACGCGAATGCGGGGCTTCGTATCCGAAGGCGGAAAACCGTCCCCCCCGGAAGGATCCAGCAAAGGCTCGGCCAGTCTTCGGACCGGCAGGAAATCCTCCGGGCTCCCGGCCAGATAACCCGCGACTCTCCGCGTCATTTTCCGAATGACCTCGTCTCCAGGATCAAAACTCAAAAAAATCCGGCACAGATTCCAGGCCGCCGAATCCTCCCCGATACGCTTCTCGAAAACCGCGAAGCTCTTGAGAGCCTCCAGATTGATCGGATCCAGGGCCACGCTTTGCCGGAAATAAGCCAGCGCCGCCGGATCGTCCTTCATTTTCAGCGCGGACCAAGCCATCACCAGCGAGGCCGCAGGCAGGACATAGGGGCCTTGCAAGAGGGCCTTTCTCAGAGCCTCGCGCGCGTCCGCCGGCCGATCGTCCATCCAGCCCGCCAGCCCCAGCCCCAAATTTCCCTCGG
This sequence comes from Elusimicrobiota bacterium, assembly GCA_035533295.1. Classification (GTDB taxonomy): domain Bacteria; phylum Elusimicrobiota; class Elusimicrobia; order UBA1565; family UBA9628; genus JAGWJU01. The sequence continues at coordinate 45,213 of DATLUA010000057.1, read as the reverse complement.
CCTGCTGGGCCAGGACCGCCGCGTGGTCGATTCCGCTAAGAAAGGCCTTGCGCGCCCCGTCGTAATCGCCCGCGGAGAGATACGACCAGCCCAGCTGATCGAAGATGAACCCGTCGGCGTTCGGGGACAAGGACGCCTTGATCCAGAACGGAAGGGCCTCCTGGGTCTTGCCCTCGTCGCGCAAGGTCAAGGCCAGATTGACGGTCGGGTCTCCCGATGAAATTCCGATGGCGTCCATGAAGCGATAGGTCCGCTCCGCCTCGGCGAAGCGCCCCGCCAGGAACGCCGCGTAGGCGGCCCGGGCGTCGTCTTTGTTCTGGGCCCTGAGGCAGGGCGCCGCGAAGAGCAGCGCGACGGCCAGCGGCGCCGGGCCGCAAAGCATTCTCCTTACCGGCGGCGAAAGTATTTTCCTTATCGCCGCCAGTACTGGACGCTCCGCGCCCGGTATGCGGCCCAGCACTGCCTGCCTCCCGGCTCGCGACGCGAAGCGTTTTGATTTCATGGTTTTTGCGGAATGGAAAATTCGACTTTGGACAAAATCTGCAGAGCCTCGCGCCGGTAAGCCGGGGTATTCAAAGCCAGCGCCGCGTCCGCCTCGGCCTTCAAGCCGTTCACCTTGAGCCCGCGCTTGCCCGCGGCGGCCAGGAGAGCGCAAACCTTCTGGTACTGCAGGACGACCCGGCGGGACTCCGCGTTTTCCATCCGCGCGCTGATGTCCTTGCCCGCCGCCGGCGGGCCGCCTACGGACGGATAGCGGCGCGCGAGATACCAAGCCCTCGCGTAATGGCCGTAGCGCCGCCCCAGGCTGATCATCGCCAAAAGAAAGATGAACAGGACGACCTTTTTAGGCGTGACGGCCTTGAACAGAAAATCCATGAGGGCTATGCCGCGGGAGCGGGCGGCGCGCCTCCTTTGACGTCCGGCGTGCTGATTTTAATGAGCACCTTATTGGCCATCATGGGCAGCGGCCGGGCTTTCTGCACCATCTGCTCGACATCCTGGACCATGTGCCATGCTTCTATTTTGTGCTCCGCCTCGCGGATATGCGCCTGGGCCAGCAGGGCCATGTCCTGAAACGCGTGCAGTCCCCGGCTGAGCCGTTCAGTCAGGTGCATGACGGCCCGAGCCCGGGTCACGGCCGCTCCCTCGTAGGCCGCTCCGCGCTCGAGCCCTCCGATCATATTGGGAACGGCGGAAAGTTCGATGCCGAAAGCCCGCACTTCGCTCCGGAAATGCTGCAGATCATATCCGAACATGTAGTCCGCGTTTTTGGTCCCATTTTTCAGCGCGTTCGAAAGCCGCTGGGCCCGGAAAAAAATCTCCTCGAGCTTGCTTTGCAGCACCGCGGCCCTGTCCGCGGTCAGGGAGAGAACGCTCTCCACGTGCTTGAGAGCGTTCTCTTGATCCATCGGGTCTACGGCTTGAGCAGATTATCCAAGAGCTGGGCGTCTTGAGCCTGCCCCTTGGATTGCGCCGCGCCTTGGTCCTGGGGATTTTTTGGTTGCGGCTGGGACGGAGCCCCTTCCAGGCCCGGCAAGCCTTTGACGGAGATTTTTTTGGCTTTTTTTCCGGCTTCTTTCATCGGCCGGATGCGGACGACCGGCTTTTTCCTGCGGGCCCGCACCCTGGCCTTGCGATGATGTTTCACCGGCGGCGGAGCGAGCAGATTTTGAGCCAGCTTGTTGAGGCCGATGATTTCATGGTCGTCCAGCCGCGCCTCGAACTGGTAATTTTGTATCGGGCCGTTCTGTATCTGAGAGCCGTAGAAGTTCACTTGGTAAACGCCGTCCGAGACTTTTTCCGCCATCCAGGGATTGAGGTTGCCCGAAGCAGGAGCCTTGTTCCCAAGGACCGCGCCCACGGTCTTGCCGCCGGGCAGCGCCCAATTTTGAACCATGGAGACGGCCTGCTTTTTAAACCCATCCTCGGCCGCCGCTGATTCGGATACGGCTGGAGCGGGAGCCGCAGGCGGCGCGACCGAAACGGGAGTCTTGTTTTGTCCCAGAGGAATAAGCCCCTCTTCGAACGCGAACAACACTCCGGAAGCCACGAGAACAAGGCCGATCCATAAGAGGGCCTTGCTTTTGCGTTTCCCGGATTTGGCCGGCGCCTTGACCGGAGCAACGATGTCCACCGAACCGGAAGCGACGGCCGGCATTGGCGGCGCTGGCTCAGGGACGACGTTCTGCGGTTGGAGAAATTCCATCGAAGCCGGCTCGGCTCCGGCCGCCATCTGCGCCTGCGGCGATGCTTCACCCGGAAACGGCGGAAGCGAAAAATCGCCCGCCGCGGGAGGCTCGAACCGAGCGCCGGAAACAGCGCTTTCAACGCTGAAAACCGGGCCGCCAGCGGGAACCTTGGGTTCCCGCTCGGGAGCGGCTTCCGGACCGGGCGGAATGGAAAAAGACGGGGATTCCGCGGGAGCCTGGAGCCCCGGGAAACTGGCCTCGGGTGGATTTCCCATCGCGCCGGGCGACTCGTGCCCTCCCGGCCCGTTCCCGATGCCGAAGGCGCGCCCGCGCAAGAGGCTTATCTCCGATTGAAGCTCCTCAATGCGGCGCTTCATCTCATTGATGCTTTGCGCCTCGCTTTTAGCCAGGGCGTCGGTTTCCTTCTGCGCCGAATCGGTCGACTCGATCTTTTCCTTAATGGAGCCGATGGCAGAAAGAGTCTGCTCCATTTCCTGCATTTTGGAGAGCAGTTGCTGCCGGCCCTCTTCCGTCGCGCGCTTAAAATCCTCGATCTCCTTGCGGGAATCTTCCAGGGAGCCGCCGACCTTTTCCTCCATCCGGGACACTTTCCCGCCGATGTCGCGGATCCAATGATCGAGATTCTTGCGTTCATCGTCGAGAATCCGATGGAGGTTAAGCATATCGTCCTCGTCCTTGCGCACCTGCTCGTGCAGGCCGCCGAACGCCATTTCCAGGGATGAGATTTTTTCCTCCGCGTTCGGATCAGGGAGCGAGAAAGGAGAAAGTTCCTCGCGCGGGGCCAGGGACGGCGCGCCCTTGAATTCCTCCTGGGTGGCCACCGCCTGCGGAGCCAATCGGGAAACTCCCCTTAATTCCGGCATCAAGCTGGCCCTCTGCCAATCGCCCATGTCCGTCCCTTTGCGTCCCTCGGGACAAATAAGCGCCTCGGGGCTGAAGCCGGGAAGCTTGCGCAACTCCTCCGGCTCGTAGGGCCCGGTCACCTGATTATCAAGGAACAACCAGTATTTTGCCATGCCGCTCTCGCTCCTGACGTAGTGATTCTACTTATTCTCGGCGCGCTTCGGAAAATCTACCGGGCCGCAACGCACTTTCCTCAAAGCGGCCCAGTACTGCTTGCCTATCGGCTCGCGGTATTTCACTAAGGAAGTATTGAGGGAATTGAAGCTAAAATCAATGACAAAGATGTTACAAGCGGAACGGACTCTCTGGGCGTTTCTTTTTCAACTTCGTTCCGGCCGCGATTTTTTTGTATAATCACGATGCGGGCTATTAGCTCAATGGTAGAGCAGGTCCCTCTTAAGGACAAGGTTGTAGGTTCGAGTCCTACATAGCCCACGATTTTAACGACCCCAGCCTTGCGGATTCAGGCGCGCGCAAGACGGGCGGGTGGCGGAACTGGCAGACGCGCACGGCTTAGGACCGTGTGCCGCAAGGCTTGGGGGTTCAAGTCCCCCCCCGCCCAAACTCAGGAGGCTTCACATGGCTCTATTCGCAGGCATCGGAAGCTCGGACAAGCCGACGTTCAAAAAAATCAAGGAAGAGGGCTGCGAGGTTTCGCTTTCCCTAACCGTTCCCGCCGCGCTCGCGCGGGACGCCGAGCATAACGCCCTGGCGCGGCTGCAGCAGCGCGCGCGGTTACCGGGATTTCGGCCCGGCAAAGCGCCCCTGGACCTCATCAAGAAAAACCTCGAGGCGCGGCTGCGCCAGGAAATCATCGAAGACCTGCTGGAAAAGCACCTGCCGGCGGCCTTGAAGGACCTCGCGCTTGAACCCGTGGCCACGCCCGTCGCCACCTCCATTTCTCTTGAAGACGGCAAGCCGTTCAAGGCCGAAATCAAGGTCGAGGTTCCGCCGCGCTTCGTTCCCAAGGACTACGCCAAGATTGCCGTCAAGAAAACCGAGCATCCCGCGGACGAGGACTCCATGTCCAAGCGCCTGACGGACCTGCGCGAGGCCCACGCCCGGCTGGAGAAGGCGGAGGACGAGGCCGTGGCCGCCGGCCACTACGCGGTCATTGACTACCAGGGCGTTCAGAACGGCAAGCACCTCGCCGAGATCAAAGGCGAGGCCGAGCTTATCGATCTTTCCTCGGAGCAACTGACCGAGGGCTTGGCCCAAGGGCTTATGGGCATGAAGCGGGGCGAGACCAAGGACATCCCGGTCAAGCTGCGCGACCGCGCCGTGTCGCTCTCGACGACCGTGCGGGAAATCAAGAAGAAAATCCTGCCGGAGCTTGACGGGGAATTCGCCAAGGACATGGGCTTTGCCACGCTGGACGAGCTCAAGGCCAAAATCAAGGAAGTCATCGAGGAAGAAGGCCGCAAGAAGACCGCCGATGACGTCTCGGCTCAGATTGAGAAGGCGCTTCTGGCCGCCAACAAGTTTCCAGTGCCGCCGTCGCTCTTGGCCCATCGGATCGAGCGCCGCTTGGAGCGCATTAAGGAGCAAATGCGCATCCCGGACGAGCAATGGGCCGGGAAGATGGCCAAGGAACTCGAGGGGGAAATCAAGCCGCTGGCCGAAGGCGAGCTGAGAATGGGCTACATCCTCGCGGCCGTCGCGGAAAAGGAAAAAATCGCGGCTACGGACGAAGAGATCAAGGCCGAGATGGACAAGGATATAGGGCAGACCAAGACGCCCGCCGAGGCCGACGAAGTCAAAAAATTCTACGAGCACCGCCGCGCGGACATCGCCGCCATGATCCGGGAGCGCAAGACCATGGCCTTCATCCGGGAAAAGGCGGTCGTCGCCTAGGCCGACGGTAAAGGATAACGCCATGTTTGTCCCCACGATTCTGGAGAAGTGGAACCAAGGCTCGGCCGTCGGCTACGACATTTTTTCTCGCATGCTCAAGGAGCGCATCATTTTTGCCGGAGGCTCTGAAGGCGTCGTCACCACGGACTCGGCCAACCTCATCATCTCGCAGCTCCTCTACCTGGACGCGGAGGATCCGACCAAGGAAATCAGCCTTTACATCAACTCCGCGGGCGGCATGGTCTCGGCCGGCCTGGCGGTCTACGACACGATGCAATACATCCGCGCGCCCGTGTCGACCCTGTGCATGGGCATGGCGATGTCCTTCGGCGCCGTGCTTCTGGCCGCGGGCGCCAAGGGCAAGCGCCACATTCTGCCCCACGCCCGCGTTATGATTCACCAGCCGTTGAGCCGCGGCATCTCGGGCCAGGCGACGGACATCATCATCTCGGCGCGCGAAATCACCAACACGAAAAAAAAGCTCGTCTCGATTCTATCCCTGCACACCGGCCGGAACGCGGAGAAGCTCGCCGCGGACATGGAGCGCAACTACTACATGAGCGCGCAGGAAGCGAAGGAGTACGGCATCGTCGATTCTGTGGTTCCCCCCTTTAAGCCATGACCTCCGAGTCGCCGGCGCCCAAAGGCCGTCCTGCGCAACTCCCCCTTTTGGCGATGCGGGACGTGGTTCTCTTCCCGCACATGGTTCTGCCTATTTCTGTCGGACGGCCGAAGTCCGTCGCGGCCATCGAAGCGGCCCTTAAAAGAGAAGACAAGCTGCTGGCCGTCGCGGCGCAAAAAGAGGCCCGCATCGAGGACCCCAAGCCCGAGAACCTTCACCGGATGGGAACGCTGGCCGAAGTCTCCCAGTCCGTCAAGATGCCCGACGGCACGCTCAAGATATTCCTACGCGGCGCGGCTCGCCTGCGTTTGGAAACGGTGGACCTCGACGCTCAAGCCGGGTGCTGGCAGGCCACCTGCCAATATCCCGAGAAGCCCGCGGAAACCGCCCAGGACGCCGAGACCAAGGCACTCATGCGCCACGCCGTCGATCTTTTCAACGATCACTTGAAGCTTTCCCGCCGCTCTCTGCCCGACGTCGCCGCGCTCCTGGCCCGCCTCGATGATATTTCCCAGCTCTCCGATGTCATCGCGGCCAACGCCGTCTCCAAGGCCGCCGATCGCCAGGCCGTGCTGGAAATCTTGGAGCCCAAAGCCCGCCTCGAGCGCGTGGCCGAAATCCTGGGCGCGGAAATCGAGATCATCGGCCTGGAAAAGAAAATCCACGGCCGGGTCCGCAGCCAAATCGAAAAAACTCAGAAAGAATACTACCTGACGGAGCAGATGAAGGCCATCCAAAAGGAGCTCCGGCAAAAAGACGACTTCGCCCAGGAAATCGACGCCCTCAAGAAATCCGTGGCCGAGGCCAAGATGCCCAAGGCGGCCGAGGACGCGGCCTTGAAGGAGCTCGCGCGGCTCGAAAAAATGATGCCCTACTCTCCGGAGTCGACCGTGGCGCGCACATATTTGGACTGGATGACCCACCTGCCCTGGTCCGTGCGCACGCGCGACCGCATCGATCTCAAGCGCTCGCAGGAAATTCTGGACGCCGATCACTACGATTTGAAGAAGATTAAGGACCGCATCCTGGAATATCTCGCGGTCTGCAAGCTCACCAAAGGCTTAAAGGGGCCCATTTTGTGCTTCGTAGGCCCGCCGGGCGTCGGCAAGACATCGATGGGCCGCTCCATCGCCAAGGCCGTGGGCCGCAAGTTCGTGCGCATGTCGCTGGGCGGCGTACGCGACGAAGCCGAAATTCGAGGGCACCGCCGAACTTATATCGGTTCCCTGCCCGGACGCATCATCCAATCTCTGCGCAAGGCGGGCAGCCGCAATCCCGTGTTCCTGCTTGACGAAATCGACAAGATGGGCATGGACTGGCGCGGGGACCCGGCCGCGGCGCTCCTGGAAGTTTTGGATCCCGAGCAAAATGCTACGTTCCTAGATCATTTCCTGGATGTGGAATTCGACCTCTCCGAGGTCATGTTCATCTGCACGGCCAACACGCTCGAAGGAATTCCCGTCAGCCTTCAAGACCGCCTTGAAATCCTGCGCTACTCCGGCTACACTCACGCCGAAAAGCGGCTCATCGCCCAAACCCACCTTCTCACCAAGCAGCTCAAGGAGCACGGCATCAAACCCGGCAAGCTCGCCGTCACCGACGCCGCCATGGACCGGATCATCGAGGAATACACCCGTGAGGCGGGCGTGCGCAATCTCGACAGGGAACTGGCCTCCCTTTGCCGAAAATCCGCCATGCGCCTGGTGGACAAGCCCGGAGAGAACGTCTCCGTGGACTCGGACGACGTGCATGGATTCTTGGGCGTGCCCAAGTTCCACCGGGAGAAAAATTCGTTCAACGGCGTGGGCGTTTCAACGGGCCTGGCTTGGACCGAGGTCGGCGGCGTCACCATGGCCATCGAAGCCGTCGCGGTGCACGGCAAAGGGGGCCTCAAGCTCACCGGGAAGCTCGGCTCCGTGATGTCCGAATCGGCTCATGCCGCCCTGTCCTACATCAAATCCATCGCGGACGAACTCGGCGTCACCGCAGATAAATTCAAGAACTACGATTACCACGTCCACGTTCCCGAGGCCGCCACGCCCAAGGACGGCCCCTCGGCCGGCATCGCCATCGCCACCGCGCTGGCCAGCCTCATGACCGGCCGCGCCGTCCTGCCCGGCATCGCCATGACCGGAGAAATCACCCTGCGCGGCAGGGTCTTGCCCATCGGCGGCCTGAAGGAAAAAGTGCTGGCCGCGCACCGCGAGGCCTTGAAGCTCGTGATTTATCCCGATCAAAACCAAAAGGATTTGGAGGAGATCCCAAAAGAAGTCCTGGCCGAGATCAAAATGGTCCCGGTCAAGCATTTCAACGAGGTGCTGGCCTTGGCCTTGCAGGAAGCCCCGTCCGACCATCTGCCCAAGGCCCAGCGTTCCTCCAACCCCAAAACGAAATGGATGGGCGAAAAACCAATCGTGCCGCCGCCCAATCCTCCGGGAGCTCTTTCATGACCACGGCGCGAAAAAACATCATGCTCACGCCGGGGCCCACGCCGCTGCCTCCCGAGGTGCTGGCCGCGCTCTCGCGCCCCATTTTGCATCACCGCACCGAAGCCTTCGGCGACACCTTTCAATTCGTCCTGGACGCCATGCGCCGCGTCTACAAAACCAAGAATCGCGTGTTCATGGCCTCGGCCTCGGGCACCGGCGCCATGGAAGCCGCGGTCGTGAACCTCCTGTCTCCGAGCGACAATATCCTGGTCTATTCGACCGGAGCTTTCGGCGATCGTTTCGCGGCCATCATGAAGGCCTACGGCCTTGCGCCCGTGGTTCTTTCCGAAGAATGGGGTCATGCGGCCAAGCCGGAGAAACTTGCCGACGCTTTGAAGCAAAACCCTAAAACGAAGGCGGTTTTTCTTCAGCAGACCGACACCTCCACCGGCGTTTTAAACGGCATCAAGGCCATGGCCGCGGCCGTGCGCGCCAACTCGGAGGCCGTCGTCGTGGTGGACGCGGTCTCAAGCCTGGCCGCGGAAGAGTTCCGAATGGACGAGTGGGGCGTGGACGTGGCGCTGACCGCGTCGCAAAAAGGGCTCATGAACGCCCCCGGCTTGGCCTTCGCCGCCGTCTCCGAGCGCGCCTGGGCGCTGGCCCAATCCGCCAAGCTCCCCAAGTTTTACTTCGATTGGAAAACCTGCGACAAGTCGCTCAAGGCCCGCGAGACGCCCTATACCCCCGCGGTCGCCATGGTCGCGGCTCAGGCCGAAGCGCTCAAGCTCATCGAGTCGATAGGCCTGGAGAACATGTGGAAGCGCACCGCGGAACTGGCCGATTACACCCGCGCTTGGGCGCGCAAAAACGGGCTGGCCCTTTTCGCCCGGGATCCCGCCCACATCCTCACCGGCGTGCGCCTGCCCGAAGGCGTCAACGGTAGCGCCATGCTGGCCGAAATCCTGCGCGAAGACGGAATCTCCATCGCCGATGGGCAGCTGGCGCTGAAGGGCAAAATCATCCGCATCGCGCACATGGGGCATATCGGCAAGGACGACCTCGACGCCGGGTTCGCCGCTTTGGAAAAACGCTTGGCCCGCGCGGCGACGGCCGAGTAAAAACCGCTACTGCGCGCCGCCGACTTCGGAGCAGAGCGGCAGTCGCAACTCCTTAAGCAGGGATTCCTCCATAGCCGCGGCTTCCGCCGGGCCCTCGCAGCGATCGTCCCAATCCTCTCCGTTTCTTATAATTCCCGCGACCTTATCCGCCATATCGGCGCGGCCGAAATCAAGCGGGACGGGGAACTCCAGCGGCTTGAGTTTTTGCAAGCACCAGTCCTGATCCGCCTCATCCACCATGGCCAAACCCTTATGGCGGCGGGCCATGTATTTCCGGTGTTCCGCCGCGAGCTCTTTTTCCAGGCGCGCTCTCAGAGACGCGGAAACGCAGGCGGAAGCGTTTTGGGCGTTTTTAGTTTCTTTTGCGTCCCTTGAGTTATCATCAAACCGAGTCTTATCGGAACCAAATACACGGCCTTTCTTTTTTCCGTGAACCCGCTTTTCGGGATGCGACCGCGCGGGAGCTTCCCCTGTAGGCGGCTCCGCTGTTTTTTGGGGCGCGATAATTCGGCCTGATGGCTGTCCCGCGGGATTTTGAATCGCAGGCTCGGGATTGGGCGGAGGATTGCTGTCCGGCGCTCCGTACGATATTCCCTGGCCGCTTAGCGGCTGCGCGCCATCGGCGGAAATAGGCGTTCCCCCGCCAGCGTCGCTTTGTCCGGAAGGCGCCGGCGCGTAAGCAGGCCCCGAGGGCATGATTTTTCCCAGAGGCGCCTTGCCGCCGGCCGACTCCCCTTGTTTTCTCAAATCCCGCGGCATCGGAGGCTGGTTATAGTTGCCGATGATGTCCTGGGCCGTCCCTACTCCGCTGTGAATGTCCTCATCCGACGCGGCATTATCGTCTATATTTTGTGGAATGTTCACTTTCGGAAGGTTATACGTCGGCAAGGGAGGAGGAGGGCCCACGAGCGCGGCGCCCAGCATCGCGCCCAAACCGTGAGCCGCTTCGCCCATCACGGCGCCGTTTCCCATCGTAGCGGCGCCGCCCGAAGATTCCGCGCCCCCGCTCTTTTGCGGGCAGCTGCTGTAGCCGCAGACGCAGCGGCAGTCCGCGTTCTGGTTGGCGCAGCCGCCCGGAACCGCGACTTGACGTCCGCCGCATATGCAAAAAGGCTGCCCGGCGCAGGCCGACGGCGGCGTCGGGATGTTTTGAGACTGCGCCGCGCCCTGGAGGAAAGCAAGGCACGCGGCAACGCCGAGCGTCGAAATTCTCATGACCGGGCGCCTCCCGGCTCTACCAGATGTCCATCTCTTGAACAAATTTTTTCTGCGTAGCGGCGGCTCCATCGGCTTCCCCCGCCGAATCGGCCTGTTTTCGGGCCTGCAAGCGAAGAATCTCCGCCGCGGCCAGAAGATCCTTAGCGTCGGCTAATTGTTCATACTGCTTGGTTTTGTAGGCCAGCTTCTTTTTCTCGCCCTGGAAAGTTTGCGCTTGAGCCGTTAGAGAATCGACATCCTTCTGGGCTTCGCTGACCTCCGCTGTGCCCTGCGCCTGAGCATTCTGCGCTTGGGAGTTGGCTTGATTGACCTCGGCGCTGCCCATGCCGGTGAGCCCGCCTTGAACCGCCTGTCCCGCTAAGCTGTTACCGCCGGGAATTAAGTTGCCGACTAAGCTTGCTACGACATTCAATCCCGCATTGTCCGACTGCGCATTGGCTTGGGCCTGTTGCGCGGCCTGGGCTTGGGCCTGGGCGTCGGCCTGCGATTGCGCGATAAGCTCGTTGGCCTGCTGCTGCATGCTGGTGATCTTCTGTTCGCGCACGCCGATGAGCTTCCTTAAAACCGCAGCCCGGTGCCTGTAATCCGCCGCTTCGCTCAAAATTTGCTTGATGTCCAGCGGCTGCATCTCATCGGGCTGGGCGAAAGCTCCGACAGAGCAGAAGAGGACAGCGGCCGTTGATAACAATAGCCCGCCCCAGAGAAACGCGTGAATTGTCTTCCTCACGGCCTCGCGCCCTCCGGCTTCTCGTAATAGGCGATGATTCTGGTCAGCAAATTAGCTTGGCGCTCCATAAGCGAAAGAACGGCGCCCGCTCCCGAACCCTTCGAGTCGCGCTCATCCCGGCTGGCGATTTCATACGCCCGCCTGGCCCGTCGCTCCGCTTCCTTGGCGTCTTTCGAAGCCTTTTCCGTGGGCTTGTCTGGGTCCGCGGGCATGTATCCGTAGAACGCCTGCATCTCCAAATCGAATGACTCCGCTTGCTGCGATAAATCGTCCGCGCTTTTCCCAATCTCCTTGGCTTTCTCTATCGTGGCGGCCGGATCGGGAACGATTCGGGAAAGGGATTGCTCGCGTTGCGCCAGCCGCGCCAGTGCCCGAAGCGCGGAGGACACCAAGGCGCGATGAGCCTGCGGAACGGCCATCCGCGCATCCGCGCAGACTTCCGGAAGCCCGGACTCGGACTGTTGACCGGAAAAAAACTCGTTCCGGGCGCCCTCGGCCTTGGCGCCGTAGGGGTCGCCCGCGTCATCCATCGTCGCTTTAAAGAAAGAAAGGCACTCTTCGTTGCGCAAGGCCGGCGAAGCCTGGCGAAACCGAGGAAGAAGCTCCAGCGCCGAGCCATCGTCCACCACCTCGACCGCGGCGGGCAATCGCGCAAGGCCGGCTTCGGCCTGGGCGCGCTCCGGAGCCTCGGGAAATCTCTTAAGGAAGAACTGGTAGGCGATCCGTGTGTCCATGTCCCGCGCGCCCTTGTACTCCGCGCTTTCAAGGCGGCGCTTCATCTCCGCGCCCAGCGATGTCCGTGGATATTCCGCGACAAAAAACGCTTCGGCGGAAGAATTTCCCGAATCCACGGCTTTCTGGAATCGGATCTTCGCCAAGGCCTGCCTTAAACGCGACGCCGCCGGTTCCTCCGGATAGCGGGCCAAGTATCGCGCATAATCTTCCTCGGCGCCGCGCCCTTTCTCAAGCTCCGAAAGAGCATCCTGCCTGGCTTCCGCGTAATGAGGATCATCCGGGGAATTCTTGTTCATGAAGCGCAAATAGGCGGCGGGTATATTTTCGTCTTGCGCCTGCTCCCATTGCGCTTTTTGCGCGCTCAAGGCCGCCTCGTAGTTTTGCTGCGCGGCTTTGCATACGTCGCAGTCGGGATGGTTGGCCACGGGATATTTCTGCGTGAAATCGGCCCACCCCTGCAGGCTGTTCTCAACCTGGGCTGTCTGGAAATCCTGATTGATGGCGCACCCGGAAAGAACGAGACTCGCAAAGAAAACAAGCGCTGAAATCTTAAGCCGGCTTTTATTCATACCGTCTACTGTTGCCACCATGATTTCGCGGGCTGGGCGTTCGCAGGCGCGGCCGCGGTGGGCCCGGCGGCGGGCGGCGCGGGGTTGGCCTGCGTGTTTTGCAGGGCGCTGATAATCCCGTTTTTCGGGCACGGCGCGGCCAAGTCCCACTCGGCGCAAGCATAATCCGCGGGCAAAAATCCGTAAGCGTCCCGCGCGCCGGGGTTGGCGCCGGCGGACAAAAGGGCGTTGACCGTATCAAGAGAGCCCACATCGGCCGCGAAATGCAACGGAGTGTCCAGCGAATTATCCGCCGCGTTGACGTCCGCGCCCGCCCCGACGAGAAGCTTGACCAAATCGGCGTGCCCGCCCAGCGCGGCCCAATGCAGGGGCGTGTCGTTGCCGCCGTTTTGCACGTTGACATCGGCGCCGTGCTTAATCAAGAGCTGGGCGATGTCCGCGTAGCCGTTGAGCGCGGCCCAATGCAGGGGAACGTCGCCCGATGCCTGCGGTTCCGCGCTTGGGAACATGGCCGTGGCCATGGGTCCGCCCGTCTCGACAAAATTTTCATCCGGCGAGTTGACGTTCGCTCCGGAATCCAGTTTTTGCTGAATAGTCACTTGGTTGCCGGTGCGCACATCGTGGCTCAAAGTCGTGCAGCCGGAAAAAAGCAGCGCGCAGCCTGTTAAACCCGGCATCGCCCTTTGCATCGCGAATCTGAAAAAACGCCTCACTGCTGCCACCATGTCTTGCCTTGCGGTGCGGCCGGAGCCTGCGCGGGCGCCGGCGGAGCCGGTGCGGAAACCGGTTGCTCGGGCCCCCCCGCGCTCATCCCGGCGAAATAGGATTTATCCTCCGCCAAGGCCTTGACCAAATCGGAAGCCAGCCGCTCGTCCGATTCGCTCGACGCGTCCTTGTCCGCGGCGCCGGGCAGCGGCGGCGCGTTGAAATCGGGAAACACCGTGTCTACTTTTTCCTGTTCGGCGTAGCTCTTAAGTTCCCGGCCGGTTTTGTCCGTGAGCGTCATGCGCACGGAAGAGGCGAAGGTATCCGTCGTGTTGGCCAGCGGGCAGCCGATAAGAAACGGATCGCACAAGGGAACGATCAGCGGAATAAAAAGCTCCAGGCCTAAATCATGAGAGTCAAAGGAGTACTCAACGGGTTCCAACCGGATCATCAAATCGACCGGCGCCCGCGCCTCCAAGCTCGGCGGCACGGGAAAAACGACGTCTTGGAAGAGATGCGCCGCCTTGAGCTTCTTGGCGAGAAGCTCCCCGAAGCGATGGTGTTCGGGATTCCAGTGCTCGTTGGCGATCCATTTCTTGTATCGTTTATCGCAAATGTCCTTCGGCGTTCCCGTGGCCGTGCAGTTGCCGTATTCATCGTCGGCCATGCCGCTCAACAGATAAAACGGGTAGGCCTTCCATTTTTGCGGCGGCGTCCAAGCGATGCCGACTCGGAGAGGCAGAGCGGCGGCTTCGCGCGGCACGCTGGGAACGCCCTGGGGATTGACGCTGTAATACGTGCAGCCAGAGGCGAATACAACAATGAAACCCGGCGTGAAAAATCGGGCAAGCCGCTTCATACGGCAGGATTCAAGCATACAGGGACGCTCCAGGTCAAACCCTGGGCAGGGTGAAGTGGAAAGTCGTGCCTTCTCCGGCGCTTTCGAAGCTGATTTCCCCGCCCAGGCGCTCGACAATAGACTTGGCCACGCTTAAACCCAAGCCCGTGCCGCCTCGGCCGGGGTCCTGCTGGGCGAATTTCCGGAACACCTGGGCCCTGAAATCTTCCGATATCCCCGTTCCGTGATCCCGCACCGAGATTTTGACCGTCTTTTCACCATCCTCCGACCATATTTCAATGACAGCGCCTTTGGGCGAATGCTTGATCGCGTTGGAAATAAGATTGAAAAGGACTTGCTGCGTCCGCACCGAGTCCGCTCTGACGCGCGTTTTATCCGCGCTTGGCGCCAAAGACAAGCGGACGCCGCGGCTTTCAGCATAGGCGCGGTTGGAGGCGATGGTTTCTTCGAGGAGACCGTTCAAATCCACCGGAGCGATGTCAAACTCCAACTGCCCGTATTCCATCTTTTTGACGTTCAAGAAATCCTCGATAAGCCGCAGCATGCGCTCGGTGCTGGTCCGGGCCATGTTTAAAAGCTCTTTAATCTCGCCCGGAAGAGTCTCCCCGATTCGATCAAGAAGAATAAACGAGCTATGGATGACGGTCAAGGGGTTTCGCAGCTCATGGCTGACCATGGAGATGACCTCATCCTGCATTCTTTCCGCGTCCTTTTGAGCCGTCACGTCGCGCGCGCTGGCATAGACCAGCTCCTGTTCGGCCGCGGCGGCGTTCCAACGCAGCCAAACATAGCTTCCGTCCTTGCGCCGGAAGCGGTTTTCAAGTCCATCCAGGGAGCGCCCCGCCGCCAAATCAGCCAGCGCCCTGGCCGTGGACGTTTTGTCATCCGGATGAATGAACTCAAGAAGCGGCTCGGCGCGAAGCTCATCCGAAGAAAATCGCAGCGCCTTCTCCCAGGAGGGATTGATCTGCTGGAAGCGGCCGTCTAAATCCATGATGCAGAGCATGTCCACCGCCGTGTTAAAAAACCGATCCCGCTCCTCTTGAATTTTCCGCAGGCGGTCGAGATTGTGAAGAATCACGAGGACGGCCGAGATGACCAGAAATATCGCCGCGAGGCCGCCCAGGGCCGTGATGAACTCCGTCGCCACCCCGATTTCCCGAGCCTCCCGGCTGCGAGCGAGGAGAAGGCTTCGCTCCGCCATTTCCACGGCGGTCGAGGTTTTGCGGATATCGGCCATGAACCGCTCGCCGACGCCGCTGGCGATAAACGCGACGGCCGCTTCTTCCCCGCGCTTTTTGCGGATGAGCATTGATTCGCGGGCCGCGGCCAGGCGCAGGGAGACTAGGCTGTTCAAATGGTCGACACGTTTTTGCTGGGCGGCATCGCCCGCCGTGAGGCGGCGCAGCGCGGCAATGCGTCCGGGCATTTGGGACGACATGGAGTCGAAGCGAAAGAAGAATCTTTGGTCACCGGTGATGACATAATACCGCTCGACATTGATAGTCTCTTCGAGTCGCGAGCGAAGACCGCTCAGATTGCTAAGCACTTCATGGGATTTAGAGACCCAGTTCTGAATATTCTCAAGCTCGGAGGCTCCCCGCAAAGCCAAGGAACCCAGGATCAGCAAAAAAATCGCGGCCAAGCCGAATCCCACGCCGATCTGGACGCGAAGGTCCCGTCTAAGCCAGCGGATCATAGCGGGAATTAAACCCATTTTCCTTCCTCGTTGGCAACTCTCTCATGGCTGCGGGCCGCGCCTTTGCTAAAATAATCTTGGTTCATTCCTCGTTTTTGGAACAAGCATGGGCCAATCCAAAAAATTAAGATTTCCCGGGAAACATTCGGCTGCGACGGCGCTGGCGACGATTGGATTTTGCTCCGTCTTCGCCCATGCCGGATGGTTCGGTTCTGGTGCCGTCGTCCATCCCTCTGATTTCCGAGGCCGACTCGTTTTGATCGACTTTTGGGCATCCTGGCGCAGTTCGTGCAAAACTGCCCTTCCTTTCTATGAATCTCTCTACATCGAGCACCACGCGCAAGGCTTCGTCGTTTTAGGCGTGGATGAAGGCGACGCGAGTAAAACGGCCGTCCAAGCCGCCAAGTTGGAAGGCGGCTCCTATCCCGTCCTGCTCGATGGCGAGGGCCGCATCCGAGGCCGCTGGTTTGGATCCAATCCGGCTGATTCAAAAGCCATGAGATCAACGATCTCCGAACTTCTCAAGAGAAATCCTCGGCCCGTCGGCGCCCCAAGGCCTTAGCGGGCAAAACACCCGCCGCACTTGGAAAACGGCGCGTCTTTTCCTACAATAGGCCCGGCAAACGAATGAACCGACCGCCTCGCGCCGAACCCACGGACACAGCCGCCCCCGTCGTTTTCCAGGCGGCCTCCAAAATTTACCGCCGGCCGGGATTTTTTCGCGCCCGGGAATTCCGCGGCGTCGAGAGCTTGAACTTAAACGTTTCTTCCGGCGAAGCTTTCGGGCTGCTGGGCTTAAACGGCAGTGGAAAAACCACGACTTTCAAACTCATCCTGGGCCTCATCCGGCCCACGCATGGAGAAGCTTCCATTTTTTCGCAAAAACCGGGCAGCCTCGGCGTTTGTGCCCGCGTCGGATACCTTCCCGAGTTGCCTTGCTTTCCCCCCTTCGCGACGGCTGAGGAATGCCTGCGCTTCTATGGCCGACTTTCCGGCATCGCCGCGGCCGCCTTGAAACAAAAAATCACCGATACGCTCGTTGATGTGGGACTGGCGGCCGCGCGTAAAACCCGCGTCAAGGAAATGTCCAAGGGCATGGTTCAGCGCCTGGGCCTGGCTCAAGCGATTCTGCACGATCCGGATTTGCTCGTTCTCGACGAACCCTCCAGCGGGCTTGATCCCCTGGCCATCAAGGACATGCGCGATCTTTTGGCGAGCCTACGGGACAAGGGAAAGACCCTGCTCATTTCCTCCCACGGCATCTCCGAGGTGGAGAAACTCTGCGACCGGGTGGGCATCATGAAGGAAGGCCGGCTCATCCGGCTGCTCAATCAGGAAGACTGGCGCAATTCGCCCGGCGGACTCGAGGGGCTTTTCGTGGAGACGGTGCGGCCATGACCAACACGGCCGTCGTCGCTTGGAATTCTTGCTGGGAAAACGTCCGCAGCCGCTTCTTCGCCGTCTGCGTCGTCTTCGCCGTCGTGCTGGTCTACACCGGCATGCTGCTGGGCATTCTGGCCCAGGAGCAGCAGACCCGCATCCTTCTGGATTTCGGCCTAAGCCTCATCGAGCTCGCCGGCCTCGCGGTCGCGGTTTATGGGGCGGCGACCGGCCTTCTAGGCGAAATCGAAAGTAAAACCGTTTACCTGGCTCTCACCAGGCCCGTCGCCAGGGCGCAGTATCTTCTGGGCCGCTTCGCCGGCCTCATGGGCTCGGTCCTGGCCGCCATGTGCCTCATGGCGGCTTTTCATCTCGTCCTTCTTTTCTGCAAGGGCTGGTCGTGGAACGGCGCCTATCTCTGGGCCTTGGCCGGGTCCTTCCTCGCGATTTTCATCACCGCGAGCGTCGCCCTGTTCCTGTCCCTGTTCTTCAGCTCCGCGCTGACGGCGCTTCTCATCACCGGGATTCTTTGGACGCTCGGCCATTTCATTCCTGAAATCCGATTCCTAGCCGGCCGGACGCCCGGCGCCGCCCTCTGGTTTTTGAAAGCTGTCTCCTATCTCATTCCCAATCTCGGGCTCTTGAACTGGCGCGACAACCTGGCCTCCGTGGCGATTCCGCCCCTGACGCTTTGGGCGGCCTACTGCGCCCTTTACGCCGGAATCTGGCTGGCCGCCGCGGCAAGGCTCTTCTCTCGCCGCGAGCTCTAGATGCTCAGGGTCCCGGCCTAGCATGGAGCTTTTGTGGGCCCTGGCCGCCTGCGCGGCCTTGAACGGCGGAATGCGCTTGGCCGCTCCGCCTCCGCCGCCGATCAATCCGCAACTCATCACGGGAGAAGGCGGCATTCTTTCAGCCGCAGGATTTCTGAGCCTGGGCATGCGCCGCGACGCGGCCGATCTGGGCTTTATCCGCCTCATCCTTTATTACGGCACGCCGCAGGTGGGCCTTCCTGAGAACGTGGTCGAAGACGGTGGTGGAAGCTACACGGAAATCCTCGCTCGCGCGCGGCGCATTCTCAATCTGGATCCTCATTTCGACTATGCCGTCATCTATGCGGCCGGATCCCTGGCCTTCAATTTAAATCGGACCAACGAAGCCGTCGAACTGCTGAACCAAGCCATCGCGCTCAACCCGGGGAACATCCGGTTCCGCGCGCTCTTGGCCGCGGTGGGCGTCAAAAATCGCAAGAACCGCGGCGACGCCGAGCGTATCCTGGGATTTCTAGCGCCGGTTCTCGCTTCAAAAGATTGTCCCACATTCATCAAGAGCATGGCCGCCTTCCTCAACGCTCAAATCGGGCGCACGCAGGCCGCCATCGCCCTTTACCAGGACATCGCCGCGACCACCACGAATGAAGGCTACCGCCTCCTGGCGCGGCGCCGGATTGAGCGACTGCGCGCCGACCGCTGAAAAACTCGCCATGCCCGATCGCTGCCCCGCCTGCAAAAAACCAGTGCCTCCGGGGGCCCTGGCCTGCCCTTATTGCCCCATGTCCTTCGAAACCGATGAGGACGCCGAGCGGGAGCGCGCGACCAGGATTTCGCCCCTGATTAAACTGACCGCCTGGATCGCGATGCTTGCGGTTTTAGGCTGGGGCGGCTGGAACGCCTTGAGCTTCGTGCTGAACTACGGCAGTTCCAACGTCGCAGGGAGCGATCTTTTCGGTCTTTCCGGCGACGCCTCCCAACCCGGCGGCGCTCCGCAGCCGCAGGCCGAAAAATATCCGTGGGACGGAGTCCATACGCGGACCACGCACCTCAAGCCCCAGGGCATCTACAGCGGCGGCGACGAGGGCGACGCCGTGACCGTGATCACGCCGCGAAACGCGCCCACCGAGCATTCCGGCTGGATTTTCGAGGGCTCGGTTTTTGATCTGGAAACCCTGCGGCCCGTGGCCGGCGCGGAGCTTGCTTTCTCTTCAAAAATATCAGGGAGAACCTTTCACACGAAGACCGATAGAAAAGGGCGCTACGGGCTTCACGTCCCTTTCTTGAGGGGCTCAGCCTTCTACACCGTGCGCATTCTCCGCAAAGGCTACGCCCGGTCCTACCTTGATCCTCAAACCCAGGGCGTCATGTATATGCCGCTCGACAAGAGGCGGCGCCTGAGCCGCACGCTCAACGGATCCCTGCTCGGGCCTTATCCCCTTCAAGGACTTGCCGCGCGGCCCTTGCAGGTCGATTTCTACCTCGCCCCGTTGGCAGGAAGCGGAAAGTAGTTTAGAGCAGCGCCGCCAGTTCCTTGGTCTTTTCGCCTAGGGCCTTGCCCACCGCGTCGCAGGTGATGCTGCCGCCGTAGATGTTGACGCCGCGCGCCAAGGCTTGATCGCGCCGAATGGCGGTCTCCAAGCCCAGTTTGGCGATGTCGCGCGCGTATTTCAAGGTGACGTTGGTCAGCGCATAGGTCGAGGTGTAGGGCACCGCGCCGGGAATATTGGGCACCGCGTAATGCAAAACGCCGTGCTTGACCACGACGGGCTTGTCGTGACTAGTCACCTCGCAGGTCTCGATGCAGCCGCCCTGATCCACGGCCACGTCCACGACGACCGAACCCGGGCGCATTTTCTTGACCATGGCCTCGGTGACGAGCTTGGGAGCCTTGGCGCCGGGAATCAAAACCCCGCCCACGACCAAGTCCGCTCCGATGACCGAAGCTGTGATGTTCTCCTCGTGGCTCATGAGCGTGGTGACCGCGTTGCCGAAGACGTCGTCCAGGTAAGCCAGCCGCGCCGCGGAGACGTCCAGGATGTTGACGCGCGCGCCCATGCCCACCGCGATCTTGGCCGCGTTAATGCCGACCACGCCGCCGCCGATGATGGTGACCACGCCGCGCACCGTGCCCGGCACGCCGCCCAAAAGGATGCCGCGTCCGCCGTAGTGCTTCTCCAAGAACTGCGCGCCCAGCTGCACCGACATCTTGCCCGCCACCTCGCTCATGGGGGTCAGCAGAGGCAGGCTGCCGTCGTCTTTCTGAATGGTCTCGTAGGCCACGGCCTTGATTTTTTTCTTCTGCAAAAATCGCACCAGCTCCGGCACCGCGGCCAAATGCAGGTAGGTGTAGAGAACCTGGCCCTCGCGGAAATACTCGAACTCCTCGGCCAGCGGCTCCTTAACCTTGATGACCATCTCGGCCTGATCGAACAAGCCCTGCTTATCCGGAATGATTTTGGCGCCCGCATCCTTGTACTCCGCATCGGCGATGCCCGAACCCACGCCCGCATTTTTCTCAATCAAAATTTTGTGTCCGTCAGCGATAAGAGCCTTGGCGCCGCCCGGCACTAAACCCACGCGGTGCTCGCGATTCTTGATTTCCTTGGGGACTCCGATGATCATGTGAAATTCCTCCGTGTTCGGCGCGCCGTGGCGGGCGCCTGGTCTTCTTATACCAATTTCGCCTCGTTCGACTCCAGTTTCACGACCTGGGTCTTTAGCCCCTCCGTTTTGGGACTGCTGGACCCCTGTTAAAAAACTAAAAGCGCTCTATCCTTAAAGCATGGACCATAAAAGCAGGTTCGCTTGGATTCCCGCCGCCTTATTGGCGGCTGCAATCTTGCCGCCTCCCGCCGCAGCGGCTTCCATGTGTTCGAATCCTCAAAGCCGTTCGCCGCAATGTTCCTGTTCGGTCATGTTCTCAGCGGGTTCGCCACAATACGGCGAATGCGCCGCCGCGAAGGGTGGACGCCCGCCGCGCGCGCAAGCCCTGCCGCGCCTGCGAAAGCTGGACGCCGCCCTGGCCAAGGTCCGGGCAAGCGGCTCCAAAGTTTCGTCAAGTCTCAACGGCTTTTTCGATGCTTCCGCCGTAGACGCCGAAGTTGAGGATGCCGCGCCGATCCAGGCCGCGGCGCCTGTCGGCATACCGCCCAAAACGCCGACGCTTGAGGCTCCGGAGAAATCCTTCAATGTTTCAAGCTCGCTGATCGCCCCTCCCACGCCTTCCTTGCCCGACGCGCCCAAGCCGCGGGTCCGCAAGGGCCGCCCCGACTATTTCTACCGAACGCTTCTTCCCGCCAGTTGGGCCGCGACGGGCCTCGATGCCTACACCACGGCGACCGTGCTGGGCCGGGGAGGTTATGAAATGGACCCCCTCTACACCTCGTTCGGCAGCAAAAACGAGAAGGGCGTCATCACCTCGATGATCGTCGGGCAGGCGCTGGTGACGACCGCGGCTCTCTTGCTCCATCGGGCGGGCAAGAAGCACCGCATCCTTCGCTGGCTCTCGGACGGCCTCCTGGCCTACAAGACGGAGGCCAACATCCAGGGCGCGACGCATAATTTTCTGCTTCTTTCGCATTGGCCCTCCAATTCGCCTGCGAATATCCGGCCCGTGAACGGGCCGCGCTGAATTTGGTAAAATCCAAACAAGCGCGTGATGACTAAACTGCAAACCTCTTTCGAAATAAAAACCGAAACGGTCGCGCTTAAGGTCTCCGACGGCACGTCCATGGGCGCCTACGCCGCGCGGCCCGCGGGCGCCGGGTCCTTCCCGGGCCTGCTTGTTTTCCAGGAAGCCTTCGGCGTCAACCATTATATCCGCGGGATGGCCGAACGCCTGGCGCAGGAAGGATTTTTCACCTTGGCGCCCGAGATCTTCCACAGGACTGCGCCCGGCTTCGAGGGCTCCTATTCCGATTTCAACGCCGTCATGCCCCACGTCCGCGCCGTAACCGAGACGAGCTTAGAAGACGACGTAAAAGCGGGCTACGAGTATTTGTCCAAGAACGCGCTCGTCGCGTCCGGACACGTCGGCGCCATCGGCTTTTGCATGGGCGGCCGCGCGAGCTTCCTGGCCGCGTCGTCCTGTCCCCTGCGCGCGACGGTGTCGTTCTACGGCAGCGGCATCGCGCCCGTCAAGACGGCCATGATCTCCAACCCCGGGCTCCTGGATCGCGCGCCCCAAGTCTCGGGACCGCTGCTGTTTTTCTGGGGCGGCCAGGACAAGCACATCACGCGCGATCACCACCGTCAAGTGGCCGACGCGCTCGGCCAAGCCGGCAAGAAGTTCGCCAGCGTGGAGTTCTCCTACGCGGACCACGGATTTTTTTGCGATGAGCGCGCCAGCTACAACCAGGAAGCTTCCAAGTTGGCCTGGCCGCTGGCTCTCAATTTCCTCAAGACGAATCTCTCAACCCAGGTTGGATAAGGAGCGTATATGAAAATGGAATATTTCGCGGCGTTTGTGGGGCTGATATGCGCCGTCGTGGCAATTTTGGTCGCGGTCGCCGGCATCGAGCTTTGCGGCGGCTCCGGGGATCACGCCTAACCCCTCCCATTCCTTCTTGAGTCCCCCTCTGCGCATCGTCTTCGAAGACGGCGACGTCCTGGCCGTCTGCAAGCCCGCCGGGCAAGCTGTCATTCCCGGCCGCGGACTTATCGAAGAACCTCTCTGCCTGCAGGCGCGGCGGCGCGGCGGCGGCAAAATATTCGTGGTGCACCGCATCGACCGCGAGGCCAGCGGCGTGGTGGTCTTCGCCAAGAACGCCCCGGCCCACCGCCGGCTCTGCCAGGACTTCGAGTCGCGCCGCGCGAGCAAGACGTATTGGGCCGCGGTGGCGGGCAGGCCGGAGGACGCCGGAGTAATCGAGAAGCCCCTGCGCCTTTTCGGCTCGGGCCGCATGGGCGCCGCGGCCGGCGGCAAAGCCAGCCTCACGCGCTATCGAACTCTCGAACGCTTCCCGCGCGCGGCTTTGGTCGAGGCCTGTCCCATGACCGGACGGCACCACCAATTACGCGCGCATTTTTTCAGCACCGGCTGCCCCATCCTGGGCGATCCGCTCTACGGGAAGCCGCCGCGGCCGGTGGGAGGCTTTCCCCGCCTGATGCTCCATGCTTTGGAGCTTAGTCTGCCCGCGCCGACCGCGGCGCCGCGAGAGGCCGCTCCGATGATTTTTCGCGCCGAGCCGGATGAAGATTTTTCGCGCCTGCTCGCGCGCCTGCGGGCTGGAAACTGATATACTAAGCCGCTTCTCCGCCGCAGCAGATAGTCCCCCCGGAGCCGCAGGAGGTCTTAATGGCAGGTTATTTCAAAAAACGCAGGATTCACCACGGGCCAAACAAGAACGAGCAGAAAGTCATCCGCACCGAACAAGCCAAAAGAGCCGAGCGCATGGCCGGGACTTTAAGCGCCAAATTTCCCGCCGTCAAGCATTTGAGCCTCCATCTCACTTTCGTGGACCACGAGCACCTCATCGACGAACAGGATTTGTCCATGGAACCCAACCAAGCGCCGTCTCTCTCCGTGCCCTGCCCGGGACGTTGCGGACGCGGCTCCCTCGACATGACCGAAAAGCTTTCGGCCATGTTCGATACGCGAACCGAATCCGCGGAAGACCGCCTCGCGTGCGTGCTGCCGCTCTACACCGGAGCGGGGCAGACCTGCGGCTGCGAGGTGCGCTGGCGCGCCCAGGCCGAGTATTTCCCGGAAGAAGACACCGCGCCCCAGGCCGAAGAAGCCGCTCCGCAGCCCAAAAGCGACGCCTGAACCCGCGAACTCACGGAAGGAACTTTTTTCCGTGATCATCGTCTTCCACAAACCTTACGGCGTCGTTTCCCAATTCACGCCGCTGGCGGGCAAAAAAACCCTATCCGCGTTCGGTCTGCCCAGGGGCGTCTACCCCTGCGGCCGGCTCGATCACGACAGCGAAGGGCTCCTGGTCCTCAGCGACGACGGCCGGCTGCAAAGCCGCCTCTGCGAACCACGCTTTGCGGTCGCTCGCACCTATTGGGCGCAGGTCGAGCGGATTCCGGACGCTAAGACCCTGGCTAATATCCGCCGCGGCCTCATCTTGAAAGACGGCCCGACCAAGCCCTGCCAAGCGAGGCTCATGGACAAGGAACCGCCGTTGCCGCCGCGCGCGCCGCCCGTGCGTTATCGCAAGAATGTCCCGACTGCATGGCTTGAAATCACTCTTCAGGAGGGCCGCAACCGGCAAGTCCGCCGCATGACGGCCGCCGCGGGACACCCCACGCTGCGCCTGGTGCGCGCGAGCCATGGGCCTTTCAAGCTGGGAGCGCTCAAGCCGGGAGGCTGGCGCGCGGCGCAGACCGCGCCACAGTTTTAAAGGACGCGCGAGCGGACGGCGGGAAACTCGGCCCGCGCGCGGGCCACGTCGCCTAAATCGATGTCCGCTTTAAGGATGGTCTCCCCTTCGCCGGCCTCGGCTAAAACTTCGCCGTAGGGATTGATCACGACGCTGCGGCCGCAGTAGCGGCTGCCGCGGTTGGTTCCGGTGCAGTTGGCCGCGGCGAGAAAGCACTGGTTCTCGATGGCGCGGGCGCGCGTCAAGACGCGCCAAGGCTCCAGCCGCGGGTGCGGCCAAGCGGAAGAAACCAAGAACATCTCGGCGCCGGCGTCCAGAAGCCCCCGGTAGAGTTCGGGAAAGCGCAGGTCAAAACAGGTCGAGAGCCCGAAAGTCCCCCGCTCGACCGCGGCTGAAACGACGTCTTGGCCTGGGGCGAGCAGGCGGCGCTCCTCGGAGCCGTAGCCGAAGAGGTGGATTTTGCGGTAGCGGGCGGCGATTTCTCCGCGCGGGGTGATAAGCACCGAGGTGTTGCGCAGGCCCTCGGCGCTTTTCTCCAGAAAGCTTCCCATCATGACGAAAGCCTTTAGCTCCGCGGCCTTGGCGCGCATAGCGCGCACCGTCGGCCCGTCCATCGGTTCGGCGTCAAGCGCGTAGCGCTCGAAGGCGAAATAACCCACGTTCCAAAGCTCCGGCAGCAGCACCAAGTCCGCTCCGGCGGCTTGGCCCAGCAGGCACTCCGCGCGCGCGAGGCGCTCGGCCTTGTCCTCATCTCCGACGCGCATCTGGATAAGCGCCAGCTTGAGCGGCCGCCGGATATCCTTGGAAAGTTCGGCCATGCTGAAATTCAATTCCCGCCGCGCGCGCGGCGGCGAAAAATTCCGCGCCGGCCGTCGGCGCGCACGATGAGCGTTTCACCGCTTTCCGGGTACTCCACCCGGTCTGAAATTCCCGAGCCGGTCTGCACGCCCACCATCAGGATGCGGCATGGCTTTTTATAAGGATTGCGGAATTGGTGGCAGACGCCGGTGCCCGCCGGCCGGCTGACCGCGTCGCCGGCGCCCAGCTCATGCTCGCCGCGGCCAAGACGCAGACGGCAGCGCCCCGAAAGCACGAAGAAAAACTCTTCCTTGCGGCCGTGGCAATGAAACCGCGAGGAATTCGAGCTCGGAGAAATTTCCGTAACGTCGACGCCCAAACGCCCGGCCCCCGCAGCGCGGCCGAGGTTCCAGGACTTTCCGGCGATCCCAGGCCCAACGTAGCGCTCGGACTTGACGTCCTTAATGCCGGCGATGCAGCGCGGGCGCTTGGTTTTCACATGGATATCCTATCAGATCAAACAGACGGCTTCGCCCGCTTGCCGCGATGAGGGCTCTTCCAAAATATTTCAGATGATTGTAGAATCAGGCCATGACGAAGACAAGCGCCTCCATCGCTCAAAAGGAAAAAATTTTCTCTTCCGCCCTCTCAAGGAACAAGGATTGGCGGCAAGCCGCGCGCGAGACGGCGACTAAGGCCAAGGCGGATTTGATGGGTCGCTCCTGCGACGCGGCTCTGTTCTTCATGTCTGAACCCTACCCCGACGCGGACGCCGCGGAGCTTTCGTCCCTGTTCTCCAAGGAGTTGGGCGCGCCGGTCCTGCTCGGCTGCAACGCCAGCGGCGTCATCGGGCAGAACCACGAAATCGAAATGGGGCCGGCGCTCTCTCTTTTGGCCATGAGCCTGCCGGGCGTCAAGATTTCCCCATTTTCTCTTTCCGAGGCCGAGATTGCCTCTTTGAACTCCGGCGCGGGTATGGTTCAGCTCCTGGATATCTATCCCACGGATAAGCCGAGCTTCCTCTGCCTGGCCGATCCCATGAGCTGCGACGCGGACAAACTCCTGGGGCTTTTCAACGCGGGTTATCCCGGACGCCCGGTGGTTGGCGGCATGGCCAGCGGTCCAGCGGTGGGACGGGAGAGCTGGCTCTCGCTGGGCGGTGCGGTGGAGCCCGCGACGGCCTGCGGCCTGGCGCTCTCCGGCGACCTTGAGATTGAGACCGTAGTCTCGCAGGGCTGCCGGCCCATCGGCGAACCCTTCATCATCACCAAGGCCGAAGGGCATATGCTTTATTCTTTGGCCAGCCGCCCAGCCGTAAAGGTTCTGCTGGAAACTATCGAGAATCTCTCCCCTGTGGACCGAGCGCTCGCGCGGCACTCGCTGCTGGCGGGGCTGGTCATGAACGAATACCAATCCACGTTCAAACGCGGCGATTTTTTGATCCGCAATCTCATGGGCTCCGACCCGGCGCAGGGCGCTTTGATGGTAGGCGCAGAGTTGCGTCCGGGCCAGACCCTGCAGTTCCAGTTGCGCGACGCCAAGACCTCCGCCGAGGACTTGGAAGCCTTACTCAAAAATCCAGCGGCCGGTCGTCCGGCGGCGGCACGGGGCGCGCTGCTGGTGAGCTGCTGCGGCCGCGGCCGCGGGCTCTACGGTCGGCCCGACCACGACATCGGACTCCTGCAATCCCTGCGCGGCCCGCTGCCCGTGGCCGGGTTCTTCGCCAACGGCGAGTTCGGGTCCGTGGCCGGAAAAAACTACGTCCACGGCTACACCTCGAGCCTGGCGATATTCCGATGATGGACGCCGGCGGCTATCCCCTTTCCGCGGACCAGGCGGAGGAACGGTCCTTCATCGTCAAGGTCTACCGCTGGATGACGGGCGGCTTGGCGCTGACCGGCGGCGTGGCCCTCTACATGGCCGCGCATCCGGCGAGCATCCGCGCCCTGGCCGCCCAGCCCATCCTTTTCTACGGACTCATGGCCGTCGAGCTGCTCGCGGTCTTCGGCTTAGCCGCCTTCGTGCGGCGCATGTCCTCGGCCACGGCGTCTTTTGTTTTTTTGGGCTACGCGGCCCTAAACGGCGTGACCCTGTCCTCGATTTTCCTGGTCTACACCCAGTCGTCCATCGCCAGCGCCTTCTTCGTGACGGCCGGGACCTTCGCGGCGATGAGCCTCTACGGCTGGATGACCAAGACCGACCTCACCTCGCTGGGCAATATCCTCTTCATGGCGCTCATCGGCCTGGTCATCGCCTCGTTCGCGAACCTGTTCTTCCGCAACTCCACGGTCTATTGGATCACGACCTACGCCGGCGTGCTCATCTTCACGGGCCTGACCGCCTACGACACGCAGAAGATTAAGGGGATGTTGAACCCCTCCGACGAAGGGACGGACATGGAGACAAAGGAGGCCATCTCCGGCGCCTTGGCGCTCTACCTCGACTTCATCAACCTCTTTCTGGACATCCTGCAGATCATGGGCCGCCGCGAGGACTAAGCCTCGCCCCGCGCCTGCCGCTCGAGCCCCCGCACCGCGTCCTCCACGACCTTCGTCGCCGCGCGGTTGTCGTCCTCGCCGCCCGCGGCCGCCGCGGCCGCTTTGAGCGCCGAAGCCGAAATGACGGGTCCGAACACCGCCTTCAAGCGCCGCGAGCGGGGCACGATTTTCCCCCTGGGAAGGGCCTCGAAAGCGCCGGAGATATAGACCGGCAGCACGTCGGCCTCGAAGTTAAGCGCCATGTAGCCCAAGGAAGGCTTGAACGTCCCCATGCCGCCGTCGCGCGTGCGCGTGCCCTCCGGGAAAATGAGCAGGTTGCGCCCATCCTTGAGCACGCGCCCGGCCGCGAGCAAGGATTCTTTCAGGCTCTTGGAGCGGTTGAATGACAGAAGATTGGTGAAATTGCCGAAAAACCAGCGATTGAGCGGGTTGCTGAAAAAATAATCTTGCGCGGCCAAGGACACCAAGTCTTGACCGGCCGGGCCCAGCGCGTGCTTGATGAGGCCCATGTCCAAATGGCTGGTGTGGTTGGCCGCGATGATAAGCCCGCCGCGATTGGGAACGTGCTCGGCGCCCGAGACCTCGACCGAAAAAAACCAAGCGTAAGCGCCGTGCTGGCAAAAACCCAGGAAACTCCGGACTAGGCGCTTCAACGCCGATGGCATGGTCCGATTTCTAGTCCATGAGCCGGCGATAAAGGTAGATGTACTCCAGCGCCATCGTTTTCGTGGTTCCGTTGAGGGAGGCTTCCCCGCGCTCGTGCCCGCCCTCGGGGCTTTCGTAGAAAAAGACCGGGTCGCCCATCGCCTCCATCTTGGCCGCCATCTTGCGCGCGTGCGCCGGCTCCACACGGTCGTCGTCCGAAGAAGTCACGAAGAAGACCTTGGGATAGCGCACGCCGGGCCTGACGTTCTGATAGGGCGAGTAGCGCAGGATGGCCGCGGCCATTTTGCGATTAGCCGGATCGCCGTACTCCGAAACCCACGAGGCCCCGGCGCCGATGTGGGTGTAGCGCATCATGTCTAGGAGCGGCACCTCGCAAATCACCGCGTGGAAAAGATCCGGCCGCTCGGTGAAGGCCACTCCGACCAAAAGCCCCCCGTTGCTGCGGCCCATGATGCCGAGCCGCCGGGGCGAGGTGACTCCAGTTTTGACGAGCGCTTGAGCCACGGCCAGGAAATCATCGTAGGCCTTCTGCCGGTGGGTCTTAATGGCCGCCTCGTGCCAGCGCGGCCCGAATTCGCCCCCGCCGCGGATGTTGGCCATGGCGAACACGCCGCCCTTGGCGAACCACTCGTTGCCGATGACCGGCGAATAATAAGGCGAATAGGCCGGAACCATGGAGAGCTCGAAGCCGCCGTACGCGTAGAGGAGCGTGGGATTTTTGCCGTCGCGCTTCATGCCTTTGCGGTGCACCAGGAAATAGGGAATCATCGTGCCGTCGGCGCTCTTGGCCCAGAATTGTTCGACCGCTAGGCCCGCGGCGTTGAAGGTCGCGGGCTGGCTTTTAATTTTTTGCGGCTCGGCGGCGGCTCCCGTCAGCGTCGCGTCCTCTGAATAAAGGGAAGGCGGCGTCAGGAATCCCTGGTATTGGATGATGACGCGGCTCTCGAAATTATCCGCGCTGGCGACCGCGGTATTGCCGTTGTCGGGCAGAGAAATCCTTTCGGCCGTCCATCCCTTCGGGCCGTCGGCCAGGGCCAGCACCCGCCCGGAAACGTCGTGAAGGACGTCCGCGTAAACCCGGTCCTTCGCCGTGCTCAAATCCACGAAGGCGGACTCGCGGTCCGGAGTATAAGCCGTCCGGACGTAAGCTCCTGGGTCGCCCGCGTCAACCTTATTCAGAGGTAACGCGATCAAGGACCCGGACGGGAACGTCCGCGCGCCCGTTTTCCACGGAGTTCTCAGCAGAGCCAGGACCTGCCCGCGGAAGACGCCTTCCACGTTGGCGTCTTCCGGCAGGGGAATGCGCGCCAGCGTATCGCCGGGCTTGAGCAAATACTCGTTCGAGGTGAAAAATGTTTTTCCCTGGGTGATGATGGTGACGGGGCCCTTGGGCCGGAAAAACGTGGCGCCGGAATCCTCCACGTCGGTCGTCTTGCCGGAAAAAATCAGGCGGGCTTGGAAGAGCGGCGTTCCCCGCGTCCATATCTTGACCAGGCGCGGATAACCCGAGGAGGTCAAGGAGCCCGGCCCGAAGTCGGTCGCGACGAGGATGTGATCTCGGTCGAGCCAATCCACGTCCGACTTGGCCGCCGGCAAATCAAAGCCGCCCTTGACGAAAGAGCGGGAGGCGATGTCGAACTCCCGCACGACCGCGGCGTCCGTGCCTCCGCGCGAAAGAGAGATGAGGCAGCGGTTGTCATCGGGCGGCAGGCAATCGGCCCCCTGCCAGAACCAGTTCTGCTTTTCCTTCTTCGAGAGGGCGTCCAAATCCAGCACCGTTTGCCAAGGAGCATTGGGCTTGGAATAATCGGCGAAGCGCACGCGCCGCCAGAGGCCGTGCGCGTGCGCGCCGTCCTGCCAGAAATTGTAAATCCAATCGCCGCGCAAGACGGGCTGCGGCAGGCGGCTCTTGGCTTTCAAAATACGGCCGATATCTTTTTTGAGCGGGCCGTAACGCAGATCCTTGGCCAGCACGGCGAGCGTCTTCGCGTTCTGCTTCTTGGCCCAGGCCAACGCGCGCGGCGAGCGCAGGGGTTCAAGCCACAGGTAGGGATCCGGCGGCACGGAAATCTTGGCTATCGGCGCGGCGAAGACGGAAGGTCCCGCAGTCAGAAGCAAGGCGGAAAAAACCGCGGCAATTTTCATCACGTGTTCGGTTAGCGGCCGTCCCACGGGACGGGCAGGGAGTTCGCGTGCGCGAGCACGGCCATGATGGGCGAAGGCTCAAGCCGGAAGCCTGCGGAAACCACGCGCGCCGGAAATTTGACCGTTTGACCGGCAGTAGTCCAGGGGCCCATGTTGCAGGCGTTGGCCGAGTCGCTCCACCCCGGCTCCACGTCGCTGACCAAGCCGCCAGAACTGGTCACATAAGACGTATTCACGCTGTCGCACAGGTCCGCGATTTCATCCCCGGTGGCCGAGTTCCACGCCTGAGGGTAGGCCGGGTGCGCGCCATTCGTCGGAAACGGATCGGTGATGGCCTCGATGGTCTCGTGCGAAGAGGTGACGCTCAACGCGTTGAAACCCTCGCCGCAATCCGGCATCACGCCGTAATAGACGGGCGTGCCAGCCCCGGTGAACCCTTCGTGGTAGGCGTCGAAGTCCCGGCAGGAGCGGCTTCCATCCGGCAAGGAGATACCGATGCCTGCCGGGAAATAAACCATGTACAAGGTATTGGCGTCCGAGGGCGGCAGATGCCCGGCCGCGATTTGCGCGGCGAGTTCCCGCTGGATCATCGCGTCGGTGAGCGTCGCCGACTTATTAGCCGGAGCGATGGTGACGGCGCCGGCGTAGCTGCCCCGGCCGATGGTCTGGCCGGTGCCCGCTCGGACGTCCACCGCGGCAACGCCCGTGTCGTACTCCGAGAGCCAGTCGATGTAGCCGCTGTTGAGGATATTGGCGTAAAACGGGCCGATGCCGGCGCGCACATCGGCGACGACGTTCCGGCCCCAAAAAACCGCGTAAACCTTGGCGCGAGAAATGACCGGGCCGCCGTAATAGCGCACGAGGCGGGGGCTCGCGGCGCCGGTGAAGTCCGCGGGCAGGAACTTGGGCCGGGAAGGACCGTGGTTAAGCCGAAACATTCCATAAGGCGCGGCAAAAGCAGTTCCGGCGCAGAGCAGCAGGGCTGTTATCAAGGAAAGACTTGCGACGCAGGCCTTTCTCATAAGCAATTTCCAGTCAGAAGCGACAAGGGCTTATTATACCGTTTCTTGGGTGGAGCCAGCGGTAATGGACGCTATAAAGAAAATGTTTTGGCGTTCGGTGCGCGCTTTTTCGCCGATGATTATTATGGACTCAATATCCTCACATCCCTATTTGGGCCAGCATGGCGCAGATGTCGTTGATCGTCTCGGTGAGCTTCGGGTGCGACGCCTCGAACCCTCGGACCGCAAGCGACAGACCGTTCAGCGCGCTTTCCAAAAGAGGCGGCGCTTTTTTTCTGCGCGCCGCCTCATCAGCCGCCACCCGGGCAAAACCTGCGATGCTGCGAGAATCCTCCTCATGGGTTTCTGATAAGCGGCTTAGCTCCGATTTCAGGACCTTAAGCCGCCGCAGAAGCTCCGCCTTTTTACCCTCGTCCAACGACCCGATGCGACCCACGGCATCCTCGATCTTCTTGATGGCATCTTCCATTTCTCTCATGTATTCTCCTTAAAACTATTCCAGCACGGCTGATCATATAAAAACTTTGGAGGCGTCGCTCATTGGCTCCGGCCGTACGGCGACGCGGCAAGCATCGTCATCGGCACGCTCTACGTCATCGCTGATGGTGCCACCGGAGGCGCGCTTTTGGCCTGGCTCTACAGCCGTATCTCGGGCTAGGCCGGGACCCTTCGGGCCCGGCACAGACGCGGTTCAAGGAAAAAACCGATAGCGTCTAGTAGCTGAACTTTCCCAGCTCGACCTTGCCGCGGAAAACCCAGTAAATCACCGCAGTGTAGGACAGCACGAAAGGCATGCCGCACGCGGCGATGACGGCCATAATCTTAAGCGTCTTGGCCGAGGACGAGGCGTTGTTCACCGTCAGGCTCCAGGCCGGATTGAGGCTTGAGGCGATGAGATTGGGGTAGAGCGCCGCCCCAAAAAGGGCGATGAGCGCCGCGATGGCTGCGGCCGAAGAAGCGAACGCTTGCCCGGGCCGGCGCAGGAACAGAGAGCGCGGGATGTTGGTCAACGCCAGGATGTTGACCGCCACCAAGGCCCAGAGCCAAGGCATCTGCTGGAAATTGCCAAGAGCGCGCGGCACCTTGGCGAGAGTGACGATGGTCGTGAACAGATAGAGCGTCAAAAAAATCCCGAAGGCGTGCCACATCCAGCGGCGCACGCGGCGCTGAAGTTCTCCCTTGGTCTTCATGTTGAGGTAGATGGCGCCGTGCAGCGCGAAGAGCGAAACGTTCAAGGCGCCCACCAAGAGGGCGTAGGGCCGCAGGAGATCGAAAAATCCGCCGGCGTACTCGTGGTTGGCCCCGATGGGGATGCCGAGCATGGAGTCGCCCACGGCCACGCCAAAAAGCAGCGCCGCGACGAAGCTCGCCGCGGAAAAAGAGACGTCCCACCCTCGGCGCCACCAGCGCCATTCGCGCTTGCTGCGGAACTCCATGGACACGGCCCGGAAGATAAGCGCGAAGAGCAACACCATGAAGGCAAGGTAAAATCCGGAGAACGCGGTCGCGTAGGCGTCCGGGAAGGCGGCGAAGAGCGCCCCGCCGAAAGTCACCAGCCACACTTCGTTGCCGTCCCACAAAGGGCCGATGGAATTAAGGAACACGCGCCGTTCCTCATCGTTGCGCGCCCCCAAGTGCAGGATGCCCACGCCCAAATCAAAGCCGTCCAAGATGGCGTAGCCCGCGAGAAGAACGCCCAAGAGGACAAACCACAAAGCGCGCAAATCCATCAAGCCCGATCCTCCCCTTCGGCCATGGAGCCTCCGGCGGGACTGGCCAGCCGCGCCGCGGCCTCAATCCACCCGTGCGGGTGTTCTTCGGCTTCCGTCGCTTCATCCGGCCCATGCCTGATTTTTTCATCCAGGATGTAGAGCCAGATCGCGGCGAGCATCACGTAAATGATGGAAAAAAGCACGATGGAAATAAGAACGTCCTGCGCCGGCACGGCCCGCGAGACCGCGTCCTTGGTGCGCAAAAGCCCGTAGACGATCCAGGGCTGGCGCCCCACCTCCGCCGCGCACCAGCCGATCTCGTTGGCGAGCATCGTCGCGACGACGGAGCCGATAAGCCCCTTGAGCAAAAGTTTATCCTCATAAAGCTTGCCGCCGCGCAGTCGCCACAGAGAGAATCCGAAAAGAGCGGCCAGAGCCAGCCCCATAATGACCATCGCGTGAAAAAGGATGTAGCAGGCCACCGTGGGAGGACGGTCGTCCGGCGCGAAAGCGTCAAGCCCGGTCACGGCAGCGCTCGTCCGGCCGTGCACGAGAAAGCTCAAAAGACCCGGCACGCCCACGGCCGCGCGCAGCTCCTGGCGCGCGTCGTCCGGGATGCCGAACAAAGTCAGCGGCGCGTCCGCAGTCGTCTTGTAGAGGCCTTCGAACGCGGCCAGCTTGGCCGGCTGATAGCGCGCGACTTCCCGAGCCTGCGAATCGCCGGAGATGGGCAGCGCGAACGCCGCAATCGCGCCGAAAATAACGGAAAGCGCCAGAGATTTGCGCGCCAGAGAGCCGTGCCGGCCCTTGAGCACGTAGTACGCCGAGACGCTGGCCACGAAGGCCGCGCCCATCATGTAGGCGCCCAACACCGTGTGAACGAGCCGCTGCATGCTGGAGGGATTGAAGACCACGGCCCAGAAATTGGCGACTTCGGCGCGCGTCATGCCGTTGTGCGTGACCAGCACGTAGCCCGCGGGCGTCTGCTGCCAGGAGTTGGCCACGATGATCCAAACGGCCGAGAAAAGAGCCCCCAAGGCGACCAGGCAGGTGGAAACAAAATGCATGCGCTTGGAGACGCGGTCCCATCCAAACACCAGCACGGACAAGAATCCGGACTCGAGGAAGAAGGCGAAGATGCCCTCCGCCGCGAGCGCGGAGCCGAAGATGTCGCCCACGAAGCGTGAGTAAGTCGCCCAATTCGTGCCGAACTCGAATTCCATGACGATGCCGCTGGCCACGCCCATGGCGAAGTTGACCGCGAATATTTTAGTCCAGAACCGCGCCAGAGTCTCCCACTCCTTATCGCCGGTCCAATGGTAGGCGCCCTCCATGATGACCATGAGCGCGCCAAGTCCGATGGAAAGCGGCGGGAACAGATAGTGGAACATGATCGTCAAGGCGAACTGAAGGCGGGAGAGCGCGACGACGTTCAAGTGCATGTTCGGTGGAATTATATCAAGTGCCGGAGTTGTATAAGCCCGGCGCAGGCTTCGAGCGCAACGATAATGCCGGCTCATCTCCGGCCCGAATGTTGCCGGAGGCACTTCATGGAAATCTCCTTTCACGGCGCGGACTGCGGGGTCACCGGCTCCTGCCACCTCATCGATTGCGCGGGAAAGCGCGTGCTCGTCGACTGCGGCATGTATCAAGGGAGCCGCGAACTCGAGCAGGAAAACGCGGAGCCCTTCGGCTTCGAGCCGGCTTCCATAGATGACATGCTGCTCACCCACGGACACCTCGATCACTGCGGCCGCCTGCCGCTTCTCGTCAAAAGAGGCTTCCGCGGCGAGATCGTCACGACCGCCGCGTCCCGCGAGTTGGCCAAAATCGTGCTGCTCGACGCCGCGCACCTGCAGGAAGAGGAAGCCCTTTACCGCCTGCGCAGAGCCGGCAAAAGCGGCGGTCCCGGCCACCCGGTTCCCCTATATGAAACGCTTGACGCGCTCAACAGCCTCGACTATTTCGGCCGCACGCCGGCCTACGGCCAGCCCTTGGAACTCGCGCCCGGCGTGCGGGCCACGTTCATCGACGCCGGCCACATCCTGGGCTCGGCCTGCGTGCTTTTGGAATTGGCGGAAAAGGGCAAGTCCCGGCGCGTGCTTTTTTCCGGGGATTTAGGCAACGCGGGACGGCCTCTCCTGCGCGCGCCGCAAGCCTGCCCGGCGGACGCCGTCGTGATGGAAACCACCTACGGCAATAGGCTCCACAAATCGCTCGGCTCCTCGATCACCAAACTCTACGAGGCCATCAATGGAACCTTCAAGCGCGGCGGACGGAACGGCAACGGCCACCAATCCCTCCGGCAACGACATTTCTCTTGATTGGGCCTAACGGCAACAGCTAAGATTACGGCAAGGAAGACGGATCAATACGAAGACGACGGCTTACGTCAGGTGTTGCAATAGCTACTTGATGTCGGGGGCCGAAATGATGCATAGGTTTAAAGGTAAGGGTATCGTGATGAATATCCTTTCTATCGTCCTCTCGCTTCTTTTAATCGCTCCGCCCGCCTGGAGCCAAACGGCTCGGCAATCTGCGCCTGAAATTTCCATTTCAACCGCGCCGACCGCCGAATTGGCGCCCCTCGTCATCACCGCGCCTTGGCTTTCAGCGGAGGAAACCAGGCACCTTAAGGAAGCCCGCGCTGTCGGTGGATTGGCCGCGGTCTCCGCGACGGGCGTCATCATCTACTCCGTGGTCGTGGCCAGCGCCGGCCCCATCGCCTGGGCCGCGGGCCTGCTCTTCGTGGGAGGCCTGACCGCCTACCTGTCTCACCGCCGGCTCAAGGGACACGACGATTTTAGTTCCGAGACGCAGGCGCAGACAGCCAGTAATGCGGCACGATAGCTGTAATCTTCGTCAGTTCACGCTTTCGGCGCTGTAGCGGGCGATGAGCCCGGTGCGCACGGCGTAGCGGTAGGTGCGCTCGAAAATCCAGCAGCCCGCCGCGAGATAAGCCGCCGCCAAGCCCGCGCCGGCCAGGGCCGGCCACCGCGCGGCGGAATGCCCCGTGACGATGGCGCGCATGGACTCGAACACGTAGGCCGGCGGCAGCACGCGCGCCACGATTTGCATCCAGCGCGGCAAAACGGAGACCGGGTAGAAGACTCCCGCGAAGGGCGCGATGAGCGCCGGGATGGGCCAGACGAACCACTCGGAGGCGGGACCGCACCTTAAGACCAGCGCCGTCGCCATGACGCCCAGCGCGATGCCGAAGACGAATAGAATCATCAAGAACGGCGCGAAAATAGCGCCGTAGGCCGCGAAGGAAAGCCCGAAGACCAAGCCCGCCAGAAGAATCATCGCCGCCAAGCCTATGGAGCTCGTCGCGATGCTGCTGGCCACCAGGCCGCCGAGATAATCCCAGATAGTCAGCGGCGAGGCGAAAAAATTAAGAAAGTTGCGCGACCACACGTCCTCGAAGAACGCCATGGTCACGCCCTGCATGACGCGCGTGAAAAAATCCCACAGGAGCACCGCGCCCAAGAGAGTGGCCACGAAATTAAAGCCCGCCGAGGCCACGGAATTGAGGTAGCGCGTCAAAAAGCCCCAGAGCACGATGTCCACCGTGACCCAAGCGAACAGCGGCAGGACGCGGGAGAGGCTTCCGCGCATCAAATAAAACTGCCGCAGCACCACGGCATAGAGACGCTTAATATTCATAGGCTGAGCGGCTCCCGCGCGACGGCCACGAAGAGATCCTCCAGCGTTTTCTTACCGTGGCGCTCGGGCAACGCCTTGGGATCCCCTTCAAGGAGAATTTTGCCGTGCGACAAGAAGAGCACGCGGTCGCAGACTTCCTCCACCTCGTGCATATTGTGCGAGGTCCAGAGCACCGCGCCTTGCCCGCGCCCGGTGAAGTCCTTTATTTCCGCGCGAATCTCGCGCGCGACCGCCGGATCCAGCGAGGCCGTGGGCTCGTCCAAGAGCAGCAGCCGCGGCTTGTTGAGCATGGCCTTAGCCAGGCCGAGCCTGGTCTGTTCGCCCGAGGACAGAAGTCCGGCCTTGGTGTTCCGGTATTTTTCCAGGTCGAACTGCTTTAAAAGCTCCGCGAGGCGCTTGGGAAAATCCTCGGCCCCGTAGATGAGGCCGAAAATCCGCAGATTCTCGGTCACCGTCAAATTGCCGGGCAAAGGCGCGTAGACCGCCGCGAAGTTCATGCGCGAACGGTCCTCGATGAGGATTTGTCCGCCGCTGGGCTCCAGGATTCCCAAGATCATGCTGATGGTCGTGGTCTTTCCCGCGCCGTTGGGGCCCAAAAGCCCCACGATTTCGCCGGGGCTCACGCTAAACGTCACGCCGTCCACGGCCGCGACGGCGCCGAAATTCTTGCGCAGTTCGGAGACTAAAAGCATTTTTTTCATGAAAACTCGGCCGGCTTCGATTGTGGCAAATTTCAGAGGCCGTTGATCCCCGTCAAATCCGTTTTCCCGTCTTATTTATTACAATTGACATCGCATGACAAAACCTTTTGGCTACCATATTCGCCCGGCGACGCCGGAAGACGCGCTCGAAATCACCCTTCTCTATCACCGGGTCTACAACGGCGCCTACACCGATCCCTTGATGCGCGACGTCGGGCTGCTCACGGCGTTTCTCACCGAGCCGGCCAATGTGTGGGTGGTCGCGGAAAAAAATGGCGCCATCGTCAGCTCGGTCGCCTGGGAGACAGACGAGCGCAACCGCCTGGCCAAGGTTTTCGGCGGCGTCGTCCTGCCCGAACACCGCGGCGCCAAGCTGTTGGAGCGCTCCATGAAATTCGGGGCCGACAAGCTGCAGGCCGGAGAAGGCCATGCGGACGTCATCTACGCGACCACGCGGACCACGACCAGGGCGCCGCAAATCATCGCCGAGAACCTCGGCTACAAGAAGCTGGGCATTTTCCCCAACGTGCACCGGACCGACGCCTACGAGACTCACTGCCTGACCGCCTTTTTCTGCGAGGGAACGCTCGCCAAGCGCTTCACCGATTTTAAGCTGCATCCCAAATTCGCCGGCTTAGTCGACATCGTCCGAAAAGAGACGGGCATCCCCAAAATCTCAATCGCGAAAGCCTCCGAATATTCCATCTCCGAATCGGCGGCGGCCGAAATTCCGGCGCTGGAGATCATCGACGCGCCGCTCTTCACTTTGCACCGCTTCCGCAGCCTGCAGGAAGACAAGCGAATTGCCTTTCATTTCTACCCCTTCCACCAGCCCAACGTCATCATCGCCTCGCCGTGCCGCAAGGTTGAAATCTTCGCCTTCCTCGCCCCCTCCGACCAATACTGCACTCTCGTCGGCATCCGCAAGCCGGACGATGTTCTCTTCGCCCGCGTGCTCTTGAAGGCCTCCGAGCTCCTGCACCGGCGCGGCGTGCGCTACATCGAGACCATCGCGCGCGCGGACAAGCTCAAGACCGTCGAGGGCATCCTGCAGGCGGGGTTCATCCCCTGCGCGTATTTTCCGGCCTTCCAGCTCCACGACAAGATGCGCTACGACTACGTCGTGCTCAGCAAGACCTTCGAAATTTTCGACTTTCGCAACACCAAGCTGGCGGGAACCAACCAAAAATTCCTGCGCGAGTACTACCGCAGCTGGCGGGACATTTTCCTGGGTCCGAACCTGATGGATTGATGGATGTTTTCCCTCGCGGTCTTCCAGGACGCCGACGCCGCCAAGATATTCTCCGGCCAAGCCATCTCGCAAATCTGCGACAAGATGATGACCGTGGGCCTGGTCTGGGTCATCGTGAGCCTGGGTTCTCTGCGCCTGGTCCCCTGGTTTTTGGCCGCCGGAGCGCTGCCCCATCTGCTGTTTTCCCGCCCCGCCGCGAAGTGGATCAACAAGATGGGCCCCTTGAAGACCGTCGTCTCGACGGACGCGGCGCGCGGGGCCGTTTATCTCGCCGCGTGGGCGGCCTGGGCCGCGTGGCCCAAGATGTCCGTCTTGTTTTATGCCACGATTCTGGCCAACTGCGCCTCCGCGCTCTTCAACCCGGCGATTCTCTCGCTTCCCACTTTCCTGCCGCGCTCCAAAAGCGGGCTTTTAAGCCAATTGACCGCCATGCTCGACTCCTGCTTCTCGCTGGGCAACGTGCTGGGCCCGGTCGCGGCCGCGCTGCTCTATCCCTGGATCGGCTTGGGCGGGCTTTTTTTGGCCAACGCGCTGAGCTATTTTTTCGCCGCGGGCTTGGAATCACGAATCAAGTCGGCGCAAAGAACCAAGAATGACTTGCCCTCACCCTTGCCCTCTCCCGAAGGGAGAGGGGATGATAAAAACTCCCTCGCCCACGAAGCGGGAGAGGGTCGGGGTGAGGGCGACCGTCTCATCCGTTTTCTCTTGGCCGCCTTTTTCCTGATGAACCTCGCCTTCACGCCCATCCTCGCGTTTTTGCCGCTTTTCGCCAAGTACCGCTTCGCGGGCGGCATCGGCATTCTTTCCGCCATGGAAACCTCGCTCGGCCTGGGGATGGCCGGCGGCAGCCTCGTTCTCTCGCTGACGCGCCTCGATGGAAAGGCCGGCCCGCGGCTCATCGCGAGCCTGTTCTCGGTTTCTCTCATGTACCTGCTCTTCGCCTTTAACCGGAGCCCGTATCTCGCGTGCGCGGCGCTGTTCTTGCTCGGGAGCGCGCTCTCGGTCCTCAACGTGACCATCCTGACTCTGTTCCAGACCCGTCCGCGCGAGGAAGAGGTGCCCGCGATCATGGGCTGGGTCAACTTGATCAGCGTGGGCGCCATTCCGCTCTCCATGGCGCTCATGGGCGGCTTGGTCGAAAGCGCGAATCTCGGGACATTGGCCCTTGCCTGCGCGGCGACCCTTCTGGCCCTATCCGGCATGACCGCTCTTTATCCCGGAGTCCGGCGCGCATGAGCGGCGAGCGCCTCCAAGTTCCCGACGCCAAAAAACTGGCCGCGGTGCAGGCCGTGGCGGACTTGGCCGATCCCTATTCTTTTCCCACCGCTTACGATGAACTCTTCGCCAGGGCCATGCGCGAATGCATCGCTTGGCACGCCGGACATTGCGATTTCTACCGCCGAATGCTCGCGCTGCGCGCGTTCAAGCCGGACTCGGTTAAGAACCTTAAAGACTGCGCCCGCATTCCCTTCGTGCCGGCCAATTTCTTCAAAATGCACGAGATTATTTCCATTCCCAAAAGCGCGGTGTTCGCGCATTTCACCTCTTCCGGCACG
This sequence comes from Elusimicrobiota bacterium, assembly GCA_035533295.1. Classification (GTDB taxonomy): domain Bacteria; phylum Elusimicrobiota; class Elusimicrobia; order UBA1565; family UBA9628; genus JAGWJU01. Next base: position 5,073 of record DATLUA010000057.1, on the reverse strand, counting down.
ACCGGGCAGAAATCCCAAATCTTCTTCGACCGCTGGTCGTTCTCCGCCGGGCAGCGGATGGTCGACGCGGTCTTCAAGCATTTTGGCTTCGTGACGCCCAAAACAAAAACGAATTATCTTCTCTACAGCTACGAGACCGAGGCGGATTCGACCTTGGGCACCGCCTACACCGACAACTATCTCTGCAAGTACGCCCCGGCGAAAAACGTTTTCCACGCCCTGCGGCGGACCGGGACCGGAGCGCACGAGTTCGACGCGTTCGGCTGCATCCAAAGCCTGCGCGATTACGAGGCCCACGGGCTGCCGGTGCGCATCTTCGGATTTCCGGCTTTCCTTTACTTCACCCTAAAGCGCATGCGCGATTTGAAGATGAAGAATCTCCGCCTGCCGCCGGGCTCGCTCATTTTTCTGGGCGGCGGCTGGAAAGGACACGCCGGCGAAGCCGTCTCCAAGGAAGAACTCTACGCCCTCGCCCAAGAGCGTCTGGGAATCCCGCAGGCCCGCATCCGCGACAGCTTCGGCGCGGTCGAACACCCGATTCCCTACTGCGAGTGCGCGAACCACCGCTTCCACGTTCCGGTCTGGTCCCGCGTCGTCATCCGCGACGTGCGCACCCTGGAGCCTTTGGGGTTTGGCAAGCCGGGCTTTCTGCAGTTCCTAACGCCCTTCCTGACTTCGATTCCCGCGCACAGCGTCTTGATGGGAGACTTGGCCTCGCTTCATCCGGCCTCGGAGTGCGGTTGCGGCATTGAAAGTCCTTTTTTTACGGTGCTCGGGCGGGCCGGAACGTCCAAGAACAAAAGCTGCGCCTTGGCCGCCGCGGAGCTTCTGGGAGCCTCGCGCTAATGAAGAATCCCACCCCGCACTTTTGGCTTGGCGAGTGGATCGGCGACGCGGAATTAGAAAAGCGCGTCGCCGCCTTGGACGCCCTCATCCTGCCGGCCGAGCCCGCGCCAACGGGCGCCGTCTTGGAGGCCTGCGAGCGGACGTCGCGGGCGCTTTCGAAAAAAAATTCTCCGCTGCGCAAGCGCCTTGAAAGGGCGCTGCTTGAATCCGGGGCCGCGAGCAAAGCCGACATGGCCCCGGCCTTTTCCGAAATCGCGGCGATGCTGGGCCGCGCGGCGCTCGAAACCAAGCTCAAGCGCGAGTTGGGCTCCAAGCGCCCGTTCCTGCTGGGCCGCGTTTCCTACGATGACGGCCTCTTCGAGGCCTGGGCCCCGCTGGGGCTTCTGGTCCACGTCGCGCCGCAAAATTCCTTCGCGACCGGGACGCTGAGCGTCATCGAAGGCCTCCTGTCGGGCAACGTCAACTTTCTAAAAACCGGCGGGGCCGAGCCGCCGTTCGCGCAGCTTTTCCTGGAGGGCTTGGCGCAGAACGATTCCTCCGGCGTCCTCAAGAACTACCTCATCGCCGCCAAAATTTCCTCCAAGCGCGCGGATATTCTTTCCAAAGTTTTCGCGGCCGCGGACGCCGTCGCGGCCTGGGGCGGCGAGGACGCCGTGGCGTCCATCCGCAAAATGGCGCCGGCCGGCGCCCGGCTCATCGAATGGGGGCACCGCATCTCGTTTATTTACCTCTCCGAAGCCTTTGCCTCGCAGGCCGAGACGCTTGAGCGCGTCGCCTACGAATGCTGCCATCAAGAGCAGCTGTCCTGCTCAAGCCCGCAATGCGTCTGCCTGGACACGGACAATTGGAAGACGCTTAGCCGTTTCGCCGAGAATTTGGCCAAGACGCTCAACCGGATTTCCCCCAAAATTCCCCGCGTCCCGCCCGATGACGCGGCCGCGGCCGAAATAAGCCTGGTGACCCAATGCCAGGAGCTTGAATCCTGCCTGGGACAAGCTCAAGTCATCGCCGCCAAAGACGGCAGCTGGCGCGTCCTGGCCGACGCGCGGCCGGCCTTGGCGCCGTCTCCGCTTCACCGCACTATTTGGGTCAAGCCCCTGCCGCGCCAGAAAATAATCCAAGTCCTGCGCCCGATGAAATCCTACCTGCAGACCGCGGGTCTGGCCTGCGGCGTCGAGGACGTCCATGAGTTGACGCGCCTCCTGCTCTCGGGCGGCGCCGCGCGCGTGCGCAAAATAGGCGAGATGACGGGCAGCTATTCCGGCGAACCCCACGACGGGCTCTACGCCTTGCCGCGCTACTGCCGGAGGGTTTCGGTCCAGGTTCCTTTCGACGGTCGGGGGATTTCAGCCTTCGACGAATTGACCTCCTACCCGCCGCCGGCTTGGACCTCGCCTCCCGCGGTCACGCCCAAGGAAGAATTTTCGTCAGAGAACCCCGCGGCGCGGCTGTTCTTCAAGAGCGGCGGCAGCACCGGCAAGCCCAAGCTCTCAACTTTCACTTACGATCAGTACGACGACGACATGTGGTTCGGCGCGCAGGGGCTCTACGCCGCGGGCCTTGATCCGGAGAAAGACCGCGCCATGAACCTTTTTTTCTGCGGCGGGCTCTACGGGGGATTCATCAGCATTTTCTCCGCGCTCGAACGTCTGCGCGTCGCCCAGTTTCCGATGGCGGCGCATCAGGACCTCAAGATGGTCGCGCAGGCCATCGTCGACTACAAGGTCAACGCGCTCTTGGGCATGCCCTCCTACCTCATGAACCTCTTCGAGCAAAACGCCGCCTTGCTGGGAAAATACCGCGGCGTGACCAAGATATTCTACGGCGGCGAGCATTTCACCGAGGCCCAGCGGCGCTATCTCAAGAAACGTTTCGGCGTGGGCCTCATCCGCTCGGGCGCCTACGGCAGCGTCGACATCGGGCCCATGGGATTTCAATGCGGGCGCTGCGCGGACGGCGTGCACCATTTGCAGCAGAAGCTTCACTTCCTGGAAATTTTAAAGCTGGATGAAGACCGCCCCGTTTCGGGCGAAGAGGTGGGCCGGCTGGTGTTCTCGCCGCGCGACCCGGGCTCCCCCAAGCCCATGCGCTACGCCATCGGCGACGTGGGGCACTGGATTTCGGCCGAGCCGGGAGAGCCCTGCCCCTGCGGCCGGCTCTCGCCGCGGTTCAAGCTTCTGGGGCGCGTCGGCGACGTGTTCCGGGTCGGCTCGTTCTTCCTTAATTACCAGAAGTTCGCGCAAATCCTCTCGACCCACGCCGACTACGCGGGCGAGCTGCAAATCTGCCTGCAAGAAGACAGCCGCAAGGAAAAAATTCTCTTGCGCGTCTCCAAAGGCGCCGGCTTGAGCGCCGCCCAATGCGCCGCCGCGTGCCTCAAGCACTACGGCGACCTCGCGCAAGCGGTCACCGGCGACAAGACGCTGCTCCTCTCCGCCGAAGAGACGCGCCCCGAGGATTTTGAGCGCAGCGCGGCGAGCGGCAAGCTCCTGCGGGTCGTGGACACGCGCAAACGCTAAAATGCCCGGTCAAAAAACTTCCCTCGCGGCGCTTGTCGCCTTCGCCCGCGCGCATTCCCCCTTTTACCGCAAGCTCTACCGCGGCCTGCCGCAGAAAATCGGCTCGCTCGATGTCCTGCCCCTCGCGCCGCAGGAAGCCTTCTGGCGGGCCAATTCCTACCGGGCCAACCGCCTTTTGACCGGACCTATCCGCGACGGCATCTTGCTGCGCAGCGGCGGCACGACCGGGCGCCCGAAGTTCTCGGTCTACTCCCGCGACGAGTGGAACGCTTTCACGAGTTTTTTCGCCCGCAAGCTCGCCTCAATTGGACTTAAGGCCGGCGACCGCGTCGCCAACCTCTTCTACTCCGGCGCGCTCTACGGCTCTTTTCTTTTCACGCACAAGGTCCTTGAGGAATGTCCCGTGCGCACGCTCCAACTTCCCATCACGGGCACGGCGCCCCTCGCCGACATCATTTCCCTTCTCGCGGAATACGAGGCCACCGTCATCGCCGGGCTCCCCACCACGCTCACGGCATTGACAGAGCGCTCGGCCAAGAACCGCGCCAATGCCAAGGTGCGGCTCATTCTCTTCGCGGGCGAGCCGCTGCAGCCGGGCCAGCGGGCGCGCATTCTCCGGGTTTTCCCCAAGGCCCGCATCCGCTCCATCGGCTACGCCAGCAACGACGCGGGGATGCTCGGCTACGTGGACGCCGGCTGCGCGCCCAACGAGTTCCGCGGCTGCGACGGGCGTTCGATCTACGAAATAATCGACGAGGAAACGGGGAAGCCCCTACTTAAAACGGGCCGCGAAGGCGTGGCCGTCGCGACCGATTTGACGCGGCGGCTGATGCCGATTATCCGCTATCCCGTGGGCGACCGGGCGATGTGGGTGGAGCCCGCGGGAACGCCCGACCGCAAATACCGGCTTCTGGGCCGCTCCGAGGAATCCGCGCGCGTGGCCTCCTTATCCGTGGGCTTCGACGAAGCAGGCGCGGCCGTGCGCGCTTTCGCCGCCCAGTTGGGCCCGGCGCAATTCCAAATGGCGATGGAGCACCGCGGCGGCAAGGACGGGCTCATCCTGCGCGTGGCCGGCCGCGCCTCGGCCAAGGCCCGCGCGGCCTTGGCGCGCGGCATCACCCAAAACCTTTATCGCGGCCAGCCGATTCTCCGCCGGTTCGCCGACGAGGGAAAAATCCACCCGCTCCGGATCGAATGGCGGGCTCCCGGAACTCTCGAAACCAATCCCCGCACCGGCAAGTTGCGCCGGATCATCGATCTGCGGACCCGCCGCGCCTGATCCATTGCGGCGCCCCTTGAGAATTGCCGGAATTCGTGTTATCTATAGAGTGTGGCTCCAGAATCCTCCGTTTCCGGCAAGCTGATCGTGGTCATCGACGATGACTCGGCCGTGCTGGAGCTCTACTCCTTCGTCATTCAAAAAGAGGGCTTTCGCGTCGAGACGGCGGCCGACGGCGACGAGGGGCTTAGAAAAATCAAGCGCCTGAAGCCCGACCTCGTGGTTCTCGACTTGATGATGCCGCGCTACGACGGCTTCCATGTTTTAAAGGATATGCAAAGCGGCGATCTGTCCTCCATCCCGGTCGTGATCGTGACCGGGCGCTACACGGGCGCCGACGCCGACCGGATGCTGCGCAAGGAATCCCGCGTCGTGGAAGTGCTGCTTAAGCCGGTCAAGACGCCGATTCTGACCGCCGTCCTGCGCCGC
>DATLUA010000056.1:0-31354 GCA_035533295.1 Elusimicrobiota bacterium | reverse complement strand
GTGGTACGACGTTTCGAACAACAGTTTTGATTTGGGGTCGCAGGGCGCGGCGTGGTTCGCGGCGCAGGGGTCGACGGGGGCGTGGAGCTACGGCTTCGGGACGCCGCCGTGGGCCAACGTGAACACCTACGTGGTGTATTCGTCGGCGACGGACCTGGCGGGCAACGCGCAGAGCGCCGTGGCCCAATCGTCCTTTACCTACGACGCGGGCGTTTCCTCCGCCGCGCTGACCACGCCGGCCTACATCAATGCTTCCGTGGCGAGCATCTCGGGAACGGCCTATGATTCTCCGGCCGGCATCTCCAGCCTCGGCATCGCGGTGTCTTCAAGCGGCGGCGTCGGCGGCTGGTGGAACGGCACGGGCTTTGTCGGCGCGAGCGCGGTTTACTACACCACCAGCAGCTACGTTTACGGCGGCGGCGGCTCGCCGGACACCTGGAGCCTCAGCACGGCGACGTTCAACAATCTGTTCGCGGACGGGACGCAGTATACCGTCCAGGTTCAGATGGTCAACAACGCGCGCAACACGAGAATCGAGAACCTGGGAAGCTTCACCTACGACATCACCAATCCGACGGTGGGCATTTCGGCGCCGGCGAACAATTCCTACGTCAATACGCCCCTGAGCATCGCGGGGACCGCCAACGACACGCCGCCCGGCGTGGTCAACGAGGTGGATGTGAGCATTTCCACGCAGACCCAGGTGTGGACCGGATCGTCCTGGATCAACGGGACGCCCCCCTACTGGATTTCCGTGGGCGGCAGCCTGGGCGCCTGGGTCTATTCCTCGACGCCCTCCTGGGTGTCCGGCACCCAGTACCTGGTCGAGGCCCGCTCCATCGACGCGGCGACCAACGTGTCCGCCACCAAGCAGTCGTCGTTTACTTATACGACCTCGCAGCCGACGACCAAAATTACGCTGCCGGCCGCCGTCAATTCAGATCAGAATAACTTGGCGCAAATCACCGGAACCGCCGCCGCCGCCGTGGCGCCGCTAGCGTTGGTCCAGGAGAGAGTCTACGATCAAAGCCTGACCAATTATTGCGCTCAAGGCGGCACCTGCAGCGGCTTGACGGCAGACACCGCCTGGTTCGCCGCGACGACCACGGCAAACTGGGGCGTGTGGAGCGCGGCCTACACGTTCCTGGATCAGCACACCTACGTGGTCAGCGCCCGCGCGGAAGACTCGGCCGGGAACTTTGACGAGACGACCGATACGAAAACTTTCCTTTACGACACCGAGGCGCCGCAAAGCTCCGTCTCCAATCCCGCCGACGGCACGTTCGTCAATTCCCTGTCCCAGATCACGGGAACCGCGGCGGATCCAAACTACCCCAGCGGCGGTTCCGGCGTCAAGAATGTTTCCATCGCCATCCGGAACAACAACACCGGGAATTGGTGGGACGGGGCTACGGGCTTTTCCATCGGCAGCTTCGGCCCCTCGGCGCAATTCGGCACGAATCTTTACCCTTCGTCATGGACCTATACGGCGTTGCAGAGCAACAAGCTGACTTCGGGGGCGTCCTATTACATCACCACGCAGGGCGCCGACAACGCCGGCAACGTGGAATCCTGGTTCAACGCGCGGGGCTCAACGTTCTCCTTCGACAACGTGGCGCCCGTGGCCGGCATCACGCTGCCTTCCTACGCCGGGAACCCGACCGAGGTTTCGAGCCTGGCTGAGCTCTCCGGCACGGCGACGGACGATTTTTCGGGCGTGGGTTCGGTGCAGGTGGCCATTCACGACGAGACCCAGGGTCCCGGCGCGGGCTGGTGGAACGGCACGGGCTTCAACGGAGCGTCCGAGGGCTTCTTGGCCGCTTCGACCGGCACCACGGGGGTGGTGTCCGCCACGTGGACCTACACCGGCTCGGGGGCGCTGGGCGGCGATGTGATCACGGGGCATACCTACCTGATTCTGGCGCAAGGCACGGACAAGGCGGTCAACACCCAGTCGACGTACGGAGTCGGGATATCGTCGTTCGAGGTGTTGGTGGACACGGAGATTCCGGCGTCCAAAATCACGACGCCGGCCAATGGCCTGGCCTACGACAGCCTGGCGAGCATCACGGGAACGGCGGCGGCCGGGGCCAGCGGCGTTTCGGCGGTCTATCTGAAGATCATCGATTGCGGCGCGGATCCTTCGTGCGCCACGCCGGCGGATTACACGTACTGGAACGACACGTCGTTCGTGGCGGCCGTGACGACGATCACGGCGTCGGGAACCTTGGGGTGGCACGACAGCACGACCCTGCCGCCGTGGCAGACGCAACAGGCCTATGCGGTGGTGTCCGTGGCCGAGAACGGGGCGGGGGCGTTCCAGGCTCCGGCCGCGACCAACACCTTCGTGTTCGACAGCTCGGCGCCTATTACGGCCATCACGTATCCCATCCAAGGCAAGGGCTACGGCGGCCCGACGACGCCCACGCAGATTTCGGGCACGGCGCAGGATCAGAGCCCGGGCGCGGGGCTGGGCGCGTTCTACATTTCGTTGCAGCAAGGATCCGGCAACTTCTGGGACTGGGTCAACGGCGGGTTCGCTCTGGCCTCGGAGGGAACGCCGGGAAGCTCCAACGCGTGGCTTTCCACCGGAACCTGGTCGGGGCAGACGGGGTCGACGCCCTGGACGGTGTATTTCGCCTCGACCAACTACGTGAGCGCGCACTACACCGTGCACGCCATCGCGGTGGACAAGGCGCTGCCTTCGGCGAACCAAGAGAACCCCGGGCACTACGTGACCTTCGCCGTGGACGTGGTGGCGCCCAAGACCTACGTGAAGATCCCGGCCAACGCAGGCGCCTACCGGACCTTGCCGCTCATCTCGGGCACGGCGCAGGACGACGTCTCCGGCGTCGCCGCGGTGCAGGTCTGCATCAAGAAATTCGGAGGCGCCAACGACACGGAGGCGGGGCCGGGGTGCACGGCCAACGGCACGGACCTGTTCTGGAACGGCTCGGTGTTCCAAGTCAACCCCGTTCCCACCTACGTGGTATCCAACACCACGGCGACCTTCGACAACTCCGTGACGACGTGGACGTACTCGGGGGTGAACTGGGGGGCGACGGGCGTGTTCCGGGTGATGACGCAGGGCGTCGACCAAGCCGGGAATACGGAGGTCTTCGGCGCTAACGGCAACGCGGTCTTCTCCATCGACAATTCGCCGCCCGTGGCGGGAATTTCCACGCCGCGGAACGGAAATTACTACAAGAGCTTGGCGAGCTTGACCGGAACGGCGTCGGACATGGGCTGCGTGGGGACGAGCTGCACGAGCCCCAGCCCGGCGGACTCGGGAATCGGCTCCTTGGACGTGAAGGTGGCCGTGAGTTCCGGGCCCGGCTTCACGACCTGGTGGAACGGCTCGTCCTGGTCTTCGGGCCAGCCGGTCTGGAACAGCGCGAACGTGACCTATAGCGGGGCGGACTCGGGGACGTGGGTTTGGTCGGCGGGCTTGCCCAGCTTCAACTCCGGCGTGCAGTACGTCGTTCTCTCGTCGGCGACGGACGTGGCGGGCAACGTGCAGGTTTCGACCGCGGCGGGCGTGACCGGAAACCTCTTCGGCTTCGACAGCGTCGCGCCCTCGGCCGGGGTGACGCAACCGAGCGACGGCAGCGAGGTGAAAAGCCTCGCCTCCGTGTCCGGAACGGCCTCGGACGATTACTCGGGCGTGGCCTCCGTCAGCGTGGAGTTCGGCTACGTCTTGGGCGGAGTGACGCATTACTGGGACGGCGTCAGCGCCTACCAGACCAGCCCCATCAACCTTCCGGGCGCGAGCTTTACGGGCGGGACGGGCCCCGGCTACAGCTCGGGAACATGGAGCGACGCCAACGTGCCGCCCCCGGCGGATTTGGCCTCGGGGACGACCTACTTCGTGGCGGTGCAGGGGCAAGACAACGCGGGGAACCTGGCCGTGGCCTTCTCATCCGTCACGTTCCTCTACGATACGCAGGCCTCCTCGCCGACCATCACCGCGCCGGTCAACGGGGACTACTACGGTCCGGCCACGCCGCTGGCCGCCATTTCCGGGACGGCTCAGGCGCAGCCCGCGGGGAATCCATACGCGCAGCTCGCGCAGGTGCAGTTGAGGGTTGAAGACCACAGCGACGGGATCTACTGGACCGGGTCGTCGTGGACGGCGACGGTCGAGACGTGGGTGCCGGCGTTGGGGACGGGGACATGGAGCTACGGACAGCCGGGGTGGAGCAACGGCATCGAGTACGAGATCAACGCCCGGGACATCGACTTGGCGCAGAACGTCTCTTCCTACTCGACCGCGACGTTCGTGTGGGACTCTTCGGGGCCGTTTGTGGGCCTCTCGGTTCCGGACCAAGCCTACGAGCCGGCGCCCTTGTCCACCTTGTCCGGGACGGCGGCGGACCCGGTGCAGGGCGCGCCGCAGAACTACTATTCGGGTCTGACCAACGTGGGGGTGTCCATCCAGTGCGTGTCGGGAAGCTGCGGAATCAACGGGAACTTCTGGAACCCGGCGAGCGGGAAGTTCGACTTGGTGAGCGAGAACTTCATGCCGGCGACGACGCCGAGCCTGGGGGCGGTGCCGGGGCCGAACTCCGTGTCGTGGACTTTGACCGGGGCCTCGACGCCGACGTGGGTCTCGGGCGCGCAGTACCGCGTCAACGCGCAGGCCCGGGACGCCGCCGCCAACGCCAACGTCAACCTCAGTTCGTTTACTTTCACGTTCAACGCCATCCCGCCCACGGTCGGGATCACGCAGCCGCCCATCGGCACGCAATACGTCAACAGCCTGGCGGCCGTCACGGGCACCGCGGCGGAAGGCGTGGGAGGCAACACGCCTTTGGCGGGAGTCTACGTGCGCTTGAACAACGGCTCTCAATATTGGGACAACAGCGCCGACGCCTTCGACGCCATCGGCGCGAACTCGGCCTGGTACGCGTCCTCGGGCACGGCACCGGGCTTCACCGCGTGGAACTCGACGTTCGCCTTCTCCAGCTTCAACGACACGCAATTCGAGATGGACGCCCGCGCCTTGGATTTGGCGGGCAACTATTCCACCCAGTATTCAACGGTGACGTTCTTCTTCGATAACGTCCCTCCCGCCAGCGGCGTGAGCCAGCCGTCCAACGGCAGCTTCGTCAACAGCCTGGGAGCCTTGACCGGCACGGCGCAGGACAACGCTCTGGGTTCCGGCGTGTCGCAGGTTCAGCTGGCGGTCAGGGACGTGGCCACCAACCAGTGGTGGAACGGCACCAACGCGTTCCAAAGCGCCTTCCAGCCGCTCTCCTCGACCTTTTACACGTCCTCGTGGACGTACACGTCCGCGAATTTAAGCGCCTCCCTGCAGAGCGGTTCGTCCTATTACATCACGACGGATGCGACGGACAAGGCCGGCAATGCGGAAGGCTTCTTCAGCGCCCGCGGCTCGACCTTCTCCTTCGATGACGTGGCGCCCGTGGCCGGCATCACGCTGCCTTCCTACGCCGGGACCCCCACCGAGGTTTCAAGCCTGGCTGAGATCTCCGGCACGGCGACGGACGATTTTTCGGGCGTGGGTTCGGTGCAGGTGGCCATTCACGACGAGACGCAAGGCGCGGGCGCGGGCTGGTGGAACGGCGCGGGCTTCAACGGGGCGTCCGAGGGCTTCTTGGCCGCTTCGACCGGCACCACCGGGGTGGTGTCCGCCACGTGGACCTACACCGGCTCGGGGGCGCTGGGCGGCGCGGTGGTCTCGGGGCACACCTACTTGATTGCGGCGCAGGGCACGGACAAGGCCCTGAACACGCAGTCCTCCTACGCCGTGGGCGTCTCCTCAATGGAGGTGCTGGTGGACACCACTGTGCCCACCTCGGGCATCACCACGCCGGCCAATGGCCTGGCCTACAACGGCCTGGCGAGCATCACGGGAACGGCGGCGGCCGGGGCCAGCGGCGTCTCCGCGGTTTACCTTAAGATCATCGATTGCGGCGCGGATCCTTCGTGCGCCACGCCGGCGGATTACACGTACTGGAACAACCCGGCGTTCGTGGCGGCGGTGACGACGATCACGGCGTCGGGGACCTTGGGATGGCACGACAGTACGACTCTGCCGCCATGGCAGACGCAGCAGGCCTATGCGGTGGTGTCGGTGGCCGAGAACGGAGCCGGAGCGTTCCAGACTCCGGCGTCGACCAACGCCTTCGTCTTCGACAGCTCGGCGCCCATCTCCTACGTAACCTTCCCGGCGGAAGGCAAGGGCTACGGCGGGGCGACGACGCCGACGCAGATCCAAGGCACGGCGCAGGACCAGAACCCCGGGGCGGGGTTGGGTGCTTTGTATGTTTCGTTGCAGGAAGGGGGCGGAAACTTCTGGGACTGGGTCAACGGCAGCTTCAGCCTGGCTTCGGAGGGGACGCCGGGAAGCTCGAACGCCTGGCTCTCGACCGGAACCTGGACGGGGCAGACGGGCGCGACGCCGTGGACGGTGGATTTTGACTCCAAGAACTGGACCAGCGGCCAGAGCTATACGGTGCACACCATCGCCGTGGACAAGGCGCATCCAAGCGGAAACCAGGAGAATCCCGGGTCCTACCGGCACTTCTCGGTGGACACGCAACCGCCCAAGACCTATGTGGCGGCGCCTTCCAACAACGGGGCATACCGGACGCTGCCTTTGATTTCAGGCACGGCGCAGGACGACTTGTCGGGCGTGGCCCAGATACTGGCCTGCATCAAGAAGTTCAACTGCGCCAATGACACGGAGTGCTCTCCCGGCTGCTCGATGGCCGGAGGCGATCTCTACTGGAGCGACGCAAGCCACAGCTTCCAGGGCTTGGTCTCGACCTTCGTGGTGACGGTGACCACGCCGACGGCGACGCCCTTCGGCACGGCGGTGACGACGTGGACCTATTCGGGCGTGAACTGGGGCTTAACGGGCGTTTTCCGCGTGGAGACGGAGGGCATCGATCAAGCGGGGAACATCGAGTCGGCGGGAGGGACTCCGCCCCAGAACAACGTGGCGTTCAGCCTGGACAATTCTCCGCCCGTGGCGGCCGTCGTTACACCTCAGGACGGGCATTATTACAACAGCTTGAGCCAGCTCACGGGCACGGCCTCGGACATGGGCTGCGTGGGGACGAGCTGCACGAACCCAAGCCCCGCGGACTCGGGAATCGGCTCCTTGGACGTGAAGGTGGCCGTGAGTTCCGGGCCCGGCTTCACGACGTGGTTTAACGGCTCAAGCTGGCAGACGACGCCGTTCTATAATACGGTCAGCTACAACGGGGCCGATTCCGGCACGTGGCTGTGGAATTTGGGCGCGGGAGCGCCATGGGTTTCCGGCGCCCAGTACCTGGTTTTGTCGTCCGCGACGGACGTGGCCGGCAACGTGCAGGTTTCGACCGCGGCGGGCGTGACCGGAAACCTCTTCGGCTTCGACAACGTCGCGCCCTTGGCCGGGGTGACGCAGCCGGGCGACGGCAGCGAGGTGAAAAGCCTCGCCTCCGTATCCGGCACGGCGTCGGACGACTACTCGGGCGTCGCCTCGGTGAACGTGCAGATCGGCCACATCCAGGTCGGGACGACCTACTACTGGACGGGGACGGTCAACCTGCCCAACGACACCTTCCAGGCCACGGTGACGAACCTGGCCGGAAGCTTTACGGGCGGGGCGGGGCCGGGCTACAGCTCAGGGACGTGGAGCTACGCGGACGCGAACCTAAATTCCAAGCTGGTCTCGGGGACGACGTATTTCGTGGCGGTGCAGGGGCAAGACAACGCCGGGAACCTGGCCGTGGCGTTCTCATCCATCACCTTCCTCTATGACACGCAGTCGTCCTCGCCCACCATCACGGCTCCGGTCAACGGGAGCTTCTACGGCCCCGCGACGCCGCTGGCGCAGATTTCCGGGACGGCGCAGGCGCAGCCCGCGGGCAGCCCCTACGCGCAGCTCGCGCAGGTGCAGGTGAGAATCGAGGATACCATCCATACCAATTACTGGACGGGATCGTCGTGGACGGCGACGGCGGAGACCTGGAACACGGCGGCAGGAACGGCGTCGTGGAGCTACGCGGAGCCGGGGCCGGGCTGGAGCGGCGGCATCCAGTACGAGGTCAACGCGCGAGACATCGACGAAGCGCAGAACGTGTCGTCCTACTCGACGGCGACGTTCGTGTGGGACTCGACCGCGCCCCTGGTGCAGCTGTCGGTTCCGGACCAGGCCTACGAGCCGGCGCCTCTCTCGACGCTCTCGGGCACGGCCTCCGATCCGGGGACTCTGGGGCTTTACTCGGGCTTGAAGAGCATCGGGGTAGCCATCCAGATCAACCCGTTGAGCGCGGGCAATTATTTTGATCCGACGAACGGCAGGTTCGACATCTCGGGGTCGCCGAGCTACATCCCGGTGACGACGGCCGTGCCGGGCTTGCCGTCGCAAAGCGCCAATACGGTGGCGTGGACCTTGACCGGAGTGTCCACGCCCACCTGGGTTTCGGGCACGCAGTACGGCGTCAGCGTCCAGGCGTATGACGTCGCCAACAACGTGAACGTCATCGTCAGTTCCTTCGTGTTCACCTACGATGCGAGCATCCCCCAGGTGGCCGTCGACACGCCGGCCTACGGTAGCCGCTGGAACGAGTTCACGGTCGTTTCCGGCACGTCTTCCGAGGCCTCGCCTGGCGCGATTTCTCTGGTCCAGCTGCGGATACAGGTCGATAACCCGATTCCGGCGGATTATCTCGATCCTTCGAACTTGACCTTTGACTGCCCCAATTTCGAGGATTGTCCGACGGGCTCCGGCCGCGAGGGCTGGATCAACGCGGCGACCTCGAACGGCTGGCTGAACTGGTCCTTGTCGAGCGCCGTGGTCTACCAAAGCGGGAACGAATACTCTTTCCAGGCGCGCGCGGAAGATTCGGCGGGCAACTTCTCCATCCAATATTCGACGGCGCTGGCGACATTCGACGACACGCCTCCCCTGGTGCAGGTCGGCACCTCAAGCACGGCGGGTTGGCCGGTCTCCTTTAGCTCCGTCTCCAGCCTGACCTCGGGGCTTTCCACGGGCGCCGTCTTCGGTTTGTCTTGGGATCGGACCGGCAACGGTTACAACACCGGATCGGTGTCCGCGATCAACGTGGTTCTCGAGCGCCTCGACACGAATCAATATTGGACCGGCAGCGCCTGGAACTCATCGTTCGCCCAAGTCACGCCAGGGAACCCCGGCGTGCAGATTTGGCCTTCGAGCTGGGATGTGACTTCCAGCGCCCTGCCGACTCCGGCGCAGCTCAACTCGGGAACGTCCTATTATTTGAGCGTGCAGGGCTACGACGACGCCTTGCCCGCGCCGGGCAACCAGCAGCCCTACGGCCAGCAGTCGTCGACCTTCACCGCGGACATGGACGCGCCCGTGGCCGGCGTCGTGGCGCCGTCGAGCGGTTCGGTGGTCGCGTCCTTGTCCCAGATTCGCGGCACGGCCATGGACGCGCTTTCCGGCATCGCGGCGGCCGCGCAGGTGCAGGTGGCGATGGAGGACTTGACCACGGGAGGCTGCTGGAACGGCCTGGGCGGCGCGGGAGGCACGTTTACCGCGGTCGGCTGCCCGATTTTCTATTCGATCAACTGGGATCCGAGCTTGAGCGGCGTCTTTGTTGGCGCGGCTCCGGGCGTCACGCAAAACTGGAGCATCGCGGCTCCGACGCTTACGGAGGCCAAGAATACCTTCGTCATTTGGGCGCGCGCCCAGGACAACGCCGTGCCCGTGGGCAACAAACTCGCGGCCTCGGATCCGCGCATTTCCTCAACCACGTTCGTCTTCGATCCGACCCAGCCCCAGGCCAGCATCACCCGGCCGCCGGCCCTGCCCGCGGCGGGCGCCTATCTGAACGCCTCGCCTTTCCCGGTGGCCGGCGCGGCTCACGACGATTACGGCATCGCCTTCGCTTCGGTCGCCTTCCAGGAAGCCAACACCGGGATGTACTACGATTGGACCGCGTCCACCTTCTCTTCCGTAACCCCAGTTTGGGCGGACGCGCCCTTCGCGGGCACGGCGCCCAACTTCACTTTCTCGGTCATCGGAGCGACCCTGGCGGCCACCACGGGCCGCAACTACAACATCTACGCCCAGGTCGGCAGCCTGGCGGGCATCCAATACGAATCGGCGGCCAGCCCCTTCAACTACGATACCACCGCGCCCTCCGCGCTGACGGCTTACCCGGCCAACAACGGCTTTTTCAACGACGTGAGCTCCGTGACGGGAAGCGCCGTGGACCCGGGCGCCGGCGGTTCGGGCGTGGCGGGCGTGCAGGTGGAAATCCAAAATCCGTCGAGCCTCTGCTGGGATGGCGGCTCCTGGGGAAGCTGCGGCGGCGCTAGCTGGATGACGGCGACCTTGACCGCGCCGGATCAGCCCTCCACGAACTGGAGCCTGACCGCGGGCCTTCCGCCCTCCAACAATACCACGAACGGCTTCCAGCAGGACCTGAAATACACCGTGCTGTCCCGCGCCTACGACGTGGCCAGCAACACCCAGACGGTCGCCACGTCCAATTCGTTCACCTTCGACATCTCGTCTCCCGTGGTTTCGATTCAGGCTCCGGTGAACGGCGGTTATTTGAGCGCGCTCCCGGCGATCAGCGGCACGGCCCAGGACGATCCGAGCTACGTCCAGGTCAACGTCAACTATCCGCTGGTGCGCATCGAGGACACGGCCTTGAACGTCTACTACGACACGGCGACCAGCGCCTTCGACATTCCCGACGCCCAGCGGGGCACCGCCTGGATCGTGACGCCCGACTCCTCGTCCTCGGGAGGGCTTTTCTCCTGGGCCTTGAATACGCCGGCCATCGGCTGGCAGGACGGCAACCAGCGCTACCGCATCGACGCCAAGGCCATGGACTTGGCCGGCAACTATACTTTGGCCTCGGCGACGTTCACCTTTACCAAGGAGGCGCCCTATTCCGCGGTGACTTATCCGTCTCCCAGCGGCGCGACTTTCTCCTCGATGAGCGCGATTGTGGGCGTCTCCTCGGACAGCTTCGCGCCGATCACCCAGGTCTCTATTTTGATGTGGTATGCCTCGGGCGGAACCACCTATTATTGGTCTCCCGTGGCGCCGCATTGGGCGGCCGTCACCCCCACGTTCTATAATATCGCCAACTCCAACGGGCCCGCGGGCGCCGTCAATAATTGGACCTATCCGAACTCGGACTTCGTGGATCCAAGCTCCGCGACCTTCGCCTGGCACGGCAACGACGGCGGCGACGGCCACGTTTTCAACATCGTCACGCAGGCGCAGGACCAGGCCGGCCTGACCCAGACCGTGTATTCGACCGTCACGTTCCGCTTCGACAACGTGCCGCCCACGTCCGGACCGTCGGTCCCCATTCCCAACAGCGCCTACGCCGCCTCGGCGCTCACAACTCTTTCGGGCACGGCCGCGGACGACGTCAGCGGCGTGAACACGATATTGACCGCGATTCTCGATCAAGAGACCACGACCTACTTCAACGGCACTTCGTGGGATAGTTCCGTGCATTGGATTAACACGTCCCAGTGCGGCGATTGCGTCCTTTCCAGCACGTGGAGCTTCTCCAACGGCAGCCTGTCCTGGATCAATGGGAATCATTACGTGGTGTTCTCTTCCGCGACCGACAACGTCGGCAACCTGCAGAGCGCCGCGGGCGAGAGCGAAGTGCTTATTGACACGGTCCCGCCGACCTCGTTCTTGGACTCTGGCGTCGGCCAAATCAACAACGGAGGCAGCAACAACGACACCCAGGACATCAACGGCGGAGCCACGGACCCGGGATTCACCTCCGGCATCTCCGGCGCCGGCGCGGGCGTCTATCCCGGGGCGTCGCCGACTTGGCAGAAGGGAGGCATTCAGGTCGCGGTGTTCCAGGACACGGGCGCGTCTTTGGGAGTCGGGCCGCTGACCTTCGGCGGCTGGGGCAGCGCCGGGTATTTCTGGAACGGCTCGACCTGGGCCGCGGTCTCGGGCGGCGTCCAATGGGTCAACGCGACCTACGGCTCGGACGGTTTGGGCGATTGGACCTACAAGGGGCTTGAGTGCTCGGGCGGCAATCCCTGCTGGGTTGACGGCCAGCAGTACGCGCTTTGGACGCGCGCCATCGACAACGCGGGCAACGTCCAGTCCATCATCTCCGCGGGTCCAGTCTTCTATATTTCCGCGCCGGCCCAGAGCTTCCGGGTCACGGCGAGCTCCAACCCCGCCCTGGCGGGCACCGTGCAGTCGGTGACGGTGGAGGCGGTCTCGGGCTTGAACGGCACGGGAAGCCTCGCTTCCAGCTACAACGGCAAGGTCAATTTTTACGTCGACGGCATCCCGCCGGCCAGCAACGGCCCGGAGACCATGCTCAACGGCCTTTTGCCTTCGTCCTACACCTTCACGACCGGGGTAGGCGCGGACAACGGCGTGCATATCTTCGGCGGCCTCAAGCTCACCAAGGCGGGGGCGCGGACGCTGGAGGTCCAAGACAGCGTCCAGACCGGCATTTTCGGCCAGGCCGGCGTCACGGTCCAGCCCGCGGCGGCCTACCAGATACAGGTCGTGGCTCCGGGCCAGAACGCGGATCCAGGAAACTTGGCCGACAACGGCGCTTCGCAGGCGCCCAGCATCTCCACGGCCGGAGTGGTCAACAGCTTCCTGGTCCGGGTGACGGATCAATACTGGAACTTGGCTGTTTCGTCGACCGTCTCGGTCAACGCGCAGGATTCCGATCCGAACAACAATTATCTGGGCTACGAGGGGCCGCAGACCTTCACCAGCTCGAAGACCATCGCGGATGAGTTCACGACCGCGGGCAGCCAGACCCTTTCCATCGTGGGCGCGGGCGTCTATCCGAACGCGGACAACCCCTCCGCGGCCATCACAGTCAACCCCGGCTCGGCCACGCAGCTCGTCGTCGCGATGCCAGGGGAAGCCCTGGATCAAGGCAAGGCCGGCGTGGCGCCTTTCGGATTGTCCGGCTCCTCAGGCCCGCTGGAGGCGGGCCTGCCTTTTGGCGCCACGGTTTACGCGGTCGACCCCTTCTTCAACCTTGATTCTTCCGCCACGTTCAACGTGACGGCCGGCATTTTCAATGATCCCTATTCCTTGGGCGGCGGCGTGCAGCCCCTGGCCTCCGGCGCGACCGAATTCACCTTCACGCCCATCATCGCGCAGCCCGCGCAGGTGGAGGCGCAAAGCGGATCGCTGCCGCCCGCGACCTCGGTTTACTACACCCTGCCGGCGGCCGTGTGGTGGAACGCCCCGGTGAAGCTCCAGCTTCTGGCCCAGGGCCAGACCGCCGCGCCGGGCAAGCCGCCTTACACCGCGAACCCGACTGCGGGCGGCCGCGGCGTGACCGTGCCCACGACCTTGACCGCCGGCGTCACGACGTATTTGACCGTGAACGTAGTCGACAATTACTACAACGTGGTCAAGGGCACGACGCCATTTTTGGACCAGTTCGCCTTGCCCGCGTCTTCCTATGACCCCGTGGCGCAGATGAATTTTCCGAGCGATTCCGGCAGCCAGCTGCGCGGCTACGAGCCGGCGCCCGATCAGCTCTCCTTGGCCAACGGAACCACGGTGTTTTCGTATCTGCCGGTGACGGCGAACCTGAGCCCCGGCGCCACCGTCCAAATCGTGGACACCGGCGCCACGGCGTTTAGCGCCGACCAAGTCTCCGGCATTCCCATCAATCCCGGCGCGGCCGTGGCCCTGCAGCTCCTGGTTCCTTCCGAGCAGGCCTCGCCCGGGTCTCTTGCGCCGGGCAAGACCGGGACGGCCGGACCGCTCACCGCGGGCGACTCCTACTCCATCGGCGTGCGCTCTGTCGACCAATTCTGGAACTCGGCCAATTCAGGGGATAGGGTCGGGCTCCTGGACAACGACGTGTACTCGACCGTGCCCGGATCCCAAATCCTGAGCGCCGGACAGACGACGTTTAGCGGGTTTGTCCCCAGCGCGTCGACCGGAGATTTGACCGTCACGGCCTACGACGTGAGCGCGAACCTCTCCTCGCAGACCGACTCCGGCATCACGGTCGAGCCGGGCGCGCCCACGAAAGTGGTCTTCGTCTTTCCGGGGGAGACCCGCGTCAACGGGAAGACGTCCTGGCCCTACGGCGTGACGGGCTCGGCCTCGACCCAGACGGCCGGCGCCGGGTTCACCGCGTCCATTTACGCCACGGACGCCAATTACAATTGGGTGAGTTACTCCACCATCACGACCACGCTGAACCTAAATTCGGACGACTCGAACGCATCCAACCCTTGGAACGGCCTGGGCTCCAACCAATTCACGCTGACCGACGGCAGTGCCACGGTGGCGGTCCCGGCCACGAGCCCGGCCTCCACCGGCCCCAACGGCGTGCGGACCGTGGACTCCTATCCTGACGCGACGCGGACTCTGACGGCAACGACGGCATCCGGGAGCCCTTCCCTGCAGCCCTCTTCAGGTTCGTTTACGCTCCAGCCGGGCACGCCGTACAATCTGCTGGTCCTCATGCCTTCAGAGGTCGCCGCGCCCGGGACGACCAACGGAACCGGCCGCACGGGCTCCGCCTACACCGTGCCGGCCGGACAACCGTTCCCCGTGGTCGTGGACATTACCGACCCTTACTGGAACCTGGAGCCGGGCACGTCCCAGCAGGTGAACCTCTATTCCGACGATCCCAAGGCGGTTATCTCTCCCGCGAGCCAGCTCATCACCAGTTCCGGCACGTTCTTGGTGACTTTGCAGAAAGCGGGGACGACGAAGATTTGGGCGAAGGTGTCGGCGCCCATCGATTACAGCCTCGCGCTTGACTCCTCCAGCGCCATCAACGTCACCGCCGGCACTCCGTATCAGGTGCTGGTGGCCCTGCCGGGCCAGAGCTTCGATCAAAGCGTTCCCGGCGGAGTGACCGGCGAGCCGACGGCCATCGCGGCCGGGCAGCCTTACGACGTCATCGCGGCCATCGCGGACCAGTTCGGCAACGTGGTGAACAACAGCGGGAGCCCGGACTCGATTCAAATCCTGACGCCGACGGATCCCTATGCGCCGGCCGTCTCCACGGGCGCCGTCAATCTGGCCAGCGGGGAAACCAACCCTATTCCCGTTTATCTTCACACGGCCGCGCCCACGGCCATCTCCACGGCCCCGGCGCAGTTGATGGGAGAAGACGTCAACGGGCTTCAAAACGGCATTTCCTCCACGTTCACCGTGACCGCGGCCCCGGCCGTAGGCTTCCAACTCGCGCTGGGCGGGCAAAACGCCGTTCCCGGCGCCGGAAACTATCTGGGCCAAGCGGGTCCTGTGTCTTATGGAATGTCCGGCGCCGTATCCACCCCAACCGCCGGTGTTCCCTTTAGCATGAGCATCAACTTGGTGGACAATTACATGAACATCGTGCCCGTGAGCACGTCCGTTTATGTCTACACAAACGACGTCTACGCGCCGGCGCCGGGCACGGTGACGCTGAACTTCGGCTCGTTCTCATCGAGCATGACGCTGGTCACCAAGACGCCCCTGGCCGGCGTGGCGGTGAGCAGCCCGGCGAGCAGCGTGTGCTCGGGCAATGCCCCCACCGACCAATGTCTTCTGGGCGCGGCGCAGTCGCCGGCCTTCAAGGTGTTCGCTTCCACGGCGGCCTACTTGGAGGTCGTCCTGCCCGGCGAGACCCAGGTCAACGGCAAGTACGACGTTCCGCCCCACGGCCGCAGCGGGACGCCCACGCCGGACGTGGTGCCGGCCAGCATGAGCGCCGACGTCTACTTGGTCGACTCCTACTACAACGTCGTGACCGGCTTGACGGGCGCCAACCAGGACAGCAACCCGCCGCAGGCCGCGATGCCCACGGTGCAGCTCACCATGCCTACGGATTCCCAAGCCGTGCCGCCCGCGGCCCAACCCCTGACCAATTCCGGATTCTTCACCTTCGCCCTCCAGCCCCTGACCGCGGACGTCTCGACCTACACCATCGTGGCCTCGACCACGCCGGCATCCTCAGTCTCGTTCTCCTCGGGAACCTCGACGCCCTTCTGGGTCCTGCCCGGGCCGGCGTATTATCTGCAATTTACCAGCGTGCCCAGCACCGCCACGGCGGGCACGGCCTTCCCGGTGGGCCTGACGGCCTACGATCAATATAAGAACATCGTCTCGACCGGACCCAACAACTACACCGGAATCGTGGACTTCACGGCCCAAATTTATGCGCCGCCGCAAAACTACAGCTTCGTCCCTCCCAGCGTGCAGTTCTCCTCATCCTCCAACCATGGGGTCATGCCCAGCGCCACGCTGGTGACCTTGGATAAGGCGGGGTCGCAGTACATCCATGCGTATGACGGCTTGGACGCGGCCGTCAACACCAACGTCTCGCCCTACGTCGCCGACCCGATCATCACGGTCCAAGCGGCGCCGCTTAACCGCGTCCTGGTCAACCCGACCGACTACACCCAGGTGCCTGCCGGGCAGACGGTCAATCCGGGCTGCATCGAACTTTCGGCGCAACTGACCGACGCCTACAATAATCCCTTGACCGGCGGGCAGGCGGTTGTCGTCTCGACCGCGCTTGTCTCCGGAACCACGGGATATATCGCGGTCAACTACGGCCAGAGCTTGGGAACCTTGGGTTCTCAAAACGGCAGCTGCGACGCCTCCAACGGCTGGGTCGACGTCGGCGGCTCCACGGTGGTCTATTCGGACGCCAACGGCCAGGTCGGCGTGAGCACCCCCGCCATCGCCTACGTCGTTTCCCCGCATGCCGGCTTGAACGGCAACCCCGGCGATTCCGCGCGGGTGTGGATTGACACTGCGGCGCCGCCGGCGAGCCTCGTTTACGGCGGGCCCTACATAGGGGTGGACGGAAGCGAAACCAAGGATATTTCCGGCCAGCTCTCGACCATCGGCGGGCCCGCCTCGGGGCTCATCTTCGTCTCGTCGCAGAGCGAAGCCTATGTTGGAATCACGTCGCCTTTGGGCGCGGGCGCGGCCTATAGCGTCGAACGCGTGGACGATTTCGGGAACGTCACCTGCGACGGCAGCGATATCGTGACCCTGCAAGTCTATGATCCCGGCAATATCCATAACAGCAACGGATTCATAGACAGCTTGGGCGGCAATCCCGGCAATTATCCCTATTACGGGTTCCGCGATTCGGCCAACTCCGCATTTACGCAGGGCCCGCCCGGCGGCATGCCCAGCGGAAACTTGGCCGACAATCCGCCTTGCGCGGGTCCGGCGCTTTCCTACTCCTTCCGCTATCACGACACCATGTCGTCCTATTCCGGCGTGAGCCCCTCGTCCAACACGGCGGAGGGCGGCCGGCCGGGACATTGGACCCTGCAAATCTCGCTTGACGGCAATGTCGTCTTGCAGCCGACGATCCGGATGGATCCCTACACGCCCACCCAGTTGGGATTCAAGAACTCGCCGAACTCGCAGATTGCGGGTGAAGACGTGAATGCCTTGGCCGCTCTGCAGCCCTTCCTGGCCGAGGTGCAGGACGAATTCTTTAATCCCAGCGTCACCACGGCGACCATCTCCGTGTCCTTGTCCACCGCGGTGAGGACGCCCTCGGCGCTTAACGACTACGTGGGCTTCTCCGTTTCGACCGCCCAGGTTTTCGGTAGCCGGCTTACGGCGCCGTCGTTCGTTTCCTCCACCGACACCGTCACCATTCCCCTGGACGCCTATCAGACGACGTTCTACTACCTGGACACTAATGCGTCGGAGAATTACGCCTCCACCGCGCCGGTGATCGCGATTTCGGCTTTCCTGCCCTCCGTGGGTTTGGTCGCGACTCAGCAGTCGGTGACCGTGACGCCCGGAGACATCGACAATATCTTTCTTTCCCAGAACGGCGGGGGCGGCGCGCTTTTGGCCGGCGCGACGTCTCAGCCTTTTGTTTTCGACTTGCGCGACTACTTCGGCAATCCCGCGCCGCTCATCAACGGCGAGGTTTCAAGTCCGCCGGCCATCTTCCAGCTGACTTCCGATTCCTTGGGCCGGGTGCAGTTCTCGTCGGGAAGCCCGGGCGGCTTCACGCTGCAGCCCGGCACGGCGACCGTCGACGTCGGCCGGTCCTCGGCCACGTTCTACATGATCGACACGCTGCTTTCCGCGCCCACGCACCAGCTCTTCATCACGGACTGGAACCACCTGGACCCCATCACTCATCTGCCGGGAGCCTCCAGTTGGGAAATGGCCGTGGCGACCTACACGGTGAGCCCCGGACCGCCCGCGCAAATCGGCTGGGTGACGCCGTCTCGCCGCCTCATCGCCGGCACGACCGTGCAGTATTACCCCGATTATACCCTGGGCGTGACCACGCCGACCGTGGTTTCCGCGGCGCTGGAAGACCAGTTCGGCAACGTCACCACCTCGACCGCGACGTATACCATCATGTACAACGCCAGCCATCCCACGGGCGGGAACACCGCTCATTTCGGGAGCGACCCGACGCAGGTCATCGTGGCCACGTCGCCGTCCAGCGCCTGGCCGCAGGTGGGTCCGCCGGGCTCCGGCTCCAACTTCGACGTGACGCTTTTGGGCGGGACGGGTCTCTCCCGGGCGCCGGCCTATATGTGGGACACCCAGGCCGGCACCGTGACGGTCTCGGCCCAGGCCCAGGACAGCCTGGGCGTCAACGCGTTTCCCGCGATTTCCCAAAATGAAATCATCACGCCGGATTTGGCCTATTACATCACCATCCATCATCCCTACCCTCTATCCTCGCCGCTTAAGGTGGGACAGCAGGGGCAAATCGTGAGGACGCAGACGCTGCTTGACGGCACGACCGCGCAGTGGGGCGTCGATATCCGGGATAAATTCGGCAACATCGCCGCCGGCGATCCGGTCAACGGCAATTATTTCGCCGGGGCGGTTTATTTCGGAACCTCGGGATCGACCGCCACCGTGACCATCAGGGACCTGGAGACCAGCACCACGTATCACGAGTTCGTGCCCGCGGATCAAGGCATTTACACCGACATGGGCATCGAGGATTTGGCCGAGGAGACCTTGGAGGTCAGCGCGACCGACTACAACAACCCCGGCATCTTCGGCTTCACCGACGACTTCGGAAGGACCGATTTGTTCCAGGGCAACGCGTACTACCATTCGGACGGACCCATCTACACGGCGGGCGTGGTGATGACCCCGAACAGCCTGGCTCCAACGTCCCCCCTCACCGCGCAGCAGCTGGCTCTGTGGCCGAACGCCGTGACCGACATCCACCAGGGAGACAGCGATGTTCCCATGATGGCGCTCAACCTGGTCCAGCAGCCCCAGGCTTACACCGCGTCCTTGGCGCAGCTCATCGTGCACAATAATCCCGCCGGGAACCTCAACCCCGCTTACGTCACGCGGGTGTCCCTCTATTGGGACGGCAGCCAGGAAGACAAGTTCGATCCGGCCAACAACACGCTGGTGGCCACGGGCACGTACAACTCGTTCGACGACTCCTGGCACTTCGGCGACCCAACGCAGGGCGAAACGCCGATCAACATCGCCAATCCCGCGGCGGCGGCGATTCCATCGGCCGCCAGCGGCAAACCGAACTACTATTTCGTGGCGGTCAACATCTCCTCCACGATTCCCGTGGGAACCTTGCCCGCTTCCTTCGGCATGGACCTGCAAAACACCTCGGACATCATCATGTCCACGGCGAATCCGGCCAGCCAGGTGGGAGTCTCCATCAACGGCTTCCCGTTCTATACCTCGACCTCGACCGTGCTGCCTTCGCAGGCCCAGGTCAATGCGACCGGCTACAGCATCAACGCCTACTGGCAGCCCTCGGGCGCGCCGTCTCCCTCGACCTACACATACGTTGATCAGGGGGCCCTGAACGTCGGAGTCTTGGCCCTGCAGTTCTGGACCGACCAATACACCGCGGCCATCCAGAAAATCATCGTCATCGACAACGGGGATCCGGCGCCCTACCAGGACATCACCGGCGTGAACCTCTACCTGTGCACGGACGTCACCAGCAACCCGAACAACTGCAGCGGCTCGTTCATTCCCAGCGTGGACCTCCTGGTCGCCTCCGGAACTTTCGTGGCGCCAAACGACTACGCTGCCTTGACCCTCAGCAACCCGACGGGCGTCAACGGCACGGTCACGACCTCCACGCACACCTATTTCATCTCCTACAGCTACGCGCCGACCGCCACCGTCACCACCTGTCCCGGCGGCAGCTGCACGCCCACGCCGAGTCCGGAGGTCACCCGGAGCGACATCATCCTGGTTCCGGGCGACGGCACTTTGGGGAACGTGCCGTCGCTGAGTTCGGCCACGCCGGTCGACATCGACGCCACGCCCAACGTGGCCGAGATCTCCGGCTGGGCCACGGCGGGCTCCACCTCGGTGCCCTCCGCGCTGACCCAGAGCGCCACCAGCCAGGCCGTGGTCATGATGACGCTGCAGGCCATCAGCGGCGCGGACCAGTGGGCGGGGTTGAAACTGGATCGTTGGGAGCCCTCCGGCGAGAACGGCGGATCGCCCATGATTAACATCGCGACGGACGTGGTCAATATACAGGTCTGGCTGGACTCCAACCATGACGGCGTGCTCGACGCCGGAGATGCCTTCCTCAGCAATCCCAGCGACGTCAACACTTTTCCCATCACGACGCTGACCGCTCCTTTGGGGGCTTCGGATCCCGTGCCGGAGAACATCACCGTGGCCGACGCGGCGGGCATGTACCCGAGGGATGACCCCTGGAAGAACACGACGTGGAATCCCCTGGGGCACGATCCCGTCGAACGCCTCGTCATCAACGACAACCAGACCGATCCGGCCAAGAAAGAAGTCGTGCTGTGCACGGGCGGCATCACCGGCGCGGTCTTCAACAATTGCTACCGCGGCCAAGAGGGAACTTCCGAGACGGCGTGGTCCAGCGGGACCATTGTTTCCGGTCCCGCGCGCATCGCCATCGAGGGCGATTTGGGGCTGGGCTACCAGACGATATCCACGGCGCCCATCAACGCGTTCGTGAGCTTCAGCCTGGCGCCCTTCGCCACGGTGTCCAACAACGCCAACTTGGGCCTCATCATTCCCAATACGACGTACTTCCTCATCCCCGCGCCCAAGAGCATGACGCCCTACGGGCCCGTCGCGGTCAGCACGCCCAGCACGGTCGCGCTGGTGCCGGTGGTCAATCACTATCCCGACGTGGTGACCGTCGTCGCCACGAATACCGTCGACGTTCCCTTCCTCCAGCAAAACAGCACGGACGCCGTGGCCTCGTTCACGCTCAACACCTCGATTTCGGACGGGCTTCTGCGCTGGATGGTGGTCTACGCCACGGGCACGGCGACCGGCGGCAACACCGTGTCCCCGGACGTGGACTTGGTGTCTTTGTGGTACGACGCCAACGGCAACGGCATCTTCGACGACTGCGACACGGGTCCGCCCAATTGCGACGTGATGATTGGAAGCGGGACTTTCGGCGATTACGGCGGCATTCCGCTGGAGGCGCAGATCAATCTCGCCTCCGCTTACCATCTGCTGCCTCCGACGCAAAGGTTTTTCTTGGCCTATCACATCACGCCGACGGCCCTGCCCACGGATCCGCTGACGTTCCAACCACGCACGTTGGGCGTGCAGATTTTTGCCTCGACCGTGGGCGTTTCCAACTCCGGATCGTTCCCGACCGGAAGCCCGGTGGTGGACAATCCCGCGCTTAACGCCATCGAACTCCCCGACACTTACGATACGTCTTCCAAACTGCCCTTCACGTCCTTGGACCGGGACATCATCGCCTCCTCGCAGACCTTGAACGTGCTGGCGACGCCGTATTTCAGCTCTCCGAGCGGGTCGTTTCCGGCTCCCACGCTCAGCAACAACGTGCCTCTTGAGGCGGCCGGCGCCGTGGATCCGCAGTGGGTCGTCAGCTCGACGGCCGGGCTTCCGTCTCCTCTGCCCGGGGCGACCAACTATGCTCTTGTGGACAATGAAATCATAAGCTACGACGGCTACGGAGCTGGACCGGCCCTTTTGGGCGTGACCCGCGGGCAGCTCAACAGCATCGTCGTCGCGCATTCAAGCGGAGCCGTGCTTTCGCCCATGATTTCGCAGGGCGTGGTCAATGAGGCGATTATGAAGCTCCAGGTTTGGGCCCAATCCTCGGAAATCGAGTGGAGCACCATGACGCTTGAGCGCTATCTCCCGCCGTCCTTGAACGGCCAGGATCAGGACGTGAGCGGCATCAAGCTTTGGGAGAGCGACACGCCGCTGGACGGCTACGCCTTCCATCGCAATCCGGCCACGGGATCGGACGCCGGCGATCTGCTCATGGGCTCCTCCACGCTCGGCGAGCCGGAAAACACCATTGGACAAGCCGTCATTAATATCGCGGATCCCAATCTCGGCGGCCAGCCCTATGTCATCATCAACACGTCCACCAAGACGTTCTACGTTTCCGCGGACATCGCCGCGTCGGCCAAGTTCTCTTATGCCACGAACAGTCCGCCCAACGAAGTCATCGGAATCTACGCGCCGGCGCCGGCGGCGGACTTCGGGTTGGCTCCCGCGGCGGCCGGATTTACCACGACCGCGCTGGCGCCCGTGCAAAGCCCGACCTACGTGCTGGCGCCCACCGTCAACACCATCACGGTGACCCCGGCCCAGGTTTCCGGGCAGACCGTGGTGCAGAACTCGACCGCCGTGGCCATGGTGCGCCTGCAAATGGCGACGAATGACAACACGGCCATCGTCCAGAAAATCAAGCTCGACCACCTTATGGCCAATGGGGCGTTGGACAGCGACATCACCGCCGTCAAGGTCTGGTACGATCCGGACGGTTCTGGCCAATTTGACGCCTCGGTGACCACTCGCGCGGCGGACGGCTCCTACCCGAGCTTGGTTTCCTTCGGCAACGACACCTTCAGCTCGGGAACCGTCAACATCGTCTTGAAGACCCCCATCGTGGTGAGCACCGTGCCGGCCTATTATTTCATCACCTACGACTACTCGCAGTTCGCGGCCATCGGCTCCAAGGACGGCGTGCAAATCGCGAGCGCGGCCTACTTCGCCGTTCAGGCGCCCAACCAAGTCGTCATGTCGACCAACGCCTTCATCACCAACCCCCTGATGCAGGTGCAGAAGGTGATTTCGCACCTCACCTTGGGCGTGGACGACTTGGCCGCGAGCTTGGGCACGGTGGGCCAGGCCCAGCAAAACGTCGCCTTCCTGCGCTTCAACCTGGTCACGGACCAAGGCTTGGCGCCGTGGAGGAGCCTGCGCGTGGAGCGCGGCGGCGGCTCGCAGAGCCCCTTGACGCCCTTGGGCCAGAACACGGACGTCAAGTTCGTCCATATCTACAAGGACATCAACCAGAACGACACCTTGGACTCGGCCGACCTGGACATTTCCGACGCCAACGCGAGCCTGGCGACCGCCATCTCCAGCAACACCGGCGTGACCTACTCAACTTCCGGCGCGGTGGTGAGCTTCTCGACCTTCGACATGGTGGTGACCTCAACGCAGGGCTTCCCGGTGGACAACTCCGGCGCGCCCATCGGCGGCGACATTTATGTGGGCGGGGCCGAGCTCATGACCTTCTCCGGGCCCGGCTGTCAGAGCGCGCCTACGCCGGGCATCGATCCGGCGACGGGCAAGCCCTGCATCTCGATTGCTTCCCGCGGCAACGTCCTGGGCCAGGGCGCCACGCCGATTTTGAGCTGGCCCGCGGGAACCTCGGTCGAGAAAACCGACGTCTTCGATCAGACCAACAACAACGACAACCAAGCGGTGGTGACCCTGACCGCGGATCAGCTCATCGGCCCGACCGCGTCGACGTTCTTCGTCTCCTACGACGTGGGCGACGCGGCCGTGCCCAACGATCTCATCGGGACCAACGTCCGCGACGGCTCGTGGATCGGCCTTCCCGCCGGCGACGTGGCTAACGAGCAGGTCTACCTCAACGAGACCAAGACCCAGCCGCTGGGCACCGCGACGACCGGCTATCCCTACGTGGGCACCATCGTGGCCATTTCGCCGATCAGCCTGTCCGCCTCGGGATTTACCATCGCGCCGTCGGGCGCCTCGGTGGGCCAGCAAAACGTGCCTCTTTTCGAGATGCAGCTGCACACCAGCCAGAACTTCGTGAACATCGCGGGCCTGCAGTTAAAGCAGTTGGGCACCATCCAGACCTCGACCACGACCGGCGGCGGGGACGGCGATTTGAGCAACGTTTCCATATGGCTTGACAACGGCAGCGGGGTTTTCCTGCCCACCGTGGATAAGGAATTAGGCTTCGCGCTGCACGGTTCGTCCTTCGCGGCCGGCGCGGCCTACGTGCCTTTGGCCAACAACGGGATTCCTTACCTCACGGTTTCGACCGCGCCGACCACCATCTACATCGCCGGCAACATCGGCACGACGGACGCCGCCGGGCAGAGCACGCTGGGCCATTCGGTCGGCATGGAGATTCCGACCTTCGCCAACATCATCGCGCCCAACCTGGAGCCCATCGCGGCCGCGGCCAACCCGGCTGAGCAGCCGCCGGTCCAGTCGGCGCTGGTGCCCGTGGTGCCCCTGACCGTGCCCTCCGTGATGATCAGCTCCTCCTTGCCGCCCATCATCGTGACCAAGGGCACGACCGGGGCGCCGCCAAACACCATCGGCTACCCGGCCTACGCCAAAGTCGACGCGGTCAACTGCAACAACGGCAAGGACGCGACCAACCCGCGCAATAACATCTGCCGGGATCAAAACGGCGATCCCCTCCCCGACGAGAGCAAATGGATATGCGCGGACGGCGCGGCGTGGCTGACCAACTGCTCCAACATGCCGCCCTTGATCGACATCAACGGCGACGGCGTGCCGGACAACTTCGCCTTCGGGAGCAGCACCGAGCCCACGTCCATATCGCTTCTGGGCGACGGCATCCCCAGCCGCGACATGACCGGCACGGGCATCCTGGACGCCGACTACAACAACGACGGCATCGTGGATATGGTGTTCAACAACGGTTTCGGCGGCTTCCAGATACTCCTGGGCGAGAATCCCGCCGACCAAGGCGACACGGCCCAGGCCCTGCCCGTGCCGGATCAAGGCTTTACGCCCAACGGCTGGAGCGACACCATCGACAAGCTCTCGGCGCTGCTGCCGGTGATTTCCACCGGCGGCATTTATCAGGTCGCGGTGGGCGCCTACTACGACAACCCGACCAGCTACAGCCAGGTCTGGTCCTCGGTGACCGCGACGGTCGTGGCCCAATCCATCCGCGGCATGGGGCTTGAGGCCTACCACGTGATGCAGTCCAACCCCAATGAGTCCCTGACCAACGCCTCGGTTTCCGGCTTGGCCCTGCCCGTGCCGCACGTGACGGCCTTGACCATGGCCTTGACGCCCAACACCACATCGTTCACCGTGGCCGACAACAGCCAGTTGAATCTTCCCGGCCTCGTCTACGTGGGCAGCGAAATAATGCGCGTCCAGAAGGGATCGGACGGCCATACCTTGAACGTCATCTATCAAAGCGGCGATCCGGCGCCCTACACCGGCCGCGGCCTGCGGGGCTCCTCGCCCATCTCGCATCTTTTAGGGGAGCCGGTTTCGGACGGCGCCGCGATTTTCTTCGCCCGCTTTATCACCTCCAACGGCATCGTTTCTTCGCAACGGCCCATTCTGGTCTACCGCGTGGATCCCGCGGCGCCCGCTCCGCCCGGAGCCGCCACGCCCTTGGAGCAGAACGCGCAAAGCTACGCCGTCACCTGGACCGCGCCCACGAGCGTGCCGCCCTCGGGCCTCTCGCTCTATGAAATCCAGGAGCGCGGCGGCGATCCCAATGACCTGTCCGCGACGGTCATCTGGCACACGCTTAACTTTCTTTCCGCGACGCAGAACACCTCGCCGGACTTGACCTACATCGTGGGCGATCCGTTCTACCCCGGCGAGACGCCCCGGCCCTCGGGCCAATTCTTCAGCTACCGCGTGCGCGCCGTCTCCAATTCGGGCGTCTATTCGGCGTGGTCGCCCTTGGGCGTCAACGTCAACACGGGCGGCTCCGAGTCCGTCATCAGCGGCGTGAGCAACTACCCCAATCCTTTCGACACGCGCAAGGGCGGTCCCGCCGGGCAGACGACCATCGTCTACACGCTGGGCGCCAATTCCAACGTGACGATTTCGATCTACGATCTGCTGGGCTACTTGGTCAAGACCATGAACTTCTCCGCGGGCAGCTCCGGCGGCTTGGAAGGCCCCAACTATGTCGCTTGGGACGGCCGGAACGGCCAAGGGCGCTACGTTTCCAAGGGCGGCTACATCGCCCGCATCCAGGTGAGCTCGCCCACCGGCAGCGCCACGGCCATCCGAAAAATCGGCGTCATCCACTAAGCCGCGCCCTCGGAAATTCAATTCTTGACTATTTTAGTCAACTATGTTATCTTCCTTATATATGGCACAGTCTCCCGACGTTTTAAACGATTTGGCCAACCAGGACTACCGCTATGGGTTTTCCTCGGATATCGCCGCGGATCAGGTGCCCAAGGGCCTGAGCGAGGATGTCGTCCGGATGATTTCCGCCAAGAAAAAAGAGCCGGAATTCATGCTGGAGTTTCGCTTAAAGGCCTACCGCCACTGGCTGTCCATGAAAGAGCCCGCCTGGCAGAACGTCCATTATCCGGCCATCGACTACCAGGACGTCATTTACTACTCCGCGCCCAAGCCCAAGAAAGAACTCAAAAACATGGACGAAGTCGACCCCGAGGTGCGGGCGACTTTCGAGAAGCTCGGCATCCCGCTAGAAGAGCAAAAAATGCTGGCCGGCGTGGCCGTGGACGCGGTGTTGGACAGCGTCTCGGTCGCCACGACCTTCAAGAAGGTGCTGGCCGACGCGGGCGTTATTTTCTGCTCCTTTTCCGAGGCCGTGCGCGAGCATCCCGAACTCGTTAAGAAATATCTCGGCTCGGTGGTTCCTTACACGGACAACTTTTTCGCGACCTTGAATTCGGCGGTCTTCTCGGACGGCTCGTTTTGCTACGTGCCCAAGGGCGTGCGCTGCCCCATGGAGCTCTCCACCTATTTTCGCATCAACGCGGCCGACACCGGCCAATTCGAACGCACCCTGATTGTGGCCGACGAAGGCGCCTACGTGAGCTACCTGGAAGGCTGCACCGCGCCCATGCGCGACAAGAACCAGCTCCACGCGGCGGTCGTCGAACTGGTGGCCCTGGACAACGCGCAGATCAAATACTCCACCGTGCAGAACTGGTACCCGGGCGACAAGAACGGCAAGGGCGGCATCTACAACTTCGTGACCAAGCGCGGCAAGTGCAAGGGCGTCAACTCCAAGATTTCCTGGACCCAGGTGGAGACCGGCTCGGCCATAACCTGGAAATACCCCAGCTGCATTTTGCAGGGCGACAACTCGGTGGGCGAATTCTACTCCGTGGCGTTGACCAACAACTACCAGCAGGCCGACACCGGCACCAAGATGATTCATCTGGGCAGGAACACGCGCAGCACGATCATCTCCAAGGGCATCTCGGCCGGGCATGGGCAAAACACTTATCGGGGCCTGGTCAGAATCGCCAAGGACGCCGCCAACAGCCGCAACTACTCGCAGTGCGACTCCCTGCTCATGGGCGACCTCTGCGGCGCGCACACCTTCCCGGCCTTGGAGGTCAACAACACCACCTCGCAGGTGGAGCACGAGGCCACCACGTCCAAAATCAGCGAGGATCAGCTTTTTTACTGCCGCTCCCGGGGCTTGAAGCCCGAGGACGCGGTGGGCTTAATCATCAACGGATTCTGCAAGGAAGTCTTCAAGGAACTTCCCATCGAGTTCGCCGTCGAGGCGCACAAGCTCATGAGCATCAGCCTCGAAGGCGCGGTGGGATAAGGCGGGGGAAAAGGCATGCTTCAAGTCGAGGATCTGCGCGCGAACGCCGGCGAAAAGCCGATTTTAAAGGGCGTCAACTTGTCGGTCAAGGCCGGCGAGGTCCATGCCATCATGGGGCCCAACGGCTCGGGCAAGAGCACGCTTTCCCACATCCTGGCGGGGCGCGAGGGTTATACGGTGACGCGCGGCAAAGTCGTTTATCAGGGCAAGGATTTGCTGGCACTGCCTCCCGAGGAGCGTTCTTGGGAAGGCGTGTTCTTGGCCTTTCAGTACCCGGTCGAGATTCCCGGGGTGAGCAACAAATACTTCCTCAAGGCCTGCTACAACGCGGCGCGCAAGCACAAGGGCCTGCCTGAAATCAGCTCCGGAGAATTTTTGAAGCGCATCAAGGAAAAGGCCAAGCTCGTGGACATGAATCCGGCGCTGCTCGACCGCTTCGTCAACGCGGGGTTCTCCGGCGGCGAGAAAAAGAGGAACGAAATCCTGCAGATGGCCGTCTTGGAGCCTACGCTCGCCGTGCTCGACGAGACCGATTCGGGCCTGGACATCGATGCGCTCAAGGCCGTGGCCTCCGGCATCAACAAAATGCGGAGTCCGGAACGCGCCTTCATTTTGGTGACCCACTATCAGCGGCTGCTGGACTACGTGTCTCCGGATTTTGTGCACGTCATGGTGGATGGGCGCATCGTAAAATCCGGCGGCAAGAGCTTGGCCCTGGAGCTGGAGAAAGAAGGCTATGGCTGGGCCAAAGAGGCGCAAGCGGCGGCGGCATGAGCCAGGTTCTGGAGCGGTGCGGCGGACTTCTCGCGTCCTTGGAGCGCGTCAGGGGCGCCGGCTTGCCGAGCCTGGGCGCCGAACGGCTGGACGCTTTGCGGCGCGAAGCCCTCGAAGGCTTTCTTAAAACCGGCCTTCCCGGCCCTAAGGATGAGGCGTGGCGGCTCACCAATCTCGCGCCTATCGCGGAGGAGCCCTTTTCTTTGCCGGAAAAATCGGCGCCGGTTTTGGAGGCGCAGGCCCGCGCCGTTCTTTCGGTTTGGCTGCCCAACAGGATCGTTTTCGTGGACGGATTTTTTTCAGCCGAACTCTCCGCCATTTCTCAGGACAAGGGCGTGAAAATAGGAGTCTTGACGTCGCTGCCTTCGGGTGAGACGGAGTTCTTGGAAAAATTCCTGCGGCTCGCGGCGGAAGGACGCTGCGGCCTTTCGCGCCTGGGCGCCGCGCTATTTCAAGACGGGGTTTTTCTGAAAACGGAACCACGCGTGTCCTTGAACGGGCCCCTGCAAATCGCTTTTTTATGGAGCGCCGCGGACGCTGCCCGCATGAGCCATCCCCTCGTGGCCATTGAGATGGGAGCGCTCTCGCAAGCCGCCGTGATCGAGGAGTCCGCGGCCCTGGGCGACGCGGGAGCCTCTTGGCGCAATCGTAGTGCCGTTATTAACTTGTCTGAGGGCGCCCAATTAGACTACTGCCAGATTCAAACCGGCGGCGCGCGGCGCGCCTTCGAGAGCACGGCCGGGATTGTGCGCCAGGCGAAAGACAGCCGCTTTCATTCCCACGTCCTGACCTTCGGCGGAGATCTCGTGCGCAACGACTTTGAGGCAGTGCTGGAAGGCGAGGGCGCCGAGTGCGTCCTAGACGGACTCTACGCGGCCAACGGGAGCGAGCACGTCGATAACCACACGCTCATTCGGCACGCCGCGCCGCGGTGCACGAGCCGCGAGCTTTATAAAGGAGTGCTGGGCGGCCAAGCCCAGGCCGCGTTTCGCGGCATCATCGAGGTCGCTCCCGCGGCGCAAAGGACCGACGCGATGGTCTACAACAAGAATTTGCTGCTCTCCGAGAAGGGCTGGGTCAACACCAAGCCCGAATTCCGAATTTTCGCCAACGACGTGCAATGCAAGCACGGCTCGACCATCGGCCGCCTTTCCGAGGACGCTTTGTTCTACCTTCGCTCGCGCGGTATTGACGCGGAGCGGGCGCGGGAGTTTTTGATCCGCGCTTTCGCGCAGGAGATGCTGGACTCGGTCCAGCCCGAATCCTTGCGCGCGGCCTTGTCGCGGCGCTTGGGGGCGCCGGCGGGGGACGACTGAGATGCTCGACGTCCGTAAAATCCGCGAGGATTTCCCGATATTGGGACGCACGGTCCATGGCAAGCCGCTCGTTTATCTCGACAACGCGGCCACGACCCAGAAGCCCAGGCCGGTCATCGCGGCCCTGACGGATTTCTACGAGAAGCATAACGCCAACGTGCACCGCGGCGTGCACACGCTTTCGGACGAGGCCACGGCCTTGATGGACGCCGCCCGCCAAAAGACGGCGCAGTTCGTGGGCGCGCCCAAGCCCGAGACCGTGGTCTTCACGCGCAACGCCACGGAGGCCATCAACCTCGTCTCCCATTCCTGGGGACGCAAGTTTATTTCCGCCGGGGACGAGATTGTGCTCACCGAGATGGAGCACCACTCCAACATCGTGCCTTGGCAGATGCTGGCCAAAGAAAAGGGCGCGCGCCTACGCTTTATTCCCGTGACCGAGGACGGTCGTCTGGACATGGCGGCCGCGCAGTCGCTCTTCACTCCCAAGACCAAACTGCTCGCTTTTACGGCCGCCTCTAACGCCCTGGGGACTCTTAATCCCGTTCATGAGCTCATCGCCTTAGCCAAGAGTCGCGGCGCCAAGACCTTGGTGGACGCGGCCCAATGGGTTCCGCACTACCCCACTGACGTCGCGCGCTGGGACTGCGATTTTCTGGCTTTTTCCGCGCACAAGATGCTGGGCCCCACGGGCGTGGGCGTGCTCTACGCCAAGGAAGAGCTTCTTGAGTCCATGGATCCGTTTCTGGGCGGCGGGGACATGATCGAGCGCGTCTCCTGGGAAGGTTTTACGCCTAACGTCCCGCCCTACAAATTTGAGGCCGGAACGCCCAACATCGCGGGCGCGGCGGCTTTCGGCGCGGCCCTGGATTATCTGCGCGGCGTGGGCTTTTCGGCCCTGCGCGAGCACGAGGCGGCCCTGACCAAGCGGACCCTGGAAATTTTTGCCGAATTTCCCTCGGCGACGGTTTACGGCCCGCGGGATCCGGCCGCGCGCGGGGGCATCGTGTCCTTCAACATCGAGGGCGTGCACCCGCACGACGTGGGCACCGCCTTCGATTTGGAGGGGGTCGCCGTCCGCGCCGGGCACCACTGCTGCCAGCCGCTCATGAGCCGGATGAAGGTGGGCGGCACGGCCCGGGCCAGCTTCTATCTCTACAACACGCTCGACGAGGTCGAGACCCTGGGGCGAGCGCTGGCCAAGACCGCGGCGTTTTTCAAGAAACCCGCGGGGGTAAAGTAAGCCATGGAAGGCGACGCCGAGTTGCGGGAGCTCTACCAGGAGGCGCTTCTCGATTACTACCAGAGCGGAGCGCACAAGGGGAAGATTCCCGCCAGCGATTTTTACTCGCACGGCATCAATCCGGTCTGCGGCGACGAGCTGGAAATCACCATGAAAAAAAGCGGCGACGGGACCATCGGGCAAATCCGCTTCACGGGCCACGGCTGCGTCATCAGCCAGGCCTCTTCCGCCATCATGGCCGA
>DATLUA010000055.1:0-14269 GCA_035533295.1 Elusimicrobiota bacterium | reverse complement strand
ATTTATGAGGTCGCCATGACCCCGGGCTGACGGGTCGTCGAAAGTAGCGCGCGGCCGGCGCGCCTCAACAGAGGCGCCGCCACGACGAGGATTTCAACCTCGGCCCAGGACGCGCCCAAATTCTACTTTCGATTTTTCTGGCGCCGCCGCTGGCCGCTTGAACATCCGAAAAACGGCTGTTATACTAGGCTTATGGCCGATGGAAATCCCTCGGAATGGGAAGAAACCGAGGACAGCGAAGAAGAAAAGCGCCGCGGGCTCAAGCGCACCTTGGTCCTCTACGCCCTGGCAGCCGGCGCGCTTTCCATCGCGCTTCCCTTGGCCGGACTCCTCTACGTGCGCATGAATTCAAAAACCGAGATTCCCGTTCCGCAAGCCGCCCGGATTTTCACGCCGGCCCAGCCGCTGAGTCCGGCCCAAAAGGCGATGTTGCCCGCCTCGCCGTCCGTCTTTTTGCCTCAGCAGCAGGGAAAAGGTTCACTGAGCTACGTGCGCGGCGATTTGGGCTACGCGCCCCCCACCAAACCGAAGCCGGCGCCTAAAGCCGCGCCTCAGCCTCCGTCCGCGCGCAAGCCCGCGCCTAAAGTCGCCGCGGCCAAACCCAAGCGCGCGAAGAGTTCCTACAAACCGTTTACGCCGCCGACGCTCGACCAGGGCTTCGGTTCTCAGCAGGGCTTCGGCGCCGGGCAGCAAACCAATCCGCTCTCGATCCTGGGCGGCGCGATGCCCAACATCGGGAGCCTGCTTAAAAATCTTCCATCCTCTATCGGCAAGTCTTTGGGCGGGTTGGGCAATTTAGGCGGCCTGAGTAGATTGATGGGTCCCTCTCAAGCGCCCAAAAACGGCGGGCAACAGGCAGGCGCCTCGCAAGACTCGGCCCCAACGACCGCGGCGCCGCAGCTGAACGGCTCGAACGGCCTCTAGCGGAATCACTTCTTCCCGGGCAGGCACGCGGCCGCGTCGGGATGATCGGCGCAGACCAGGGATTTCAAGCTCTTCGGATTTCCCCGCAGGATCGCGTTCTGTTTCTGAAGGTCGGCGAGGTCCTTCGCGTAAGCCTCTTGGTTGCCGCCCAGGCGCACGAAGCACAAAATCTTTCCGGTCCTTCCGCTTCCTTCCATGGCGCCTCTCTCAGCACCGAAATCCTCCAGGGCGATGCCCACCGTCGCGCCAGGCCCCGTCGCCTTCATCGCGCAGCCGGGCCGAGAGGAAGACGTCAGGTAGTCCCCGATTTTAATGGGCCAAAATTGATGCGGGCATCGCCGGCGGAATTGTACACGCCCAGCCCGTGGCTGGATGTTCCCGTATAAACCTCGAGCTTGCGCGCTGGGCTCGTCAGGCGCCGGGCGCGGCGCTCGCGGTATAGACGGGCGGCAGGGC
Organism: Elusimicrobiota bacterium; assembly: GCA_035533295.1. Classification (GTDB taxonomy): domain Bacteria; phylum Elusimicrobiota; class Elusimicrobia; order UBA1565; family UBA9628; genus JAGWJU01. The sequence goes on along the minus strand of DATLUA010000055.1, from coordinate 12,889 downwards.
GTTGTTTTGCTGGTAGGGTCTGGCCCAGGACGCCGGGCAGCCCCCGCCCAGGCAGGGAATAAGGGCGCTGATGCCTCGGGAGCCGCGGTGGATGAAGAGCCCGTCGACGCGCCGGGACGCCGAGGCGTCGGCGTCTTTGGGCAAATAGAGCCCCCAGCCCTCGGAGGTCTTGCGGAGATCTAAGTTCAGTTCCGCCTCGCGGCTGGACCCGAACAGCGAGTAGTGCTTGAGGTAGATGATGGTGATGATTCCGCCCGTCTCCGGGCTCACGTCCGAAGCCAGGAGGCGAATGGCCGAGGTGCTGAAAATCGCGTGGCAGAGCTCGACGCCGCAGGCGTTGTCCTCGCTGAGCCGGTCATGCCCGCGGACCGAGCAGGAGCGGATAGGCCCGCCCAAGGGAAAGTCCTGCCGCTTGTCCGGATGCTCCGACGAGGTGAAGGACAATTCCAAAATGCCGCCCGCGGCGTCCAAACCCAGCGAGAATTCCATGTAGGAGGAAGGGTTGTCGTCGTTGTCCACGCGGACCAAGTCCTGCCGCGCGGCGGCTTGGGCCTGCCCCAAGGGCGCCTCCGGCTGAGCCGCATAAATGAGACTGAACAGCGTTCCGGCCGGGAAGGCCGCCGACTCCTCGGTCTCCTGCAAGGCCTGCGTCTGAACGGAATGAAGCTGGGCGAAGAACGCCGCATCCGACTGGGCACACGCGGGCGCCGCGGCAGCAAGAAGAGCGGCCAAACTAAAAAACGCCGTCTTTCGTCTGGAATGCACTAGGGAAATCATACCACAGGAGCGGCCGGAATGAACACGCGCGAACGGGCAGAACCCGGGGCGGCCAGCCCGGCGGATTTAGGCGCTGACGGTTTTCCGGGACTTGGCCACGGCGGCGCCGATTTTGCTCAAGTTCTCGACCACGGTCATGCCGGCGTCTCTTAAGGCCGCGGCCTTGGCGGCGTAGGCGCCCGAGCCCCCCTCGATGATGGCGCCCGCGTGGCCCATGCGGCGGCCCGGCGGCGCGCTCTGGCCCGCGATGAAGGCGAAGACGGGCTTGGTCATGCGCTCCTTGAAAAAACGCGCCGCGTCCTCCTCGCCCCGCCCGCCGATTTCGCCGATCATGATGACCGCCTCGGTCTGCGGGTCTTTTTCAAAAAGTTCCAGTATCTCGGCGTGCGTGGTGCCGATGATGGGGTCGCCGCCGATGCCCACGACCGTGGACTGGCCCAGGCCTTCCTGGGTCAGCTGCCAGACGGCCTCGTAGGTGAGCGTGCCCGAGCGCGAAACCACGCCGATGGCGCCCTTCTTGTGGATGTAGGCGGGCATGATGCCGGCCTTGCACTCCTCGGGCGTGATGACGCCGGGGCAGTTGGGGCCGATGAGGCGGATGGCGCGGCGTCCGCGCAGGGAGACGATGGTCTTTTTAACCCGGGCCATGTCCAGGACCGGGATGCCTTCGGTGATGCAGATAATCGTGTCGATGCCGGCGTCGATGGCTTCCAACACCGCGTCCGCGGCGCCGGGGGCCGGCACGAAAATCAGGGAGGCGTCCGCGCCGGTCTTGGCCCGGGCGTCGGTCACGGTGTTGAACACCGGCACGCCCAGATGCTGGCTACCGCCGCGCCCCGGGGTCACGCCCGCGACGATTTTGCTGCCGTAGTCCAGGCACTGCTGGGCGTGGAAGCTGCCGGCCGAGCCGGTCAGGCCCTGCACCACGAGCCGGGAGTCTTTATTGAGAATGATGCTCATGCCGCCTCCTTCGCGCCGCGCGCGGCGGTCACGGCTTTTTGCGCCGCGCCCCACAAATCGTCCGCCTGGATGAGCTTCAAGCCCGAGCGGGCCAGAAGCTCCTTGCCCTTGTCCACGTTGGTGCCCTGCAGGCGCACCACGAGGGGCACGCGCATCTTGACCTTCTTCAAGGCCGCCAGGATGCCGCCGGCGATGACGTCGCACTTGACGATGCCGCCGAAGATGTTGACCAGCACGGCCTCGACCTTGGGGTCCTTCAAAATGATGGTGAATGCCTTGGTCACGCGCTCCTCGTCGGCCGAGCCGCCCACGTCGAGGAAGTTGGCGGGCGTGCCGCCGGCCAAGCCAATCGTGTCCATGGTGGCCATGGCCAAGCCCGCGCCGTTGACCATGCAGCCGATGTTGCCGTCCAAACCCACGTAGGAGATGCCGGCCTTCTTGGCGGCTTTCTCCAAGGCCGAGGACTCGTGATCGGGCAGTTTTTCCAGATCGGAATGGCGGAACAAGGCGTTGTCGTCCGCCACGATCTTGGCGTCCAAAGCAGCCAGGCCCTTGGAGGTCAGCGCCAGGGGATTAATTTCCAGGAGGCTCAAGTCGTAATCAAGAAAAATCCGGCACAAGGCCCGGGCCATGCGCGAGAACTCCCCCACCTTGTCGGTCGGAATGCCCATGGCGAAGGCCAGGCGGCGGGCGGCGTAGGCGGGCAGGCCCGCGTCCACGTCCACCGGCACGCGCAGAATGGCTTCGAGCTTTTCGGCCGCCAGGGACTCGATTTCCATGCCGCCCTGGCCCGAGGCCACGACCACCGGCGACGCGCTCTGGCGGTCCAGCACCACGGAAAAATAATATTCCTTCTCGATTTTGGCGGCGCCTTCGATGAGCGCCGAGTCCACCTTGATGCCCTGCCCCGCGGTCTGGTGCGTGGACAAGGTCATGCCCAGGATGGACTTGGCGACGGCTTGCGCCTCCTTGGGGGTCTTGGCGACCTTGATGCCGCCGGCCTTGCCGCGGCCGCCGGCCAGGACCTGGGCCTTGATGACCCAGGGGCCTTTGCCCGCTTTTTTAAGCGCGGCGCCCAAACGTCCGGTGGTCTCGATGACGCCGCCCGACGGCGGCACGGGTACGCCGCGGGCCTTCAAGATTTCCTTGGACTCCCATTCGAGAAGCTTCATCGCGCGCTATCGTTGGGCCAGCGGCGGGAACTTGCGCGCCGCGGGGCCTTCGTAAAGCGCGTTGGGCCTAAAGAGCCGGTTTTCCTGCCAGTACTCGAGCACGTGCGCGGTCCAGCCCGCCACGCGGGCGATGGCGAAGATGGGCGTGAAGATGTCCGTGGGGATGCCCATCTGGTGGTAAATGATGCCGGAGTAAAGGTCCACGTTGGGGAAGATGCCCTGCTTGCCCTTCTTCTGGATCATCACCGCTTCGATTTTCTCGGTGATCTGGAAGAGCCGCGAGGACTTGGTCTTCTCGGAGGCCCGGCGGGCGTATTCCTTCAAGAGACGCGCGCGCGGATCGTAGGCCTTGTACATGCGGTGGCCAAAGCCCATGATTTTCTTCTTCTTGGCCAGGGCGTCGTCCACGTAGGCGTCCACGCGGTCCGGGTCGCCGATCTCAAGGAGCATCTTCAGGACCGCCTCGTTGGCGCCGCCGTGCAGCGGCCCCTTGAGCGTGCCCACGCCGGCCGAGATGGCGGAGTATAGGTCCGAGAGGGTCGAGGCCGTCACCAAAGAGGAGAAGGTCGACGCGTTCATCTCGTGGTCCAAGTGCAGCACCATGGCGACGTCCATGACCTTGGCCGTGGTCTCGTCGGGCTTCTCGCCGAAGAGCATATAAAGGAAGTTGGCCGCGTGCGAGAGCTTGGGGTCGGGCTCGACCGGCGCCTGGTTCTGGCGCAGGCGGTGGAAGGCCGCCACGATGGTCGGGAAGCGCACGGTCAAGGCGATGGCCCGGTCCAAGTTGGCCTCGGGCGAGCGCTCCGGATTGTGGTCGAAGGCGGACAGGAGCGAGACAATGGTGCGCAGCGCGTCCATCGGGTGGCAGGTGTGCGGCAGGAGCTTGATGAAGTCCATCACCTGCTGCGGCAGGCTCCGCGACTTGGCCAGCTCGTCCTTGAAGGTTTCCAACTCCTTGGTGTTGGGCAGGCGTCCATGCCAGAACATGTAGGCGATTTCCTCGTAGGTCGCGGAACCGTTGACGATCTCTTCGATTGGGTAGCCCAGGTAATAGAGCTTGCCCGCGGCGCCGTCGATGGAGCAAAGCTTGGATTTGGCCGCGACCACGCCTTCGAGGCCGGGAGAGTACGGCTCGGGCGCCCTCTTTTCCATCACGGATTTAAGCAACGCGTCGGCGTTGGATTTCGCATCGGGCATAAAAGCCTCCTTAGTTGACGCTCCACGTCTCGGTCCCCGTCAAAAGCCTCTGCAGATCCGGCGTGCCGGACTTCTTGGCCTGCGCGATCTGCCCTTCCATGAGCTCGTGCAGAACCGGCCTCTCGATGTCGCGGAAAACCCCCACCGGCGACGGGAACGGCGGGTGGCCCATCTCCGCCAAGAGGTGCGCCAGCGCGGGGCTGGGCGCCTTCTCATCGTGCACGAGCAAATCGGCGGGCGGCTTGCCCGCGTCGAACTGCACGACCTCGGGCGTGAAGCCCTTGGCCAGGCGGATGCCGCGGTTCTTGTCCTTGCCGAAGACCAGCGGCCGGCCGTGGGAAAGGTTGACCAGGGCGTCGGAGCGCAGGGACTTGTCCGACGCGTCGGCCCAGGCGCCGTCGTTGAACACGATGCAGTTCTGCAGAATCTCGACGAAAACCGAGCCCTTGTGCAGGGCGGCGCGGCGCAGGACCTCGCCCAAGGACGGCAGGTCCGTGTCCACCGCGCGGGCCACGAAGGTCGCCTCGGAGGCCAAGGCGATGGCCAGCGGGTTGATGGGGTGGTCGATGGAGCCGTACGGCGTGGACTTGGTCTTCTTGCCGAACTCGGAGGTCGGCGAGGCCTGGCCCTTGGTCAGGCCGTAAATCTTGTTGTTAAAAAGCAGAATCTTGATGTCCACGTTCTTCCTGAGCGCGTGGATGAGGTGGTTGCCGCCGATGGACAAGGCGTCGCCGTCGCCGGTGATGACCCAGACCTGCAGGTCGGGCCGGGCGCACTTCAAGCCCGTGGCCAAGGTCGGCGCGCGGCCGTGGATGGAGTGCATGCCGTAAGTGTTCATGTAATAAGGAAAGCGGGACGAGCAGCCGATGCCCGAGACAAAGACGTATTTTTCCCGCGGGATGCCCATGGCGGGCAGGAGCTTCTGCACGCTGGCCAGGATGGCGAAGTCGCCGCAGCCCGGGCACCAGCGCACCATCTGATCCGAGGTAAAATCCTTCTTGGTCATGGCGGGAACGGGCCCCGCGGCCGGCAGTTTGGTCAGGTCCTCATCCATCGCGATTCTCCCCGCGGCCCTTAAGCGCGCTTTCGATGCCCGCCTCGATTTCGGAAATCTTGAAGGGCTGGCCCTTGACCTTGTTCAAGCCCACGGCCGGGACCAGGTACTTGGCCCGGATGATCTTGAGCAACTGGCCCAAGTTCAGCTCCGGGACGACGACGGTCTCGTACTGCGACAAAATGTCGCCCAAATCCGGCGGCAGGGGGTTCAAGTGCCGCAGGTGAATCGCGGCGACCGGGAGCCCCTTGTCCTGGCAGTTCTTGACCGCGGCGGTAATCGCGCCGTAGGTGCCGCCCCAGCCCACCACCAGCACCTTGCCCTTCTTGGGGCCCATAATCGGCGTGGGCGGGATGTCCTGCGCGACCTTGTTGACCTTGGCCTGGCGCAGGCGCACCATGTGCTCGTGATTGTCCGGGTCGTAGCTCACGTTGCCGCTGCCGTCGGCCTTTTCGAGGCCCCCCAGGCGGTGCTCGTAGCCGGGAATGCCCGGCGCGACCCAGGGGCGGGCCAGGGTCTTCTCGTCGCGGGAGTAGGGCTGGAAATTCTCCTTGGCGGGAGGCGCGGACGGCGCGAAGCGGGGGAGCTTTGCCGCGTCCGGGATGAGCCAGGGCTCGGAGCCGTTGGCGAGATAGCCGTCCGAGAGAAAAAATACCGGCGTCATGTACTTGACCGAGATGCGGAAGGCCTCGATGACCATGGTGAAGCATTCGCCAGGCGTGGCCGGCGCCACGATGGGCACGGGGCATTCGCCGTTGCGGCCGTACATCGCCTGCAGAAGGTCGGCTTGCTCGGTCTTGGTGGGCAGGCCCGTCGAGGGCCCGCCGCGTTGCACGTCCAAAATCACCAAAGGCAACTCGGTCATGACGGCCAGGCCGATGGCCTCGGACTTCAAGGCCACGCCCGGGCCGCTGGTGCCGGTGGCGGCGAGCTTGCCGCCGAAGGACGCGCCGATGGCCGAGCCGATGGCCGCGATTTCATCCTCGGCCTGGAAGGTCATCACGCCGAAATTCTTGTGCTTGGAAAGCTCGTGCAAAATATCCGAGGCGGGCGTGATGGGATAGCTGCCGTACCACAGCGCCAGGCCCGAGAGTTGCGCGGCCGCGACCATGCCCAGGGCGGTGGCCTCGTTGCCGGTGATGTTGCGGTAGACCCCCGGCGCGATGACGGCCTTTTTGACGGTGTAGTGGTGACTGAAAATCTCCGCGGTCTCGGCGAAGGCGTTTCCGGCCATCAGGGCCTTCTTGTTGGCCTCGACCATCTCCGGGGTCTTCTTGAACTTGGCCTCGATCCACTTCATGGTCGGCTCCATGGGCCGGTCGTAGAGCCAGTACATCATGCCCAAGGCGAAGAAATTTTTGCAGCGGTCGGCGTGGACCTTGCTCAGATTCATGCCCTCCAAGGCATTTTGCGTGAGGCGGGAAAGCTCGACGGGAATGACCCGGTAGCTCGACAAAGAACCGTCCTCAAGCGGGCTCTTGGCGTAGCTCACCTTGGCCAAGTTGCCGGCGGTAAACGCGTCCTTGTTGGCGATCAAGATGCCGCCGTTCTTCAAATCCTTGACGTTGGCCTTCAAGGCCGCGGGGTTCATGGCGACGAGAACATCCGGCGCGTCGCCGGGGGTCAAGACCTCGCGCGAGCTGAAGTGGATCTGGAAGCCGCTCACGCCGGGCAAGGTGCCCGCGGGCGCGCGGATTTCCGCGGGGTAGTCCGGCAGCGTGGACAAGTCGTTGCCCGCCAACGCCGTGGCGGTGGTAAAGCGCATGCCCGTGACCTGGATGCCGTCGCCCGAATCGCCGGCGAAGCGGATGGTGACCGAGTCGACGGTCTCGACGTTTTTTTCGGAAGGCTTGCCTGCGGAGGATGGGGTCTGGGTGGCGCTCATAAATTCAGGATCCTCTATATGGTGGAATCAAAGCGGTGCTTACACTATACCTCTTTGCGCCGGAAGAGATCAAACGCGGCGCGGCAGGCTAGAGGGCGCGGGCGACCACGGCGGTGACGTTGTCCTCGCCGCCGGCGGCGTTGGCGGCGGAAACTAAATCGCGCGCCGCCGCAGCGGCGTCTTGGCCCGCGGCCAGTCGCGCCGAAATCTCGCCGTCGCCCAGCATCTTGGTCAGGCCGTCCGTGGCCAGGAGAAGCGCGTCCCCGGCGCGCAGTTCGTGATCCGAGACGTCGGCCTTGACCTCGGGCTCGGTGCCCAAGGCGCGCGTCAAGACGTTCGATAAGCCGGAGGCGGCCGCCTCCGGCTCGCTCATCGCGCCCGCGCGCACGCGCTCCTGCGTCCAGGTGTGGTCCCGCGTGAGCCGGGAAAGCTTTTGCCCGCGGAAGAGATAAATCCGGCTGTCGCCCACGTGCGCCGCGGCGAAGGACTTTTTCCCCGCCCAGACCGCGGCCACGGTCGTGCCCATGCCGGCGCAGCGCGAATCCTTGAGGCTTCTCTCGTGAACGGCCGCGTTGGCCGCGGCGATGAGGGAAAGGAGTGCCCGGGCGCGCGCGGAGAACCCGGACGCTCCGGGCGGCTCGTCTTCAGGGAACACGGCCAAATCCTTGGCGCCGCGCATCACCGCTTCCACGGCCAGGGCGCTGGCCACCTCGCCGGCGCGGTGGCCGCCCATGCCGTCGGCCACGACCAAGAGCCGCAGGCCCGCGTCCACGGCGAAGCCGTCCTCGTTCTGGGGGCGGACTAGGCCCCGGTCCGTGGCGCCGGCGATGTCCAGGCGCAGGGCGCCGGCGGCCTTCTTGCCGCTCACGGCGCGCCCGCGCCTTTCATCCGGGCCAGGCAGGCGCGCAAATCCTCGGCCAGGAGCGCGGCCCGCTCGTAGCGCGCTTCGGGCGATTTGGCCAGGGCCCGGTCGAGGATGACCTTCAACTCCTGCGGGACCAGCGGGTTCAAGGACGATGGATCGGGCTGGGGCTTGTTGGCGATTTGAAAAAGCAGCGTGCCGATGTCATCCTGGGCCGAGAAGGGCTTCTCGCCGGTCAAGAGCTCGAAGAGCACGGCCGCCAGGGAAAAAACGTCCGCGCGCGCGTCGGCCTTCTTGCCCGCGGCCTGCTCGGGGCTCAGGTAATGCGCGGACTCCGGGATGCCCGTCCAACCCAAGAGCGGGCTCGCGAAGGCCGCGAGGCCAAGGCCCGAGACGCGCAGGCTCCCCTCGTCCTGCGCCCAAAGCGCGGACGGGCTCAAATCCAGGTGGAAGACGCCGCGCGCGTGGGCGTAGTCCAAGGCGTCGGCCGCGGCGGCGGCGCAGCCCGCGGCCTTATCGACCGGAAGCAGACGCTCCCGGCTGGTCCAGGCGGACAAAGCCGAGCCGCCGGGAAGCTCGGAGACGGCGAACAAGACGCCGCCCTCCTCGCCGGCGCGCAGCACGCGAACCAGGCCCGGATGATCGAGCGCCGCGGCCGCGGCGGCGTCCCTCAGAAGCGCTTCCTTGATTTTACCGCGGTGCTCGCCGCCCGCCTCCGGATCCAAGGTCTTGACCAGAACCTCGCGTCCGGCCGCCGGGTCCCAGCCTCGGTGCAGCGTGCCGTGCTCCCAGCGGCCCAAATCCTCCCGGATCTCGCAGCCGCCCAGGGAAAGAGAGGCCGGCGCCGCGGCCCCGGGAGCTGACGCATTCTCCAGTACCGCTCCCGGGACGGCCCGTCCTCCGGGCTCGATCGCGGCCTTGGCCCGCAGCTCCTCGATTTTAACGATCGCGGCCGCGCGGTGCTTGGGATCTTTCTCCCTAAAGTGCTCGAAGACGGCGGCGGCCTTAAGGTACTCGCCGGCGGCTTCAAAATCCGCGGCCAGGGCATGCAGCCCGGCCCTCACCTCGCGGTTCAAGCGGCAGACGCGCAGGCGCTCGAACGCGGCGTCCAATAGCCCGTGCTCGCGCAGCGCCAGGCCCATGCGCCGGTTGATTTCCTCGGCGGAAGGCTGCTCGGGCCGCCCCAGGAGCAAAAGCCGCCGCAATGACACGAGCAGATAGCCCAGGATGACCGCGCCCGCCGCGTAGGCGATTTTAATCCAGAAGCCGTTGACGAACCAGTAGGCGCCCGCCCCCGCCAGCGCCGCCGTCAAGCAGACGCTGAATACCGCGCCCCAGATGGCGTTCAAGAAGGGCAGGGCGAAGATCACGAACAAGGCCGCCGCGCCCAAAAGCGCCCATTCCAGCGCCCCGGCCCAAGGCGGACGCGAAAGAAATTTCTGATCCAGGATGTTCTCCGCCACGTTGGCGTCCGCCTCCACCGCGGGCAGGCGCGCATCGACGGGCGTCTTCTCAAAGGAAGCCGCCTCGGGCGCGGTCAGGCCCACGAACACGATTTTATCCTTTAAGGACGCCGCGGGCGCGGCGCCGCTCATGATGTCATTGAAGGAATCGTAGTGGAACGTGCCCGCGGGGCCGTTGAAGGTGATGAGCATGCGGCCGCTGGGCTCGAGCGGCGCGTAGAAGTTGCCCGCGCGGATTTCGCGTCCGGCCTCCACCGCGACCGAGCCGGGCTCCACGCCGCGCGCGGCCAGGGCCACGGCCAGGCCGTAGGACGGAATGTCCGCGCCCCAGTAGCGCGAGATCGTCTCGTCGTGCCGCACGATGCCGTCGGCATCGGGTTCCAAGCCCTCGCGGCCCAGGCCCAGGGCCGCCTGGGCGAAAGCGGGCAAGGGGTAGAGCGCCGAGAACTCGCCCGAGGCGGCTAAATCCGGAAACGCGCCGCCGCCCGCCGCGCTCAGGCAGTCGCTCGAGACCGAGAGCGGCAGGGGCGCGGGTTTGAAGTTGTCGCCCGAGCCGGGCGCCAACGCCAGCGGCAGCACCACGTCGCCGGCCGCGCGCAGGGAGGACAGCAGCCGCGCGTCGCCGTCCAAGCCGCTCTCGGCCGAGGAGAAATAAACCTTGAAGAGATGCCGCCGGTCGATGATGCGCCGCTTGGCGGCCAAGGCTTGGAAGCTCGCGGCCAGGGCCTTGACGGCCTCCAAGCCCGCGCTTTTCTCGGGCGTGAAGAGAGAGACGTCAAGCGCCACGACCTTGGGATGGGCCGGGGAAATCTTGTCCAAGAGATCGGCCAGGAGCGTACGCGGCCAGGGCCAGGCGCCGTAGCGGCGCAGGGAGGCTTGGTCGATGGCGATAATCGTGATTTCCGGGTCGGGGTCGACGCTCTGGCGCAGCAGAGCCCGCGCGTCGTAGGTTTTTAGCTCCAAGTGCGCGAAAAACGGCAGCTTGGTCGGGAACTGGTAGGACAAAGCCGCGACCACGACGGCCAGAAGCCCGGCCGCGGCATCTCCCCAACGGCGCCTGCTCATAAAGAAAGGGAACGGAGGGAAATGGAAGGGAACGGAAGGAAACGAAAAGAAATGAAAGAACCGGAAAAAAATGAAAGCACCGGGGCCATTGCGGGAGCCCCGCAATCTTCCGTTTCTCTTCGTTCATTCCGTTTCATTCTGTTGCCTTCCGTTTCTTTCCGTTTCCATCCTTCGCCCTTAATGCTGGTAAATCGTGAACACCGCCGCGTCCTCGGACCAGTCGGTGCGCGACGCGTCCAGGCGCTCAAGCACCCCGAAGTAGCCGCCCGAAGACGGGTCGGTCTCGGCGGCGGTCAAGGGCGTCTTCGTGGCCACGGCGCGGATGGTCTCCGCCGAGACCGTCTGCCCCGGCGGCAGCTGGGCGACCAAATGCACGCCCTGGGATTTCAAGTCCGCGCTCGGGTACGTCCAGGTCTGCCCGGCCGAGAGCTTGGCCTGGGGCACGAACTCGTTGGGCACGATAAGCTGCGCGGAGTCGTCCATGCCCACGTCGTAAAGGTAGACGTAGCAGTCCTTGGTGCAGCTGGCCGCGATTGAGTCCTCGTCGCCGGGATTGAGGCGCGTGCGCGACAAGTTCAGGGTCACGCGGAAATCGTCGTCGTGGTAGGAGGGCAGCGGCGCCACGCAGGCCTTCAAGTCCACCGCGTAGCGGCATCCCGGGCAGCCCGGCGCGTCCCGGTAGCCCTCGGAGACGACGTCTTCCTTCAAGATGCGCCCCAGTTGCGTGGTGCGCAGGATGTTCTCGACCAGGTTCTGCTGGCCGCGCAAATCCTCCTGCTGGAAGACGAAATCCTGCGAGCGCACCGAGACGCCCAAAAGGCTCTTCATCACTTCGGCGCGCGCCTCGGAGACGGCCTCGGCGTGAAGCTGCGCGCGGCTGTCGGAATCCCCCGCGACCACGGTCGCCGTGCTCTCGGCCCAGGTGCAGTCCAAGGTCTTGTCCTTGCCCAAAACCGCGACGGCGGGAGCGGCGGCCGCGGGCGCCAGCACCGCGGAGGACACCGCCTGGCTGCCGCCGTGGATGGCGAGCTCCTGGTTCAGCTCCGCCTGGGCTTTTTGGGCGCGGGCCTCGACCGCGGCATAGTCCGGCGCGGGCGCGGATTTAGCCGGGGCGTGCGCGCAGCTCGACAACGGCGCGGGCGCCGCCGCGAGAATAAAAACGAAAGCCGATCGCCGCATGGCGTTCGCGGGCATTATAACCGTTGCGCGCGCCGCGGCGCAAAGCCTATAATCGTTGGCGTGAAAATCCTGGTTCATATGCTTGTCGGCACCGCGGCGGTCTACGTGGCCGCGCGGGCGCTCCCCGGCGTCGCCGTCGACGGCCTGGGCACGGCCTTGGCCGTGGCCGTGGTCCTGGGGCTCATCAACGCGCTCATCCGGCCCGTCCTGCTGCTGCTCACGCTGCCCATCAACCTCCTGTCGCTGGGGCTCTTCACCTTCGTCGTCATGGGACTCTGCGTGGAAGGCGCGGCCATGCTCGTGCCGGGCTTTGAGGTCCACGGATTTCTCTGGGCCATGGCCTTCGCCGCGGCTTTCTCCATCATCAACTGGTTCCTCATCGCCGCTGAAAAAATCTAGGCCCCGCCCAGGGACGCGAGCTTGTCCGGCCGGGGCAGATAGAGCCGCCCGTCCTTTTCCCCCACCAGGCCCGCGCGCCTAAGCGCCCCCAGGGCGCGGCTCAAGGGCTCGCGCGAGGTGCCCAGAAGCTCGGCCAGCTCCCGCCGGCTGTAGTCGCCGTCCAAAAACTTTCCGGGGCCCAGGCGCTTGCCGTTCTTGGCGAGTTGGGCAAGCGTCTTGGCCGCGCGCCCGAGCAAATTGCGGAAAAGCAGATCCTCCAGAGCCTCGTTGGCCAGGCGCAGGCGGCGGCAGACGACCCGCAGGAGGTAGAACGAAAGCTCGGGGCTGCCCAAGAGCAGCTTGCGGAACTCGGCCTTGGCGATGAAGAGCGCTTCGACCGCGGTCTCGGCCCGGGCCGCGGCCGAGCGGCCCGCGCCCTCGATGAGCCCCATCTCGCCGAAGAAATCCCCGCGCTCGAGCCAGGAGAAAGTTTTCTTCTTCCTTCCCCCCGCCGCGGTGAAAATCTTGACCCGACCGGAGAGCACGATGAAGAGCCCGTCGGCGGCCTGGGACTTGAGGAAGATGGTCTCGCCGGCGCGGTAGGCGCGGGGATTGGCCAGGCGCGCGATGGCCGAAAGCTCGCGCGCGGGCAGGGGCCTGAAGAGCGGGATGCGCCTTAAGAGACGGACGTCGCTGGCCCCGGGCACGGCTTAAGGATAAGCCAAAACGCGCGCGAATGCAAGGCTTCGGGCGAAGGCCCAGAAAAATCGAAAGTAGAATTTGGGCGCGTCCTGGGCCGAGGTTGAAATTCTCGTCGTGGCGGCGCCTCTGTTGAGGCGCGCCGGCCGCGCGCTACTTTCGACGACCCGTCAGCCCGGGGTCATGGCGACCTCATAA
>DATLUA010000054.1:0-69197 GCA_035533295.1 Elusimicrobiota bacterium | reverse complement strand
TTGTCCACAGCAATTCACAGAAAAGAAAAAGAAGCAAAAAGAAAAGAGGAACGGCCGACGACGGATATCTTCCTCTCTTCGAACGACAACGGCTACCTTAAATCAGGTCCACGGTGGTCGGACAGACGGGGAGCCCCTCAGCCCTCCGGATCATTCTCCACGCCGTCCTTGGCGAGTTGGGGCGGCTTCTGGTAGAGCCCCATCGCCACGTTGGAGGCTTTTCCGTCTATCGCGCCGTGGCAGACGGCGCAATCGCGGGCGTAAAGCTTGATGCCGGCCAGGAGATTTTTCTCATTAAGTTTCACGGGATTGGGTCCGCGGGGTGCCTCTCGCCGGATGGTCGCGCGCAAAGACGTATGCGCCGCCCAAGTCTCCAGCGCCGAGGGCGCTGCGTCGGCGTTCGCGGGCACCAGCCCGAAATGCACCGCGGTCAGCGCCGCCAGCGCTCCCAGAACGATAACTCCAACCGCCCCCGTCATGATTCCCTTCATGTTCCGCCTCCTCATTTTCCGAACGATGCCGCCGCGGATAAACTCCAGGCGAAATTATCATAGAAAATTAAAACTTCGATTTTGCAAACTGCCTCCGATGCCCACGCGCGGCCGCGGAGTCCGTTGTCTGCGATTGATTCTGCTGGCCGCGCGTGGGGCCGCATGGCGTGGCGCTACTCGCGGACCCACTTGGCGCAACGCGCCATGGCCATGGCTTTCGACGGCAGACACCCCTGCTCCCTGTGCCTTAAAATCCGCCGCAGCATCGGCGCGCACGAAACGATCTCGGCCAGGCCGTCACAGTCCTACGCGCCATTTTTCCCGCCGACGAGTTGCCATGCGAGCGCCGCCCTCGCCGCCGCCTAAAAACGCTTGAATCCCGCCTTCCATTGAGCCGTCCCCGTACGCGGTTAGCGCGGCAGTATTTCGCATAATCGCCCGACGTTCGATTTGCGATTAATTCAAGGAGCCTTTATGCCATTGCCTTTTAAAAAAATCCGCGCTTGGGCGCGCCCGAGCGCGTTCTTGGCGCTCGCGGCCTTTCTCGCCGCGGCGCCCATCCCCGAGAAGCCTGGAGCTGCGCGCCTGCGGCTGCGGAGTCTTCGACACCCAGACCGACTCCATGCTACCCACCGGCGACGACACCTATGCCAACTTCGATCGCGACGCCGAGTTGGGAACCGGCAGCACCCAAATCCTTTCGGGCGGCTACCACACGGACGCCATCACGTCGGACAACAAGTGAATGTATTTCGCCGACGGCGAATGAGACGAGCCCACCTTGATCGCGGCGAACTCGGCCGACACCGGCTACCAGCGCATTCTGTTGCGGCCCGACCGGGAATTGGGCTCGCCCACCTGGAAAGTCGACGCGGGCGTGGGCTTTCCGGTCTATCAGCACTCCAACGGAAACCAGCTCGTGGCCGACGCATACTACCACCTCATCGTGGGTTGGGGCTTCTAGAAGAAGCAGGAACCACAAAGCGGCGTCAGTGCGCGGCCGGGCGACATTGCTGCCCGGCCGCGAGCGTTTTCATTTCCGCTCCCAACTATGGTTAAATCCACGGACACTCATGCGCATACTGGTCGTAGAAGACGACCCGAAAATCGCCGCTTTCATCGGCCGCGGGCTCAAGGGATCCGGCTTCGTGGTGGATCGCGCGGCCGATGGTGAGACGGCTTACCGCCGCCTACTCGGCGAGCCTTACGCCGCCTCGGTGATGGACGTCATGCTTCCAAAATTGGACGGGCTCTCCCTCATCGAGAGAATCCGGCGGGAAAAAATCGGCGTCCCGGTCCTGATTTTGAGCGCCAAGCGCTCGGTGGACGACCGCGTCAAGGGATTGCGCGCCGGCGGGGACGACTACCTCACCAAGCCCTTCTCCTTCTCCGAACTCCTCGCCCGCATTGAGGCCTTGGTGAGGCGAACCCGCGGCGCGGCCCAGGGCGCCGCGGGTTCAGCGCTTCTGGCCGTGGGCGATCTTTCCATCAATATTATCACGCGCGAGGTTGTCCGATCCGGCGGAAAAATAGACCTTCCGGTTAAAGAATTCGTCCTCCTGGAGTATCTCGCACGCAACGCCGGGCGGCCAGTTTCCAAAGCGATGATCCTGGAAAATGTGTGGAACTATGATTTCGATCCGCAGACCAACGTGGTCGACGTGCTCGTCTGCCGCCTGCGCGACAAGATAGACAAGCCCTTTGCCGAAAAAATGATCCAGACCATCCGCGGTGTCGGATATGTCCTTAAAGGCTCCTGAGGCGTTTCGGCCCCGACCCAAATCTCTGAGCTTCCGGCTGGCGGCTTGGTCCGCCGCGTTTTTTCTTCTCGGCAACGCCGCCGCCATGACCGCGGCCTACTTCTTCGTCGCGTCATCTCTTAGGCGCGGAGATCGCGCCGCCATCGCCTCCGATCTCGTCCACTTCCGCGACGAGTATCGGGACGAGGGCTTGGCGGGCTTGAAATCAGAGGCCGCCACCCAAATTTGGGAAGGCGGCCAAGACATCCGCCTCATCCGCCTTCTTGGCGCCGGCCGACGCGGCATTTTCGATCTGAGAGCCAACGGCTGGAGTAAATTCAACCTGCCCGGGATAACGCCTCCGGCGGGTTTAAAGCCCTCATGGACTTCCATCCCGGCGCCGCCCGACGATCAGTCTATGGAGATAGTCTCGCAGGCGCTGCCGAACGGAGAAATTCTGCAGATAGGGCAGAGCACGGCGCGCCGAGAAGACGTGTTGGAGCGCTTCCGTTGGATATTGGCGGCCGTTTTCGTGCTGGCGATTATTCTAGGGTTGGTCGGAGCCTTCCTCATGTCCCGCCGGGCGCTCTCGCCCATCCGCGGGCTTGTCCGAACGCTCGAAGCCGTCAAATCAGGCGCCATAGGCGCCCGGGCGCCTCTGCGCCACACGGGTGACGAACTGCAGGAACTCACGGAACTCTTCAACGGCATGATGGAGCGCATCGAGGCGCTGGTTTCCGGAATGAAGAGCGCCCTGGATAACGTCGCGCACGATCTGCGCACGCCCATGACCCGCCTGCGGGCCGTCGCCGAGCTTCCCTTAAGATCCGAAGCCGACGTCTCCGATTACCGCGAGGCCCTCGCCGACTGCGTCGAGGAATCGGACAAGGTCCTGGGCATGCTCGACACGCTGATGGACATCTCGGAGGCGGAGACCGGGACGATGGCGCTCTCGATGGAGCCGACAAACGTCTCCGAGCTTCTGCGCGAGGCCCGCGAGGCCTACCGCTATGCCGCCGAAGAAAAAGGACTCCGCGTCGATGTCGCCGGGGGGGAGGATATCCGCGTCCTCTGCGATCGCGGCCGCATGCGCCGCGTCGTCGCCAATCTCCTGGACAACGCCGTCAAATACACCGATCCCGGGGGAGAAATAAACTTAACCGCGACGCGGGAAGACGGATTTATTGCCGTCATCGTGCGCGACACCGGCATCGGCATTCCACCCCAGGATTTGTCCAAAATCTGGGAGCGCCTCTACCGCAGCGAGGCGGGCCGCTCGCAGCGCGGGCTCGGTCTGGGCCTGAGTTTGGTCAAGGCCATCGTCCAAGCCCACGATGGAAGCGTCGAGGTCTCAAGCGCCGTTGGCTCGGGATCCCGCTTCACCGTGCGCCTCAAAACTGTTTCCTAGCTCCGGGCCCCGCCCAACGAGTTCGGCGCGAGCATTACGCGAATGTAATGTTCCCGAAAGGTCGCCGCAATGGTAGCCCGGTATGATTGAATGCGTAGGGAACCTATGATTAAGGAGAAACCAATGAAACGCACCGTCGCACCACTCGTATTGCTACTCGCCGCTATGCCGGCGCTCGCCGCCGCGCCGGCCAAGCAGAGCCGGAGAACTCACCGCACCCTGCCCGCCCTAACGCGAGCGCAGGCAACCGCCGCGCTCCGCGCACAGGTCAAAGGCGCGAAAATCCTCGAGGCCGAGCTCGAAAAAGAGTCCGGCCAGCTCATCTGGTCCTTCGACGTCGAGTCCGCGAGCGGGATTATGGAAGTCTGGCTTAACCCCCACACCGGCGCCGTCATCAAAAAGCAGGCCGAGTCCGCCGCCAAGGAAAAGCAGGAAATGATGGGCGAGCATTCCGGACAGCAGGCGGCCAAGAAGGATGAGCGCGCCGAGGAAATGAAGGAACGCGCGGACAAAGCCGCGGATAAAGCCGCCGCCGCGCAGCCCGTGCCAACGCTCAATTTGGCTCCCGGCCAAGTCGGGGCGCCCCCGGCCCGGCCTCAGCCCGAATCTCAACCCCAGTCCAAATCGGGAAACTAGCATCTTCCCATATACCGGACATGGCCGGCATGGGGCTGGGGCGGCAATGGGATACTGGAGATCGTCGGGGGGCGGCTCTTGTGGGCCGCCCCCCGAGCGGAGTTGAACCGCTGCGTCGCGCTGCTGACCCGGCACGAGCTCATGGAGGATCCGGACGACTACGTCGCGACCCACTTAAGAGCCATGGCTGCCCATCTATCGCTCCACTCCAAGCATCTCGCCGCACTCTACCTGATGGCCCACGGCCTCATTAAGGCAGCGCTGGCCGCTTTGAATTTGGTTCTCGCACTTCTGGTATTCATGGAGTATTCCCAAAAAGGAACAAGCATGCCTTGCTCTTCTTCTACTTATAACACCGAAATCCTTGGTTACCGCGCCCGCAATTTTTTTATAGAATTTCGGCCATGAAGTTCCCGGGCATCAAGATCATTCCGCCGCTCCTAATTCTCCCGCTTTTCTCGCTTTGCCTTTCCGCGTCGGCTCAGCCGCAGGAACTCACCCTGGCCCAATGCCTGGCGCTTGCCGAAGCCAAGTCGCCGCAAAGCGTCAGGGCCCAACTCCAGGCGCTTCTGGCCCGGCAGCAAAAACAAGAGGCGCTGCGAAACCTTCTGCCCGCCGTTTCCGCGTTGGGGGGGTATACGGAGACCAACAGCCCGCTTTACGCCCCCATTCTGGACAATTCGGAAAACGGAGCGGTCGCGGTCAACTACGACGGCTTTCCTTTCTCTCCGAAGTGGTACGAGCGCGAGCGTCTGGACGCTCTTTCGCGCGCCGCCCAATACGCCAAAATCCAGACCAAGCAGGATGTCGCGCTCACGATCGAAAGCCTTTATTTCTCCATCCTTAATAATCAGGACGCCGTGGCGGACTTGAACAAGGTCGAGGAGCGCTTTAATCGCCTGCGCCTGACCGTCATCCCGCGCTACACCATGGGCCGCGCGCCGCCTTTTGATTTGATTCAAGTCAAATCCAGCCTGGCGAACTTGGCCCGACTGCACGATTTGCTCTCCGTCCAGTTGGAGACGGATGAAACGCAGCTGGCCCTCATCCTCGGGCTCTCGACGAAAGAGGGCTTGGCGCTCAAACCCATCTCGGCCTTGCCCGCCATTCCCAGCTTCTCTTACGGTCAAGTCGAAGGAAGCCCGGCTCTGGCCTCGCTCAAAGCGCAGGCCGACGCCGCAAAAATGGGCCTGAAAGAAGCCCGTGGCCAGCGCTACCCCCAACTGGTCGCCAACTATCAATACGGCTACGGCGGACCGACCATGAAAGAGACCATAATGGGACACGTGCTCAGCGTTGGCTTGCGGCTCAACATCTTCGACTGGGGGCAAATTTCCTCGCGCATCCGCCAAAATCAAACTTCAGTCTCCCTAGCGGACAACGCGCTGGCGGCGAAGGAGCAGGCGCTTACCGCTACTTTTGCGCGTGCGGAGGTCCAAGCCCAAGCAGACTTGGCCGAGATGAAGCGCCTCCAGAACCTCTTGCCCGAGAGCCGCCGCTCGGCTCAATCAACCGTGGAACGCTACCGCCGCGGCGCCACGACCATTCTGGAAGCCACTGGCGCCATGCAAATTTGGCTCAACGCTTTGCTCGGGGAACGCGCGGCCTACTATTCCTACCTTCAAGATTTGGCCGCCATGCAGGATTTGACCGGACAAGGCGGCCCCGCCGCCGCCAAGATTTATGAATAGGGCACTGCGCGCGACCTCTGCATTGACGACGGCCCTCCTCTGCCTTGCGGGCTGCTCCGAAAAACGCATGGCGGCGCTTCCCGCCCTTGATGACCAGCCCGCCGTAGTACGGGCGCGCTTGCAGGATCTTAAGGAATATGTGCCCGGCTACGGGATCTCAACCGAGGAGACCGGCCGGCTTGAGTTCGCGGTCAATATCGAGGCGGCGGACACGCCCCGAGTTTTCCGCGGCGAAAGCGCCACGGCTTACGTGGCGCCGTCGACCGCGCCCATCCATTGCCGCGTAGCGCGGATCCTGCGCGCCGTCAGCGCCGAGACCGGACAGTCTATCGCCTGGCTAAGGCCCGTCGGCGACGGCGACGTGCCCGTGGGCAATTTCGTCGACGCGCGCATCATAACTCGGGTGCGCCACCATGTCCTCGCCGTTCCGCCCGCGGCGGTGCTCTTCAAGAGCGGGCAGGCCTGGGTCATCCGCGCCGAGCCGCCGGAAAATCCATCAGGGCAGACGAACTATGTCCCGACGGCGGTGACTTTGGGAGAAGTCACGAACGAGGCGGTGGAAATAAAATCCGGCTTGAAGCCCGGAGATCGGGTCGTGGTTCAAGGCGGCATCGGATACTTGTATCCCGATTTCAAAGCGGAGGCGGACTAGACCGCCATGTTCAAAAAATTGCTCTCCAAGCTGCTCGAAGCTCCGAAGATGGTCGCGATGGCCGTGGCCCTGATTTTCCTGGCCGGCTTCGCGTCCAACAAGGGTTTGCAGGTGGGGCTGTTTCCATCCCTCAATTTTCCGATCCTAAGCGTAGTCACGCAGATGCCCAGCTACTCCTCATTGGAAATGGAGCGGCAGATCACCGTTCCCCTTGAAAGCGCCTTCAGCGGCGTTTTAGGCGTGCGCAAGGTGCGCTCTGCCTCGGCTACGGGCATTTCCATGGTCTCCATCCAGTTCGCCTGGGGCACCGACATGCTTCAGGCCCGCGAACTCATTCTCCAGGCGCTGTCCTCCATCCGCGGCCAACTGCCGCCCAACACCGAGCCCAGCGTGGAGACCTTGGGCGCCACCCTGGCCATGATTCAGGGATACAGCCTGAGCGGCGGCCCAAATACCAGCCCCGCGGAGCTGCGCGACATCGCGGCTTATCAGCTGCGGCCGCAGCTCCAGCGCATTATGGGCGTCTACAAGGTCCTGGTCATTGGCGGCAAGGCGCTGGAATACTCCGTGCGCCTCAATCCCTACCTCATGATCAAGTACGGCGTGACTTTGGAGGACGTGCGCACGGCGCTGGCAGACAACAACATCCTGGCCAACCCAGGCACCGTGGTTCACGACAGCCAGGAGCTCGTCCTCCACTCGGACGGGCAGTTCAGCAGCGCGGTGGAAATCGGGGAAGTCGTCATCGCGGTCAAGGACGGGATCCCCGTGCGGGTCAAGGACGTCGCGCGTGTGACCCAAACCTACCAATACGAACGGGGGGACACTTCGGAGGACGGGCATCCTGCCGTGCTCATCCAGATATTCAAGCAGCCCTCCTTCGGCACGCTTGACGTGGCCGCCCGCACCGACGCCGAAATCAAGACATTTTCGAAGAGCCTGCCCGAAGGCGTCACCATCCACAACTACTACGACCAAGCCCAGCTCGTTTCGGACTCCATCGAAAACGTCAAGGAGAACGTCTGGATCGGCGGGCTTTTGGTCATCCTGGTGCTGGCCTTCGCCTTGCGAAGCTCCAAGACCACGCTCATCGCCACCATCAGCATTCCCATTTCGGTCGTGGCCGCGCTGATTCTCATGCGTGTTTTGGGCATCGGCCTAAACGTCATGTCCCTGGGAGGACTCGCCATCGGCACGGCCATCATCGTCGACGACGCCATCGTGGTGCTGGAGAATATTTTCCGCTGGCTCTCCACGCCGGCCCTGCGCGGAAAGCTGGGCCATAAGGACCTGGTCATCGCCGCGACCCAGGAAGTCATCAAGCCCGTCGTGGTTTCCACGATGACCAACATCGGCATCTTTTTGCCCATGGTGTTCGTGGCGGGCTTCGCCGGCCGGCTCTTCTCGCCGGTAAGCTTCACCGTGACCTTCACCATCCTCGCGTCCCTGATCGTCGCCGTGACCGTCATCCCCACCCTGGCTCTCTATTGGCTCACGGAGAAGGACGCGCCCCCCGAGGAAACCGAAGGCCCGCTCAAGCACGGATATTCCAAAATCCTCAAGGCCGCGATGCGGCGGCCGCTGGCGGCCATTGTCCTAGGGCTTTTGCCCGCCGTGGCCGCCTTGGGATTTTTCCGCAAGCTCAACGTGGAGTTCCTGCCGAGCCTGGACGAAGGCGCGGTTTTATTGTCGACCCTCATGCCGCCCGGAGTTTCCCTGACCGAAGCCGAACGGGTCAACCGAAAAATCGAGAAGTGGGCGCAGAGCTTGCCGGGCGTGGTGACCGTGGCCCGCCTCACTGGGCATGCCGCGGGCGCGGAGGACACGGACAACATCAATCACAGCGACATCATGATCAAGCTCGTGCCAAAGACCAAGAGGCCCATCCCGCTCAAGGAATTCATCGCCATGATGAACGCCAGGACCGACGCCTTGCCCAGCGTCTCGGCCGAGTATCTTATGCCTTTGGCGGACAAGATCAACGACGCCATGGGCGGCGTGCCGGCCGACTTGGGCGTCAATATTTTTGGCCCGGATTTGGGAAAGCTCAACTCCTACGCGCAGAAACTGGTCAAATCCATGAAGCCTCTTCCGGGCATCGTCAATTTGATGCCTCCGGCCACCATTCCGGTGCCTTCGCTTCAGGTGACCCTCAACAAAAAGGAAGCCGGCCGCCTGGGCATCTCGGAAAAAACCATCTACGACACTTTGGACGCCTACTCGGTGGGCTTGGTCGCCACAACCATCCACCAAGTCTTAAAGCGCATCAACGTGACCCTGCACTACGCCACCCCCGGCCAAAACATCGATTTCGAGGCCATGGACAGCCTGCCCTTGCGGACCGCAGGGGGGAACATCGTGCCCTTGGAACAGGTGGCGAACTTAAGCTACAGCGAGATCCCAAGCGAAATCGACCATGAGCACTTAAGCCGCATGGTCACCGTCACCGCGAACATCAGCGGCCGCAACGCTCGGGACGTGGCCGCAGACGTGCGGAAGGCTGTCGAGGACCTGCACCTGCCCCCGGGCTACTCCTGGGCCTTTACCGGAAAATACGCCGCCCAGCAGAAGTCCTTCTCCAACCTGCTGATGGTGCTGGGCTTCGCGATCGTCGTGGTCGCCCTCATCATGTGGCTGGAGTTCCGTTCCTGGACGCAGGTTTTCATTATCCTCCTGACCGTCCCTTTGGCCGGGGTAGGCGCCGTTTTCAGCCTCTGGCTCTGCCATCAGACCGTGAACGTCTCCTCCATGATCGGCGCGGTTTTGCTCGTCGGCATCGTAGTCCGCAACGGCATCTTGCTTTTGGACTATATGAACACCCAGGTCGCGGAAGGCGTTCCATTAAAAGAAGCCATTTCCTCGGCGGCCTTGAAGCGCGTGCGCCCCATTTTGATGACCGCCTCGGTCATGGTCCTGGGCCTGGTGCCTCTGGCGACCGGCTGGGGCACGGGTTCGGAGCTCGAGCAGCCTATGGCCGTGGCCGTCATCGGCGGCATCTTGACCTCGACGATATTAACCTTGATCGTGTTGCCCGCCGCCGCGGCGTTGTTCATCAAAGAGAAAAAATAATACACTCGGGCCATGGAAGAAAAAAAGCCCGCTCCCCAGCCCCAGCTGAAGATCGAAATCGATGACGCCACGGCGCGGGGCGCCTACGCCAACTTGGCGCTCATCACGCACAGCGAGACCGAGTTCGTGCTCGATTTCCTGTTCCTGCAGCCGCAGAGCCCGAAATCGAAGGTCCTCGCGCGCATCGTGTCCTCCCCGGTGCACGCCAAGCGGCTCTTGTGGGCGCTCAAGGACAACATCGAGAAGTACGAAGCGCGTTTCGGCGCCGTCCCGGCCGGAGAGCCCGCCCCATCCGGCGGACAAAAACCCGTCGGCTTCTACCAGTGACCCGGCGTCCCAAGCCCCGCGTCGAGCTTCTCTGCGTCGGCAGCGAACTTCTAGGCGGCAAGGTCAACACCCACCAAGCCTACATCTCCCTGGCGCTGGCCAAGCTCGGGCTGCCCTTGTCCCGCGAAAGCTCGCTGCCGGACGACTTGGCGCCCTTGCGGCGCGCCGTCGCGGAGGCTTTCTCGCGCGCCGACGCGCTCATCGTCTGCGGCGGCCTGGGCCCGACTTTCGACGACATCACCCGCGAGGCCGCGGCGGACGCCTTGGGGCGGCCGCTGATTTTCAAGCCGGAGCTTTTCGCGCAAATCAAGCGCCGCTTCAAGCGTTTCCGCACCGCGATGCCCGCGGAGAACCGCCGCCAAGCCTTCGTCATAGAGGGCGCCCGCGCGCTCAAAAACGACTTCGGCTCGGCTCCGGGGCAGTGGCTTGAGTTGTCCAGCGCGGGCGGCTCCCGGCCCAAGACGCTGGCCCTGCTGCCGGGGCCTTTCGCGGAGCTCTCGCCGATGTTCGAGCGGGAAATCCTGCCGCGCTTAAAATCCCTCTACGTCCGTGGAATTTTCTCGCGCGCCTTGAGCGTGCACTTGGCTGGAATCTCCGAATCGGCCGCCGATGAACGCCTGCAAGTCCTGACGCGCAAGCCCCAGCCCGGCGAAACCTTTACCATCCTGGCCGGCCGCGGCCAGGTGGACTTTCACGCGGCCGTAAGGGCCGCAAGCGCGGCCGCCGCCGAACAAAAAATAACCCGCGTGCGCCGCCTCATCCGCCGCGCCGTAGGCACGCACGCTTTCGGCGAGGGGGAGTCGACGCTTGAGTCCGCCGCGGGCAATCTTCTGCGCCGCCGGCGCCTCACCTTAGCCGCGGCGGAATCGTGCACCGCGGGATTTTTCTCCGGGCGCGTGACCGCCGTTCCGGGCAGCTCGGATTATTTCAAGGGCGGCGTGATTTCTTATTCCAACGATTTAAAAATCAGGCTCCTGGGCGTCTCGCCGAAAACGCTCAAGCGCCGTGGCGCGGTCTCCGCCGAATGCGCCCGCGAGATGGCCGAAGGCGCGCGCCGCGCGGCCGGCGCCTCCATTGGAATCTCCATCACCGGCATCGCGGGGCCTTCCGGCGGCACGAAGGCCAAGCCCGTGGGCTTGGTCTACATCGGCTTGGCCGGCCCGGACGGCCGCACGGAGGCGTGGCAAGGCCGTTTTCTGGGCTCGCGGCAGACCGTCCGGGAGCGCGCCGCCGCGGCGGCGCTCTACCGCCTCTGGCGCTTTTTGGCTCAGCGGCGCCGCTTCCACGGCGGAGCCAAGCAGTGCCGGGCCGCTTAAGGAAAGCGCCTTGCGGCCCGGTAGGGAAAAAGCCCCACGACCCATTGCCCGGGAATGGATCCCGGATCGACGCCCAGGCGTTTTAAGCCCACTTCGGCGTCGATCTGCGTTGGACGGCGGCCGTTGATCCACTGCTTGACAGGGGAAGGCTCTCCGAGCCTGGTCGGCATGCTATATCCCATGTAGACCGCGACGCCGGCGATGAAGATCCCTTCCATCGCGACCTTGGCCAAGCCCGGGCTCCAGTTCATGAGCTTGAAGAGCAGATAGAGCGCGCCCGCCGCGCATAAAATAGCCGGGAAGCACTTGAGCCCCCAGCCGACGCTGGTCCAGTCGGGATAGGCAACGAGATAGTACAAGTAGACGAGGACGCCGTAGAAGGTAAATCGGAGAATCGCCATGGGATTTCCCGGCCTGCGGGGAAATAATACGCGGAGCGTGTCACGAATTTATTTCACGAGGGGAAGCCGTAAGGAAACGGGCTCGGCCGACGAGCGCTAGGAGGACGTCAAGGTCAGATGAATCGTCAAGAAAGGCTTCTTGAAGCCCGCGGGCAGCGGCGGAAAGGGCGCCGCGTCCTTGACCGCGCCCAGGGCCGTCAAATCGAAAGCCGCGTCTCCCGAGCTTTCCTCGGTGCGCAAATCCGTGACGTTCCCATCGGGAAGTATGGAAAAGACCACGACGCTGCTGCCGCCGCCGCCCGGCATGCGCTCCGACCACTGCCGCCAAAGCGCCATGCGGATTTGGCTGATGTACCACGGGTATGGGAAATTCGAGAGCGACATGCTCACCGAGCCGGGCGCGGCAGAGCCCGCGGGCTTAGCGGATTCCTCGGCCGGAGCCGCGGCCGCCGGCGCGGGCTTGGACGCGGATACGTTTTGATAGCCCTCAAGAAGGCTGGGCGGCGGCAGGGCCTCCTGCGGGCGGCGCCGCGCGCCGAACTCCCGCGTTTTTCTTTGCTCCTCCATGTGGCCCGCGGCGGCCTTCGCAACGGCGGCTGGGCCGGACTTTTTGGCCGCCGCGGCGCTTTGGTTTTCCGCGATGGAGGGCGCCGGGCCCACGACGTCGATGGTGTAGACGCCGCTCATCCGCGGCGCGCTCTTGATGAAGGCCAGAGCCATGGCGAAGCCGATGGCCGCGTGCAGAAAGACGGAGTAGCGAAGATAAGGCTTCAAGTCGGCGGGGACTATCGTTTTGTTCAAAGCTTTATCCAGATAAAAAGCCGGCGGCAGATAGGCAGATAGGCAGGCCTAGGTATACGGGGGGTGGCTAGGGGGTGGCTAGGTCTGGATAGCCAGGTGGCTAGGGGGTGGCTAGCCCTGGGGCAAGCCTTAGCCCGAGGGTTGATAGGGGGTTGATAGGGCTTATTGACAAAAATGCCGTCTGCTGACACACTAGCCTCCGGCGGACGGATGCGAGTTGCCCAAGCCCCGGGAAACCGGGGCTTTTCGTTTTTATTTTCCAGCAATGAGCCGACCTTCATCATCGTCCGCCATCCTTCTCGAATTCGATTGCCGGAAGCGGCTTCGTGGACTCGTTCCCCAAAGAGGCCGTGATTCCATGATGGACTTTCGCTTCGGTCTTCCAGTAATCGCGCAGGGATTCTAGAATCCGTTCGCATTCGACGTTGACCTTTTTGTGCATGTCGTTGACCGATTTGACCGCGGTGCTCATGAGTTTTGCTTTTTCGCGCTCTTGACGATTTTCATGGTCTCAAGGCTTACTTCGGTGATTTGCTCGCTGATTTTCATCGCGCCTAAAAACGCAATAGCGAATGAATCTTTCGGTTTCATCAAGCTTCCGCACGGTTTTAGTATCGGAGATGCCTTTGTTGTGCGCCCAAAAAGAAAGCAGAACATATTGACGGTAGTCGAGGCGGCTGAGCGCTTGCATGATTCCGTCCCCTCTCAGGTTTTCGATATGATTCAGGTCAAACCACATCAGGCATTTCCGCTTAGCCCATTTATCTCCGGAGATCGGCACGCTGTAGTCGCATAATATTTGATCCCAGAAATTACGGTCGGCTTCATCAGGCTGGGTTGCTTCAATTAGCTCTCCTGCTCTTTTCGCCAATTCCTCCGTTAAAACGCAGGCGGACAAATCCAAATCTTTTCCCGCGTTAATGCTTTGGACCACTCCTGTTCCAGCCATGCTGTTTTCAAGAAAATTATATTGCCCATGATGAAGCGCGCCGCGCAGAGGCAGGCCGTCATTAAACATGCGCGTCATCAAATCTCCAGCCGTGATTATCGCGATCGGGAAATAGAGCAATTCATCCTTCTTGTTGTCAGGCTCTTCTATGGCAAAAACAATCGTGTCCGAAAAAACAAGCCAGTTCGTCTTGCCAATAATTTCCTCGGCGGCTTCAGAAAGTTTGGAGCGATATTTTTTCATCGCTTCGGGCAGCGATTTTTTCACATCCGCAATTAGTCCAAGAACGCGCTTTTGAACGCCTTCTTGAGGGTTGTTTTCAAGAAAACTTCTGTAGCCTAAAATATCGAAATATCCGATATAGCCGTTCATAATCAAAGTTCCGAAATCACCGGCAGGCTCTTAACAATCTTCATCGTTTCCAGGCTTACGCGGACGATGCGCTTGACCAAATCTAAGATGTATCGCGGATCGTCCGACCAGTCATTTGGGTCATTGACGATGCCGCTGTCCTTATCCGTGGTGACTTGGTAGCGTTCCATAATCCATTCAAGCGCGGGCTTGCCGTTGACGACATACTCGCAGGCTTCAAGCGGAATGCCCTCAAGGGTCAGATGGCTGTTGTAGATGATGGCGGTTTTGTCTTCGTCCTTGCCTTGCTTGGCGAAGCGCATTTTTTCGACCCGGTAGTGTCTCTTCGGCTCAAGGCGGAGCGCGTCATCGGATTCTTTGAGCGGATAGGGCTCGACGGTTTCATAATTCAGGTGCCACTGGGCCAAAGCGCGGCCGGCTTTGCTGAAGGCCCAGAAATCCTTTGCCAGCGGAATGCGCGGCAGCATTTTCTTAAGGTCAGACTCAAAACGCCGTTTATATTCCGGCGAATGCAGGATGCCGTAGACGTAGTAGAAAATGTCTTCCTTGATGATCTTGCCGTCGTAAGTTTTCCCGAATAGCGTCAGGATATCATCGTTGATAGCGTCCTTCTTGAAGTATCCATTGGATTTTGCATGCGCCGCGAAGAGTTCGCCCAAATCCTCGGATTTTTCGTATGAGAACAGCGGAAAGCATTGGCACTTATCATGCAAGTCCAGGTTGGGAACGGCATCCGTCATCAGCGCAGAGAAGCCCTTGCTGGCGCCAATACCACTGGCTGTGATAACTAAATTCTGAAGCGACTCATTTGGAAAAATGCTGGGCATCAGATAAACCATTTCATTAAAACGTCTATTGAAATAAATCCATTGTTTGCAATAGGGGCGATACATCCCTTGAACTATCGAGTCTGCGTTAAACTCGTATTGCTTGCCTTTAGAAAGATCGTTTTTTAGGCTTCGTGTCCAACTGATTTTTTTGGAATCATTATCAATGAAATCTTCAACTTTAACGGCTTTGCCCTTGGAGATCGCTTTCTTATAACCGGTAGCCTGCTGATTATAGAAATCAATCATCCGGCGCATATTCGCGGTCAAATTCTTCTTGGAAAAGCTGTATGCCCAGGCATCGCGGTTGGTGACCACCCCCAGCGAATAAAGCGACCAAAGAGGTATTTGCTTTTCTTCTTTCGCTTTATCACCCATGGGGATAAATCTTTCGAAAGCCGGATCGCGCTGGTTGATCCAATCATGGCTTTTATTGGGGGTGATGGCTTTCCAGGAAACTTGTTTGAAGCTTCGAAAGTCCCGGATTATTTTCAGCTTTTCCTCGCGGCTCAAGTAATCGCCGATGTCGTGATAGTAAAGTCGGCACTTATCCTTCTTGGGGTTCTTGATAAGCAAGGTGATGGCAATACTTGCTCTACTGCCTGACCCAAAAATTTTGCCGCCTTCCATGCGAGAAATCTCGCCTGATGTCCTCTGATTGCCACGTAAATTAAAGCAGTAGATGGAGGAAAACTCATCCGCCAAGCATTTGCGGAGGCCGTCAGCGGCGTTGCCGTCGATAAAAGAACCGTTGCTTACGAAGCAAATAATGCCCGTGTCCTTGATGCGGTCGCTGGCCCAGCGGATTGAGCGAATATAAGAATCGTAAAGAGTTTTTTTGAGGCCCGCCGAAGAACTCGCCGCGTAGGTGGTTTCAATTCGAGTATCCAGGGTCGGGTATTTAAAATTCTTGTTCGCGTCGTTCTCGCTGGTCTGCCCGGCTGAATACGGCGGATTGCCGATGATGACACGGATGTCGGTCTTGTTCTGGCGTGAAACGCGTTTATTATTCTCTTGGAACGTCGTTTCCGTTTGCGGCCCGCCGGCCTCTGTCAGTTGGAAGGTATCGGTCAGGACGATGCCTTCAAAAGACTGATATTTCTCCTGTGTGATGCTATGGTAGGCTTCCTCGATGTTGATGGCCGCGATATAGTAGGCCAGGAGGACGATTTCATTGGCATGAAGCTCGCTCTCGTATTTTCGCGTCAAATCTTTGGAAGAGATTAGTCCGCTTTGAAGCAGGCGGACCATGAATGTTCCCGTGCCGGTGAAGGGGTCGAGGATATGAACGTCTTGATCGCTTAAACTTACGTTGAACTCCTGGCGCAGGGCGTCGTTCACGCTATGGATGATGAAATCTACAACTTCAACCGGCGTGTAAACGATGCCAAGACGTTCCTTCATGCGCGGGAATGCCGCTTGGAAAAATTTTTCGTAGAGCTCGATAACGATGCGCTGCCTGCCTTCCTGAGTGTCAACGCCGCTGGCGCGTTCCTTGACGCTGGCGTAGAATTTTTCCAAGCCCGCGGTTTCTTTTCCCAGCGCCTGATCCTCCAGCAAATCCAGCATCTTCTGCATGGAAAGAGAGACCGGGTTGTGCTTGGTAAACTCGTAACCTTCAAATAAGGCGTCGAACACGGGCCTGGTGATCAGATGCTGGGAGAGCATTTCAACGGCGGCGGACTCGTCAATGCTTGGGTTGAGGTTTTTCTGTAAACCCTTGAGGAACCCGGCGAAAGCCTCGCGATGTTTCTTATTTTTAGGTCCATCCAAAAGAGCCTTGATGCGCGTGACGTGCCGCTCCGCGATTTGCGCCACGTCCTGCGCCCATTTCTCCCAGTATTGGCGCTCACCGCACTTTAAAACGATTTTGGCGTAAATCGCGTTGCGCCACTCCTCGATTTGTGGGAAATTAAAGACAAGTTGGGCGGGTTTCACATCGCTGGTTCCAGAACCGTCTCCTTTGGCTCCGCCGCCGATGCCGATGATTTGTATTTGGTCGGGCCGCGTTTTATTGAGGTCGATTTTATTGATGGTCGCGCTAAAGCGATCATCATGGGCCCGCAGAGCTTGCAGAACCTGCCAGACCACCTTGTATCTCTGATTGTCCTTAAGAGCTTCCTCGGGCGGCACGTCCGCCGGTATGCCGACCGGCAAGATAATGTAGCCGTACTTTTTGCCGGGAGCCTTGCGCATCACGCGCCCGACGGACTGCACCACGTCGACCACGGAATTGCGCGGATTCAAGAATAAAACCGCGTCCAGCGCGGGCACGTCCACGCCTTCGGACAGGCAGCGTGCATTGGAAAGAATGCGGCAAACGTTATTCTCCGGATCGAGATCGGCCTTTAGCCAATCGAGCTTCTCATTGCGCTTGAGAGCGTTGAAGGTGCCATCAACGTGCTCTACCTCGCACGACAACATGCCGTCATCGCTTGTCTCCATCTTTCGATATTGCTCAATGACGGCGGCGAATAAATCCTTGATTCGTTTTGAATCCCTAATAGAGCGCGAAAACGCGACCGCGCGGCGCATCGGCACCGTAATATCATCCGCGATGTAGCCCGTGGGGTCCTTGGCCATGCGCTTGGAAAGGCCGTTCCAACAGCCCGTGATTTTGACCGCGTCCTCAAGGTTGATTTCATTGTTCTTATCTGCTAATTGGCTTTGAAATGTCCTGCTGACGAATTTCTCATCCACCGCGAGGACCATGACCTTGTAGTCAGAGAGCAAATCATTCCTTACGGACTCCGAAAATCCCAAGCGGTGAAATTCGGGGCCGTAGAGCTCCGCGTCATCCATCGAGCAGAGAAGAGCGTCTTTTTCCTTCGCTTGGGTCTTGGCCCCATCGCCATAGATGCGCGGGGTGGCGGTCATGTAGAGGCGCTTTTTAGCCTTGATGAAATCTTGGCTGTGAACGCGGACAAAATGGGACTCGTCTTCTCCTTCAAGCGTGACGCCGGTGGTGCGGTGGGCCTCATCGCAGATGATGAGATCGAATGCGGGCGCTCCCTTGGCTTGGGCTTCTGAAACAACCTTGATGGATTGATAAGTCGAGAAAATGACGGCCAGGCGCTTTTTGTCGGCGAAAGCTTTTACCTGATTCGCCAGTTTAGCGGCATTCGTGGTCGCCGGGAAAGCCAGATCGTGGACGCTGATATCCTCGCTCTCGAATTTCTTGCCGACTTTGATATCCGAGCACACGATATAGCTGCGGAGCGGTTTGTCGGCTTCAGCCGTCCATTCGCGCAAGGTTTGAGAAACCAGAGAAATCGAGGGCATCAAGTAGAGAACGTGGCCGCCGAGCGGAACCATCCGCTCGGCGAGTTTAAGCGCGGTGAAGGTCTTGCCCGTGCCGCAAGCCATGATGAGCTTGCCGCGGTCGGCGGTTTTAAATCCCGCGATGATATCCTTAATAGCCGACTCTTGGTGCGGCAGGATTTTCTTCCGCTCTTTGAGCTTAAAAGACTGGGGGCGATTGAGGCTGAACCGGCTCCAATCAACAGGACTTTCGGCTAAATCCTGGACGCGCAAGCGGCTGACGGGAATCCGTTGATTATTGAGAGCATCTTCGGCGTTAGCGCTCCAATTATCCGTGGTTGAAACGATCAGGCGGCTGGTAAACGGCTCCTTGCCTGAGGATGTGAAGAATGAATCAATGTCGCTTTTTTGGAGATTATGCGCGGGGTCAAAAAACTTGCACTGAATGGCGCAGTATCCGCCGGTCTCGCGTTCCTTGGCGACAATATCAATGCCGGTATCGGGGCGTTTGCTCCGCTCCGGCCACTCGGTCCAAAGCCAGATGTCGCTATACTTGGCTTGGTAGAGCGGATCGGTTTTTAGGTAGCCGGCGACGAGGCGCTCGAACTTATCCCCGAGCTCCCGATTCGATGACGCCTCCCGCCGGAACTCTTCGAGGATATCGTGGATGGTCACGTCGTCCGAGGAAAGTCTGCCGGCATCTAGGGCCGCGCCTCGACGCCGACGCCCATCTTGCCCACGCCCAGGCGCTTGGCCGCGTCCAGAACGGCCACGACGCGCTCGACGGCGACGCTCTTGTCCGCTTCAACCAGGACCGTCTTGCTGCGCGAGCGGCCCAGGCGCAGGGAAAGCTCCCGCGTCAAATCGTCCCAGTTGACGGGCCGGCCCTCGATGATCAGCGCGCCGTTGCGGTCGATTTCCACGTGAATCGTGGTCGCGGCCGGCGCCGGAGTCCCCGAGGACGCCTTGGGCAACTTGACGCTCAGTTCGGACTGGACCATCATGGGCGTCAAGACCATGAAGATGATGACCAGGATGAGGGACACGTCGATGAGCGGAATGAGGTTCATCTCCGCGATGATCCGCCGGCCGGGCTTGCGCGCGGCGTTCACGAGAGCTTGTGCGGTTTGTCCGAGAGGCTGTCTAGGATTTCATCCGAAATCCAGTCCATCTCCTCGGCGAAGCGCTCCGTCCGCGAGTTGAAATAGTTGTAGGCGGCGACGGCCGGAATG
The DNA here is from genome assembly GCA_035533295.1 of Elusimicrobiota bacterium. Lineage (GTDB taxonomy): Bacteria > Elusimicrobiota > Elusimicrobia > UBA1565 > UBA9628 > JAGWJU01. The sequence goes on along the minus strand of DATLUA010000054.1, from coordinate 50,025 downwards.
GCCACGAATAGCCCGGTCGCTGTGCAGACCAGGGCTTCCGAGATGCCGATGGCGACCACGCCCGGCCCCGCGCCTGCGACCGAGGCCAGGTCCCGGAAAGCGCGCATGACGCCCACGACCGTGCCGAAGAGCCCGATGAACGGCGCCACGCTGGCAATGGTGCCCAAGGTCGAAAGGCGCTTTTGCAAGAGGGCCGCGGCCCGTTCGTTGGCCCGCTCGGCGCCGCGCTTGCGCTCATCCCGGGCGCTGGCGCCCGCCAGGCTCGCCATCACCACGCCCTGGGCCAGGCCCTGGTGGCGGCGGCACGCCGACATGGCCTCCGAGAAATCCCGCGCGGCGATGAACTTGCGGATTTTCTCCAGGAACTCCTGGGTCCCTTTGATGGCCGTGTCGAAGTAGCGCCAGCGCTCCCATATGAGCGCCAGCGAATAAATGGAAAGAAAAATGAGGAATACGAGGGTCACGCCCCCGGAGACGATGATTTCCTTCAATCCGACGTGAAATTCCATGCGTGAATTATCCCAAATCCCGGGGCGGGATTCAAACCGGAGGACGCCTCAGCGGGCGGGCGTAAAGCTTTGCACCACGTCGCGGAACACCGATTCGCTTTCGCTGACGGCGTCGTCCGGGCACATGTAAACCAGCGCGTAGAAGCCGCCCTTGGCGGAAATCAGATAATCCTCTTCCTTGATTTTCTCAAATTGGGTCGAGTGGACTTTCGGGCGCTTAGATTCCATGGAGAAATAATAGGCGTCGGCGCGGCCCACGTCCTCCTGGATCATGGGGACCGAACTCGCGGCGGAAAGCGTTTCTCGGCGGTAGTAGTCCTCGGGGCCCGCGAAGTCGGCCTGGGTGTAGCGGTAAACCGCGATGGACGCGGAATCGGGATGAGCGCCCGCGGGGGGGCCGAAGAAAGTCGCCAGGGAGCCGGCTTGGTTTTCCAAGGCGCGCCAGTCGCCGGGGACGTCGCAGGAAAACCCGTCCGATTGGGACCGGTAGGTCACCGCGCCGGGAAAGCTCGGGGCCGTGCGCGAGCAGGCCGCCAAGGTCATAGCCGCCGCCAGGCACGCCACGACCGCAGGCCGCCGGACGCGGTCGAGCCCGGAGGGCGTCCCGAGCTTCCGAAATGCGTTGGTTCGGGACGTCCAAAACCTACGGACTCTGGAAGTTTTGGGCGAGCGTCCTTGCCGCGCTTGGGAAGATGCGTAAGCGTCAAGGACGCAGGCTTGGCTCATGGCAAAATGACGCCCTTTTGCTGCGCGGCGGCCTGAATGCGGGCGATGAGCGCGCCGTCGTTGGCGCCGAGCACGAGGGCCGCTTCCGCCAGGCTGTCGGCGCCCGTCAAATCGTTCTGGGCCGCGCCGGCCGATTCGTTCGCGCTGCGCGTCAAGGCCGCTTGGGCCACGGCGGGAAACCGGGCCTCGGCCTCGCTCTGCATTTTCTTATAGTCGCCGCCCAGGAATTTTTTAGTCCGCGCCTGGTAGTCGCTTTCAAACTGCCCCAAGGCCGCGCCGGTCTCCTTGAGGCCGAGTATTTTGAGCAGTTCCTTGGGAAGCAGGGAGCGGACCTGGCGGCCGATGGCCGAAGACATGCTTTCCTCCCGGTCCACGATCTGCTTGGCGGTGGGAATGCTGGCTGCCTGGACCGAGTCTCCATTTAGATACTGCTGATCGATGCCCTGGAGGAACTGGTTGTAGCTGGCCAGCATGGATTGGAGCTCCGGCATCCAGCTCTCGTAATTTGGGTTGGCCAGGGACGCCTTTGGGTGGGCCAGGATTTGCGCCATCATGTAGCGCATCTGGGTCGTGTAGGCCTCGTGCTCGTTTTCCAGGATGTCGGCCTGCGTATAGGGGCCAGTGGGAATTTCGCGGTCGAGCGCCGCGTGCGTGAGCTCGTGCGCGATGGTGAAGTCGTTGTTGCCGATGAAGCTGTCGAAAACGGCCGGGTGGGCCAGAAGCCACCCATTCATCTTATTCGAGTCATCGTAGAGCGCCTGCTTGTCGGAATTGGAAAGAGTGTTGAACGCCGGATCGTTGAGGATGTACTTCCGGTTAAAGACCACCGTGTCCGTGCCGGGTATGTAGGCCGCGGCGTCGAAATCGCCCAAGTTGCCGATCAGAAAGGCGGGCAGCTTGATCGCGCCGTTGTTGTCCTTGAAGCGTTTCATGAGCTCCGCGCCCACGGGGTTCTGGGATAAAATCGCCCGGGTCTTGGCCGCGCATAAAGCGCCCAGCTTGGCCTCGGTCCCGTCGAAATAGGACTGCGACGCCTTGGCGCCCCACTCTCCTGTATGCACCGCGGGGAAATTATTGGCCTGCGTGAAATCCTTGACGGACTCCTGTCCGTCGAAAAAGCGCGTCAGGTCGCGCGCCGCGTTCTGGAAGTCGCCCTGCAGCGTCCCGGCGGGGAGCTTCGCGCGCAGGCTGATCATCCCGGCCAAAGCCTGCGGCAGGGTCTTTTTCCCGGTGATGTTGAAGGAAATCTGCCCGATTTCGGCCAGTGCCGCAGCGCTCAAGGGCTTGCCGGACGGCTGTTGGGCCAAAAAGGAGCCGATGCGCTCCGCCAGCTCTTCGGACTGCTGCAGCGACTGCTGGCGGCGAAAAGACGCCTCATCTAGATAGGAAAGCGTCGAGACCTTGCCCTTGTCGTCCTTGCACAGGACGCGGCCCGGATCGAAGCGGCAGCGGCCGCCGAGGTAGAGGCCGCTTTTTTCATCGGACGTCAAGGGATATTTGTCCGTGTCGTAATCGGCCAGAAAAGCGTCCATCCCTCCCCGCGTCAAAATGGCGCCGCCCGGTCCCGTAACACGCCCGGTTTTTTTGTCTATGCTCCAGCACAGCGAGGCCAGTTCGTCGCGGTCGTCCTTGGAGAGCGCGGGTTTGGCGGAAGAAACGACGTAAGGCGCCTGGGACGCTCCGGCGGCCAGCGCCGCCGCCGGAGGGTAGATTGGAGCCGTGCAAAAAGAAGCGCCGGCGGAGGCGGCCGGCGCGAAAGCGAGAATGAGCAACGCAGCGGTCCTAAAACTCACAAAACGAATATAAGCCTTCGGCTCGTTTTTGTCAAGGGCCGATCTGATAAAATGTCCACAAGATGATCGCGGCGAGCGCAAAAAAAACGGCGGCGTTTTTTGCGCTGGCCGCGGCGCTTTTAATCGGCGCCGTGCGCGCCCGCGCCATTTCGCCCATCACCGTGGCCGTGCCGCCCGGCTGGCAGCAGGTGCAAAGCGCCACGGCGCCCGTGGTCATCGCCCTCAAGGGCCCCTCGCAAAGCTCGTTTATCCTGGCTCTGAGCCCCGCGGCCGTGGACATGACCGACCGGCCGGGCTTGAGCGCCTTTTTGGCCGACGTCCTGGACGCCTTCAACCGCAGGACGCTCGCCAATTTCACCGCGGCGGGAGACGTGCAGAACCAGACCTTTTCCAACGGCTTGACCGCGCACTACCTGAAGGCCACCGCGCCCGGCAAGCCGCCGCTCATCCTGGCCGCCCTGCAGGTGGGCAACAAGAACTTCATCGGAACGCTCATCAGCAACATCCCGGATTTGATGCTTCCCGCCATCGTGGGATCCCTGAACGCCCCGGGAGTTTCCGCGTCTAACGCCGCGCCGGCGGGCCCAGCCGCGGGGCAGAGCTCGGACGGCCAACTGGCCTTCACCTTGAAGCCCGATTGGCAGCGCGTCCCGGACGCCCTCGCGCAGGCCGCCGACCCCGACGTCGTCTTCGAGGCCAAGGCCCTGGGTTCTCGGGTCAGCGTCACCAAGGCCAAGGACGCGGAGAACGTGCCCATCGCGGAAGAGCCCGACGTGGTCCTGCAGATGACGCGGGAAATCCCCGAAGCCGACGCGAAGACGGCCGACGCGGCGCGTTTTTTGCCGACCCCGGCGGGCCCGACGCTTATCTACGCCGCGGCCCAAGACAAATCGAACGGTGGGCAATACGTGGTGGGGTATCTGCCTTGGACGTATCTGGGCTACTCCGTGCTGGCCAGCGGACCCAACGCCGAGGAGCTGGTGCGGGAGCTTTTTTCCAGCCTGACGCTGGGATCCTCGGCCATCCCCGGCTTGGTGGCGGCGACGCCGTCTCTGCCGTCCTGGACTTGGGGTGAATCCGCCGAAATCGGCGCGGCGGTTCTGCTCCTCATTCTCGCCGCCGTGATTATTTTCGTCCTGCGCCGCCGTTCCAAGCGCCGGAAATAGCCTCCGCGCAAGGCGATTTGTTATCATAGCGCCATGGCTACCACCGTCGACAGCAAGCAGATCATCTATTCCTTGATAGACGTCGGGCGCATCCACCCGCCCAAGAAGCAGGTCTTGAAGGGCATCTACCTTTCCTTTTATTACGGCGCTAAAATCGGCGTGCTGGGAGACAACGGCTCGGGCAAATCAACGTTACTGCGCATCATGGCGGGGCAAGACCCCGACTACACCGGGGAAATCACCCAGTCCAAGGGCTACACCGTCGGGCTTCTGGAGCAGGAGCCCAAGCTCGACCCCGACAAAACCGTCAAGGAGACGGTGGCCGAGGGCGTGGGCGAAACCATGAAGCTGCTCAATGAGTTCAACGCCGTGAGCGACAAGCTCGGCTCGCCGGATTTATCGCCCGAGGACATGGAGAAGCTCCTGGACAAGCAGGGCAAACTCCAAGAAAAAATTGAAGCGGCCGGCGCCTGGGAAATCGACAACACCCTGGCCGTGGCCATGGACGCGCTGCGCTGCCCACCCGAGGATCAGAAGTGCGGCGAGCTCTCCGGCGGCGAGAAGCGCCGCGTGGCCCTGTGCCGCCTGCTTTTATCCAAGCCCGACATCCTGCTTTTAGACGAGCCCACCAACCACTTGGACGCCGAGTCCGTGGAATGGCTGGAACAGCACTTGCGCCAGTACGGGGGCACGGTCATCGCGGTCACGCACGACCGCTATTTTTTGGACAACGTGGCCGGCTGGATTTTGGAATTAAACCGCGGCGAGGGCATCCCCTATAAAGGAAACTACGCCTCGTGGCTGGAGCAGAAGCAGGCGCGCCTGGCGCAGGAAGCCAAATCCGAGGGCAAGCTGCAAAAGACCTTGGCCAAGGAGCTCGAATGGGTCCGCTCCGGCGCCAAGGGGCGTCAGGCCAAGAGCAAGGCGCGTCTCTCCGCCTACGACAAGATGCTCGAGGATTCGAAAAAAGAAAAAGTTGCGGACGAGCTGGAGATTTACATCCCGCCGGGCCCGCGCCTGGGCGATGTGGTCATCGAGGCCAAGGGCGTGACGAAGGCCTACGGCGACAAGGTGCTCTTCGACGATTTGTCCTTCCGCCTGCCGCCCAACGCCGTCGTGGGCGTCATCGGCGCCAACGGCGCGGGCAAAACCACGCTCTTCAAGCTCATCACCGGCAAGGAGACGGCCGACGCCGGCTCCTTCGCGGTCGGCCCAACGGTCAAACTCGGCTATGTGGACCAGGGCCGGGAATTAAACGGCGAGGAAAACGTGTGGGAAGTCATCTCGGACGGCCTGGACGTGGTGAGCCTGGGCGAAGTGCAGATGCCGTCGCGCTCCTACGTTGGCCGCTTCAATTTCGCCGGGCAGGACCAGCAGAAGCTGGTCAAGAATCTTTCCGGCGGCGAGAGAAACCGCGTGCACATGGCGCGCATGCTGCGCGAAGGCGCCAACGTGCTCCTGCTGGACGAGCCCACCAACGACTTGGACGTGCACACCCTGCGCGCGCTCGAAGAGGCCATCACCAACTTCGCGGGCTGCGCCGTGGTCATCACGCACGACCGATGGTTTTTAGACCGCATCGCCACGCACATTCTTGCCTTCGAGGGAGACTCCCAAGTGGTATGGTTCGAGGGCAACTACCAGGCCTACGAGGAAGACCGCAAGGCGCGCGTGGGAGACGCCCAGCCTAAGCGCATCCGCTACAAGAAGCTCACCCGCGACTAGGCCTTTTGGGCCCTGCCTAAAAAGACCAAAGACTCTTGGACGGAGCGAAGATACCTCCTACAATAATGCCATGAAAATAGGAACGCCGTTTTTATTCGCCCTCTCGATTTCTTTGACGGTCGCCGCGGCTGGAGTAAGCCAAGCCGCGGATAGCGTGTCAGGCGCGGCTCTTTTTTCCCGTTCAGCGTCCGCCGCGGCGGCCCTGGCCGCCCGCACCGAGGCCGCTTTCGAGCAAAGCCAGAATCAAGCGGAAGCGACGCTTGATCCGAAGACCATGTCCGAACTCGCGAGCGCCGCTCAAAAAATATACGAAAAAAACGGCGGCGCCTGGGCAAAAGGCCGCTGGTGGCATACCCGCTGCGACATCAAAGTCGACGGCCTCAACAAGGGCGGCAAGTTCGTTCTCAAATCAATCGTCATAGGCGTTAGCCCTTGGAAAATCGAGACCAAGTGCACCACCCGGTTCTTAGGCACGGGAAAATGCCTCTTCGACAAATTTTCCTCCCTTCAGATGACCGTGAATATCCGTCCTGACGGCGCCATGACGGTCGTTTCCGATCCGGGCTACGGGAAGCACACCAAAAGGCAGATGACCCGCTACGCCGAGAAATACGCCGTCGGATTCTGGCTTGGACGATTCTCCAAGCCCGTTTGGAATCCGCTCTTCTAGCCGCTGACCTTCCAGGGCAGCGGATCGGGCGGCTCGGCGTTCAACAGGACGAGGACTTCCTTCTTAAGCGCGTTCACGTCGTAGGGCTTGGTCATGTACATGACCGCGCCCAGGTCCAGCGCCATCTTGGCCGTGACCACGTCGTCGGCGCTGGTCAGCATGATGATGGGCAGAGCGGGCCGCAAGGCGTGCAGCGTGGAAAGAACTTCGAGGCCGCCCATGCCGGGCATGGATACGTCCAGGAGCACCAGGGCGGGATCGGCGGAGGCAAAAATTCCCAACGCTTCCTCGCCGCCGGCCGCTTCGATAATGGCCTCGCAGCAGCCGTCAAGCACATAGGAAAGGGTCTTGCGGACGTCCGCGTCGTCGTCCACAATCATGACCTTGCCGGCCATGATGGGAGTATAACCCCTTTCCGGCCCGTCCGCCAGGGTGCTAGGCTACTGTTGCTGCCACCAGGGCTTTTGCGCGGGCGCGGCCGGGGAGGGGGAGTCCGAAGGAGCCTGGTTTTGCGCCGGAGCCTGCTCGGGCGCGACCGCGGGCGCCGCCGCCGCGCTTTGGCGCATCAAGTCCGCCAAGTCGTCGCGATCTCCGATTAAGTCCTTCGCGATTTGGGCCATCGCCATCTGGAACGCCGCTTCCGGCCCGGCGTCGTCCGTGCAGTGGACCACCGTAGGAATCAGGAACAGGTTGAAGGGGAAGAGCCCCGGAAACGGCCAGTAGCTGCACTGGCCCTTGGACGTTTCAGAATAACTCTTGAGCATGACTCCCTGTGTGTTGTCCACCTCCAGGTGCACCTCCGCGCTGATGTCGTTGCTCGCCTGACCCAGGGGCAGTATGCAGAAATCAATAAACGGAACGATGCAGGGCGGAATAATAAAACTAATGGGATTTTGATCCGTTTTATCAAGATAAGAAGTTCTGAGGACAAGGTTCGCGCCGAGCACGCTGCCCTGGCCCGCGCGCTCGACGTCCTTGAACACGCCGGTCTGCTTGAGCGCGGTCAGGATTTCGTTCGACTTCTGGTCGATTTCGTCCGGCTGGCCGTCCTGGATGACCACGTTGAGCAGGGCCGCGCGCGTCGGCAGGGGCGCCTCGTTCGATTGCGGCATGGAGACCGGCGGCGGGGGCGCGATGTTGTAGCCGCAGCCGGCCAATCCCAGGGAGAAAACCAGGACGGCGCCGGGCGCGAGCAACGCGGAGAGCACTTTGAAGCGGTTGCAGAATTTGCTGGGGATGGCTTTCATCGAGGGGCACCTCCGGCGTTTTTTTGGCGATGTTTTTTTTGGCGGCGTTTGGCGGCTTAGCGGCGGGAGCGTCTCTTGAACCGGCTCCAGTTCATGTCGCGGAAGGTCTTGGGCCGCGGCGGAGTGAGCACGGGTTTTATCGTGTAGGTAAAGTTGGGCAGCACAGCGCGGGGAAACACCGTCCCCACGAAGCGCTCAATCGAACTCAAAAAGGGCTGCTCGTCCGGCGTCATCAAGGTGATGGCGTCACCCACGCCCTGGGCGCGCGCCGTGCGGCCCACGCGGTGGACGTAGTCCTCCGGGTGGCGCGGCACGTCGTAGTTGACCACGTGGCTGATATCGCGCACGTCGATGCCTCGCGCCGCGATGTCGGTGGCGACTAGAATTTGGGTTTTGCCCTCGCGGAATGAATCCATGGCCTGCGTCCTCTGGCCCTGGGTGCGGTCGGCGTGCAGCACGCCGATGGAAAATCCTTTTTCCTTCAAGCGCTTGGACAGGCGGTCGGCGCCGTGCTTGGTGCGGCAGAACACCACCGCCGAGCGGATCTGCGCGGCCTGCAAGACGGCGACCAAGAGCTCGCCCTTTTGGCCTTGGTTGACAGGATAGACAATCTGGTTGATGCCCGTGGCCACGGTGGTGGGCTTGGCGATTTCCACGCGCCGCGGGTCTTTCATGGCGAACGCCGCCACGCGATCGATGTCCGGGCCCAAGGTCGCCGAGAACATCATGGTCTGGCGGTTCTTGGGCAGGCGGCCGATGATGGCGCGGATGTCGGGCAAAAATCCCATGTCCAGCATGCGGTCGGCTTCGTCTAGGACCAGCATGTCGATGCGGTCCAAGCGAATCGTGCCTTGCTGGATGTGATCCTTCAAGCGTCCCGGCGTCGCCACAACAATAGACGCGCCCTGAGCCAACGCTTGCTTTTGCCCATGGTAGCCCACGCCGCCGATGACCACCGCAATCTTGAAGGGGGTGAAGCGCCCGCAATCGCGAAAAGAGGTCTCGACTTGCGCCGCGAGCTCGCGAGTGGGCACCAAAATGAGCGCGCGCACGCCCGGCCCCGGCTTGTGCAGGAGGTGCTGGAGCACCGGCAACGCGTAGGCCGCGGTCTTGCCGCTGCCCGTCTGCGCGCAGCCGAGGATGTCCCGGCCTTCCAGCGCGACGGGGATGGCCTGGGTTTGAATCGGCGTGGGATCGACATAGCCCATGGCGCGCACGCCGCGCATGAGATCCGCATGAAGGTTCATATTCTGGAAAGACATTGGCTTATTATAGTTTATTATCATCATCTTATGAGCGACGGCGAACAAACAGCCGAGGCGGAACGCTTCGCGGTCGTCGCGGCCGAGTCCGAAGCCTGGAACGCGGCCGCCGCGGCCAAGGCCCTGGCCTCGGCCTTGAAGACCCCGGCCGTGGATCAAATCGCGCGCGCCCGCCGCGCCTGGGGCGTCCTGGCGGAAAATTTGGACCGTCGAGCCGCGGACGATTTATCCCTGAGCTTGGCCGAGAACGGCCTGCCCGCCGTGCCGGTGGCGCAGCGCCTCATCTTGCCGCCGCCGCGCGCCTTGGCGACCAAGAGCCTTTCTTGGGATGACGCAGAGCTGCGCACGGTAGCGGGCGGCGCGGCGTTGGAGCCGGTGGCCTGGGCGGACATCGCGGTCTTGGCCGCCGCGTCCTTGCCGCAGACCGTCACCCGAACGATTAAGATCGCGCCCGAGATGGACCTGGGCAAGGAAGCCTTGAAGCTGGGCCTGACCTTGGTCACCGGCATTCCCATGCTGGGCGGGGGAAAAAAGGAGGAGACCAAGGTCGTGCGCACCTCGGACATCACGCTGGTCTTCGATATGGTCGCGCCCGGACTATGCCTGCGCGTAATCGCGGACAGCTTCGACTACACGAGCCTAGGGGCGCTTAAGACCTACGGCGCCGCGGCCAACTTCAAGATTCTATTCGGCGAAATCGCCAAGCGCGCGACGGCCGCGACCTTGAACCGCGGCGCGCGGCTTCTGCTCGACGGCAAGCCTCTGCGTGATTTGGGCCACGAGTCCGATGAGGACTTAAACCGCGAGGACCGCTGGCTCTGGGCCCTGGCCGAGCGCCGCCGCGGCGCGGCATAAAGGCGCGCTAAATCCCCGGCATCGCGGGATTCGCGATGGGCGGAGTCTTGGGCGCCAAGCGCGCAAACTTGGCCTGATCCCTGAGCGCATCCTCGACGCTCTTGTCGATTTTCAGATAGAGCCGGCGCAGGGCGTCCGCGACCGCCGAGGCTTCCAGCGGCGCGGGCGTGATCACCTGCTCGCGCAGGTCCTGCTCCCAAATCTGATCGCTGTAGGGCTCCGAGGCGTCATAACGCATGAGCGCGCGGATTTCGATGTCCAGGTTAAGGCTTTTCTTACCGGCGGCCAGATCACTTTCTTTATCGCCGCCGGTACTGCCTGCCTTCCGGCCCGCGGCGGCGGGGCCCGGCGCCGCGTCGCTCGCGTCCTCGATTTGGCCCACAATCAGCAGTTTGTCGCCGTCCTTGACGGCCTGCCACTCGTCCGGCGCCACCTCGACAGATTGCACCAGGCCGCTGGCCGCGATGTCGCGCGCGAGATCCTGGGTCAAATCCGTCGGGGACAGCTTGGGGCAATTGCCATCGCCCATGGCGGTAAGATCCGCCGCGCTTTGATCCGCCGGCGGCGGGCCGTAGAGCGTCAAGTCGCGCAAAGGCATGAGCGCGGCCTTAATCGGAAAACGCGGCGCGCGCTTGGTCAGCGGGGAGTTGGGCGTATAGTCCAAGCGCGCTCGGCCGCAGCCGGCCAGGGTCGAGAGCGCGGCCGCCGAAGCCAGGAGCACGAGGAAGCGTTTCATTCGGTGCGCCAAGATTCTATCTTTTTTCGCGATTCGCGATGTGATAGTCTATACCCGACATGGCTAAAGCCGCCGAAGAGAAAAACGACGTCTTGCAAGCCGAGCGCCTGGCTGCGGCCAAGGCGGGCATCGTCGCGCAGATCCGCCAGATCATCGTGGGCCAGGACGAGGCCGTCGAGCAGATGCTCATCGCCCTGTTCGCCCGCGGCCACTGCCTCATCGAGGGAGTGCCCGGCCTGGCCAAGACGCTTTTGGTCTCCAGCCTCGCGCGCATCCTCGATCTTAAATTTTCCCGCATTCAGTTCACGCCCGATTTGATGCCCTCGGACGTGACCGGCTCGGAAATCATCCAGGAAAACCCGGAGACCATGAAGCGCGAATTCCGCTTCATCCCCGGCCCCGTGTTCGCGAACCTGGTCCTGGCCGACGAAATCAACCGCACGCCGCCCAAGACCCAAGCCGCGCTCTTGCAGGCCATGCAGGAATACCAGGTCACCACCGCCGGAGAGACCCGCGACTTGCCCCTGCCTTTTTTCGTCATGGCCACGCAGAACCCCATCGAGCAGGAAGGCACCTATCCTCTGCCCGAAGCGCAGCTGGACCGCTTCTTTTTGCAAATCGTGATGGATTATCCGTCGCGCGATGAGGAAAAGCGCATCGTCATGGAGACCACGGGCGAGCGGCGCGTGGACTTGAAAAAAGTTTTGGACTCGAAGGAAATGGAAAGCCTGCAGGACTTGGTGCGCCGCGTGCCCGTGGCGGACTCGGCCGTGGAGCTGGCCGTGCGCCTCGCCCGCGCCACGCGCCCCGCCGATGCCGCGGCCTCCAAAGAGGTCAAGTCCTGGCTTTCCTGGGGCGCCGGCCCTCGCGCGGCGCAGTCCCTGGTCCTGGGCGCCAAATCCCGGGCTCTTCTTTCCGGACGCCTGGCCGCTGGCGAGGACGACGTGCGGGCCGTGGCCAAGCCCGTTTTGCGCCACCGCCTGGTGCTCAACTTCCAAGCCGAGGCCGAGGCCGTCCAAGCCGACACGATCATCGAGCGCCTGCTGGGTGAGATTTCTTGACGCCGTCGCGCTCGCCAAGCTTAAAAGCCTAAGCCTCAGGCTCGGGCGGCTCGCCTCCGAAAGCCACGCCCAAGGCCGCCACAGAAGCGTCTTCAAGGGCTACTCGCGCGATTTCGCCCAGCACCGCGCCTACGCGCCCGGCGACGAGCCGCGCACGCTCGACTGGAAGGTCTACGCGCGCACCGACCGGTTCTACGTCAAGGAATTCATGAGCGAGAGCGCGCTCTCCGGGCACGTTCTTTTGGACGCCTCGGGCTCGATGGGATTTTCCGCGCAGGGCCGCACGCCCAAATGGGACTACGCCTGCCGCCTGGCCATGGCGCTGGGCTACCTGATCTTGAGCCGCGGCGACGCGGCCGGGCTTCTGGCCTTCGGCGCGGGCGCGGGCCGCGAGGTGCCCGCGAAAAAATCGCTGGCGCACTTGAGCGCCTTGGATGACGCCTTAGCCGAAATCTCGCCGCGCGGCCAAGCCGACTTGCCCCGCGCCTTGGACGAGACCGCGCTGCGCCTGCGCCGGCGCTCGCTCATCGTGGTCATCTCGGACTTGCTGGGCCCGCCGGACCAGATCATCGCGGCGATGCGGGGCCTGCGCGCGCGCAAGAACCGCGTGTTGGTCCTGCAGGTCATTGATCCCGCCGAGCGCGATTTTCCGTTCGACGGTCCGACCGAGTTCGAGAGCCTGGAGACCGGCGAGCGCTTTTTCTGCGAGGCCTCGGTGCTACGGCAAACCTACCGGGAAGAGTTCGCGCGGGATTTTTCGCTCTACGAGGCCAGCTTTGCGGCGATGGGCGCGGCCTACGCGCCCTGCCCCACCGACATTCCCTGGGACGCGGCCTTGAAGCATCTCCTGGTCTCGATGCGATGAGCAGGGAGGCTCGGCTTTGATTTTCGGCGCGCCGGCCCTCCTGTGGGTTCTGCCCCTCTCGGCCGTGCCGCTGGCCTTTCATCTCATCTTCCGTCGGCGGGCCAAACGCCTGCCGTTTAGCAACACGCTGCTCCTGCGCCGCGCCTACTCGCGCACCAAGCCCCTTTCGCGCCTGCGGCAGTGGATATTGGTCTTGCTGCGCTGCCTGGTGCTTTTGCTCCTGATTCTCGCCTGCGCCAAGCCCATTCTGGAATCTTCCGGCGGCGCTGGCGCCGGCTCGCGCGGCACGGACGTTTTGTTTTTGCTCGACCGCTCCTACTCCATGCGCTGCCGCCAAGGGGGAAAAACCCGTTTCGAACAGGCCCAGGTCCTGGCCCAAAATATTTTGGCGCGGCTTTCCGGCTCCGACCGCGCAGCCGTGGAATTTTTCGCGGCCAAGCCGGAATTCCCCGGCGGCCGGCCCGCCTGGATGAGCCCGGCCAAGGCCGCCGCGCTCATCGCCGCGGCCAAGCCCGGCTACGGCACGACCGATGACGCCGCCGCGCTCTCGGCCGCGCAGGATTTTCTAGACAAAGACAGCGGCGGACGCCGACGCGCGACGCTTATCTTGAGCGACAACACCCGCAGCGGCTTTAAAGGCGCTCCGCCGCAACTTGAGCCCACCATCTTGTGGCTGGGACTTTCTTGGCCGGCGGCGCAAAACTTGGCCATCGACTCCGCATCACCCGAGCCGGGCCTAGCCGGCGCAGGGCCATCCCTGCGCATTTTTGCCTCGGGCTTCAAAACGGAAAATCGCGACGCGGTCGAAGTTTATCTTGATTCCCAGCGGCTGCCGGACGCCGCCTTGCGCGGCGGCGGCGCGATTCGCCAAGCGCGGGAGATTTTGCCCGCCGCGCCCGCGAATGAGTCCGCCGCGTGGTGGGGAAAACTCGCCCTGCGTCCCGACGCCTTGGAGGCGGACGACGAATATTTCTATTCCTTTCGCCGTCCCGCGCGGCCGCGCGTACTCTGCCTCTACGGCACGGGAGATTTTTTCGCCGTGCCCGAGCCCGGCTATTTCCTACGCCCGCTCTTAGGCGGCCCGCAGGGAAGCCTTCTGCCCTTCGACGCGGATTTCCTGGGCTTGGACCGGATTTCCGAGGCCGGCTTGTCGCGCTACGCCGCCGTGGTGCTGGCCGACGCGCGCGGATTGAGCGCGCAGGAAGCGGCGCGTTTGAAGGACTACGTCGCCGGAGGCGGCGGGCTGCTGGTTGTCTCCGGCGCGGCCGCCGATCCGGAGCCCTTGGCGCGGCTCTTGCCCTGGCTCTCTTCGGGCGTGGGCCCGGCCGTGCCGGCGGAACAAGGCGGCATCAAGCCGGGGCCCGGCTCGCCCAAGGGCGCGTGGGACGGCTTTGATCTGGGCCAAGTCTCGCTGGGAAGCTACAGTCTGCTTCAGCCCAAGCCCGACGCGCGAATCGTGCTGCAGTCGGCCTCAGGTTATCCGCTTTTGGTCGCTGGAAGTTTCGGCAAGGGCCGCACCGAAGTCTGGGCCGGGAGCCTGAACGCCGCTCGGAGCAACCTGGTCATCAGGCCCGTGTTCGCGGCCTGGGCCCAGACGGCGCTGGGCGAAGTGGCGCCGCCCGCGCCCAGCGAAGAAAATTTGTCGCTAGTCGTGGGGCAACCCATCGCGCGCCGCTGGTCCGAGACCGAGGCCGCGCCCGCATCAGTGCGCGTCTTGTCGCCCGATGGCCGATCGGCGACCGTTTGGCTCAAGAACCGCGCGTTTGATTTCACTGACACCGATACGCCGGGGCTCTACACCGTCTCGGACAAGACGGCGGGGCAAAGCTGGGTTTACGCCGTCAATCTGGATCGTTCCGGCGGCGAGAGCGACTTATCCCAGCTCCCGTCTCCGCCGTGGAAGGCCGTGCCCGCGCGCGAGAACGCCTCGTATTTCACCTTGCTCCTCCATGGCCGCAGCGCGCGCGACTGGATTTTGATCGCGACCGTCCTTCTCATGGCCGCCGAGATGCTCATGGCTCTAGGTCCCCGCGTCCTGACGGCGGCTCTGCTGCTCTTTGTCCTGGCCCGGCCCGCGCCCGCCCAGCAGGGCGACCGTTTTGTCTGGACGCAAATTAAGCTCGGCGGCACGTGGGACCCTTATCCCGAGGTGCCCCCGCAAATCCTGGCCTATGTCTCGCGGCTGACCAGCATTTTGGTCGAGCCCGAGCGACGCGTCATCGGCTTGGACGACCCCGCGCTTTTCTCCTCGCCGCTCATCGTGCTCGCCGGCGGCGATGCGCCGCCGCCCTTGACCGAGCCGGAACGCAAGAACCTGCGCGACTACTTCGACGGCGGAGGGCTTTTGTGGCTGGAGGACGTCTCCGGCGCGCGGACCAGCTCCTTCGACGACTGGGCGCGCAAGACCCTGCCGCAAGTCCTGCCGGGCGCGTCCTTCCAAGACGTCGCGCCCGATGACGTCATCTACAAAAGCTTTTTTCTTCTGCGCGGCCCGGCCGGGCGGGTCATGACCCGCGGCACTCTTGAGAAAATCGTCTGGGGCGGCCGCACGGCCGTCATCTACTCGCGCAACGACATCCTGGGCGCTTGGGCGCTCGATCCGCTGGGCAAGCCGCTTTATCCCTGCCTGCCCGGGGGCGAGATCCAGCGCGAGATGGCCAAGCGACTTACCTTGAACTTGGTCATGTTCTCCTTGACCGGCACTTATAAGGACGATGCCGTGCACCAGCCCTACATTTTGATGAAGATGCGCGAGGACGGCATCCCATGATTCTCCCGCGGATGGAATTTTCCGCTGGCGGCTGGGCCTGGGGCGCGGCCGTGGCGCTGGCCGCGGCGTCTCTGTGGCACGCCAGCCGCACCCGCGCGGGTAAAGGGCTTTTGGCCCTGCGCCTTTTGGCTGCGGCGGCCGTGATTTTGGCCCTGCTCAACCCCGCCGTGGATTTGCGCCGGGGCGTGCTTAAAAAACCCGGGCTATTGATTCTCGTTGACGTCGGGCATTCGATGGCGGCTTCTTCGGGACGAGGTAAAGCTTCCCGGCTTAAAGAGGCGCTGGACTGGCTCGCGTCCAACCGCGGGCGCATCGAGGCCGCCGCGAGTCCGCGGGTCTTGGCCCTGTCCGACGGCGCGCAGAACGTGGACTGGAATGAGACGGGCTCCTTAAGCGCTGGCGACGCAGCCTTCGAGCCGGAAAACGCTCTCCCGCAGGCGCAGGAAATGATTTCCGCCCAGAGCGAACCGGCCAAGCGCGTGTGGCTTTTATCGGACGGCGTGACGGACGAGCCGCCGCCCAAGGACGTCTTGTCCGCCCTGGGCGCGCCCGTGGACGTGCTGGCCGCGGGCCGAAAACCGCGCGGCGCCGGGTTGTCCTTGATGGACGTGCGCCCACCGGACTTCGCCTTCCTGCACCAGCGCTTCTCCATCTCTTTTTCGCTCAAGGCCTGGGGGCTCTCCGGGCGGCGCGTGACGGTCTTCCTATATGAGGAAGCGGGCGGCGCCAAGAGCGTTCCCGTGGCCCAGGCGACCTTCACGCCGAACTCCGCCTTCGCGCTGTTCACCTCGAGTCTGACCGCGGCGGCGCAGAGCCTGGGCGGCGAGAATTTCGTCATCGAGGCGAAAACGCAGGGCGCGAACGCGGCAACGGGCCTGGCGTCCACCAAGCGCATCCAGGTCCAGGTCATCCGCCAGAAATATCGCATCATGTTCCTGGCCGGACGGCCCAGCCCCGAGTATGTTTTCCTGCGCGAGTTCCTGAAGTCCGATCCCAACCGCGAGGTGGTCTCCTTCGTCATCCTGCGCAACCCGGGCAACATGGTCCCCATCCCGGACAACGAGCTCTCGCTCATCCCTTTCCCGGAAAACGAAATCTTCATGCGCGATATCTCGCAGTTCGATCTCTTCATCTTGGAGAATTTCTCGCCGGCGCGCTTCTACCTGCCGCCCGCCTACCTTGCCTCGATTCGGAACTACGTGGCCAAGGGCGGGGCGCTGCTCATCATCGGAGGCGAGAACGCCTTCAACGTGGGCGGCTACCGGGGAACGCCGCTGGAGGACTTGCTGCCCGCCAAGCTCTCCGCCGCTGAACCGGACTTCGTGCCGGGGCTCTTCCACGCCGAGCCCGTGGATTATTCGCACCCCATGATTGACCTCTACGGGGGAGCCGCCCAGTCGCGCGCGGCCTGGGGCGCCCTGCCGGACTTGGACGGCTACGCGCGCCTGGACTCCGCCAACCCGGGGACCATGGTCTTGGCCGTCGACCCCAAGGAGAAGACCGACGACGGCCAGCCTCTGCCCGTCGTCGCGGTGCGGCCCTACGGCCGCGGCAAGGTCATGATGATCACGACCGATTCCACGTGGCGCTGGCGACTGGGCGGCGCGCGCAATTTGGCCACCGCGGATTTCTACCAGCGCTTCTGGTCGCGCGCGGTCGAATACTTGAGCGGGAGCCTGGACTTGTCCAAGGTGCAATTCGTCCCTCTGTCGCGGCCTTTGCCGGACGAAGAGCCGCTGGAAGTGACCCTGCGGGTTTTCGATGCGCAGTTTAGGCCCGCGCCGGACGCGGACACGTCTGTTTCCATCACCTGGACTAAGCCTAATAAGCGCCGCCAGATATTGACGCCTCGGGCCGCGGGACCGGGGCTCTACCGCGTGCGCCTGACCGGGATTCCGGCCGGAGCGCAAAGCCTGCGCGCCTCGGCCTTTTTCCGCGGAAAAGCGTGGGGAACCGACCGCCTGAAGTTTTTTTGGAGCCCCGGCGCCGCGGCGCCGCCCCTGGATCGGGCTTGGCTCAAGGAAGCCGCCAAGGGCGGCGGCGGCAACTACGAAAACTTAAAGGACGCCGACGCGGCAAAGCTCCTCGCGAAACTGCCGCCGCCCGAGCTTATCGCCGAGACCAGCCGGCGCCTGCATCCTTTCGCGGGCCCGTGGTTTCTGGCCTTGACGGGCACTCTCTTCGCCCTGGAGATTTTTCTGCGGCGAATTAGAGGCATGGCGTAAGCCGGGCTTTCCTCAGCGGCCCCTCGCTGAGGAAAGAATTTCTCTCGCGACCAAATGCAACATGTTAATTCTCATCACCCTGTGCAAAGCGGGGGTTTTATGAGGCTCGACAAAGGGAGAGATAATATGTGCTATTTCCACGCCGGCGCTTTCCCATTGCTCGGCGCTCACCCTGTTCGTGGAATTTGACCCGTGACAACGATGCAGATAGAGGGGAGCCGGCCAAAAGACGGCTTGTCCCCCGTAGCTTAGCGCAATCCACTTGTATAATGTGTCGGCGCAAAATCGCGGAAGATTCAAGGCCCCGTCCAACCGCGCGACCGATTTTTTGGCGGCGAACCATGAACCGCCGCCTTTAAAAAACGGCGAAAGTCTTTTCATGGGGTCGTCATTTTTTAGCTCCAGGGCCAAGGAGAGGATTTCGGCAGTCTCTAGAAATTCGCCAGATGGCTGCGCCCCAGCCGCCTCTGCGTCGCGCACTCTAAGGTCGGCATCGGCCGACAGGCCGGGATGGGCGAAGACGACGGTCTCCTTCACCGTCCCGAATGCGCCGGCCACGAGTTCAAGCTTGCGCGGAAGCCAAACGTCGTCCCCGTCAAGGGCCGCTATGATTTCACCGCGAGCGGCGCGGACGGCATGGCGATAAGATTCTCCTTGGCCCAAATCGGGCAAGTCAATGACTCGTATCTTGTCCTTATAGTGGCGAAGAATTTCCGAGGTCCGATCGGTCGAACCGCCGTTAACAACAATAATTTCCCTCTCCGCTTCCGGGAAATCCTGCTTCAAAACGCTGTCGACGGCGTCGGCTACGGAATCCCCGCTATTGTGGCATGGAATCACGACGGAGATATAGGGCGCGCGCATGCTCGATCCTTTCTGCCGTATTCGCAGGCATTTTACAATATTCACGATTTTCGGCGCATAGGCAAGAATTGTCTAATTGCCCCTTGACGCGGATTTCCTCCATGAAACGAATGATAGGGCGCCGAGCGGCGTTGTGACAGAACCGATTAGTCCGTGCTGAGGAGACAGTGGACCTAGGAGCGCCTAGGCTCTTCGCCTAAGCGGGCGGGAGGATTATCCCGTCCGCTTGCCGGACTTGGCCGTTTTTTTCGCCGGTTCTTTCTTCTTCGGCGCGGGCTCGGGCCAGGGAGCGCCTTCGTTAATCCAAGCCTTGATGAGCGCGATTTCTTTTTGCGGCAGGGGCTTCCACTTCTCGCCGCGCTTGGCCTTGGGCATGGGGGAAATGTCCTTGCCGCTCTTTAGGCCCGCGGCCTTGGCCGGGCGCGGCACCGGACCGTTCAAGAGCTTGAAAAGCAGGCTGCCCATGGCGTCACCGGGAATGATGACCTTGCCTGAGCGTCCGCCCTTCATCGCACCGGCGCGGTCATCCAAGCGAAGCCGGGCATCCGGATGGTGGTGCGGCTTGTGCGGGTCCAAGCCATGACACTTGATGCAGGACTGCTGGAAAATGGGCTGGATGTCCCGGGCGAAGTTCACCTTGGGCTCCTGCGCGGAGGCTGCCGCGGCCGCGGCCAAAACGAGAGCGAGGACCGGCGCGCTGCGGATAAGCGTTTTCATGAGCGTTTCTCCTTTGATGACGGATGGGCGTCGCTGGCGGACGCGTCAGGCACGGCGTCCCAAACTTTTTGAGCCGTCCGAGGCAGATAGTGCATGTTTTGCAGGAAAAGCACAAGCTGCCAAATCTGTTTTAGGGTCAAGGCGCCGCCGAAGGCCGGCATGCCCGTCATGCGGATGCCGTGGGCGATTTTCCAATACACGTCGCCGGGGTTGTCGTCCGCGACGCCGTAGCGCGCGAGCTGCGGCGCCTTCTGGTAGAGGCCGCGGGCGACGTTGGAGGCCCGGCCGTCGGCCGCGCCGTGGCAGATCGCGCAGTTGGCGGCGTAGATGCGCACGCCCGCCACGAAGTTGGCCTCGGTGTAGGCGACCGGGTTGGGCTTGGTGGTGGCTTCGCGCAGGATAAGCGCGTTTAAGGCCGTGGTCGCGAGCCAGCGCTCCAGGGCAGGCGGCGGCGCGTCCGCGTTGGCTGGCAGCCAGCCGCGCGTGGCCGCGAGGTAGACTCCGGAGATTTCCGCGCTCACGGCGGCCAAGACGCCCAGCGCGGCGCCCAAAAGCAGGGCGCTCCAGAATTTGCGACCGGGCTTTGAACGGGGTGCCATGCGCGCTCAGTATAAAATTTTGCCGGGTGTAAACGCCAGAATCAGAATCCGGAACTCTCCGCGCCCGCCCGCAGGGGCTTATCGCGGAGAGTTAGGCGCGGCCCCGCCCAAACCGGCCGCAGCTTGAAGCTTTAACAGACGCGCGTTCAATTTCTCGTACACGGCGGCGCGCCGCTTGACCTCGGCGGTTCCGCAGGCGCTCTTGCCGCACTGCGGCTGGAGGGCGGAAGGCTTCGCCATCACCTGCCCAATGGAGGTCAGAGCCTTTTGCCGGAACAAATCCAACGATCCCTCCTCGAGCGCCTGAAGGCGCGTCAGCGCGGCCTGCTGCTTTCTGCCGCAAGGCCGACGTAGAGCGCGGCGGGCTCCTGCGCAGGGCCCGCTTGAAGCAATCCATGCACCCCGTCGCGCCGGGGCAGGCGGCGGGGGATTTCCGCGCGACTTCGACTTCCAGGGCGGCAATATGCGAGCACTCCCGGCCGATATCCTCGAGATAGTCTCCCGCGACCGGATATCCGTGCGCCTTCTTCACGGAGCCCGCCTTTATTTCGCCTGCGCAGAGTTGATCCATGGATGCAGCCGCATGGGGCGCGGGCGCGAAGACCGCGAAAACCGCGGCGAAAAGCGTGGCGGCGCCTTGATGAAGGCCTCCGTCATTACTGTTATCCCGACAGCGAAGAAAATCAAGAGTTTAAATCGACGTCAAGCGGCGCGATGGCGAGCAGAAGCACGCCGACTTTCCGCATCGCGTCTTCGATGCGCTCTCTGTCCCGACCCCTACCTCATCCGCGATGGAGGCGCTGCAAAAGTTCCCAGGCCTCGAAATCGCGCGGTTCGCCTGCGGACGCGCCCGCACCAGCCTATTCGTTTTGTAGAATCGCCCAGGGACTTCCCATGCGCTTGACCAAACTCTTGAGCCTGCGCTTCATCACGGCCGCGTGCGCGGGCCTGGGAGAGATCGAGCGCTGGCGGCGTGCCACGACTGTTTTGCAGCAGTTGGTAGCGGAGATAGGCCGTGCTTGAGCCCATCCTGATTTTCCTGGGGTTTTTCGCGGCCGGGCTTTGGAGCGCCGCGCCCAGCGTGACCTTCGGCGACGCGGGGGAATACGCGGCCAGCGTGGCGGCCTTGGGCCTGCCCCACGCGCCGGGCTATCCCATCTACGTCTTGATGTCCCGGGCGCTGGGCACCTTTTTGGCCGCGGGCAACTGGGCCTACCGCACCAACGTTTTCTCCGCGCTCTGCGGCGCGCTGGCCCTGGCGATTTTCGTAAACGCCGCCAAGCGCGCGGGCTTAAGCCGCCCGGCGCGGCTCTTTGCCGCGCTTGTTTTGGGCTGCTGCGTCCTGTGGCGCTACGAATCGGCCGTAACCGAGGTCTTCGCGCTGCACATGCTCTTTGCCGCGGCCGCGATTTGGGTGGTCTTCCGGTTCCGGGAGCAACTCTGGGGCGACAAGCCCATGGCCGCGGCGGGCCTGGTCTTCGGCTTGGGCATGGCCAACCACCAGACCATCGTGCTGATTTTCCCGGCGCTGGCCGCGGAGCTGTGGATCAGCGCCGCGCGGACATCTCCTGCGCTCACCCCGATGCGGGATTTCACGGGCTCAGTTCGCTACGGAGACACCCGCGCGGCGCTGCAGCGAATTTCCCACGCGGCCGTGGTGTTCGGCCTATTTTTCGTGCTGGGACTCTGCGCGTACATTTATCTCCCGGTGCGCGCGGCGCATGTGCCGCCCTTGGATTGGGACCAGCCCACCACCTGGGCGCGCTTCTGGCACATGTTTTTTCGCCGAGACTACGGCTCGTTTTCGCTGACCGTGCAGGGCGCGCAGACGCGCGGCGTGCGCGCGTGGGCCCTCCAGCTCGCGCGCTACGGACGATATTCCCTGCGCGAGTTGGGCTGGCCCGCAGCGGCGCTATCGGCCATTGGCGCCGCGGCTTGGACGAAGTTGAAGCTGCGCTCAAGCCTCGCCTTTCCGTTGCTCATCCTCTTTATCGCGGGGCCCTTTTTTCTGATGCTGGGCAACCCGCCCTTCGACGCGCAGACCAGCTCCGCGTTGCAGCGCTTCTACCTGGCCTCGTGGCTAGGCGCGGCGCTCCTGGCCGGCGCGGGCGTGGAGGCCCTCGAAATGATTCTGCCGCGCGCGGCAGGGCGCGCCGCGGCTTGGGCCCTATGCCTGTGCCCGCTCTTGGCGGCCTTCGGCTCGGCCGGGGCCTGGAACGAGCGGGGAGATTTTGCCTCCTACGACTATGGCCGCGCGATTCTGCACAGCCTGCCGCCCGGCTCCTCCTTATATATGGACGGGGGGGACGACACGTTTTATTCGTTGGCTTTTCTGACCCGGGCCGAGGGCCTGCGGCCGGACGTGGACCTGCACGACCGCGGAGGTCTCGTTTTCGCCAACCCTTACGGTCCGGACTTTCTCGACTTGCCCAAAGAGATGAAGGAAAGCCGCCGCGACGCGGTGGAAAGCGCCCTCGCGCGCACGGGCCGGCTCTATTACGCCACGCTCAATCCCCATATCCTGCCCGGCTTTGTCTTGAATCCCGCGGGGCTGCTCTACCACCCAGCCGCGAAGGCCGGCGGCGCTGCCGTCGACCAAGCCCTGTGGGCGATTTATCCCGAGCGCTGGGAGATGAGCCTGTTGCAAAACCACTACCGCGACCGGGACCTGGTCGCGTTCTACCCCGTCATGCGCGCGGCGGACTTGGCGGCGCGGGGGGATTTTCCGCAAGCCATCACGGACCTTGAAGAGACCTGGCTTTTGGCGCCCGACGCCTTGTGGACCCAAAAGCAGGTCGTCTACCAGCTGGAATTTATCGCCTATGACGCGGCGCAAAAATCCTTGTGGCCCCAGGCGCAGGGCGCCTTGGAGTTGGCGCGCGCCGTGTATCCCGGCGACGCGGACGTGTTGTGCAACCTGGGCGTAGCCTACGAGCACTTGGGCCGACCGAAAACCGCCGAGGCGCTCTACTTGGAAGCCACGGCTAAGAATCTGAACTGGGCCGAGGCTTACTATGATTTGGGCGAGCTCTACTGGAAGCAAAAGCGCTGGAAAGAAGCCGCCGCGGCGCTTTCGCAAGCGTCACGCCTTGTCCCTGGCAACGCGACGTGGGCGAATTTCGCGCGGGGAGCGGCCTTCCGGGCGGCGCGGGCCGGTCAATAATGAAAAATCGCCGCGGGCACTCGGAGCCGGAGAGACCCCTGGGCGGGATTGGGATCCCCTTTAATGGATTTTTAAAAATTCTCATCGTTGATTTAAGTCGCATGCTGCCCGGCCCCTACGCGACGCAAATCCTGGCCGACATGGGCTGCCGCGTCACGCACGTCGAGCTTCCTTATTTCCAGGACCCCTTGAAGGCTTTTTCTCCCGCGATTGGCGGGATTGGATCCATGTACCGGCTCATCAACCGGGGGAAAAAGACGCTGAGCCTCGATTTTCGTAAGCCCTCGGGACTGCGGCGGCTGCGCGACATGCTGGGCAAGGCGGACGTCCTGGTGGAAGGCTTTCGGCCCGGGGTCATGGAGCGCATCGGCCTGGGTTTCGAGGCTGTGCGCCGCGTCAACCCGCGCTTGGTTTACTGCTCGATTTCGGGCTACAATCCCGCGTCGGCCTGGGGCCGCAAAGCGGGGCACGACTTGAATTTCCTGGCCATGAGCGGCTTTCTAGGCCTGGGCACCTCCGCGGGGCAAGTCGCGTTTCCCTCGGCGCAAATCGCGGACTTGGCCGGCAGCATGGCCGCCGTTTCCGGAATTTTGGCGGCTCTGTTGGAAAGAGACCGGACTCGGCGCGGGCGCCGCATCCGGATTTCAATGACGGACGCCGTGCACTCGTGGCTAGTCGCGGCCCTGGGGCACTGGCGGGCGACCGGAGAGGATCCGGGCCGGGGCCGGCATTGGTGGAACGGCGCCCACCCCTTTTATCGCCTCTACGAAACTAAAGACGGCGCCTTGCTGGCCGTGGCCGCACTTGAAAAGGGATTCGCCTTGGCCCTTCTCGATCTCCTGGATCTGGCCAAGCTCAAGCCCATGGCCGACGACCCGCTCAAAAACGCCGCGGCGCTCTCCAGGAAAATTCAAAAAGTTTTTAAATTGGCGGACCGCGAAGAATGGATGAAGCGCTTTGCGGCCAAGGACGTCTGCGTGACGGCGGTCCTTTGCCTGGCGGAGGCGGCGCGCTTCCTGCGCGAAAGCGCCGCCAAGGGCCGGGCACGCCGCTAAAATCAGCCCTTTATCGGCAGCCCGCCGGCCTTCGGGCCTTCAAGCGCGGGCCGGGTGGCGAGCCAGTAGGCCAAAATTCCCAGAAGCGCGCCGGAGGGGATGTCCACCAGGAAATGCTGCTTGACCAGCACGGTCGACGCGGCGATGATCCCGGCCACAATGAAAAAAAGCGCGCTCCAGCGCTTGGCGAGCATCCGGGTCGCGACCAGGGAGACGAAAACCGTGTTGGCCACGTGCAGAGAGGGAAAAATGCAGTGGCCGCTGTCCACGGCGTAGAGCTCGCGCAGGGCCTGCGCGCTTAAGCCCACGCCCGGCACGGACGGATGGACGATGCGCGTGGGGAAAAAATAAAAAATCAGGCCGGCGGCCGCGAACTGGAAAAGGAAGCCCAGCAGAATCGCCCAGAATACACGCGCCCTGCGAAAGACCCCCGGAAAAAAAGCGGCGCTCACGCAGAACGGGTAATAAAGCAGGTAGATCCAAACCCAGGCAGGCTCCAGGGGGATGAGGCCGTCCCAGGGCAGCGCGGCGGGGTGGAAGCTCTGCAGCGACGCGCAGAAGTTTTCCATCCTCAGAAAGCCAGCGACCAGCAAAGCGGCGGCGACCAGGGCCACGGCGGCCCTGGCAAACTCGCTTTGCCCCCAACCCGTCGTTTCGCGCGGGCCCGGGCCCGCGAGCGTCCGTTCCTCTTGCAATAGCGCCACGGATTGGTAGATGGTATCAATGGCCCCCTCGTCGTGTAAAGCCCGGGGAGCGGCCTTCGCCCTCATTGAAAACCGCCGGGCAATCTGGCAATATTCAAGGATGATCAACCGGCCAGTAGCCAAGCGCTTGGCCGCCGCGAGCGCCGCGCTCGGCCTGTTCTTCGGCTTCTTCGCGCTTTACCTGTTCACCGCCTTTCCGGCCTTGGCGCCCTATCGCGACTCGGGCGAGATGGCCACCAGCGCCTGGACCTTGGGCGTGTCCCACCCGACAGGATACCCGCTCTACATCATGCTGGGACACGTCATGGACCTTGTGCCTCTGGGCAATCCCGCCTACCGGCTGATGATCTTGTCGGCCCTGGCCGGTGCCGCGGCCGTCTCGGCGCTCTATATTCTTAGCGAAAGATTCTTCGGCGCGATTGCGGCGCTGGGCGCGGCGCTGCTCCTGGGCCCGAACTCGGATTTCTGGGCCGTGTCCCAGGTCCAGGAGATGTATTCGCTCTCCATTTTGCTCGCCGTCATTTTGATCGCCCTGGCGCTGAGTTTGGGCCGAGCTTATCGGGAAAAAGTTTGGCTGGGCTTTGTCTTCTTGTTCGGCCTATTCTTGGGCAACCGCCTCGAAATACTTATGCTGATTCCCGGGCTCTTGTGGCTGGTGCTCGGCGACGAGGACAAAAACAAAACCGCGCTCTGGTCGGTGTTTTCATTTTTGGTTTTTCCCGCCATAATGGCCTTGTCCAAGAAAAACTATCCCCTCGCGATCTTGATCGCAGGCACGGTCCTGTGGCTCTGCCCCGTGAAAGATCGCTTGCGCTGGGCCATGCGGAGCGCCGTCTTCGCGGCTTTGGGTCTCTCGGTCTACGCCTACTTGTCACTGCGCTCGGCCGCGGGACCGTGGCTTGACTGGCACCACCCCGCGGTCTTCGGGAATTTGATCGCGAGCGTGCTGCGCACCAAGTACGGCGGCACTCTGGATCTCATCTCCGAGAACTACCGCATCGGCCAGCTCTTCGGCGTCAACATGGTCCTCTACGCCCAGCACCTTTGGAGACAGTTCTCCCTGGTAGGCTTGGCCGCCTGCGCCGCGGGGTTCTTCAAATGTTGGAGGGATGAGCGCCGGCGCTGGTTGGGGCTTTTGGCCTGCTGGTATTGGACCGGGCCTTTCTTTCTCTTCATCGCTAACATGCCGCCCAACCCGCACGCCGCCGCCATCGTCCTGCCGTACTACCTGCTTCCGGACATCATCCTGATCCTGTGGGCCGCTGAGGGCATCGCTTGGCTCGCGCAAAGCGTTTGTCCAGCGCTGGCCGCCGCCGCGGTCGCGGCGCTGGCGCTGGCGCCGCTCTTGGCCGGGCGGGTTCACGCCATGGACCGAAGGAGCCACTTCTTTAGCCTCGACTACGCGCGCAACGTTTTTCTCTGCGTTCCGCCGCGCGGCACGGTCATCGTCAAGGAAGACGTGCCGGTCTACACCCTGTGGTTCTACCAGACCGTGATGGGCCTGCGGCCGGAGGTGCGCGTGGTGGCGCAGGGGCTCTCCGGCGCGCCATGGTACCAAAACGGCTTCCAGAAAGATCACCCCAACGCCTTTATCGGCGAGGCGGAGAGCGACGCGGGCTTAAAACAGCTCGCGGCCGCTGATGCGCCGGCCTTCGCCACGCCCGACGCCGCCGTTCCGCAGGACCTGGCGGGCTCGGCGAAATCCCAAGGGTTTTTAATCGGATGGCAACAAAAATACGATGCACGGGCTTCAGTCGCGCCCTGGAGCTTGATGGCTTTTCGCGGCGATTACGATTACGACGCCTACCACGACTTTTTCACCTCGGATGTGGTCGCGGACTACAGCCAGGCGCTCTACAAGGCGGGCTCGGACGCTTATGAGACGGGCCTGAAGTCCCTGGGTCTTTCGCAAATCAGATGGGGCTGGGCCATGGACTGGCTTTCGCCACAGGCGCCGGCCTTTTTGGGCTACGACGCCTTCTCGCGCGGCGACTACGCGCTCGCAGCCCAAAATTACGCGCTCGCGGCCCGAATCGGCGCGCGCTTGGTCGTTCTGGCCGGCCAATACGCCGCGCTGCCCGGCGTCGTCGCCGAAATTAAAAAGCAGGAGGCCGATGCCTTGATGCACGAGGGCGTGGCCGAGCAGCATCTGGGGAATCCTGCCCGCGCCGAGCGGAGCTACCAGAACTCGCTCGCGATTTATCCTCTGGCCGAAACCCACTACGACTACGCGGTGCTCTATTGGGGCAAGGATTGGGGCATCGCGGCGCGCGAGCTCTCTTTGGCCCTGCAAGTCGATCCGCGTTACGCGCCGGCGCTGCATTACCTGCCGGAAATTCGGAGCCGCCTCGCCAAGCGCCCGTCCCACAGATGAAACGGCTTGAGCGTTTTTCAGAACCGGCCGCCGTGCTTTTTTCCTGGGGGCTCTTCCTCGTTCTCCTTTGCCGCCTCTGGCCGTATCAAGGCGTATTCACGGGCGAGGCGCTAAGCGGCATCGCGGCCTACGCCTGGATTCATCAGATTCCCAACATGTTCACGGGGCCGAGCGCCGCGGTCTTTGGTTGGAAAACGCCCCTGATGTTAAACCCCTCGCACGGACCGTGGGGGATTTACTTGCTCTCGCCCTTTGTCGCCTTGGGCGGCGGCACGCTGGCATCGCTGCGGAGCTACTCCGCGCTCATGTTTCTCCTCGCGCTCTGGGGAACGTGGCGGCTGACTTTTCTCGCCACGGAAAGCAAGGCGGCCGCGTTTCTCTCGACGGTCCTGCTGGCCGTCTGTCCCGCAATGGCGATGACGCGCAGCGAATATGTCAGTGCGCCGGACGTGGCGGCGTCCGTCTGGGCCTTGTGCTTCGCCCTGTCATTCGTCCGCGCGCGCAAGCCGGCTTATGCCTGGGCGGCCTGCGCCGCTTTTTTTATGGGGCTCTGCACCCGGACCTGGGTGGCGGGCCTCGGCGCAGGTCTTGCGCTTTACGCGGCCCTGGTCTGGCGCGAGGTCATCGCCCTGCTGCCAAAGTCCAATGCCGCCAAAGCCCGGCTCATCTCCGGATTCCTCCTCTGCGCCGGGATTTTCCTGCTGCCCATCCTTGCTTGGAACGCGGCTCATGGCTGGTTCAGCGTCTTTTTTTATGCCCGCCGTCTCGTCAATCGAGACTCGCCAACGTGCGGTTTGCCCGGCTACGAGACCTGCAGCAACTTGGCGTATTGGATGAACCTGAAGTTCAACGCGAGCCAATTGGTGAGCCTGTGCGACGGCCCAGAGGGCGTCATGATCCCGGAGCCGTGGCACTGGCTCTATGCCGCGACGCTTCTGCTCTCTTTGGCTTTTGCCGCTCGAAGCGCCTGGCGACGGCGCACGCTTTGGAGCGCCACGGCGGCTCTCTGGATTATCGCCATCGGATATTTTCTCATCGCGGCCGTAAGCCCGACCGATCAGCTGGCCATCCATTTGACCCCCTTGGTTCCCATCCTGGCCGTGCTGGCGGTTTCCTGGATTGCCGACGTTCCCGCCGGGCG
Source organism: Elusimicrobiota bacterium (assembly GCA_035533295.1). Taxonomy (GTDB): domain Bacteria; phylum Elusimicrobiota; class Elusimicrobia; order UBA1565; family UBA9628; genus JAGWJU01. The sequence continues at coordinate 21,798 of DATLUA010000054.1, read as the reverse complement.
GCCGCGCGCGGCCGCCCGGTGCGCGCTGGCCCTGGCCTGCGCCGCCCAGTTCGCCGGCGATGCCCGGCTTTTTCGAAAGGATAATGTCGACGTGGCCGCGGCGCACTGGTACGAGATGTCGCCGCTGATTATTCAAGCGTCTCAATGGGCCGGCCAGGAAGCGCGGATTCCCATCATTTCCTTGTCGGTGCCATTCACCGCCGCAGCGCCTTATTTTTCGCAGGGCCGGGCGGTTCTTATTCCGTGGCCTGACCGGATTTTAAGCAACCGTCTTCCTTGGAGGAGGTGGCTGCTCCGCAAGGACAGGCCTTATTTCCTCGTTGAGAACGACACGGAATCGGACATAGCCCGCGAGCTTAAAGCCGCAGCGGCAAGGCTGGACGCGCCCTTGGCGCGGGTCAAGGTTTTTCGCGATCCGACGGGCCGGCCGGCCCTTGAGATATACCGGGTTCGGTGATAACGGAACGGCCTAGCGGTTGGGGAACTCGCTCCAGCGGAAGTTGATGAGGCCCAACACGTCGTAACCGCCGTCGAAGCGCAGGTAGCCCACGTCGAAGTTCGCGTGCAGGAAGGAGCCCACGCGGAAGTTGAAGAGAATCGGGTGGAGCGCCGCGCCGTTGAACTCCATGACCTCCATGCCCAGGGGCATGTTCTTGTGCGGAAAGCCAAAGACGCTGGCGAAAGGCACGCTGTTGGTGTGCACCGTCTGGCCCGGCTCGCCGTGGTAGAAAATAAAGGCGCTGGGGGACAAGAAGCCCGAAAGTTGGGAGACGAAGTCGCCCATGTCGCCCTGCATATAGCCCACGCTGGTGCGCACGGGCCCGAACTTCTTGCTGGCCACCACGTAGGCGTCGGTCAAAATCTTGGTCTTATTGCTCGCGACCGTGACCGTTTCCGTGGGCGCGTTGGTTGTCGGCGTGGGCTGGGAGGTGTCTAGGAAGGACAGCGTGCCCTCCGTGCCGAAGGCCAGGGCGGGCCGGTATTTGGTCTCGGACTGTACCTGCATCTTGCCGTCGATGGTCAAAAGCCACAGGCCGACTTGATCAAGGTAGTTGGTGTGCGTGGGGTCGTTGGCGTAGTTGTTCTTTCCGTAGAGGCGGCCGATGTAGTAGGTGCCGTTGAAATCCAGACTCAAACCCGGGTTGGTGAAATGCCCCATGCCCCGGTAGGCGGTCGGCGTCAAAATCATGCCCGAGACCGGCACCGGCAGGGCCGCTGCGGCGGCCGAGGACTGCGCCACGGATTTTTGCTGGACGTCGAAAACCAGGCGCACCTCGTTGGTCGAGGCCGAAATGCCGAAATATTCCGACGGCGTGGGCGAGCCGGGGATGGCGTAGACCGCGGGGGTCACTTCGGCGAAGTCTCCCAGGCCCTTCAAGTTGTCCACGTCGGAAAGGATGTCGGCCTTGGTGTAGAGCTCGCCGGGCGCGCCGCGCACCTGATCGCGCCAAGTCATGTTGGCGACCAGTTGGTTGTTGGAGACAAACACGATTTCGCCCAGCACCCAGGGGCCCTTGTCCAGAGAAAGCGGCTGGCCCAGATTCAAGGCCGGCGCCGATGACGCGCTCACGGCCTCGGTGGAGACAGGGTGCATCCAGGACTGCGCGCCGGCCCGGGCCGGGAAAAGGCAGACGGCGGCCGTCGCCGCGAGCCAGATGTATTTTTTCATCGACGATGCACTATAGCTTAAATAAAAACGGGCTAACAAGGAAACTGCTCTCTCTTAGCGGCGCTAGCTCCACGACGTTTCCAGCAGCTTCCGGGAGTTCCGATAGTAAAAATAGGCGGAACTCCATGAGGCCGCGACGCACATGACGGTCAGGCCGTAGACCAACTCGCCCGTCCAGGACGGGGCGGCAGCGGGCCAGGTTTCCATCGCGGCCAAGATGCCGATGACGGTCAGCACCGCGAAGCTTTGAAAACCCATCTTCCATTTGCCCCATTTCTCCGCGGCAACGGGCCGGTTGGAAACGGCCGAGAGCACGCGCAGGCCTCCGATCAAGAGCTCCCGCGCGAGAATCAGGAATACGGCCCAGAGAGGGACCATCCGCGGGTAAGAGCGTTCCAAAGCCATCAAGGCGCCCAGGACCAGGACCTTGTCCGCGATGGGGTCGGCCACCTTGCCGAAGGCGCTGACTTTCTTCATGCGCCGCGCGATTTGCCCGTCGAACCAGTCCGTCGCGATGGCCAGCCCGAAGATGAAAAACGCCGTCCAGTGGAAGGCGGGCCGGGAGCGCAGGAGCGCCGCGAAAACGGCGCAGGCCATCACGAAGCGCGCCACGGTCAGCCGGTTGGCCAGATTCATCGGTTCGGGGATCGTTAAAGCGCGTCAGCGCGCCCGTATGAGATATCGTTCCGACATGTTGGGAATGATGGAATAGGGGGCACCGTTGACCATCAAATCGAAGGCCCGGGGGTCGCCGGTCTCGAGAACGACGTTCTTGCGCGCCTTCCATTCGCGCATCCCTCCCTTCGGAACCCTGCCGGCGAAAGCCGGCTTGCCATCGACCAGGACGCGGAGCCAGACTTCATGATGGAAAATGATGGTTAAATCCACCTTGGCGGGAAAAGCGGCGGCTTGCGGCGCGGCGGCGTCCGCCGGAACGGCTTCAGCCGGGCGCTTGGGAAGCCACATGGACGAAGACGCATGCCACAGCCAAATCGCGAAGGCGGCCAAGACCGCGATGGAGGCGGTCATGAGCAGCCGGTAACTGTCCGACCCGCGGGGAGCGGCGTGGTTTTCCGCGTGCGAGATCTCTTCGCCGGCATGCGCGTTATCCATTTTCGCCGTCGGCGTCTCGGGCTTCTCCATCTCGCTGTTCGCGGCGCCTTCGCCACGCAGCGAGGCCTTCGAAAGCCCCAGGTGTTCGCTGTAGATGTTGAAAAAGCCCTCGGCGTAGACGGGCGCGGGGAAATCGTCGATGCGCCCGTCTTCCAGCGCCGCCAGGAATTTCCTGGGAACGCGCGTCTGGCGGGCGGCGTCCTCCAGGCTCTCGCCCTTTTTAAGGCGCGCGCGCTTGAGCGCGTCCCCGGCGACGGCAAGTTCTCCCGCCGTCATTGGCCCGCCTGCGGGAGCTTGAAGTTCCGAAAAACGTCGGCGTCGGGCGGCGGCGTGAAATGAAATGCGTTGCCCGAAATCGCGGGGTTCAAGCGCACGTCGGAGAAAACCGACTCCATGGTGACGCTTCCGACCGTCATCCAGGTCCGCGCGGGAAAGTAATCGCGGGTGGAAAGGCCCAGGCGCAAAGTGTAGCCGCCGCCATTTTTGGGCTTTAAGTCCAGGAGCACGTCGTAAAAACCCCGCGCGTCCGGCGCCGACACGGACGCGATGGAGACCTCGTAGTCCGCAAGCATCCGGCCATAATGCCCGAAATCAAGAAGCTGCCGGGCCATGGGCTGGGATTCTTTCCAGTCCGCGACACTGGTCTCGATGGCCTGGCCGGCGGACGGGCGCCAAATCCACAGGTCCTTGCCGTCCAGCACCACGCTCTGCGCCTCGGGCGTCTTGTACTCGATGCGCAGCAAGTCGGGCTTCTTGTACTGCACGAAGCCGGACACGCTCTGGGACGGGGCACCCGCGCCCAAATTCATTTCCTCGACGAACCGGCAGGTCAAGGAGGTCATGCTGGAGTCCAAGGCGTCGAAGTGAGCGGCGATGTCGGCCAACGTGGGGGGCGCAGAAGCGGCGAAGGAGGGGAAAGGATGGAACAGAAGGAAGAGAAGGGAAAGGAACGCAACGGAGAGGAACGGAAGAAAACGGAAAGAAAAAGAAGACGGCACGGGAAGCGGGGGAGAATTTCTCCGCTGCGTTTTTTCGCTTTTCCGGTCCTTTCCTTTCTTTTCCATCCGTTTCCTTCCATTCCTTCTTTTTTCTTTCCGCACCCCTACTTTCCCAGAGGAACCTGGGGGAAATACTGCCGCATGTAGTCCTCGATACGGTCGAAATTGATTTCCCAGCGGTTGGAGCCTTCGGGCTTGAAAATCATCTCCTTGATTTCGAGCAGGCTAAGCAGATTGGTCGCGCGCGCCGAGGAACCGAACTGGGACTTGAGCAGATCCTGGGAGACGCGCCGGCGCTCCAAAACCAGCTTCAGGGCTTGCGAGAATTCCAAGGGCTCGACGCCGAAAGACGCCAAATCATCGGCGCTGCTCGCCGCGGCCATGGTCTCCAGCATCGGGTAGCTGGGCTTGCCCTGGGTCTTTAAGTGCTTGACCACCGCGCGGATTTCCTGCTCGCTGACGTACGCCCCCTGGCAGCGCTCGGGCCTCTGCGCGCCGGCGGCCAAGTAGAGCATGTCGCCGCGGCCCTGCAAGGACTCGGCGCCCACGCCATCCAAGATGACCTTCGAGTCCACGCGGGAAATCACCTGCATCGCCAGCCGCGCGGGCAAATTGGCCTTGATGACGCCCGTGATGACGTCCACCGAGGGCCGCTGGGTGGCCAACACCAGGTGGATGCCCACCGCGCGCGCCATCTGGGTCAGCCGCTGGATGGCGTCCTCGACCCGTTCCTGCGAGACCAGCATCAGGTCCGCCAGCTCGTCGATGATGACCACGACGAAGAACTCCCTCTCCATCTCGTTCTTGTCAGCTTCCTCGTTGTAGGCGTCGATGTTGCGCACGCCCATGTGCTGGAACTTCTCGTAGCGCTTTTCCATGAGCTTGACCAGGGCGCCCAGGGACTTGGCCGCGGCCTTGGGGCTGGTGATCACGCCCGCTTCCTCGCAGGGCGCGGTCGGATCGAAAAGATGGGGGATGCCGTCGTAGAAAGTCAGCTCCAGGCGCTTGGGGTCGATCATCAGGAACTTGACCTCGTCCGGGCGCCGGCGCATCAAGATGGACATGACCAGCGCGTGCAGGGCCACGGACTTGCCGCTGTTGGTCGCGCCCGCCACCAGCAGGTGGGGCATCTTCTGTAAATCGACCGCCGTGGGCTCGCCGTCGGCGGAGAGGCCCAGCGCGAAGGACAGGGGCGGCGCCTGCGAGGGGAGAACCGGCATGCCCAAAATATCCCGCAGCACGACCATGGCCGGCTTGTGGTTGGGGATTTCCACGCCTACCGCGGCCTTGCCGGGAATGGGCGCGATGATGCGGATGCCGCGCGCCTTCATGGACAAGGCGATGTCGTTCTCCAAAGAGACGATCGAACTCACCTTGACGCCCGGCGCGGGAGAAAGCTCGTAGCGCGTGATGACGGGACCCGGCGAGCAGCCGCTCACGCTGGCCTCGACGCCGAAGCTCTTCAAGGTCTTCTCCAGCTCCTGGGCGGCCAGGGTCAACTCCTCCTGCGAGGGTTTGCCGCGCTCCGTAGACGGCGGCGGCGGCTGGAGCAAGTCGGGCGGCGGGGCCTGGTAGTTGGCGTAAGGCGATCCCGGCGCCGGCGGCGGGGGCGCCTTGGCCGGAGCGTGGGCGCGCGCGGCGGACCTGGATTTTTCCTCACGGATGACCATCGCCGGCCTGGCGGGCTCGGACGCGGTTGAATTCTGCGGCATGGGCCCGGCGGCTTTCGCCGAGGCCTTGGCCGTAACCGCGGCCGTTGCCTCGCTCTTTTCCCGCTCTAGGCGCGCGCGCTTTAACTCAAGGGCCAAATCCTTACGCGCTTTCTGCCAGTTGCGGTAGTCCGCGGCCAACGTCTTGAACCCCTGGACCAAGAGCCGGGACCAATGGATGCCGAAGGCCAGGTGCAGTGATAAGAGAAGAAGGGTCAGAACGATAGCCAGCGTGCCAAAGCCTCCCACCGAGCCGTAGAACGCCTGCTCCACGGCCTTGCCGAAGGCGCCGCCGCCGGCCGCGGCATTGGCAAAGAGCCACTGCCCGAACAAGGACGCGGCCACGCACAAATCCGCCAGGGCTATGAGGGAGCCCAAGGCGGCTAGGCGCATGCGGCTGGAATCCTTGTGGAAGTACTGGAACAAGACGGCCGCCAGGAAAACCGGGATGAAATAGGTGGGGAGGCCCAGAAGGCGGATGAGGACCTCGTGCGCGGCGCGCCCGAAGGGGCCGGAAAGCGCGGGGGCGTAGACCAGCGCGGCGAAGTAGAGCGAGGCGCACAGCCCCAAAAGCCAGCGCGCAGCCGATGAAAAGGCGCTGTTTTTCCGGCTCTTCTTGGAAGCTTTAGCGAAAAGGCGGCGGGAGGCTCTCCACATAAGGCTCCAGCCTTAGTCCCGGCGAACGAGAAAAATATCCTGGCCCAGCTTGACCGGCTTGCCGTTCTCGAGCAGCGCCTTGACGACCGTGCAGTCGAACTCGGCCTTGATCTCGTTGAAGACCTTCATGGCCTCGATCATGCCGATGATCTGCCCCGCCGAGACATGGTCGCCTTCCTTAATATAGGGCGGGCTCGACGGCGAGGGCGCGCGGTAGAAGATGCCCATCATGCCCGACTTGACCGTCACGCCGCCGGGAGGCAAGGCCGCGGGCGCGCTTGGCCCCGCGGGAGCCGTGGCGGCCGATCCGGCGGCCGCAGGAGCCGCGTAGGCTCCAGCGGCCGCCACGGGCACGGGAACCGGCATCGGCGCCGGAGCCTTGCGCCGCGCCAAGCGCACATGGCGGCCCGTTTCGCTCAGCTCGAGGCTCTCGAGATTATTCTGGAGCATGAAGTCGTAAATCGACTTAAGCTCGCCCAGAAGGCTCTCGCCTTTCTTGGGGAAAGGCGCTCCGCCGTTGCCGGTGCTTTTGCCGGTCCCACCGGCCGCGGCGTTTTTTTTCGGCATCAGTCCGGACGGCACTTAGCGGCGGTGGCGGCGTCCGTTGTCGCCGTTGCTGGGGCCCGAACGCCGCGGAGGCCGTCCCGCGTCGGCGAGCTCCGAGCCGGGAAAGAGCACCGCTTTTCGCGAGAGGCGGATTTTGCCGCCTTCGTCGACTTCCAGGACCTTGACCTCGACTTGGTCGCCTTCCTTCAAGACGTCCTCGACGCGCGCGACGCGGGTCTTGTCGATTTGGGAAATGTGCAGAAGCCCTTCGCGGCCGGGGAAAATCTCCACGAACGCGCCGAACTCCTTGATGGAGACCACGCGCCCCTTGTATATCTTGCCAATCTCGGCTTCCTGGCTCAAGGCCTCGACTTCGGCCTTGGCCTGCTCGCAGGCCTCGGAGTCCGTGCCGGCGATGAACACCGAGCCGTCCTCCTCGACTTCCACCTCGACGCCGTAGGTTTCGGTCAAGCGGCGGATGTTCTTGCCGCCGGGGCCGATAAGGGCGCCGATCTTGTCCTGCGGAATTTGGATGCGCATCAAGCGCGGCGCGTACTCAGAGAGCTCCGGGCGGGGTTTCTCCAAGGCCGCGTTCATCTTATCAAGAATGAAAAGCCGCGCCTTCTTGGCCTGTTCCAGGGCTTCGGTCATGATCTTGATGGAGAGTCCCTCGATTTTCATGTCCATCTGGAAGCCGGTGATGCCTTGGGTCGTGCCGGCCACCTTGAAGTCCATGTCGCCGTTGTGGTCTTCCACGCCGGCGATGTCGGTCAGGATGGCGTACTTGCCGCCCTCCAGGACCAAGCCCATCGCGATGCCCGCGCAGGCCGCCTTCATGGGGACGCCCGCGTCGAAGAGCGCCAAGCTCCCGCCGCAGACCGACGCCATCGAGGACGAGCCGTTGGACTCAAGGATGTCCGAGACCAGGCGGATGGTATAAGGAAACTCCTCTTCCGGCGGCAGCAGGGGCTCAAGCGAGCGGCGCGCCAAGGCGCCGTGGCCGATTTCCCGACGTCCGGGGCCGCGCTCCGGACGCACCTCGCCGACCGAGAAGGCCGGGAAGTTGTAGTGCATCATGAAGCGTTCTTTGTACTCGCCCTCCAGGACGTCCATGACCTGCATGTCGCCCGGGCTGCCCAAGGTCGCGCTCACGAAGGCCTGGGTCTGACCGCGGGTGAAGAGCACCGAGCCGTGCAGGCGCTTGAACACCGGCGTCTGGATGGTGATGGGGCGAATCTCATCGAAGCGCCGGCCGTCCGGACGCACGTGCTCTTCCAAGCTCACGCGCCGGCTCTCGGTGTAGACCACGTCCTCGATGATGGCCGAGACGTGCTTGACGCCGTCGGTGAACTCGGGTTTGGTCTTGGCGAGCTCCTCGACTTCCTTCTTAAGCTTGTCCTTGGCCTCGTCGACGCGCTCGTCCAGGCCGGCTTTGTCCAGCTTGGAGTGCAGGGCCGCGTTGATGGCTTCCTTGGCCTTGGGCGCGACGTAGGCTTCGACCGCCGCGGGATGCTCGAACTTGGAGGGCTCCCGCTTGGCCACCTTGCGTCCGGCCGCCTGGCTTTCCTTAAGCAGGCGCAGCTGCAGGTCGCAAATCCGATCGATGGCCTCGGAGGCGACCTCCAAAGCCTGGACGAAAACGTCCTCGCCGACCTCTTTAGCGCTGCCTTCCACCATCAGGAGCGCGCCCTTCTTGCCGGCCACGACGAGCTCCAGCTCAGCGTCTTCCCGCTCTTCGAAGGTGGGGAAAAGCACGAAGGCGCCGTTGCGGCGCACGATGCGCACAGCACCCACGGGCCCGTTCCACGGGACGTCGGAAAGAATCAGGGCGGTCGAGGCGCCGTTGATGGCCACCACGTCCGCGTCGTTCTCGGAGTCCGTGGAAATCACGATGCTCTGCACCATGGTCTCGAAGTTCCAGCCCGAGGGGAACAAAGGCCGGATGGGCCGGTCGATAAGCCGCGAGGAGAGAATTTCCTTCTCTCGCGGCCGGTTCTCACGCTTGAAGAATCCGCCCGGGATGCGCCCAGCCGCGTAGGTCCGCTCGCGGTAGTCGGAGGTCAAGGGCACGAAATCCACGTCCTTGGGCGTCCACGACGCCGTGGCGGCGGAGAGAACAACGGTCTCGCCCAGGTGCACGGTGACGGAGCCGCCGGCCTGCTTGGCGATGGTGCCGGTCTGCAGGCAAAAGGTCTTGCCGCCCACAGTTTCCTGCAGGCTGATTTTTTGAATGTTGTCCATGGCTATTTCCTTAGATCCAGCTGCTGGATCAGGCGGTTGTAGCCGGCGAAATCCGAGCGTTTAACGTAGCCCAGCAGGCGGCGGCGCTGTCCGACGAGCTTGAGCAGGCCGCGCTGGGAGGAGTAATCCTTCTTGTTTCCTTTAAGGTGTCCGGAGAGGCTTTTGATGCGTTCGGTCAACAGCGCAATTTGGACCTGGGAGCTTCCCACGTCCTTCGCGTTGACCGCGTACTTCTTTACGATTCCGCTTTTATTTTCTTTTGTTATCATATTGCCCAAATTATACGAACTGCGGGAAAGCCTGTCAAACCGACGGGCGGGGCCAACACGGCTTATTTTCCGAGCGTCCGGCGCCGTAGATAAAGCAGGTTTTGACGGGCCGCGGCCAAACCAGGATCAATGGCCAGCGCCTGCTCATAGAGCGCCTCGGCCCGCGCGATTTTTCCCTGCTTCGCGAGGATATTGCCCAGATTCACCCGTGCCGCGGCGAAATCGGGCTGAATCGCCAGGGCCCTGCGGTACTCGGCGACGGCCCGCGCGGTCTGGCCCAACGACGCCAACGCATCGCCCAAATTATTGCGAGCCCTGGCGTAGTCGGGGCTTATCGCCAGCGCCGCCGTATACTCGATGGAAGCCTGCGCGGCATTGCCTTGCGCGGCCAAGGCCAAGCCCAGATTGTTGCGGGCGACATCCGAGCCGGGATCCACGGCGACGGCCCGGCTCCAAAGCGTCTGCGAGTCGCGCCAAATTTCGGCTTGGCTCCAAGTCAGCCGCCCCAGGCCGAGAATAAGGACGCTCAGCGCCGCCACCAAAATTTTTCGGCCGCTCCGGCTCAGGCGGTTCAAGCCGGCCAAAACCGCGGCGCCGGCCAGCGCCGCCCAAGCCATGCAGGACAGATAGCTGTAGCGGTCGGCGGCGAACTGACGGCCGACGGGGAAAATTCCCGAGAGCGGCGCGATCAAGACGATGTAGCACGCCCACGCCGCCAAGCCCGCCGGCCATTTTTTCCTCAGCCCGATGAACAGAGCGGAAAGCGCCAGCACGGCCGCGACGCCGGCCAAAACCTCCCCGAAGGGAAGATGAAAGCCCGGCGGCAGTTCATAAAGGGGGGAGAGGTGCGCCGGAAAGAGCGTCTTCAGGGGATAAAACGCCAAGCCGAAAAAAACTTGCCCAATTCGCGGCACGAAGCTTTCCCGCGCCAAAGGCAAGAGCGCCCCGGCGCCGCGCTGTCCGGCCAGCGCGAGCGCGCCGAAAACCGCGGACAGGATGAGGAACGGAATTTTTTCCAGCAAAACCGGCCGGCACCGCGGCGAAAACCAGCCGCGGATATTTTCGGGAAGCCGGCGCAGCGGGTAAACGTCCAGAATTAGAAATACGGCGGGCAGCATGACGCCGCTGGCCTTGGCGCAAAGCGCCAGCAGGAAGCACGCGAGAGACGCCTTTAATTGCCGCCGCAGATAAAACAGCAGCGCGGCAAGATAAAATACGCCCGAGAGAACGTCGCGCCGCTCGGTCACCCAGGCCACCGACTCCACGCGTAAAGGGTGAAGCGCGAAAAAAAGCGCGGAGAATGCCGCGGCGGCGGAGGTGCGGGCCTCGTCCGCTTCGCCGGCTCCCCAGCGAAAGAGGATGCGGGCGGCGAAGTAAAACAGAACGGTGTTGGCCGCGTGCAAGATGAGGTTGGTGAGATGATAGCCGAAGGGGTTGAGCCCCCACAGCGCGTAGTCCAAGGAATAGCTCAGCCAGGAAAGCGGCTGGTAGCAGCCGCCGAAGGACGTGGCCAGCATCCATCGGATCTGGGCCAAGCCCAGGCCGCGGTAATGCCAGTTGGCCAGCAGGTTGGCGGCGTCGTCCCAATTGACGAAGCCCGCGTGCAGGACGGGCCAGAAGGCCGCGAACGTCGCGGCGCCAAGGCCGAGGGAAATAAGAACTTGCCTGCGCCGCTCGGCGGGCATCAGAATTCCGAGTGCTCCGGCAGGGAGATGGCGTCCAAAAGCCCGCGCCCAAAAACCAGGCGGGCAACGAACGGAAGCGCCGGGGCTTTGGCGATCTGATCGCGCAAGAACAAGCGCACGGCCGACTTCGGCGCGAAAACGCCCGCGAAGCCTATCGCCGCTTTCTGTTCGTCCGCCATGAACGGCGAGAGCAGCCCCTGATAGCGTGAAAACGCCCATCGGTAATCGCCCCTGGCGCGCGCGAGTTCTCCCGCGAGGGCGTAGGCGGAGATCATCGCCAAGGCCGAGCCTTGTCCGGCCAAGGCCACGCGTCCGCGGGACCACTCCGGCATTTGAATCTGGCTGACCCGGTCGAAGTAAAGCTCGGGGCTTTTGTCCAGCCGCGCGGAGGGCTCACGTAGCGGTGGCGGGTCAGCCTGTCGAAGGAGGATACTGGAAATCCGCTGGCTCTCCGACCGTCCTGGCCGACGATGCGCACCTCCTTGGCGGCGTAGCCCAGGCGCCTCAACTCGGGCACGAGCCCCATGCGCTCCGCCACGTCGAAGCCCGCGCCCCAGAAATCGATGACGTAGCCGGCCCATGCGCAGCGCCGGGGCGCGCTCGACAAGCGTCGGCTCAAAGCCGCGGCGCGAAAGCCAATAGGCCAGCGTCGGTCCGGCGATGCCGGCGCCGGAGATGAGCACCTTCATCCGCAGATCCTATAAAAAATTCCGCGCGCCCCGGCCCCAGGAGCAGGAGCAGGTAGGCTAAAAGCTTTTCGATTGCTAAAATAACCGGCTTGATCGACATCGTCATCTTCGTTTTTTATCTGGCCCTCGTGGCCGGCCTGGAATGGGCCGGCGCGCGGCGGCGGCGCAGCGGCGTGGGCGATTACGTGCTGGCCGGGCGCACGCTGACGCTGCCGTTTTTCGTGGCCACGCTGGTGCCCTCATTCTACGGCGGAGTGCTGGGCATCGGCGAGTTCACCTGGACCCACGGCCTGTCCAACTGGCTGGTGATGGCGCTGCCCTACTACGTCTTCGCCGCGTTCTACGCCCTGTTTTTGGCCGGGCGCATCCGCGCCAAGCCCGGCTTGACCATCGCGGATCATATCGAAAGCGCCTACGGCGTCAAGTTCGCGATTTTCGCGGCGCTGCTGGTTTTTCTGCTCTCCTCTCCCGCTGATGAGTTCGTGATGATCGGCACTTTGCTGTCCTATTTTTTCGGCATGCCTTTAAAGCCCGCCATGGCCCTGGGCGCCGTAGTGTCCCTGTTTTTCATGCTCAAAGGGGGGCTGCGCTCGGACGTGTGGGCCAACGCGCTCCAGTTCCTGCTGGTGCTGCTGGGATTTGCCGCAATTTTCCCTTTCGCCGCTGCGCGCGTGGGCGGCCCCGCGCATTTGGCGACGCTTTTGCCGCCGGGCTACCTAAGCCTGGCCGGCGGGCTTTCCCTCTGGCAGATTCTGGGCTGGTGGCTCATCGCGGCGTGGACCATCGTCGATCCGATATTCCACCAGCGCGCGGCCGCGGCCGGAAGCCCCGCCGTCGCCCGGCGCGGCATCCTGCTCTGCATCCCCTTTTGGATGGCCATCGACGCCATGACCACCTTGGCCGGGCTCTATGCGCGCGCGGCCCTGCCGCACTTAAGCCACCCCTTGATGGCCTATCCCAAGCTGGCCGATCACGTTTTACCGCCGGGCTTTCGCGCGCTGTTTTTCTGCGGCGTGGCCTCATCCGTGCTGGCGGGGATGCAGGGACGCATCCTGCAGTCCGCCATCAGCCTGGGCAAGGATGCCCTGGGGCGCGTGGCCAAGGCGGGGGACGCGGCGAAAGAAAAATTGACCATGATCGCCATGATTGCCAGCGCCGTGCTGGGCTACTTCCTGGCGGTGTGGATTCCCTCGGTGGTAGGGCTGTGGTACGCGCTGGGCTCGGCCGTCATCCCCGCGCTTTTGTGGCCGCTCTTGAGCGCTTATTACCCGCGCCTGCGCCCGGATGTCAAAATCGCCTTCGCCGCCTCGCTCGGCGCTTGCGTGATTTCCTTTACCTGGGTGGGCGCCGGGCACATCTTAGGCCACCCCCTGCTGGGAATGAACCCCATGTTCCCGGGCTTGATCTATTCCATGGCGGTATGGGGCTTCGGACTCTGGATAAGGCCGCGCGCCCTTTAGATTTTTTCGGCCAGGACGTCAATGTCGTACCCGTATTCAAGGCCTTCCCGGCGCCAGAGGCCGCGCCATTTAGCGGACAGGAAATAGGACGGCCATGAGGGTTGGGGCGGGATGGCGCGCTTGCATTCCTCAAGCGAGGGCGGCGAGGCGCCGTCGGGCGAAGAAGCTTCCGGCGCCCGCTTGAAAGTTTATTGGATGGAATACTCTCCGACCATGGCTCACGGCATCGCTATGCGCGAAGCGCGTCCCGAAGGAGATTTTCAAATAGGAGAATTGCTGGTCAACGCCTTCATCGCGACTTGCGCGTAAAAAATACCCGTCGTGGTCTACGACGACGCGCGAAAGGCGGATTTGCGGCGTGAGTTTATGTCGGCATGTTTGACAATGGGTTGGCCTTAGGTCCACTTCCTTATCGATATGATCCGGGACCGGACGCCAACTTCCAGGATGACCAACTTTGCGGCCCCACTGATGCGGGGGCTTGCTTTTCTTGACAGACTTCTCCGGTCCCTTCTTTTTGAAAGGGTTGGTTTTTTCTTGCGTTCGCTACGGATGCTTGAGGCGGGCGATAATCCGCTCAGCGATGTCGGGCCGGTTGAATTCCGTCGGATGGCGGGTCAACGCTGTCTTAAGCGCCCGTGAAATAAAGCCCATCTGGCGGGCGAAACGGCTACAGTGGCGACACATGGCCAAATGCAGGCGCACCATCCAGCGCGCGCGCCGGGGAGCCTTTTGGAACTCTTCCTCGGCCAGCATGCGCGTGACTTCCCGGCAGGACGGCATACCCATCATGACCGCTTCTCCCAATTCCTTTCCAGGCACTCCCTAAGCTTTATCCTCGCCCGATACATAAGCACCCGTAAATTAGTGTAGGAGACGCCTAGAACGTTACAAATCTCTTCCGCCGATTCGCCTTCGGCTTCTTTGAGGAAGAACGCCGTCCGCTGACTGGCCGAAAGGCCCTGCGCACACTGCTCAATGAGAGCCTGCATTTCGGCGTTCAGCGCCAACTCCTCGGGACCTTTGGGCGGCGCGGACCACATGCCGGCGGCGTTGAAACGCTTTTCAAACTCTTCTTCAACGGAGGCATCCAGACTCTCTTCCTTCCGCCTTTTGCGGCGCCAATCGGCGGCCTTATTATAAAGGATGCCGAAAAGGTAGGTCTTGAGCTGCGAGTGGCCTTCGAAGCGCTCCAATGCCTCCAAAAAAGCGGAAAAAGTTTCTTGGGCCAGCTCCTCTGCGTCCGCCTGGGAGAATCCCATGGCGAAGCCGGCCGCCAAGAGCGCGGGCGTATGCTCGCGGATGAGCTTCTCCATCGCGCCGTTTTGGCGCTGCTTGAGCGCAGCCAGTTCCGTTTCCGTATCGAAGTGCGCCATTGTCGCCATAGTGTAACATTCTAACAGTTTGTCATACTTACTTGCGGTGGGATAGGACGCATCAATAAGAGGTTTTTCCTGATGAAAAGATTGAAGTTTTTGCCGCTGGCCGCATGCCTGACGCTGGCCGCGTTGCCGTCCTTGTGGGCCGATACGCCGGGAGATACGGCTACGACCCAATATGTAACCACGTCCCATGGCTCCTTGGGCCTTTCCGGTTCGGTCTACCTCTATGATTACGCGCCGGCCGCCGTTTCCGGCGCGGCCAACAATTTCGATCTTTACGCCTTCATCTTGAACTTGGATGGCGCCTCGGCCGACGGCAAGACCGGCCTGCACGCTCAATTCCGCTACCGCGATACGCGGTTGCGTTCCTATTACCTCTCCAATGTATGGTTCCAAGAGCTCTACGCCTACCGCAAGACGCCCTGGGGGGATATGCACGTCGGCAAATTCTATCGGAGGGTCGGCATTCTTTGGGATGACTCATTTTTCGGGAACATCCAATATTTCAACGGCTTGAAGCTCGATCCCAACTACGGCGCGGAATGGGTGGGGAACGAGGCTTTGGCCCGAAACTTCAGCGTCGACTATTCTGCGCAATTTTTCCCAAACAACGGCAACACCGACGGCTCGCTCCCGGGGCGCGATGTAAACAGCGACCCTCTGGCCACGATGCGCAATACCGTGACTCTGCGAGTGGTTCCGACCTGGAAATGGGGAAAATCCGATTCGCTGGCCCTGGGACTATCCGCTCTAAATGCCAGTCTAGACCGTTCGACCACCACGGCGGGAAACTTCAACATCAACCAACTCGCGGCCGACGCGACCCTAACATGGGGGCCGTCCGTGACTTACGCCGAGATTCTGCGCCAGAACGGGGAACTCGATACCGCGCAAAATACACTGGGACGCCCAGCTTACGATACCGCGGTCTACCTTTTGGCCGGCACGCGCTGGCAAATTTGCCCCCGAGTCAACCTCCGCTTCAACTACAGCTCGGCCAATTACGTGGGCAAAAACGCCCGCGAGGAGGAATACGTCCCCGGCGCAGTAATAAGCCTGACTCAAAATTTGTCCCTCATCGCTGAGTTCGACTACTGGAGGATTCTGCCGCGAACCGGAGGGCAGAGCCTTCTTGATCGCAGCTATAATACGGTGCTGCGCTACGACTTCTAAGGGGAGAATGAAATGATCGCGAATTCCGCCGCAGCCCAAAGCCCGGCTCCGTCCGTCGGCGAACGTCTAGATCGACTTGAGTGGAGTCCGTTCCACACCCGGGTGAGCTTGGCCTTAGGAATAGCTTGGCTCCTCGATTCCTTTGAAGTCAACATCATCGGCAACGTCCTGGGCCTTTTGAAGAAGCTCTGGTCCATCAGCAGTTTTGAAAGTTCGCTTTTGGTGAGCGTGTGGCTCGTCGGCATCATGCTGGGCGCTCTTTTCTTCGGTTATCTCGCCGATCGCTACGGCCGTCGCAGGCTCTTTCTTCTGACCTTGGGCCTTTATTCGGCCTTCACTTTGGCCTCGGCAGCGGCGCCCGGGTACCTAAGCTTCCTGTTCTTCCGCTTCTTCAGCGCCATCGGCGTCGGCGCCGAGTACTCCGCCATCAACTCGGCCATCAGCGAACTCATTCCCGCGCGCTTCCGGGGCCGCGCCAACGCCATGGTCATGAACTTCTGGCCCGTGGGCGGTATTGCGGCCGCGCTCATCACGAGCCTCCTCATCAATCTTTTGCCGCCCTCCATTGGGTGGCGATTGGCCTTCGGCTTCGGCGCCGTCATCGCGGTTTTCACCCTTTGGGCCCGCCGAGCGCTTCCCGAATCGCCGCGCTGGCTGGCTAAGCGCGGCCTCAATGAGGACGCGCGTCAAGCGGTGGTGCGCATCGAGGACGGAGAGCTCTGGTTCTCCGGCCCCCGCGCCGCTCCGTTAGCGATCACGCAGTCCGCCGGATTTTGGGGCCAAATAACCGAGCTCATCCGCCGCTGCCCCGGCCGGCTGGCCTTGGGCTGCGCGCTCGATTTTTCGGAAGCTTCCGGCTACTACGGCATCTTCGCGTTTTTGCCGCTGATCGTGCTGCCGAAACTGGGCATCGCTGAAAACCATGTGCCGTGGTTCTTCATCGTGGGTAATGCGGGAGCCGCCGTGGGGGGGCTTCTGGCTGCATGGGCTCTTGATCGCATCGGCCGCAAGGTCACGGTGACGGGCTTCTACGCTCTGGCCGCCGCTTCGATGCTAGTGATGGGCTTGGCCTCGCGAACCGGAAGCGTTTCAGGCGTGACTTGGGCCTTTATCGTCGCCAATTTCTGCGCCACGGGCTCTTGGATTTCGGCCTATCCGACTTTCTCCGAGATATTCCCGACCGATCTACGCTCGACCGGCATCGGTTTCTCGGTGGCCGTCGGCCGCATCGGGGCCGCCGCGGCTCCGCCGCTCTTGGTTTATCTCGCGAGACGCTGGACGCCGATGGCGGCCTTCGCTCTCTTGGCGTCTTTCTGGCTTATCGGCGTCGCCGCCATGATCCCATGGTGCATCAAAGGCCCTGAGACGCGCGGCTTGGCTTTGGAGGCCCTGGAGGCGTAATGGAAACGACAGCAAAGCCCATCCAAGAGGGACGGAGCTACCCTTTTTCGCCTCTATTCGCCTTGGACACATTGTGGCTCCAGGTAGCGGGAACGCTCTGCAACCTGCGCTGCACGCACTGCTTCATCTCCTGCTCGCCGGTCAACCACAGCCATGAGATGATGTCCTTGGAAGAGGTCAAGCGCTATCTCGATGAGGCGCGGCAGTTGGGGGTCAAGGAGTATTACTTGACCGGCGGCGAGCCATTCATGAACAAGGATCTCTTCGCCATGCTGGAATTGGCATTGAAGCAAGGACCGGTCTCTATCTTGACCAACGCACTGCTCATCACGCCGGAAACAGCCGCGAGACTTAAAGATCTAGCCGACGTTTCCGATTACAGCTTGGAACTAAGGGTTTCCCTGGACGGTTATGATGCCGCGACTCATGACGCCGTCCGAGGACCGGGCACATTCGATAGAACGCTAAAGGGCGTCGGAAATCTAGCCGTTGCGGGTTTAAATCCCGTCATCACCGCGGCCGAAGTCAAGGACGAGCTGGGCGCCAGAAAAGGCCGAATAGAATTCCTGGCATTCCTAAAATCCATAGGCCTCGACAAGCCGCGCCTTAAAATTCTGCCGATTCTGAGGTTAGGATCGGAAATCCGGCGCAGCCGCGCTTACGAATCATGGGAAAGTCTGCGCGGCCAAGAGCTTACGGAAGAAGAGCAACTGGCCCTGCAATGCTCTTCCTGCCGCATGGCGACCTCCAAAGGCGTCTATGTCTGTCCCTTGCTCATCGATTCGCCGGAGGCGCGCATGGGCGAAACCCTGCGAGATTCATTGCGGCCGTTCGAGCTCAAGCATCAGGCCTGCTGGACCTGCCGTGCCACGGGATTTTCATGTCGAACTTGAACCCCGGCACCATTGAGGCCGGAGCCTTTAAGAGCGTCGCCCTTATCGGCGGCATCTATTCGAATTATCTCGCCTTGGAAAAGGCGCTTGAACTCATTGAAGGACAGGCCGATACGGTCGTAGCTCTGGGAGACTTCGGGGCCTTCGGCCCGCATCCCGATCGGACGCTGGAGATTTTGCGCGAACGAAAAATCCCGGCCATCCGGGGAAACTACGAGGAGGCCCTGGCTGACGGCGCGGACGACTGCCGCTGCGGCTACACCGACCCGCGCGACAACGAGTTCGCCCAGCTTTCCTACGACTATACGCGGGCTAAGACTTCGCGGCAGCATGTGGCGTGGATGGCCCAGCTGCCTGCGCACATCCGCTTGAGCGTCGCCGGGCGGCGCGTTCTTCTCAGCCACGGCTCGCCGCGCCGCGTCAACGAATTTCTTTGGAAAAGCGCCACGCCCGAGCCATTCATCCGGAAGATGCTAGACGATTACGAGACCGATGTCGTGGTCTGCACCCACACCGGTCTGCATTGGTCCCGCCTTGTCGCGCCGGGCCGAGGGGTGGTTAACGCGGGAGCGCTGGGCCGTCCGGCCAATGACGGCACGCCGCGCGTTTGGGTGACCTTAATCAAGGATAAAAACGGCGAACTGGACGTGCGGTATTTGCCCGTGCATTACGATTTTGAGCGGCTCGCGAAGGAAATGGAGTCTGAAAAGCTTCCGCCTGAATTCATCCAGACCGTCCGCACCGGCTGGTGGACGACCTGCCTCGAAATCCTTCCGGCCAAGGAACGGGCCGCCGGGAAGCTCTAGCGACGACGATGAAATTCTCAATCGTCATTCCTACTTTGAACGAGAGCGCGGGTATCGTCGCCGCGCTTGAGCGGCTGCGCGAAAGCTCCGCCGCGGATCCAATGGAAATCATCGTTTCGGATGGAGGAAGCGGCGACGGCACCGCGGAAGCAGCCCAGGCTTTGGCGGACAAGGTTCTGACGCGGCGCGGCCCGGGCCGCGCGCGACAGATGCATGAGGGCGCTTTGAGCGCGTCAGGGGATATCCTGCTTTTTCTCCACGCCGACACCCGTCTGCCTGAGAGCTGGCGGCAGACGCTGGAAAAAGCATGGAACGCCCGCTCGCATCCGTCAGCTACGGCTTTTAGCCTGTGTTTCGACAAAGATGAACGGTTTTACCGCTTCATCGCGAAAATGGCCGCTTGGCGCAGTCGATTGACCGGCGTACCGCTGGGAGACCAAGCCATCGCGGTTTGGCGCGAAGATTACTTCCAAGTGGGGGGGTTTCCGCCTGTGGCCCTAATGGAGGAATATTATCTCATCGACAAGCTTAGGCGCCTGGGCCCGGTGCGCGTTTTGAGCGAATGCGCCGTCACGTCGGCCAGGCGTTACGAGAAAAACGGCCGAGTCTTCCAGGCGCTGAGCAATTTTTTCATCACGGCCTTGTTCTATCTAGGCGTCCCACCGCGAGTTTTAGTGGATATTTACCGATGACAGCAAGCAAGAACGCCATCGTCGTCTTTGCCAAAGCGCCGGTTCCCGGCCGCGTCAAAACGAGGCTCTGCCCGCCCTTGTCATTCCAGCAGGCCGCCGAACTCTACCGGGCCTTTATTCAAGACACCCTGGCCTGCGTCCGCCGCATGAGGCCGGCGAGGCTCGCGGTGGCTTACGACGCCGACGGCCCCTCGCCGGAACTTGATTGGCTCATGGCCCAGCCTGGTTTTGAGTTTTTCCCGCAAGAAGGCGTTGATTTGGGCGAGCGATTAATCCGTTCATTCGAACGCATTTTTCGAGATGGCGCAGAAAAAGCCCTCATAATCGGTTCGGACGCCCCGCGGATTCACGCGGGACTCCTTGCGCGCGCTCTGGACTCGCTGGATCAAAACGACATCGTGTTGGGGCCCGCCGCGGATGGCGGCTATTATCTGATCGCGCTTAAGGAACTTCGTTCCGATCTTTTCCACTCCATCCCGTGGTCTACGGATAAAGTCCTTGAAGCGACGATCGAGCGCGCCGAACACTCGGGGCTAAAGGTTTCGCTCCTTCCTTCGCTCGCGGACATCGACACCTTCGCCGATGTCGGAAGTTTGACGAGAGACCTCCGCCGCTTGCCGCGAAATTTCTGCCCTCAGACCCGGGGGGCTTTGCAAAATATAGTCCTGAAGGAGGCGAATGATGGAATCCAACCGATCTAGAATGCTTGCTTCGATTGCAGCCGGCGCGCTGTGCCTGACGGCGGCGCTCCCCGCTGCGGCCTTCGATCAGTCCCACGCCCTTTACGCGGAAGTGCTCAAAGCCTACGTCCATGGCGGATCGGTCGATTACGGAGCGCTCTCTAAAAACCCCGAGAATCTGGACCTTTACCTCAAAACCCTGGCCGGAGTTTCAAGAGGGGAATTCACGAGTTGGCCGCAAGCCGATCAGCTCGCTTTCCTTTTGAATCTCTACAACGCGGCGACGCTGCGCCTCATTGTCAGCCGCTATCCGGTCAAAAGCATCAAGGACATCGGACATCTCTGGCAAAGCCCCTGGGATTTGCCCGTCGTCCGGCTCTTCGGGCAGACAATCACGCTCAACGATCTGGAGCATGGCGTCATCCGCAAGGATTACCATGAGCCGCGCGTGCACATGGCCCTGGTCTGCGCGTCCAATGGCTGCCCGCCGCTGCGCAACGAACCCTATGTCGGCTCCCGCTTAAACGCCCAGTTGGACGGCCAAGCCCGCGCTTTCTTGAGCAATCCTTCCAAGTTCCGCATAGACCGCAAGGTCGGCGTCGTTTATCTTTCCTCCATCTTCAAATGGTACGGGCAAGACTTCATCCCTCGTTATCTGCCGGCTTCGGGCTTCGGAACCAGAAGCGCCAAAGAGCGGGCGAGCCTCAACTTCATCAGCCGCTATGTAAGTTCCGCGGATCGATCTTACTTGGCCGCAGGCGGTTATAGAGTAGATTATCTCGATTACGACTGGTCTTTGAACGGATCGGGGAAATAACCATGCACCATTGGATCGAAGCTGCTTTGCGCGGAATTAGAAATATGGGCGCCTGGGGACCGGCCGCCTTCATAACGCTTTATGTTTCATCCACCGTGGCATTGATTCCTGGCTCGGTGCTAACCTTGGGAGCGGGCGCGCTCTTCGGCGTTCTTTGGGGGACAATTTACGTTTCCATCGCTTCGGTTACGGGAGCATCATTGGCTTTTGTCATAGGTCGCTATCTTGCCAAGAGTTGGGTCTCTCGCAAGATGGAAGGGAACCAAAAGCTCAAACGCCTCTCAAAAGCCGTGGCCAAAGAAGGCTGGAAACTCACGCTCTTAGTAAGACTTTCGCCGGTCTTTCCGTTCAATATCCTCAATTACGCTTTTGGGCTAACGGAAGTATCGTTTAGGGATTACGTTCTGGCTTCGTGGCTCGGCATGCTGCCGGGCACGATTCTCTACGTCTACCTGGGCTCTCTGGCTAAGGATTTGGCCCAATTGGGTTTGGACCGCAACCGACACAAGAGCCCGGCCGAATGGGCGCTGGAAATTACGGGCCTAGCCGCCACCGCGGCCGTCACCGTAGTGATCTCACGTTTGGCAAAACGCGCCTTGAACGAAGGATTCTCTTCGGTTCCGGATTATTAGGCCTCCAGATTGAAAAGCTGCGGGTGTCCCGTTGCGGAAGTCAGGAAATGAATGGGAATTCTTCTGTTGTTGGGGGCTTCGCTGTGGAATTTCCTCCCCCGCCGGACGGCGAAAGGCTGTCCGGACTGCGTCTCGCGCTAGACGAGCGGCGCCGGAGTTTCCCCCGGCGCCGCTGTTTTATGATGCCTCCGCCTAAGCAGCGGGCTTGGCGTTCTTGAGGAGAGCGTTGTACTCCTCGACGCTCATCGAGAAGCGTCCGCTCTCCGGCTTGTGGGGATCGTGGATG
>DATLUA010000053.1:0-21626 GCA_035533295.1 Elusimicrobiota bacterium | reverse complement strand
CAGCGGGGTCTTGAACTCGTGGCTGACGGTCGAGATGAACTCATCCTTTATACGATTGGACTTCTTCAATTGTTCCGCCGTTTCGGAAAGGCGCCGGGTCAGGACGGCCGCCTCCACCACGGCCGCGGCCTCGCCCGCGATAAGCAGGCCCAGGTCCAGGTGTTTTTGATCGAAGCAATCCTTGCGGAAGCTGCCCACGCGCATGACGCCGATGGTCTTGCCCCCCCGGAGCAGGGGCAGGACCATGAGCGAGCGGATGTCCCAGAGCTTGGCGTAACTGGAGATGACGTCGGGGTCGTTCTGGGCGTCGCCGGTCAAAAAGGGCTTGCCGCTCTTGAAGACCCGCGCGGAGGAATGCTCGTCGCCAGCGATGGGAATGCGGTAGAACATGCCATCCCTATCCTTGACCCCGTAGGTGCCCGGCTGGACGATGAGCTCGGTCCCCGAGGCGTCGGGCAGCAAAAAAGCCACCAAGTCCGCTTCCAGGTACTTGGCCAGGATGGCGACCAGAGCGGCCAGGATGGATTCGGTCTGCGCGCCCGAGGCCCCGAAGGTCTGGGCCAAGTCGCCCAAGGCCCGCAGCTCGCGCGAACCCGCTTTGGCCGCCCGCGCGGCGAATTTCCGGCGCGCGACGGCGGCGGTCGCGGCCGCCGCGGCGCCGGCCGCGGCCAGGGAACAGAGAGCGGCTAAAGCCAGTGGATTAATCATGGGCCTCCGGGGACAAGTCAAGATGGGCGTTTAAAAACGGCGCCGAGCCCGCGATTTCATCGTGCGCGACCCAGGCCGCGCGCACGCCCGCGGCCTTGAGGACATGGAGCACCGCGTGGCGGAACTCCGCGGCCTTGGCGAAAAGAGGAGAATTCTCCGCCGGCCCCACCACGAGCGCGGCGCCGGCGCCTTCCTGCACGCAGGCGCGGCCCAGCTCGAAGGGCGTGCCTTGGGAGGCGTCGTAGCCGCGGCTCAAGACGGGGCGGTAGGCCGTGGAAAAGCCGTAGTGCCCGGCGGCCTGGAAGAAGCGCGCCAGGCACCAGGCGCCCGCGCCCTCGCGGCCCTGGGGAAAAAGCACCGCCAAGCCCGCGGCGTCGGGCCCGGAGGGCGGCGGCGAAAAGCTCCTGGCCGAATCGAGCTTCGCCGCATCGGGGACGGGGGTTTTGGCCTGGTCGAAAAGCATGGGCACGACGTCAGCCTCGGGAGCGGATGATTTTTCCCGCGCTTTCCTGAAGGCGCTCAAACGCTCCAGGCCTTGGAACACCGCCGCGTAGTCGCCCCGGCAGAGCTCGGCGACCTTGGCGGCTTCCTCCTCGCTCACGGAGAGCCCCCGGCGCTGCACGAAGGCCTTGAAGATGTCCGGACGCGCCGGCGCGGAGGGGACCTTCAGGTCCACGGCCCAGCCCTTGGCGAAGGAAATCCCCAGCGCCTGCTCCAAAACCGCGAGGGCCTTGGGCGGATAGAGGGACGCCAGCACGATTTGGCATTTTTTCTTCAAGGCGTTGGCGAAAAGCCGCGCCAGCTCGGGCTTGTTGCCGTCGGTGATCTGGGTCAGGTGGAAATCGTCGATCAAGATCGCCCGCGCGCGCTCCTCCAGCCGCTCGCGGGAATAGGGCAGGCCGCCGCCGCGCATCGGGTCCAGAAGATAGGAGAGCCGAAACCCCGTGGTCAGGATGATGCCGTCCGGGCCCAAAGACTGGCTCAAGCCCGCCGCGATGGCGTTCAGGAAATGCGTCTTGCCCGTGCCCGGAGGGCCGAAGAGAAAAAGCGGGTTATATAAGGAGGCGGGAGAATCCACCACGGAGGTGGCCGCGGCGTGGGTGAAGCGGTTGTGCGCTCCCACAATGAGGGAATCGAAGTTGCGCTCAAAATCCGGGGCCTGTTCCAATTTCTCCTCGGCCGGCGGACCGGCGGCCTCCGCGGGAGACGGCTCCGCGGCGGGCGGCGCGGCAAACTCGGGCTGGGCCGGAGGCGGCGCCGGTTCCGGCGCGGGTTGAGGCGCGGGTTCAGAAACAGGCTCCGGCGGGACGACTGGCTCCGGAGCGGATAATTCTGGTTCGGGCGCGGGGGCCGCAATGGGCGCCGCCAAGGAATCCAAAAAAGCCGAGAGCGCCGCCTTGTTGGAGGCGCTTAAAGAGCGCAAGTCGACGCTCCAGTTGTAGCCTTCGATGGCCGCGGCCACGGGCCGGCCGCAGAGATTGGCGAACTCCCGCACCAGCGCCAGAACGTCCTGGCGGCGGGCCTTCATCAAGAGGCGGTGGCGCTTAGGGTTGAGCGAGTCCGCTTCCTGGCGCAGTTCCCATTTCTCAACCACTCCCCTACTCCCTATCCACGGCGATGCCCTTCAAGACCAGCCAGTCGAGCGCCATGGGGCTCACGATGGCGTCCTTGGGCACCAAAACCCGGGACGCCCCGGGCGCGATCATCCGGCGCAGCTCGTATTCGGAGATAAAACGCCGGCCGCGCGGCGCCGGAGCCTTTTCCGGGCGCGCCGCAGCCCCGCCCCCCGCCTTGAGAAGATGGGAGACGATGAGCTCGACGAGATCATCTTGGGTCAGCACGACCGTTTAACCCTGCGCGGAAAGCTTGACCGCGATGCGATCCAGGTATTTTTCCAAGTCGTCGTGCGGCCGCGGGATGACGTGGGTGGAGACCAGCTCCCCCACCCGCTGCGCCGCCGAGGCGCCGGCCTCGACCGCCGCGCGCACCGCGCCCACCTCGCCGCGGCACAAGGTCGTCACCAGCCCCGAGCCGACCTTCTCGTAGCCTAAAAGTCGGACCTTGGCCGCCTTGGCCATGGCGTCCGACGCTTCAATCATGCCGGTAAAGCCTTTTGTCTCCACCAAGCCCAACGCTTCGCGTCCTGATGCCTCGCGTCCCGCTTCCGCCATCGTGTTTCGCTCCTTTGATCCGGCGGCTTAATGCCGGCGCTCCCCATTCTCGTCCTCGCCCGAAGCTTCCTCGGGCCCCAAAATCGCGTTGCAGCGGCTGCAGCGGCGCGCCGGGCTGTACGTGCGCAGGCACTCGTCGTCCTCCGGCCACCACTCCTCGAAAAACATGTCCGCCTTCTTGCCGCAGGCCAGGCAGAAGCGCTCCATCGCCCCGCCGCAGCAGGGGCAGAACTTGGGCAGGGTCTCGCCCTCCAAGTGCGTGAGCGCCCCGCAGACCCCGCACTGCATGTCGACTTTGAGCTTGAACTTCGCCGGCTTGTTCTTGGCCATATCAGTATCCCTTGGACTCCTTGGCGGCCTCGCCGCCGACAATCGCGACGCTGGCGGACGTGCCCAGACGCGTGGCCCCGGCGTCAATCATCGCCTTGGCCGCGGCCGCGTCGCGGATGCCGCCCGAGGCCTTGACGCCCATCAGGGGCCCCACGGTCTCGCGCATCAGGCGCACGTCCTCGACCGTGGCGCCGCCGCCGCCGAACCCGGTCGAGGTCTTGACGAAATCGGCGCCGGCCTCCTTGGCCGCCTTGCAGGCGCGGACTTTCTCATCATTGGTCAAAAGGGAGGTCTCCAAGATCACCTTCAAGAGGCGGCCGCGCGCGGCGTCGCGGACCGCGCGGATGTCGCTGGCGACCAGACCGTCGTTGCCGGATTTTAAGGCGCCAACGTTTATGACCATGTCGATTTCATCGGCGCCGTTGGCGATGGCGTCGCGGGTCTCAAGAGCCTTGACCGTGGGCGTGGTCGAGCCAAGCGGGAAGCCTACCACCGTGCAGACCTTCACGCCGCTTGAGCGCAGAAGCTGGGCGCACAAGGCGACGTAGGAGGGGTTGACGCAGACGGACGCGAAGCAATAGGCCTTGGCTTCCTCGCAGAGCTTGGCCGCTTCTTCCTGCGTGGCGTTGGGCTTTAAAAGCGTGTGATCCACGTAGCGCGCCACGGGCGAGCACTTCTTGCTGGGGCGGCACACGCCGATGCGGTCGGCGCCCAGGGCCTTGAGTTGATTTTCGTCCAGCTGCGGGCCCGTGCCGCAATGCGGGCAGTCGGGCGCGCCGGTGTGCTCCATTTCTTCGCTGGAGGCTTGAGCCGCGGGCGCGGCCGACGCCGCGGCGCGAGGCTTATACGGCGCCCACTCGCCCGAGAAAACTTTTCCCGCGGTGCCCACGGTGGTCGCGCGCGGCGCGGCGGCGGCCGAGGCCGGAGCCTTGGCCTTGCCGGAGCAGCCGCAGTCCCCTTCCTTCAAAAATCCCTGGCGCGCCAAGGCGCGCACGACTTCCTCGACGATCCGGCGCAATTCGGCCTCAGTCATATTTTTTAATCCTCCCGCCGGACGCCACCTGGTCCACGATGCCGCAGATGACCGCGCGCACCGGAGCATTCGCGTCCTTCAAAATCTGCCGGGCCGAGTTGCCCTCGTCGACGACCAAGACCACGCCGCCCGGGCCCGCCTGCACGCCGCCGTCCAAGGCCAGCACCGCGTCGCCCAGGGGCTTTTCGGTGAACGGGTCGATGGGCCGCACCAACAAGAGCTTCTTGTCGCGCAAGGACTTGTGCTTGCGCGTGCCCCAGACGTTTCCCACGACCTCGGCGATGTACATGTCAGTTCTTGGCCCGAAAGCTGCGGGTCTGCCGGCCCTCGACGATGCCGACGACGGCCGCGTCGATGGGCGGCACGTCGGGGAAAGCCACCGCGGCTTCCCGCGCCGCGACCCAAAAAACTTTCTCGGACGCGCCGGCCCCGACCGCGTCCATGGCCACGAGGGGGTCGCCCGCCGCGGCCTCGTCCTCCCAGCGCAGCGGCTGGATGAGCAAAAGAGTCTTCCGGTCGATGGCCGGGTCCTGCCTTGCGCAGAACACCCGGCCCACCACGCGCGCGAGCCTCATCCGGCGTTCCGCGCGTCTTGCAGGGCGCGCTTCGCCGCCATCCGATCCGTCTCGGCCTTGCGGATCCATTCCGCGGCGTATTCAGGACTCATACAAGACCTCGCCGCGGGAAATGATTTCGCGGAAAAAAGAATCGCCTATTCTCAGCCGCTCGTCGATTTCCCGCGGGCGCCGCACCAGCAGGTCCATCGGCCAGCGGCGCTCCCCGATGGCTTGGCTCACCAGGCGGTAGCGCTTAAAACGCCCGCGCGGCCGCGACAAGACGACCAGCAAATCTAAATCGCTGTCCTTTCGGGGCCTGCCGTAGGCGTGGGAGCCGAAAAGAATCACCTTCTGCGGCTTGGTCCTCTTCACGATGCGTCGGACCGCGGCGCCGAGCCACGCCTTTTCCTCGGAGCCGCCGCGAAAACGCGCCAATTTCATCTGGAATATTTCCTCTCGATGCCCAACACCTTGGCCAACCGCCGCTCATGGCGCCCGCCCTCGAACGGCGTCCCGAAAAATACGTCCAAAATTTCCGCCAGCGCCAGCTCGCCCTGGGTCTTGCCGCCCAGGCACAAGACGTTGGCGTCGTCGTGCGCGGCGGCAAAACGCGCCGAGATGGAGTCGTGCGCGGCCACGGCCCGCACGCCCGGCACCTTGTTGGCCGCCATGGCCACGGCCCCGCCGAAGCCGTCCAAGAGCACGCCCTTGTCGAAGTCCTTCCTCGCCACGGCCTCGGCCACCAGGAGCGCCACGTCCGCGTAGTCCACCGCCTCCTCATTATAACAGCCGAAATCGGAAACGTCATGCCCCCCCTTCAAAAGACGCTTCTTCACGAACTCCTTGGCCGCGAAGCCCCCGTGGTCGGAGCCGATGACGATTCTCATGTCCGCTTTTTCCTCCGGGACGCGGAGCTCTTCAGCATTTCCTTCAAATGAATCCTGTAGAGCTCCAAAAATTTTCTATCCTTGTCCCGCCCCGCGTTCTCCTTGGCGGCGAGCAAATCAGGCAGGGAACCCACCAGGATTCGCGCGCCCTGCACTAAAAACGGCTTGGCATGCCGACGCCATTGCGGATAGGGAATTCCCCCGCCGTCTATCACGATGTCCAACATAAGGGCGGGGCCGCGCGTGGCGGACACGACAGCGCGACGCTCGATAATTTTTCCGGCCAGCCACGCATCCGCCGCCCCCAAGGGCTCGCCATTCGAGACAAGTTCGTATCCGGCGCGAGTTAAAGCTTTTAAAATCTTGAGGAGATTTTCCGTTCTGGGCGCCGCCAAAAGATCGCAATCGCCCGTGGAGAAGGCATGATCCGCCGCGTCCGCATAAAAATTGATCCCGGAAAGGCCGATGACGACAAAATCGGCGCCGCTCTTTTTTAGGGCGGCCAAGATCCTGGCGTAAGGATTTTCAGGCACGCTTGACTCCCAGCCAGAAGACGCGCCAGTAATACTGCGAGCCGAGGACCCAGCTCTTATCCGTCCCGCTCCGGTTAAAGGGCATGCGCATGAGGCGCTGCGCCATCCGGGCGAGAGCAGGATCGTGGCGCGGATGCGCCGCCTTCGCTTTCATTTGCCCACCTGGGCCAGGAGCTGGACGTCGGCCTGCGGAATGACGACGTGGGAAACCAGGGAGCCGGGCTTGATCGCCTGCACGCCCGCGGCCACGGCCGCGCGCACCGCGCCCGGCTCGGCGGTCATGGTGACGTAGCCCTTGCCGCCGGGAACGGCGGTCTTGACCTCGATGATGCGCACCGCCGCGGCCTTGGCCGCCGCGTCCGCCGCCAAGACGGCCGCGACGGCGTCCTTGGTCTCGATGACGCCCAAGGCCTCGATGGCGTCGACCGGCGCGCGCTTGTCCAGAGCCGCCAGGACTTGGCCGTGCACGTTGCGGATAAGCACGTCGTCAAGCAAGGTCTTCGCCGCAATCTCGCGGCCGGCGCGCATGGCGCTTTCCACCTCGCCCACCGGTCCCTTGATGAACACGACGTATTTGCCGCGCGCGATGACGTAGCCTTTGACCAGCTGCACGGAGGCCATCTTGGTCATGGCGTCCGAGGCCTCGATGCCCTTGGCGATGGATGAGGTCTCGATAAATCCCACGGCGATATTGGCTTGCATGTTTTCTCCTACTTGATTTCAAGCTTCTTTTGGTCAAACAAAAATCTTTCCATTGATGGGCAATACTTAACTGTTCCTTTCTTTAGCCCCAACAATTCTTCGGCTCTTTCGGCGACCGAATAATCCGGATTAACGACAATAATATTTTTACGCCCCGTCTTCCTCAGAGCTGTTCTAAATAAAATCAAAGCCGCATTATCTGTTCGAGGAAAAGAGTAGCCCCAGATGATGCATCCTTTTGAATCGGTAAGCTTAGATCGGGCCGCTTTCCAATTTCCCGCCAGAGGGCCGCTTATATTTTTAACGGCTATGGGCGGAATAATATATGGACTACCTGGAGCGTCAGCGGGCAGGATAAATCCCCTATTTTCCGACGGTTTCTTTATAAGACGGTGTCCCCTTCCATTTTTTTTCCAATTTATTGAACCGTGCAACTTAAGGAAATGTATCGTTGTATCTCTTTTTCCATACCCCTTTCCCTTTCCATCCGTGCCGCAATATTCCTTCTTCCACCAAGCCAATTTTTCCATTTCCAACAAAGTTTGGTCAGCGATCAAATCATAATTAAAACTAATAACGACTTTGGGCTTGACGCATTCAAACAGCGCTTTGTGAATTTCGCAAGACTGATCCCCACCAGTTCCCTTAAGGGTGTAATAGATTACCTGATTCAGGTTATCTAGAATCTCTCCGTAATTGGCTGGGTGTCCTGATTTTTTTTCCAACGTTATGCTTTTGCGTGCCTCAAGATACGTGGCCGTATTTTCCAAGCTTTTCAAGCTTGCATCAGGAACACCAGCTTGTTTTAAGCCTTCCTTAAACCCTCGCCAGACTCCAACGGTTTTTGAATCTTTTTTGTGCATACTTTTCCACAACTTCTTCGCCACCGTAAAGAAATTCGCATCAACGGGAACCTCATGCTCTCCGCCATTTTTTGCGCCCCTTGAGGCTCCCGCGCCGAGCACTATTGCCAAACCTTTTAAGCCCACAAAGCACCTCCGCCCGTGGTAGTCCGGACGGGAAACAAGCCCTTGCGCTCGCGCGGCTTGTCTGATACACTCAAATTATCCATGACGCGCGTCCTGAAATTCACCGTCGTATACGAAACAGCCCCTGAGGGCGGATACGTCGCGCACGTTCCGTCCCTTCCCGGCTGCGCCACCCAGGGCGAGACCCTGGAGGAAGCCGAGGCCATGGCCCGCGACGCCATCAAGGCGTACTGCGCGAGCTTAAAGAAGCACGGCGAAAGCGTGCCGAAGGAAATTCGCGAGGTCGTGGAGTCAGTCCTGGTCGCCGTCCCCGCCTGATGCCGGGACGCCTCGGCAGCGTCAAGCCTAAAGAGTTCATCCGCAAGCTCGGGAAGCTGGGCTTTCGCGTCGATCACCAATCCGGAAGCCATGTCATCTTGCTCAAGCCCGGCGGGCCGCGCATCGTCGTCCCTTTCCACGCGCGTGAAATGAAGCGCGGACTGCTTGCCGCGCTGCTCAAGCAGGCGGGCGTTTCTCCCGACGAATTCCGACAGCTTTAGCCGACGCGATGTGTTGGCAATATCAGCTTTCATCTTAATTTTTGTTGGAGATAGGAAGATATAATTTGCGGTGATCGATTCCAAGGTGTATCATACTTTCAAGCCTCCTGTGTTTAGGGTATGGTTGACGTCCATAGCCCTCGAAGTTTAGCACGGGGAGCCCTTCCATTTTCCACGGACGACTTTCATGGTATCTATCTAAAATGCGCGGAATCGGCCATTTCCCTGTCGGGTTCCAGCTCATGGACCCGCCTTCTTGATAATCACGTTGCCCAGCCCTGCGGAGACGGAGACGGAAAACGGCGCGCCGGGCGCGTCCCCGATTTCATTGACCGTCCGGCCCAGGCCGGAGACCAGGCTGGCGTGCATCGTGGTCCCTGGCGGAAACTCCAAAACCACGTCGCCGTGGCCGCTTTTGACCGCGGCGCTTCCCATCTTGGGCGCCTTGGCCCAAGCCAGGCGCACGTTGCCGTTGCCCACCTTGACCGCGGCCGAGCCGGTCAAGCCGGTCAAGGCCACGCTGCCGTCGCCGACCGCCGCGTCGACCTGGGGAGAGTCTACGGAACCCGAGACCAGGCCGCGCCCGTCATGCACCATCAAGGCGCCGGAGACGCCTTTCAAAAGAATATTGCCCGAGCCCACGTGGATGTTCGCCCCGGCCGCGAGGCCGGAGGCGTCCACGTCGCCCTCGCCCGCGGAGGCCATGACCGCCGCTCCGGCCGGAACGTCCACCGAAATCTTCGCGCGGCAGCGGTCGGCCTGCCAGAACCAGCGGTTGGTGCCGCGCGCCGAGAGCCTCAGCGTGGAGCCTTCGACCGCCATGGTCACGGCGCAGTCGGAAGGCTCGTCGTTGGAAATCCGCGCCGCAATCGCGGAGCCGGAGACGCCGCGGAGCGAAATGTTCCCGATGGCGACTTGGGCCGAGACGGTTTTAAGGCCCGCGGCGGGAAACTCCTTGGCGACGGTCCGAGGAGCCGGCGCGCCGGAGAAAAGCTTGGTTAACTCCGACGCGCGAGCCCGCGCCGGAATCAGCGCGGCCAAGGCTGCGGCGATGCCGATTTGCCGAAAGCTTTTTTTACTCATCGATAAAATAGTCCGAATCAATGCGCTTTATCGCGTACTCATATTCCTTGGTAACGCCGACCCCATGATCGATCATGAGCTCCGCCAATTGTTGACCATTAATCAAAACGACTCGCTTATCAAGATTGGCAACCATGGCATCCGCGCCATCCACGAAAGACGACGTGGTTATAAAGACGCCTTTTTTAGCCCGCTTTAAATCCAGTGCGCCTAAAAAATCCCGGATCGGCCCGTTGCCGACATTGTTTTGCCAACGCTTGGCTTGGATATAAATTACATCTAAGCCCAACTTGTCTTCCTTAATGATCCCGTCAATCCCATCATCACCCGGCTTGCCGGTTATTTGACCTTTCCCATAGCCGATGGCCTCAAGCAGGTCAACAACAATCTTTTCAAAAAATTTTGGAGAAGAATCTTTTACTTGCTGAAGCAAATCTCCAACCAATGTCTTTTTAATCTCTTGATATCCAAAATCTAAAAACTCCTTCGGCGTCATTTCCGCAAGTCCCTTATTTCCAGACTCCTCTATGAATTTAGATTCCGCTTTCGTTGTCCGGAATTCCACAAATTCCGGGAATTGGTCGAGAAGCTTTATGTCGATCTTTACCGGGCGGTCTTGAAGCACTTTTCGGCCCCGTTCCGTAATTTTCATCCACCCACGCTTTGGACTATCTAAGAGCAAAGCTTTTTTAAGGAAAGTTCGCGCCCAGCCGACGCGGTTATCATGAGTAGTCTGTGTCCCACTGGGAAGCATTTGACTCTTTTCAATTTCAGTCAAATTAAATTTCTTTGCCAGCACCTCATAAGTGTCCCGCAACCGATGTTCTTGCCCATCAGAACACAACTCCAACAGAGGCAGCATATAATTCTCGAACCCTGGAATTGCCATCAGCGGACCCCACTCCCCACCAGCTGGAAACTGGGCCCCAGGGGCCGGCCCCGGCCGGCCGGGGCCATGGCCGGGTGGCCCCCGGAATAGCTAGAAAAAACGGATAAAAGGCTGGCGATGGATAGGCAAGAGCTGGAACTAGATCGGGTCCAGATAGGATCTAGATGGGATCTAGATGGATCTGGGGTGTATAGGGTATAGATAGGGGGGTTGATAGGGTCTCGCGTCATAATTCCAGCCCAAAAAACAGCTTAAGCCAGTTCCCCAAATCGGGAAACTCCACGGCTTTGCCGGTTGATAACAAATAAGGCCTCATGCTCTCAAAACCTTCTCCATCGAACACGACGATACCGGGAATAGGCCAAGCTTCAATATCTTTGATTGTCGAGGGGATTTTTTCATCGGCAGTGCCCGCGCCGCCCTGATATTTACACTCTATGCCTAAGGTTTTCTGAGACTTTTTATCGCGCAGAATGATGTCGATATGGCGCTCGCGGCCCCAAAGCCGCCGCCCCGCGCGGTACTGCCGCCGGGATTCCAAGCCCAGACCCTCGGCCAGGGCCGTAACCTTGTCCTCAAGCGCGCTGCCCGACGAGACCGCCGCGTCGCGCCCGGGCATCAAGCCGCCACCGGAACGGCGGGAACGGAAGGCAACGGAAGAACGGAAGGAACGGAAAGGCCGGTTCTTCCGTTCTTTCCGTTCTTTCCGTGGCTTTCCGTCACGATTCTTTTTTTCGCCAGCGCGAAATATTTTTTGTCGAGCTCGATGCCGGTAAAGCGCCGCCCAAGCTCCAGCGCGGCCAGGCCCGTGGTGCCTGAGCCCATGAAGGGGTCCAACACCGCGTCGCCCGGCTTGGAGCTGGCGCGGATGACCCGGCGCAGAAGCTCCAGCGGCTTTTGCGTGGGGTGCTTGCCGAATTTTTTCTCCGCGGCCGCGGGCGGCAAAATGTCCCACACGCTTTTCATCTGCTTGCCGCCGTTGTCCTTCTTCATGTCCGCGTAGTTGAACAGATGGCGGCTCTTGGCGCTCTTGGCCGCCCAAATCAAGGTCTCGCTGGCGTGCGTGAAGTAGCGGCAGGACAAATTGGGCGGCGGGTTGCGCTTGACCCAGGTCACGTCGTTTAAAATCTTGAAGCCCAGCTGCTGCAGGGCGAACCCGACCGAGTGGATGACGTGCGCCGTGCCCGAGACCCACAGCGTGCCGTCGGGCTTCAAGGCCTTTTGGCACAATGCGAGCCACGCGCGGTTGAACTCGTGGTTCTGGTCCGCGCCGCGGCTTTTGTCCCACGCGCCCTTATCCACCTTGGCCATGCGCCCGGACTTGCAGGTGATGCCGCCGTTGGACAAAAAATACGGCGGGTCCGCGAAAATCAAGTCAAAGGTGCCGTGGGGATGCCGGCGGACGACGTCCTCCAAGACTTTGAGGCAGTCGCCGCGGTAAAGCTCGGCGTCCCCGATTTTCTCCATTTCAGATTTTTGTTTCACGCGGTCAAAGCCAACTCCAGCGGCTTTTTCTTGAGCCGGCTCACTTTTAAGATGGAAAAGCCGAGGACATGGCCTTGGTCATCGACTTTTTCCATCACCTGCTCGTTTTTGGTTTCCCGGAAATAGCCCGGCTTGGTTTTATCGAACAGGACTTCAAGGAAATCTCCCTCTTTATCGTACCAGACCGTCACGCGAGCCTTCACTTTGGCCATAATTGCCGTCCTCTCTTTATTGCATCCGTAAAATACGCCGTCAAGACGAACGCGTCGCCCGGAATAATCTTAACGACGACGCAGAGCTACTTATCTCCAACTTCCGTTCCGAAAAAATAACGGTAATAGAGCCGCGCCTCCGGGTCGGCGCCGGATTGGACGACCCTTTCGGGAACCGACAAAACATTGCCGATGTCATGAAGATGACCGCGCATCTCGGGGTGTTCTCCGATATGCCCCCAGCGTTCGGAAGTAAGCCGCATGGCCAAGCCTTCATAATCATGGAATAATTTCATCAACCCTCAAATCACGTGATCCTAAAGTACCCGACCAGGCTGCACTGCAAGGGTCGCGCGAAGTGCGACGCCTTGGTGAGGCCGTCGCCCGTGGGCGTGCCAATCGACATGGACGCGTAGCCCTCGCCCAGGCCCAGGCCGTAGAGGTTGGGCGCGTTCTTGACGTAAATCGAGCACTGCATGCGCCGGCCCATGCGCGTCAAGTGGTCCACGTTCATGGAGTGCATGGACGCGGTGTGGTGGTTCTCGCCCTCGGCCTCATAGGCCAGCTCGATGGCCGAGTCCACGTCCGGCGCGACGGTCACCGGCAAGACGGGCATCAGCTGCTCGGTCCAGACCAAGGGATGATCATTGGGAACCTCGGACCACAAAAGCCGCACCGAGTCGGGCAGGTTGAGCCCGATGGCCTTGGCGATAAAGGCCGCGTTCTTGCCCACGTAGTCGCGGTTGAGCTTGGGGTCCTTGCAGCCGCGCCCGCCTTCCTTGATAATGACCTTGACCAAGGCGTCGGTCTGCGCGGGAGAAAGCTCGCAGGCCCGCGCGTCTTGGCGCATGGCGTTCAAAAACCGCTCGCGCGCGTCTTGGGTGACGATGACTTCCTTCTCCGCGGTGCACAGCACGTTGTTGTCGAAGGACGCGCCGAAGATGACGTCCTGCGCGCACTTGGGAAAAAGCGCCGTCTCGTCTATCACGGCGGGAGGATTCCCGGGGCCGGCCGCGATGGTCTTGCAGGTCTTGCCCACGGTCATGGCGATTTTGACGATGGCAGGTCCCCCAGTCACCATGTTGACGCGCACGCCCGGATGCGCCAAGAGCGCCTTGGTCGTCTCCTGCGTGGCCGGGGACACGGTGGTGATAAGGCTTGGCGGCGCGCCCGCGGAAACCGCGGCGCGGCTTAGGATGCGCATGGCCTCCATCGAGCAGTTGGCCGCGGCCGGGTGCGGCGCGAAGACCACCGCGTTGCCCGCCGACAAGATGGAGATGGAGTTGTTGATGACCGTGGCCGCTGGGTTGGTGGACGGCGTCACCGCCGCCACCACGCCGTAGGGCGCGTACTCGACCAAGGTCAGGCCCTTGTCACCCGTGTAGGCGCGCGACTGCAGGTCCTCGACGCCGGGGGTCCTAAGAGCGCAGACCAGGTTTTTCTGGGTCTTGTCCGCGGCGCGGCCCATGCCGGTCTCCTCGGCCGCCATCACGGCCAGGGATTCGGCGTTGGCCACCGCGGCTTCGCGAATGGCGCGGATGATTTTGCGCCGGGCCTCCACGCCCATCGGCTGGAAGGCCTTTTGCGCCCGGGCCGCGGCCTTGACCGCGGACAAGACGTCGGGAAAGACCACCTCATCCTGCCCGTCACCCCGGCGCAAGCCGGGGTCCAGCCGCTGGATTCCGGCTTGCGCCGGAACGGCGAGCGAGGCAGCGGGCGCGGGAGCCAAGATATCTCCCAGCTCGCCGCGGCTCTGCAGGGACTTCAACACCTCCGCGACGACGCGGGCGACTTCATCCGCCTGCATGGTCTTTGGCCTTGCAAAAGACTTTCTTGCCGCCCTGCTCCACGGTGTCCACGATGGCGAAGATGACCGCATCGACCGGCGTGTTGCTGGTCCGGGAAGTCTGCCGGGACGAGGAGCCCTGCACCAGGAGCACCATCTCCCCCTCGCCGGCGCCCACCGAGTCCACGGCCACCAGCGGGTTGCCCTTGGACGCGCCGGAGAGATCCACCGGCTGGACCAAAAGCAGCTTCATGCCGACCAGCTTCTCGTCTTTTTGGGTGCAGACGACGCTGCCGGCGACGCGCGCGAAGATCATAGTTTGCCTCCTATATCCTTAGGACGCAAACCATTTCTTTGAGTCACGGCGCGCCCCTAGCGCTTGCGGGCCAGGTTTTCCGGAAGAGAGATGGGCATCTTGCCCTCCAGGTCCGGGTGCGGCTGCGGGATGACGTGCACGGCGACGAGCTCGCCCACTTTCTGCGCGGCGGCCGCTCCGGCGTCGCAGGAGGCCTTGCAGGCCGCCACTTCGCCGCGGAACAAAACCGTCACCAGGCCCGTGCCGACCTTCTCGTAGCCCACGATTCTCACGTCCGCGGCCTTGACCGCGGCGTCCGCGGCCTCGACGCAGGCCGTGAGTCCCCTCGTCTCGATCATTCCCAGTGCGTTCATTTATTTCTCCTTGTTAGAGCGGCCCTGCGTCTTGAGCAAATCCTCCAAGATTCGCAGTCGTACGCTTTTCTTTTGTTTCAAAGTCTCGACAAGTTTTCCCATCTTTTCCGGCTTGTCTCCTAAAATATCATGAAGCTCGGTGGGAAACGCGGGAAGGCCGCAATCTCCCATGGTCAAAGACGCCTGCCTCGCCGTTTCCAGCAGCCAGACCTCCAGTTCCGGACAGAGAACGATGACGCGATTCCTGGAACTCGCATCTGCAAGGACTCGGATATCATGCCTCTCGAAAACAGGCCTTAATCCCGCCATATAATCAGGCGAAGGACTTCCCGGGTCTTCGTCGACGAGCCCCGCAGCCCCCGATGACTTTTTGACCTTTTTGCAAACGCGCCCCTTGTCGCCGGAATGCTCCCGCTCACGCCTGCCGATTCCCAGGGACTCAACCAAAGCCACATCGGCGTTGCATTCCACTAAAATCATGCGGGGAAAAATTGATCGAAATTAAAAAATAAGTCCGCATCCATCTCCATCGCTTCTTGAATCTGCTCCCCCGAAAGCCGATGGACTTGGGTTTCATACCCCTGCATGATCGTCAAAAAAACAGCCGTTTCATTCTTGGGCGCCTTATAAAGAAAAGGAAATAAAAAATAAGGATTATGGGTCGACACAAAGTACTGGTTGCCGTTGGAGTCCTTGGCCATGTCTTCCGCAAGCAGCCTCGTATAATAAGGGAACGCGTGAGATTCGGGCTCCTCGATAATAATGGCGGAATTCTTGTTGGTTCTGACCGCCGCCAAATGAAAAATGAATCGTCTCAGCGTGTCGGAAGCCGATGAATACGGGTGGTTCACGACCAGTCCGTCTTGTTTCTTCTGAACACTGATTTCGTTTCTCTGAGGATTGACCGCTAGTTCCAACCCGCGTTTCTGGAACAGCGCCGCGGCCATAGTCCGCAGTTCTTTGTTAATTTGCAAAATCCAAGGAAGATTTCCGCCGTCCATAGGACGCAGGTAATCGAATTCTTTGGATCCAAAAGTCGCTTTGGAGGGAAACTTATAGAACTTAATCCCCGATTCCCGGCGGCTGGACGATGTCTGCACGAGCCCGTCTGCCGCGGCTTCAAATTCTTTCTTCATAGCATGAGAGGCGCCGCCTATTTGAAGATGCCCGGCAAATCTCCCCCCTTCATGTTGAATCCTTAATTTATTACTCAGTCCGGAGCCTTCAATGGCATTGATTTCTATGGGCTTGCTCACGTCGCTGTCGTAAAACATATCCGCGAAATTTTCAAACCGCGCCATTTCGCCGAACTGCGGCAGGCTCGACAGGTAGGGGTATGAAAAGAGGCCCAGGCTTTCCAAAATATTGGACTTTCCGACATTAGGCTCGCCGATAAAAATATTGAGCCGCTCGCAGGGAATTTCCAGCTTCCGAATCGACTTAAAATTTTGAATGCTCAGTTTTTCAATCATCCGCGTTTCAGACCAAATGCGCCGTGTCGCCGGTTTTAAGGCGCGCGGCGTTGGCTTCGTCCGTGTCGATGTGAAATTCCAGGCTGAACTTGTCCGAGACGCGGCAGAGCACGCGCTCGAAGATGACCGAGCGCTCGGGCGCCCCGGCGCGCAGGCGCACGATGTCGCCGTCCTTTAAAGAGAGCGCCTGGGCCTCGGCCGGGGCCAAGTGCAGGTGGCGACCGGCGATAATGAGGCCTTGCGTAATCTCGATGGCGCCCTTGGGCCCGACGATGCGGGCCGGGGCCGTGCCGTCCAGGCTCCCCGAGTTGCGAATGGGCGGCCGCACGCCCAAGACCCGGGCGTCCGAGAAGGACACCTCGACTTGGGTCCGCGGCCGGTGCGGCGCCACCAGGCGCATCTTCTCGATTTTGCCCCTGGGGCCCTCGACGTCCACGGTCTCGTAGGCCGCCCAATAGCCCGGCTGCTTGGTGGCCTTCAACTTGCGCGGCTGCGCGCCCTCGCCGAAAAGCTTGTTCCAGTCCTCCTGGCAGAGGTGCACGTGGCGGTTGGACACGCCCACCGGGATGTCCACCTTGGAGCGCTCCATGCGCAGGGACACGTCCGCGGCGATTTTCCGGGCCAGCTCGGGATTTTGCTCCATCTAGCGGGCCTTGGCCGGGGATTGAAAATGAATGATGCGCAAAAAAGACACGGGCTTCAAGCTCTCGCCGCCGACCAAAGCGCCGTCCACGTCCGGCTGGGCCATCAAAGAATCGATGTTGTCGGGCTTGACCGAACCGCCGTAGAGGATGCGCACGGCCAAGGACGCCTCCGCGCCGAGAATGGCGCCCAAGGTCTTGCGAATAAAAAGATGCGCGTCCTGGGCCTGGTCCGGGGAGGCGGTTTTGCCCGTGCCAATCGCCCAGACCGGCTCGTAGGCGACCACGATTTTGCCCGCGTCGGCCGGAGCTAGTCCCGTCAAAGCGCCTTTGAGCTGGGTTTCCAGCACGCGGTAGGTTTTCTGGCCTTCGCGCTCCTCCAAGGTCTCTCCCACGCAGACAATCGGCGTCAAGCCCGCGCGCAGGGCGGCTTTGAGCTTGCGGCCCACCGTCTCGTCGCTCTCGCCGAAATAGCGGCGCCGCTCGCTGTGGCCAATTAGCACCACACTGCCGCCCGCCTCCGCGATCTGCTCGGCGGACACCTCGCCCGTGTAGGCCCCGGACTTCTCCCAGAACAAGTCCTGCGCCCCCGGGCGGATAGGCGAGCCCTTGAGCGCCTCGGCCGCGAGAGCCAGGAGAGTGAAGGGCGGGCAGACCGCGACGTCCGCGGGCGGCTCGCGCAGGTTGTCGCGCAGCGCGCGCAGAAGCTCCCGCGCGGCGGCGGGGCCCAAGTTCATCTTCCAGTTGCCCGCGATGAGCGGACGGCGCAGCGATGTCGTCATAAACCGGTGATTGTGGTCTTTCTGGCCACAGCGTCTATTCTAGCCGAAATCCGCGCCGTGGTCAATACTGCGAGTACGGAATGCGCAGCTCCCGGAACATGCCGGGGTTGTAGTCCGCGGCCCGCCCGCCGTCCTGGGGCTTTCGCAGCACGCGCAGGGCGAAGACGTGCGCCTCCTTGGCCGCCGCGATGGCCCCGTCGCTGGAGCCGAAAAATAAAAGATAATGCCCGTTTTCCAGGGCCCGGGCCAGATCCTCCGGCCCCGAGAGAAAGACAAAGTCGTCCGCGGAGACCAGATGCCTCCAGTCCTCGCGCAGCGCCTCGCCGTCCGTGGAGGGGCGCAGAACGTAGACGTCCACGCCGAATCCGAAAAGCTTCAAAACCCAGGCCGTCATATAGGGAATAATCTTGGGTCTATCCATGTAGTAAGACTCATTGGCCGTGGCCCAGAACGAGGGGCCGAACTGCTGCGGCGCGGCGGCCTCGGCCTGGCGGAACGCGGCCGCGGAGTCGACCAGAGCCCCGTCGTACTCGAAAGCCGCGCGCAAATGGGCCACTGTGGCCAAACTGAACACAACCCCCCAGACGCACAGGGCGACGAAGACGCGCTTAGTCCAGGTCCAGGCGTTGTCCACCTGCTTCTTGATGTGCTTAATGGGCACGGCCGCTCCTCTCTCGTCCGCCGCCGGCCAAAATCCACGCCAGGGCCTCGACCGCCTTGTCCGCCGCGGCGCCGGCCTCGGAGAGGCGGCGGAACACCTCGCGGAGCTTTAAACTATCGACGACCGCGGGAGATTCCAGGGCTTCCCCCCGCGCGCGGCGAAAAACGGCCTGCAGCTCCAGCCCGACGGCCTTGGCCTCGGCCAGACGGGACTGCGCCGTCGGCCCGCAGGACGCCAGCGCCTCGGACGCGGTTAAAAGCGTCTCGGCCAGGAGCTTGGCCAGGCGGAGGATAAAGCGCTCCGGGCCGACGCCCCAGCGGTCCATGTCCCCCGCGGCCAGGGCCAGCTCCTCGCCCGCGCGGCAAAAAGCGCGCGAGACCGAAATCCAATCCTCTCCCGCCGGGCCGGAGCGGGATATCTGTCCGTCGAGGGACTCGAGCGCCGCGCGGCCCTGCGCCAAAAAATCCTTCAAACCCGCGTCTCCGTCGGGCGCGGCCAGGGCGGCGCACAGGCGCTGCGCCATCGCGGCCGCGCGCCGGGCCTCTTCGGCGACCGGCGCGGGCGCGGTCATCGCGCGCGTAAGAGCCATGATTGCGATTCTACTATTTTTTTCGGCGGCGGGGAGCCCGTCCTTCAGGAGAACAAATCGAAATCCGGCTCGCGGCGGGAACGCCGGATGATTTCGGGAAGGAACTTGCCGTAGCTCCACGCGGCCCAGGCCAGGCCCAGGCAGGCCAGGCCGTAGCACAGCTCGAAGCCCGCGTAACGCAGCCATTGGGCCTGGCTCACGAACGCCCATTTTTCCGGCGCGTAGAGATTGGCCTCGGGCTCCCCCCGGAACAAGTCGTAGACGGCCTTGGCCGAGACGGCCGCGCCCCACAGGGCGAAAAAGACGGAGACCAAGCGGGAAAGCCCGCGGATTTTGAGAGTCTCCAGGCGCCCGGACGGTGCGGAATCGGGCAAGGGCTCAGCGCTTGGAATACTGGAAGCGCTTGCGGGCCTTGGGCTGGCCAGGCTTCTTGCGCTCGACCATGCGCGCGTCGCGGGTCAGAAACCCTTCGGCGCGCAGGGGTTTGCGGTTTTTCTCGTCGACCTTGACCAGGGCGCGGGAAATGGCGTGGCGCGCGGCCTCGGCTTGGCCGGTGGCCCCGCCGCCGACGATCTTCAAGACGAAATCGAATTTTTTAGCGTCCTCGATGACGCCCAGGGGCGCCAGGACCGAGAGCTGCCGGCCTTCCTGGCCGCGGAAGTATTCCTCGACCGGCCGCGCGTTGATGAGGATTTTCCCTTGCCCGCCGGGAACCAAGCGCACCGAGGCGATGGAGGTCTTGCGGCGTCCCGTGGCCCAGATGGGCGCGGAGTGCTTGGGGCTCATGACTTGGCGGCCTCCTTCTTGGCCGAAGACGGCGCCGCGGAGGTGCGCGGCGGCTCTTCCGCGAAAATTCTCAGGCGGCGCAGCTGCGCGCCGCGCAGGCGGTTGTCCGGCAGCATGCGCTTGACCGCGCGGTAGACCACTTCGGCAGGGTCCTTCTCCATCAAGCGGCGCACGGGCGTGGTCTTGGCGCCGCCCGCGTAGCCGGAGTGGCTGAAGTAAAATTTGGTGTTCATCTTGTTGCCCGAGAGCACCAAGTGCTTGGCGTTGGCGATGGTCACGAAATCACCGCAGTCGACGTAATCGGTGTAGGTCTTCTTGTGCTTGCCGCGCAGCAAGACGGCGGCGCGGGTGGCCACGCGGCCTAGAATCTGGCCCTTCATGTCGAGCGTGTGCCAGCGCCGGTCCTGCGCGGCGGCTTGAGGAGTGGTCAACGTCGTTGTCTGGAGCATCGCGAAACAGTATACCTATTTGCCCGCGTCAGTTCAAGAAAAAGAAAAAAGTGATCTTAGAATTTTCTTGAGCAGGGCCCGGAACCGGCTCTCCGGGGGCGCCGGGGGCGCAAACCCGCGGCTGATGGTTTTGATCCGGCGGGCCCGCGCGGTGAGGGCCGCGTCCGTCGGAGGCTTGCCGTCGCGGCCGGCGGCGCGGACGATGGAGATCATGCTGAATTCCCGAAGGGCGGAGAGCTGCTTATAGGTGTAGACCTGCGGGGTCGCGTAATTGGAATCGGTCACGACGAAGCGCCACGCGCCCTTTTCAAGGTAGGCCCCGTTGATGACCACCTCGTGCCCCGCCTCGTTGTCGAGCGGCCGCAGGAGGCGCGGAGCTTTCCAGCCGATCGCGACGTTGACGCCGCCGCCGTTCTTCCTCAGCTCGCGCAGAAGCATGTCCTCGGAGGGCCGGGCGATTTCCCGAATCTCGTAGCCCAGCTCCGCCATGAGCATCCTTTCCTGCTCGGGGCTGGTCCCGAGCGACCGCACCGAAACCCCCGTCAGGGCCTCGAAGAGGCTCAGGAAGTCGTCGTAGCTCAGGGCCTGCCGCACGGGCCGGAGCGCCGGGTTATTGTACCAGGCGTGCACCGCGCAGTCCGCGTAGGACTGCCGGACGGTCTTTAAGGCGCTAAACGACCCGACCACGCGCGCGCCGGGCTCCTCCCCGTGGAGCGCCTCTTGCTTGGCCGCCTCGGCCACGCCGCGCAGAATGCGCGGGTTTTCCCGCTCGAAATTATAGGGCATTGTGTCGGCCGACAATCTCGCTTGGCGATCCCAGTGGGTGGAATCCCCGGTGATTTCGGTCACCAGCCCCGCGACCGCGCGCCAACCCTTGCCCAAAACCCCGGCGGAGACGGCCGGGGCCAGCTGCGCGCGCGCTTCGAAATCGTCTCGGGCCTGGGTCGCGGCGCCCGCGTTTCCGTTGCTGGACCAGTCAGGATGGGGCGCCGAGAGCGCCTGCAGGAGGGTTTCCCGGCCCGGAGGCTTCGCGGCCTCGGCGGCGCGGCGTTCGGGAAAACCAACGGCCATGCCCCTGCCTTGCTCCGGCTCCGTTCCGGCGGTCGCGGCGCCGCCCGCGAGCGCCGTCGTAGGGACTGGCTTTGCCGCCTCCATTTCGGCTTGAGGCGCGCGAACCACCCCGCGAGCGGAGGGCGGCGCCGCGACATCGGAAGCCGGCGCCGGAAGCGGGGCGAGACCCAGCGCCGGCGCCTGCTCCGCCGCGTCCAGCGCGCCCGACCAGGCCGCATTGACGATGGCATCGGCCTGCAGGCCGGCCTGAAGGGGAAGAGCGTCCTGCGGCAGCGCGGGAACCGTCATCTCAACGCCGCCGCCCTGGGTCTCAACGCTCGGAGCGGATTCTTCCTGGCAAAAAGCGGCCGCGGCCGCGCACAGAACGCAGGCCAGGGCGAGCGGCAGGACTCTATTCGTGGGACGCTTCACGTCGGGAAGTATAGCCCGCGCCCGCCCGCGAAGCAAGGGGCCGGAAGCGCGCCCAGAAAAATCGAAAGTAGAATTTGGGCGCGTCCTGGGCCGAGGTTGAAATTCTCGTCGTGGCGGCGCCTCTGTTGAGGCGCGCCGGCCGCGCGCTACTTTCGACGACCCGTCAGCCCGGGGTCATGGCGACCTCATAA
>DATLUA010000052.1:0-49278 GCA_035533295.1 Elusimicrobiota bacterium | reverse complement strand
ATCGGGACGATAAAATCAAGAGACTGGGGAAAGAATGCCCCCGATGGTTCCCGGGAAAATGGAGTGACCCTGGGACGTGAGTTTCTGCCGCATTTTCAATAGGTTTTATCAAAATTGGTGGCGTCAAGTGGATAAGCATATCGTCTGATTTTAGGGCTTAAGCTGACCGGTTCGCTTGCTAAATGTAGGTCCAGGCGACATCGATGGCTAGTTTTCGAGAAATTCGGCAATGACGTCCAAGTACCGCCCGGTCTCTTTCAGATGCGCCACATGGGCGCTGCGAATGCTCTTTCCACAACGGCGTGCTCAAAAGCGGGCTGGCGAGAACGAGGCGGTGGACGCGTTCCGGATGCTTGAGCGCGTATTCCACCGCCAGCGCTCCGTCCCACGAATGCCCCAACAAATCAAAAGTTCCCAGGCGCTGGCCTGCATTTTTTACCGGGGATTTAAGGCTTCCAAGCTGGTCGTAGAAGATGACGGGCCGCCGCGGCGCCAACCGGGACAAGACCTTAAGGTAGTCGTGCGTGGCGCCGGGTCCTCCGTGCAGGACGAGCAGGGAGGTAGTGGAACTTTTCGCGGGCCTCACTCGTAATATGTGGGTAGGGGTGGGAGGTCGTCTAACTGGTAGGACAGCCGCCTGTAAAACGGCCTATCCGGGTTCGAATCCCGGCCTCCCAACCCGATGGAGATGATCGGCGCCAAAGGCGGGCCGGGCATCTCCGCCTATTTCACTGCGCACTGTTGACTTTCGCGGCGCATCTGTTAAACTAATGACATTACAGGCGGCTGTAGACGACCTCAGGGCCCCGGGCGACCGGGGCCCTTTCTTCATCCCTTCAAGCGCACGCCAAAGCCGTCTCGCAACGCGTCGAAGACGAAGGTCTCGAAGCCGGCTAGTGTAGTGATTCATATGTCCCTTTACATTTCGCCCCGTCGAAGGATGATCTCACTCGTCGAGATCGAATGTAAAGAAGCGTTGGACGCACTACAC
Source organism: Elusimicrobiota bacterium (assembly GCA_035533295.1). Lineage (GTDB taxonomy): Bacteria > Elusimicrobiota > Elusimicrobia > UBA1565 > UBA9628 > JAGWJU01. The sequence continues at coordinate 48,287 of DATLUA010000052.1, read as the reverse complement.
TAGGTCAATGGCCACGACGGGATGCTTGGTCGTCTTGAAGTCCTTGGGCGCGTGCAGGTTCTTGGAGGAATCGCGGCAAGCCCACGTGCTCGCAGGAGTTCATACCGCGCGCTGTTATTCCTGCGGCCTCGGACCGGCGCGCGGCCGCTGTCACGGAGAAATTCTCGCGCGGGCTTGGGCAGAACCATGTTTTATGATTGCGGCCATCGGAAATCTACGGCTACGGGGTCGCGCGAAAGCCCGTGCGGGCTCATGGGGCAGAGGTAGCACGGCAGATCGCGTTTGATCTTTTTCCCCGTGCGCAGATATTTTCTCATGGCGACAGCCGTTGGATTGTTCCAGACCTCCCAAACGTTCTGAGTGACTACATTGCCCAGGCTGCACCTCCTTTCCGCGGCCATCGCCTTGCAGGGGAACATCTCCCCGTCGGGGTGGATGATGGGTCGGATAAAGGGCTGCAGGCACATCGCCGGATTCTGCATCAGAGTCGTCGGTTCGGCGGCCGGTGATTGCCCATCGGGGTCCGGCATCCACTTATCCCCTCCGCCCTCGGGAAAGCGCAGGAGGCCGAAGATGAGCGGCACGCCCAAATCCCGGGCGATTTTACGCGCGAGCCCCACTTCGCTCTGATTGCCGCGGTGCATGAGGTATTGCCAGAACACGTCCGGCTTGGCGGCGCCTAAGCGCGCCTTGGCCTCAATAATCATCCGCATGTTGGACAAAACCCAGTCCAACCGTCCGCCGACCCTGTAGCGCCGGTAGTTTTCCTGCGTGGCGCCGTCCGCGGAGACGATGAGGGAGTCGAGGCCCGAGTCGACCAGCCGCCGAGCCGCGCGCGCGTCCCAGCGGAATGACAGGTTGGTGGAGATCACGGTGGAATAGCGCCGGGCCTTGGCCGCGCGGATAAGGCTTAGAATGTTAGGGTTGAGCAGCGGCTCGCCCCACGCGAAAAGGCTCATCGACTTTCCGAAGCCCTCGATCTTCCCCAGAATTTCCTTGAATCGCGCCAAACCCAGGAATTTTAAGAATTTCTTCTCCAGCTTGAAGCTTCGGTTTCCGGTGGGGCAAAAGGGGCAGCGCAGATTGCACAGCGCTCCCGTCTCCACGTAGAATCCCTGCGGCAATTCGTCCATGACGTCGGGCAGATGGGCCACTTTGAGCCAGAGCCACGTGGCCGGGGTGATGTTCGTCACGGCGTCGAGTTCACGAGAGCCAGGCCACGAAGACCTGCTTGGTCCCGGCGCGCACCGGCTCGGAGCAATGGGGGTGCGTCATTCCGGAAGGGAAGATCACGGCTTTTCCCGCTTCCGGAAGGACGACGCGGTTTTGCCGCAAGAACCTTGTCTCCCCTCCGGAGAATCCATCGTTGAGATAACAGACCAGCGAGAGGATCCGCGAATAACGGACGCCGCTCCCGGGGTAATAGTCGACGTGCCGCCCAAAATAATCTCCCGGATGGTAGCGGAGCAGACGTCCGTCCCTCCAGCGGCGGATTTGCCACTGCCAGCAGAACTTCGCCGCGGGAGCCACGACGCTTTCGAATTTTTCCGCGAAAGCCTCGCGCAGCAGGATGAAATTCTTGAGCCGTATCTCATCGCACGTGCGGACCTTCGAATACTCGCGCCTCGGGCCTTTGTACACGTCGCCCCGGCGCCACTTAAGCGCCTGCGACGACTCCACAACGCGCACGCAGAACTCCTTGGAAAAGAGCGGAAAGCTGAAGACGTCCGCCGCTTCCTGCGAGATTTTCATCGGCCGCGCCCCGAAATCATGCCCTTTGTATCAGAATGTTTCCCGCGATTACGCAGTCGACGGGCGCGCTCTCGAAAAAACGGCGCAAGTCGGCGAGGGTCTCGGCGAGAGGTTCCCCTGCGACGTTGAGACTCGTGTTCAGAACGCAGTGGGTTCCTGCGCGGAGCCCGAATTTTTCGATGAGGCGGTGAAAGAGCGGATTTTGCTCCGCCCTCACGGTTTGGATCCGGCTCGTTCCATCAATATGCGCCACCTCGGATAAGGCCTCCCGCCAAGGCGCCCGAATGGCGGGCGCGAAGGACATGAACGGGCTCTCGAAGCCCCTGGGCGCCGCGAAGTACTCGTGGGCGCGCTCCCATAAAACGGAGCAGCCGTAGGGCCTGAACGATTCCCGCTTCTTGATTCTACGATTTAAATCGTCGCGGAGTCCCTTCGTTCCCGGCGCGGCCAGAATGCTCCGGCAGCCCAAGGCGCGCGGCCCCGATTCGCTGCGACCCTGGAACCACCCCACGATTTTTCCCTTGGCCAGCAATCGGGCCGCCGCGTCCGCCGGATCGCCCAACTCCCGCGCGGGCATTCCCTTGAAGGCGGCCTTGATTGCCGCGGGAGTCGGCGCCGACTGTTCGGGCCCGAAATTCGGAACTTGCCTCTCCCATGCGAGGGGCGCCCAGTGCGAGCCCAGGACGTCCGCCCGCAAGGCTTGCGCCGCTCCGAAGGAGATCGACTCGTCGCCGGGGAAGGGCGGAACGTAAATCGATGAAAAAAGCCCTTTGTCGAACGCCTTCATGTTGGCCACGCAGTTCAAGGCGCAGCCTCCGGTCAGGATAAGATTGCCGACATCGGGAAACGCGTCCTTCATTTTTCGAATTAGGATCAGCAGCGATTCCTCGAAATGGCTTTGCACGGACGCGGCCGCGTCCGCGTAGAAGCGGAACTTGCCGTCTTGCTCCCACTCCTCCTTGCTGACTCCCTTGAACGACTTGTCCCAGCCCAGGCGTTCGAAAAAATCCGCGCGGTTTTTTATTTTGGCCGGCGTCCCGTAGGCGGCCAAGCCCATGACCTTGCCGGAAGCGAGCCCCGAGTTGAAAATATAGCTGGCCGCCCAGGCGTAAAGGGCGCCCAGGCCGTCGCTCTTGGGTTTGAGGCCTGATTTCGTTATTTGCTGCCATTCCTTGTGCACGCACCGGAGCTGGGACCGCTCCTGCAAGTAGACCGTGACGCTTTCCGCGGTGACCCCCGTCGGCGAATAGCGGCATTCGGCGGGGGCGAAAGAGCCGGAGATCTCGCGATGTCCCGGATCAAAAATCTTGGCGTTGCTCCCCACGCCGTCCGCGACCAGGATAAGCGCTTTAGAGTAAGGCGAGAGCGCGGCCGCGGCGCGGGCATGGCAGTAGTGGTGGCTTAAAAACCGCACCTCCGGGTTGTAGCGCGAGAAAAACTTGAGCAGCCCTTTTCTCCGCAAATCCAGCGTTTCCAGGAGCTTAAAATATCCCGTCTTTCGTTCAAGCTCGTCCTCGACCAAAGCCGGGCGCTCCCCGTAGCTAGATTCGGCGATGAGCGCGCCGTCCTCGTCCGCGCTTTCGAGCACCTCGGGCATCGCGAGCAGCCCGTCGATGGGAGAACCCACGCCTTTGATCCGCGTGAAGCGCTCTTTGAGAAAAATCTGAGATTCCTCCGGGGGGCCGCCAACCGGAGAGAGGCAAACCGAGGCGTGGTGGAGTCCCTTGTTCAGGCCTATGCAGTATTTTTGATTCAAGGCGGTTTTCTTCATTTCAAGTTCGGCAAAGCCAGCCGTTTTCAATCAGGCGCGCGGCCTCGTCTGCTCCGAGGCGCTCTATTTCGCCCTCAACGGTGCGCACGTCCGCCGCGCGCCCTGGTTTCGCGCTCCTGGGGATGGAGAACGCGCCTCGGCGCGGATCACGGATGAGAATTTTGTTCCTAAGAATCTTCGCCCACGGCGCCAGCACAAAATCCTGCGCGCGGTTCACGAGATTAGCGGGGTAGTCTTGCCGCGCGCCGTAGCGACGAAAGAAAGGCCCGGCGGCCGCGTCGGCATAGCCTTCAAAAACTCTTGGCGGATAAAATTCCGGCGGCATCCGGGCGAAAATGCGGCCGTTCGGCGTCCCTTGCAGGCGCTCCATCCGGCTTAAAACGCGTTCCGCGGCTTGGCTCGGGTGCAGCGCCCTCGGAGACCTCGAATCAAGCTCCCGCAGGCAGTCCCTGAGGGCCGAGGCGTAGGCTCGGGCGCCGTACTCAGGCCGGGGCTTCGCCTTGTTGGACCCGGGCGCTTGGGTCATGGCTGCGCCCAAGGCGCCGGCGAGTTCTCCGGCGGCGATGAACGGCCCCGTGGAGGAGCGGTAGGCGCGGACGGCCGAAACTTGGCCGGGAAAGCTTGTTTTGAAATCGCGGTGCCCACCCCAATCGCTCAAGACGGCACGGCGCCCGAAGAGCAGCGATTTGAAGGCGGAGACTCCAAAATCCTCATCGGAGTGAAGGCTCGGGGAAACCAGCACGTGGCGCTTGCGCGCCGCGACATCCTCCACGGCGGAGGCGGATCGCCATCCCCGCCACAGGATGTTTTCCGCGAGGCCCAGCCGCTCCGAGAGCCCCTGAAGATATCCCGGATAATCGTTGAAGCGAAATCCCATATTCGGGTTCCCGCAGCGGTCCGGCGCTCCGTACACCTCGAGGCGCCAAGGCAATTCCGGACGGCGTTCTTGCAGCAGCCGGAGCGAGAACAGCAGAGAGTGCAAATTTTTCTGCTCCGAAATTCTTCCGATGTAGAACAAGGGCGGCGGCTCGTCCGCGAAGGCCCGATTCGAAGCTTCAAGCGCGAGCCGCAGGGCGCGCGGTTTTTCGCCCATCGGGAACGGCGCGACGCGGACGCGGGCGCCCGGGAAGCAGGCGCGCAGGCACGCGGCCTCGGCGCGGCTCGCGCACAGAAAGGAATCCTGCCGAGTGAAGGCGCCGGCGAGCGGGCCGAACCTGGCCGCGCCGGCCGTGCCCTCGCCGTGGGTGTGGATGACGGCGGGGACGCGGACTCCGGCGCGCCGAAGGCCGTGCATCACCCTGGAAATCGCGGGAGTGGCGAATAGGACGCCGACGGCGTCGGCGCTCAGGACGCGCCGCGCGATCTCCCATCCCGAATCCTTGCGGGTCGCGACGAAGTCGACTTGATGGGAATATCGCGCGCCGCAAAGACGCCAGGCTCGCTCCAGAGCGGGGATGATTTCCCGCAGGCTCGGCCACGAGGAATCGCGATAAGTCAGAACGGAGATTTTCACGGCCGCGCCGCCGCCTGGGAATGGAGGTTGAGATAGCGCTCGGCGATACGATCCCACCTGTACTCGCGGGCCCGCGCGCGGCCGGCGTTTCCCAGAGAGTCCCTGAGGCCGGGCTCTTGCGCGAGGCGGACGATGGCCTTTGCCAGGGCGCGGGGATCCTTGGGCGGCACCAGAAGCCCGGTGCTCTCGTGGGCGACGACGCGCTTTAATCCCCCCACCTCGGTCGCCAGGACCGCCTTGCCGCACGCCATCGCCTCGATGGCCGCGAGGCCTAGAAGCTCGTAGCGCGAGGGCAAAACGAGGTAGAGACAGTTTTTCAGGAGGTTGAGGACTTCCTTGCGGTCCTGCCGTCCCAGGAAAAAGGTCCTTTGGGCCACGCCCAATTTCTCGGCCATGGATTGAAAATAACCGCCGTAAAAGTCCTGGCCGCATAGGACCAAATCGACGCCGCCGAGCGCGGCACAGGCGTCGCGCCAAGCCATCAATAAGACGTCTACTCCTTTATATGGCGCCAATCGGGCCAGACAGAGGATGAACGGGCGCGCGGAGGCTGCGGCTCCATCCGCGGGCGTTTCCATTTCCGCGGGGTCGTAGCCGGAAGGCACGACGGCGATATTTCCCGCGGCGAATCCTGCCCGCTTGATGTCCTCCACGATGGGGTCCGAAATCGCCGCGACCCAACGCGCGCGCCGCAGGGCCGGGCGGAGAAAAAGCCACGGCAGGGCTTGCGCGGAGGGTGTTTCCGCGGTGGAGTGATCCCAGGAGTGCAGGGTCAACCCCATCGGAACTCGCGAGAAAACGCTCGGCAGCCAAAGGGGCGTCAGGAGGTTCTTGGGGTGGTGGCTGCGCAGTAGGTGCATGTGGATAAAATCCGGCTTGAAACCGCGTAGGATTTTCCTCAACTGAAGGAAAGCCGCGGCCTTTTCTCTCATGGACCCGCGGCGGCCCGTCCCCAACTTCCACAGGCTTCCCCACGGCATCGATTCCCCGGCTGCGGAAAACGGCGCGGGCGCGGACGCCCTGGCCGCGACGCCGATTTGGTGGCCCAGGCCGGCGTAGGCGCGCGCGAGCCCGGCCAAGGACGACTCTCCCGTCGGGTCGTCGTAATGAAATTCGGACGTCAGGAGAATCCGCACGGCGAATGGATGAAGACGATAGGCTTAAAGCGGGGCTAGGGCAGGGTGGCCAACGCCGTGCCGGCCTGCGTGGCTAAAAACGTCAATGAACCATGAATGATAAGGAGCGGCTTAACATAGGGACGCTTCTTTTTCTTTTTATCCTTATCGCTTGCCATGGCTTAATCCCACCCCCTCAGCCTAATGCCGTTTATTATACAGAAATAATATCCGGAACTTCAATCTGCTTCAGCGGCATCCTAACAGACGGCGGGCTGGCGTTGCCGCGCGGCGAATTTGGCCGTCAAATAGGTCGCCGCCGCGGCGAGGGCTTTGTTCTCCACGAACCTATCGATGGTTCCCACCGGATTGCGCTCGGATTCCTCATCGCTCAGAGGGCATCCGCTTTTTTTCAGGAAATCGATCCATCGCTCCAGCGCCGCGATGGCGGCAAGAGGCTCTTTCGCGCCGCGGCCGCCGATGACCGCGTCGCGGTAATACGGGAAGGACATGAACCTGATATATGCGCTCAGCTCGAAGGCCTTGGCCATGTCGCCCCGGCTCATGCCCGCGGTTTCCTTGATTTGGTACATGGGCAAAGGGGAGTAGCGCAAGCCCTGCCCGTCGGCCTCCTCGCGCAGCGCCGAGCCGGGAAGGACCAAGAGCGGAAAAACCAGTATGCCTTCCGGCCAAACGCGCAAGGCCCAATCCAGGCTGCTCCGCACTCCTTGGTAATCGTCCCCGGGCAGGCCGATAATCATCTGAATGCGGCAGACGGCCTCAGGCGCTTTTTTGCGCAGCTCGCGCAGATTGGCCTCGACGCGCTCCAGGTTCAGAGGCCGGGCAATCCGTTTGAGAACTTTCTGGTTTATCGTTTGAACGCCCAGCCCCATTTGGAACTTGGACGGGAATTCCGCGATGACGTCGATGATTCCAGAAGAGAGGAACGTCGGGTTGGTGTTGAAGCCCAGCCGGCACTCGGTGCCGTGCGAAGCTTTAACGAACGCGCGCAGGATGTCCAGCCCCCTTTTTCGGTTCATCAGGATGTCCGAGTCAGCCAGGTTAATTCGCTGGACTTGAGGTGCGAGCGCCGAGAATTCGGCTTCGATTCTGGAGAGGGAGATTTGGCGCATCTTCCGATCTCCCCAATCGCAGAACGTGCAGGTAAACGGACAGCCTCGGGACAGCTCCAGAATTGCGACTGTCCGGGCGGCCTCAACGGGCTCTCGGCCGGCGTAAACACGCGGGGCCGCTTCCATGTCGATGAACGGCGGCGATGGATTGACGTGGATGCCCCCCTCCGCATCCCCGCCACGCCAAGCCCGGGACCTCGCTCACGTCGCGCTTTTCAAGCACGTGGCTGCGCAGCAGCAGGCGCAAGACCTCCTCGCCTTCCTCGGCGCAGGCGACCCAATCCGCGCCGGGATTCTCCGTGAGGATTTTGCCCGGCTCATGCATGACTTCCGGGCCGCCCAGGACGATTTTCACGGTCGGGAGGCGTTCTTTGATCTTGGAAACGATGAGGCGGATTTTGCCGATGCTCCAGAGATAGCACGAAATGCCGATAAGGTTGGGATGGCTTCGCAGGATGGCCTCGACGGCGGCATCTTCCGGATCAAGATGGTTGAAGACGGCTATTTCTATCTCGCAGCGATCGCTCAACTCCTTGTCTCGGTAGGCCCAGTTGCGCAGGCAGCGCCCGGTCACTCCCGCGAATAATGGAGTCGAGAGCTCGACCAGCGTGGCGCGAATCTTGGCGCGTCGGCTCGCGAAACCATCGTATGAAACGCCGGGAAGTTCATCCATATCGGCACATCAAAAAATTCCAGTCAGTTCCGGGAAAACTCTCGCGAAGCTCCTTCCGCGCATTTCATCCAGAGCCGCGGTGACGGCCTTGAATTTCTCCAAATCCGCGGGACTTCCATCCTCGGAGACGGCGGCAATCGCGGCCTCAAAACTCCTGCAGGCGGAGCGGGCGCCTTCGCCATAGCGGTTTCTCAAATAGCCGACGTGTCCGGCGTATTTTTCCATGGTTCGGCGCTTGATGTTCGGGGGCAAGAGACGGGCGCGGTAGTGCGCGGGACTCAGCAGAATGTTGTTCACGAGGAACTCCTGGATGGGGACGTATCCTTTTTCGATCCAGTCCCTATGAAAATCGGGCAAATGCAGGGCGTTGAGGATGGACAGGGTCGGGACCACGGCGAATCGGACTCGCGGGCAGGCGCGGAGCATGCGCTTTCGGTTCGACACGATTTTCGCCCAGTCCTGCCCTTCGCGGATGTACTCGCCGCGCTCTTCCATGGCGTCGAGGCTGGCGAAGACGGAAACGCTCTCAAAGCGCGTCCAGAGCTTGAAAAAATCCCGGCCGGCGAAGGCCGTGACGGAAAAGTTGGTGTTGTAGAGGAGCCGCACGTGGAACATTTTTTTCTCCACGAGCCGCAGCAGGACCCGGCAATGCTCCCTGCTGATGAGCGGCTCGCCGCCCACGAAGTGGATGGAGTCCAAGCGGGGCAGCATGGCCTCGAACGCCGACCAGAACTCCGGGCCGTCCACGGAGATGGAGCGCAGGCCGGAGTAATATTCCCGCGCGGCGGCGCCGCCGATTTTCCCCAGCGTTTTTTCCACGAGCCGGATGCCGTCCTCGTACCACGCGCTGCTCAGGCCCGCGCAGCAGGTGCGGCAGCGGAAGTTGCAGGCGTTGGAAAAGCCGATCATGAGGTGGCGGAGCGGGAGGCTTTCCGGCAGGGCGCCGGGGCCGGCACGCAGCGCCTCCGGCCTCAGGGCCGCGAACTCCTTGTTCGCCCATTTCCTGAGCGAGCCCTCGCTTCCGTAGCTTTCGAACTTGTAGCAAGAGGAGCACCCATCCACGGGAATTCCCGCGAGCATGCTTCGGCGGAGGCGAAGCATCTCCTCTCCATTGCGCAGCCGATCGGGAGAGGACGTCTTGATGTTTCCCAGGGAAGGGCCTCTCCACTCGCAGCACGGGCGCGCGTCCCCGGAGGGCAGGACATAGAGATGCGTCCACGGCAGCATGCAGAAATACGGCGATTCGGCCGTCACGCGGGCCTCGGCGGAAAAATCCGGCCCATCAGGGACCAAACTTTCTCGACGATTTGATCCAGGTTCAGGTAATCCCAGCGGCCGCTGCGCCCGACGAGGTATATGCCGGCGCGCTCGAACCGCCGCTCCAGGCGCCGGAGGCGGCCCTCCAGGCCGATGGTCGGGATGGGGTAGGTGTAGGGGACCAGGCGGCTTTGCGCCGTCATGACATCGGAGGCGTCGCCGATGATGCCGACGCCCATCAAGTCGCGAATGACGCGCCCGCGGATGTCCGGCTCGGCCATTGTCTTGACCGGTTTTTTCCACGTCAACTCGGCGCTCAGGTGGTGCGGAGACAAAGGGTGGAAAGCGTGCGCCATCGTGACCCGGTGGAATATCTCCGGGCCGGCGAAGAAGAGCCAATGGCAGTCGTGGAATTTCGCGAATCGCCTGCCGGGCTTCAAGACGATGTTGACGAAGAGAGTGTCGTTGTGGGCGAGAAAGCGCCCGCCTTTCCGCGCGCCCGCGAAGGGCTGCATCGGCAGAAAAGTCTTGAGCGGAATGGTGGAGATAAGGCTTCGAAAACGAAAGCTCCCGCGGGGCGTCTCGACGCGGTAGAAGCTCCGCTCCCTGCGAATGCGCCTTGCCGGGACGCCAAGCATCAACTCGCTTGAAACCGGCTTTTCCAGGACTTTGACTATGGAGCCGACTCCGCCGTCAGGATAGAGAAATGCCGCCTGGACGGCGCGTCCGATCGTCGGGATGCCGACGGCCGATTCAATGACCGTCCGCATCGGCTCGGGCCCGATTTTCCTGCGGATGAGATCCGCGGAAATGCGCGCCGGAGGCACGCTCCACGCTTTTTCATTGTAAGGAGTCATGAAGTGGCGCGCCATGCCGTAGCCCAGGCCGTTGTCGATCCAGTCCTGCAGGCTTGAAAAGCGCAGGCGTCCCTTGACGCGGGCTTCGACGTAGCCCTCCAGGCAGTCCGCCCTTTCGCGCGGCGGCAAGTCCCCGATGCCGTTTTCGAAGGGATAGCGCAGGGCGTAAATCTTCCCGTCCGCGCCGTGGTGGACGATGCGCACCTTGCGCTCGTGCGAACGGTATTTAACGGGAAGCGCTTTAAAAAACTCAAGGACTTCCTCATTGGCGCTGTAAATCGCATGGGGTCCGGTGTCCCACGGCGCGCCCTCGAGCTTGAGCGTGCGCGCCAAGCCTCCGGCCTCCGCCTCCTTCTCCAGGATAAGAAAGGAGCGGCCGCGCTTTCGGAGTTCGTTGCCGGCCAGCAGGCCGCAGAACCCCCCGCCTAGAATGCCGAAATCAAGAATTTCTTCCATGGTTTAGGAGCATGACTCTGGCCGTATAATGTTTTCTGATCTCGCGCAAGGAATCCGAGAGCGGCGCGGATTCCGGGAAAAGCGCGAGGAGACAGTCGAGGGATTCGAGCAGCGCCTTGGTCTTGCGGATTTCATAGCTTCCCTTTCCTCCGAATCCGACGTCGTGCGGCCAATGCCTCCAAAAAGACAGGCGCTCATTGAGGCAAATAATGGCCGCGCGCCGCGGGAACATGGCCAGGCAGGCGTAGAAAAAATCGGCGGAAAGCTTGGGGACCGGCGCCGCGGCCAAGCGCCCGGCCACGGCCGATTTTCGCACGGCCCACGAGCTTCCGCCGCAAAGCAGGAGCATCAGGAGAAGGGAGCGAGCCGGCGGCTGCGGCGGGCATCCCGCGGCGAGGCGCTTGAGGGAACCGATATCGTGGCGCGCGAACGCCGCCGCGGACGCGCGCCTGGGCAGCATCCGGATTTTATGCAGCGCGTCCTCGCGGTAGAACCCGCGCAGGACGTTCATCTCTTCGTCGACGTGCTCGGCGCGGTGGATGACTTCGCCGACATCCGGAAACCGGCTGAAAAAATCCGATATCCGGCGCAGTTTCCGCGGCTTCCAGGCGTCGTCGGCGTCGAGGTTGGCGATGATTTTTCCCCGCGCCGCCAAAATCCCGCGGCGGATGGATTCTCCCTGGCCGCTCTCTTCCTGCCGAATGACGCGGATTTTTTCGCCGTAGCGCGCCAAGAGCCGCGCCGTCCCGTCCGTCGATCCGTCATCCACGACGATGATTTCGCGTTCGGATTCCGGGAAATCCTGCCCAAGGGCGCTCTCTATGGCCCGCGGCAAAAAGCGCGCCCTGTTGTAGGCGGGAATGACGCAGGTGACGAAGGGGCGGCCGCGCGGCATATCGATGTTTTCCGCTCCCACTAGGGAGTTTTTGCAAATTCCACGTCGTTTTTGTGCTGCAGGCGCGGCATGTGCCGGACATGCGTGGCCGTCACCATCCTGTCCAGGGCGATCTTTTGCGCGGCGGGAAGCGCGCCGACCGGCAAGGCCAGCGCCAAATAGGCGCCGTTCTCCTCGAATATCCAGCGTTTGGCCGCCATGCCGTCTAGTCTGCGCCGGACGTCTTTTTCGCTGCAGTCCGGGCGCTCCTTCCGGCAAAAACCCATGATGTCGCCGAATCTCCTGATTTCACCGCACGATTCGAAAATCGCGGCGTCCAAGCCCTCGAGCGAGTATTGCTTATGGCGCGGCCCGCGGTCCGCGGCGAACGGCCTGGAATCATAGAGGTCCATGAAGCCGTCACCTTTCCTGAAGGCGAAATAGTTTTTATTGTAAATTTCCTGCCAGAATTTCACCATCGGAGCGATTGCCGCTTGCGCGTAGACGGCCGGCGAAGGCGCTCCGGGGCGGCGCTTGGTTTCGAAGAAATACGCGATCTCGTCCAGGTCGAAGCGCGGAGACGGGTAGATAAACTTGTGCGCGGGCGCCGGCTCCGGCTTCGCGATGCCGAACTTTTCCCAGTCGAAATAGTAGGGGCTGAAGCGATCGATGCGGATATGGTGCGCATAGGACGCGGGGAAAAGGTGCGTCAAGGACAAGATGGTCTGCCGCATCTTGGCGTATTCCTCGGGGTCCTCGCCGGGAAATCCCCAGATGAATCCCCACACCAAATTGATCCTGCCGGTCCCGGCCTTTAGCGTCTGGATGTTTTGAATGGCCGTGACGCCCTTGCGCATGAGGCTCAGGATGGGCGTGCTCAGGCTTTCGATGCCCGGCTGCACCACGCCGATTCCGGCTTCGCCCAGCGCCTTGATGTGCTCCGGCTTCAGGTTGGACTTGATTTCGAAAAATATCTGCCAGTCCAGGCCCTTTTCCTCGCGCGTTCTTTTCAAAATCGGGATCAATTCGCGCAGGTGCTCCATCCCCAGGATGTTGTCGCACGCGAAGAGCTTATGGACCTTGTGCTTGCGGTGAAGCATGAGTATTTCGTCCGCCACTTTGCGCGCGGATTTGGCCCGGTAGGCCATAGCTTGCCCGTTGAGCCCGCAAAAGGTGCAGTGCTGTTTTTGCCCCCACCAGCAGCCGCGGGAGGCTTCGAAAGTGGCGCGCGGGATGACGATTTCGGCCAGGCCGGAGTTTTTGATCTCCTCGAAATAGTCGTCGTGGTCGGGCGGAGGAACCTGCTCCATGCCGATGGGGTTCGCGGGCGCGGAGCAAGTTCGTATTCCCGTCTGGCTCCTGAACGACAAGCGCGGGATTTCCTCTTGGGAGCGCCCGCCGGCCTCGAGGTTTGAAACCAGGCGGGAAAAGGCTTCCTCTCCTTCTCCATCGATCACATAGTCGATCCATTCGCAGGCCTTCATCGTCGCCCTTCCCATCGCTCCTTCGACGTTCGCGCCGCCGAAGGCGATGGGGATATTCGGGTGCTTGTCCTTGATGCGCTTGGAGAGGGCCAGGGACGCCGCGTGATTATGGAACATGCTGCTAAAGCCGATTAATCGGTAGCGTTCCCAATCGACGCCGTCAAGGCAGCGGTCCAGGAAATCGGGGATGTCCTCGTGCAGGAGCTTTTCAAGCCTCCCGAAAGGCAGTTCCGCCGCGCAGTCCCGAAAGGCCGGGTCGGAGCAGACGTCTTCCAATTCCTCTTTCTGCTCCCGCAGCCCCCCCGGCCCGAAGAGGTGGTAGGAGAACAGCCACTCGGCCAGGAGCCCGTAGGGCGCGACGGAGAGCGTGTCGGTCAAGGCGCCGGCCCACTTGAAAAAGCGCACGTTGAAATAAAAGCAGTCCGCTTCGACGCCGCGCGCGGCCAGATAGCTTTTGAGAACGGCGATTCCCAGCGGCGGAATATCCGGAGTGGTCCACGGCATGGCCACCAGCGCGACTCTCGTTTTTTTCAACGGAGCATCCCGGTCTGAGACCGCCAGCGCGGCCGGGCCATGATCAGCTTTTTCTGGGCCGGATGACGATTTTGCGCCAGGAGCCCTCGCCCTCGGATCCGGTAACGATGTCCGGATGATCGGCGAGTTGTTTGTGGATGACGCGTCGCGTGGCCGCGTCCATGGGCTCAAGACGATAGGGCTTGCCCGTGCTCTTGACCTCGGACACGGCGGCCTCGATGCGCGCGAGGATGTCTTGCTCCTTTTTCTCGCGCCAGCCCAAGGCGTCTATTTGGACCGGCGTGCGCGGAAGGCCCGAATCGCGGCGGATGAGGACCAGATTGGCGACGGTCTGCAGCGCCTCCAAGGTCCGGCCGTCCTCGGCCAAGAGCCGCTCGCCGTCCGTGCCGGTGATGCGGGCCTTCAAGCGCTCCTGTTTTTCCTCCCAGGCGATTTCGACCTGGGTTTGGCCGCAGTCCATGAGAACCAAGAGCTGCGTGATGGTTTTGGAGATGCGCTCTTTTTCAGCGGCATCGGGCGGGGTCGCGGGGGCCTGTTCGGCCTGCGCCTTGACCGGCTGCGGCCGAGGCGCTTGAGTCCGGGCGGGCTTTTCCGGCGCGGGCCGATTTTCGCGGCTCTCGCGCGGCGCGCGCCTAGTCCCGGTTTGCGCCGACGATCCGCGGCCGTTGGAGCCGCTGCGGGTCTCTGTGCGTTTAGCCGCTGTCGGCACCGCGGATACTTGGGGCGCTTCGCGGTCCCCCCACCTCTTTTCGCCGACCTTGACCCTGGCCGGCTTGGCGCCAAAGCCCATGAATCCCGGCTTGGCTTCCTGGATGATCTTGACCTCCACCTGCTCGCGCCGCAATCCCAGCTGCTTTAGCGCCGTTTCCACGGCCTCCGAAACTGTTTTGCCTTCGCATTCTATTTCTTGCATGGTGCCTCCTTTGAAAACCGCGTTCGCCGCGGGCTTAAGCCATCCGAGCGTTGAGCCTCTTCTTAAACGCGGCCTGCGTGATCAGCGTGCATAAATTCGACGTCAGGTAATAGAGCACCAGCCCCGACGGGAAATACAGGAACATGAAGGTGAAGATAATGGGCATCCAGGTCATCATCTTGGCCTGCATCGGGTCCGAGGACATGGGGTTGAGCTTGTTCTGGAAAAACATGACCGCGCCCATGACCAAGGGCAGGACGTAGTAGGGGTCCTTCGCGGAAAGATCCGTGATCCAGAAAATCCAGCCGGCGCCGTGAAGCTCCCAGGCCCCGCGCAGCGCGTAGAAGAGCGCGAAAAAAATAGGGAACTGCACGAGCATGGGCAGGCATCCGCTGGCCGGGTGCACGCCGTGCTTCTTGTAGACCGCCATGGTCTGCTCGTTGAGCTTCTTGGCGTCCTTGGCGTAGATTTGCTGCAGCCGCGTGATCTCGGGCTGGAGCTTCTTCATCGCGGTCATGGACTTGTAGCTCTTGTAGGAGAGCGGCATCAAAACCAACTGGATGAGGATGGTCAAGACGATGATGGACCAGCCCCAATTGCCGGTGAAGCGGTTGAGCCAGTAGAGCGCGCGCATCATGGCGCGTCCCAGCGTGGAGAAAAACCCGAAGCTGATCGAGCGCTCCAGCCCCAGATGGAAGTGCGAGAGCCAAATCATGCCCTTGGGCCCGATGTAGAAGGGAATCTTCCAGGTCTTGCTCGCGTGCGGGGCCAAAAGCGCGGCCGGGGCGTTCAAGGTCACCTCGGGCGGCAGGCCGGAGGCGACGGAGCCAAAGCACCCCGCCGGCGGAACCACGGCGGCCAGGAAATAGCGGTTGTCCACGCCCACCCAGCGGAAATCCTCCGATGAGCTTTGCGGCTTTTTGAAAACCTCGAGCTTGCCGTTTAAGCCCGGCTTGGGTTCCAAGAGCCCCAGCGCCCTCCAGACCTTGTGGTTTTCCTTCTGCTCGTCCGGGACGGTGTTCAGGCCCGGGCCTATGGAGAGCGTCCAAGGCGCGCTTTCGACGGCGCGACCGGTGGGATTGGAAATCGCGATGTCTAGTTCGGGCAGGTTTTTCTTCGTGCCCGGGACGAAAGTTTTTGTGATCGCGGCGCCGTCCGGCAGCCGCGCCGAGTAGGAGAACGGATCATTTTTCACGGGGTGAAATTCCGCGCTGGGCCAGGTGGAAAGAAATCCCGGCAGGCGCGGCGAGTTTTCCGAGAGCTCGATGGGACCGGTCTTGTCCTCGTACTGGTAGCTGACCAGGCCCGCGCCCGGGGACGCGACGCGAATCAAGGCGCCGCCGAACTTGATGGGCTTGGACAGGGCGACGCGCTCGCGCTTGGCCTGGATGGGCGTCGCCAGCGCTGAGGCCTCTTCTGCGGGCGCGGCGGCCTCGGGCGAGATCGCCGCCTCGGCGGCGGGCTTGGCGGGCGGCTCGACTTTCTTTTCGATTACGCCGAACCACAACGCGTAGACGCCGACCGACAGGGCGACGGCGAGGAATAAATTTTTATCCATGGCGGGTCATCTCAGGTACGGGGTCGAGGCCGCCCGCGCGCAGCGGATGGCATTTTAGGAGCCGCCACACGCTCAGTGCAACGCCTTTTAAGACGCCGTGGCGGTCAATCGCTTCATGCGCATAGTCCGAGCAGGTGGGCAAAAAACGGCAGCGCGGGCTCATCGCGGGACGAAAGAGGGTCTGGTAGCCTTCGATGAGGAAAAGGCAGGCTTTTTTCATGAGGACAAAATCCCCGCCTTCTTCCACAGATCGAGCAGGTCTTTTTCCGCGGCGGCGCGGTTTTTCCAACGGCAGCCCGGCCGCAGGCAGACAACAAGGTCCTCCCGGGCGTCCAACCGGCCGCGGTGCAGGCGGAAAGTCTCGCGCACCAGGCGCTTCAAGCGGTTGCGCGCCACGGCGTTGCCGATTTTTGCGCCCACGGAAAGCCCCAGGCGCGCGCCAGAAACGGCGGCGCCGGGCCGAGCACTTTCCCTATGCGGCCCAGCACCGCTTGCCGCGAGGCAAGCGGCATCCTCGCGCTTGCGGTGCCAAAGCAGCAGCCGGTGCGCGGAAACGCGCCGTCCCTGCGAGAAGACCCGGCGGTATCCAAGAGGCGCGTCCAACCGGGCGCGTCTCCCGAACGCAAAGCCCGGCATCAAGCGACGATGAGGGTGTGCCGGCCTTTCTTTCTGCGGCGACGGAGGACGTTTTTGCCCCCCGGCGTGGCCATGCGGGCCAAAAATCCAATTTTGCGGTGGCGCTTTTTCTTATGAGGTCGGTATGTCGGCAGCACGGTGTCGCTCCAGTGATCCGGAATTGCCGAGGCAATGCTCGGGAAAAACGGCGCGCCTTATGCGCTCGACTATTATACAAAAAAGCATTACAATTTGCTCCATGAATGAGAAAAATCAGGCTGAAAAAAACATCGAGGTTTTGCTCAGGGAGAAAAAATTCTACAAGCCCGCGCCCGAATTCTCCAAGCGCGCGCGCGTCAAGAGCGCCGCGGCCTTGAAATCCATGTCCGCCCAGGCGCGGCGCGGCCCGGAAAAATTCTGGGCCGAGGCGGCTAAGTCCCTGTCCTGGGCCAAGCCCTGGAAAAAAGTTTTGACGTGGAAGCCGCCGTTCGCCAAGTGGTTTGTGGGCGGGCGCTTGAACGCGTCGGCCAACTGCCTCGATCGGCACCTCTTCGGTCCGCGGCGCAACAAGGCCGCGATCATCTGGGAGTCGGAGCCGGGCGAGGTGCGCACGCTCACCTACCAGCAGCTCTACTTGGAGGTCTGCCGCTGCGCCAACGCCTTGAGGAGCCTGGGCGTCAAGAGGGGAGACCGCGTGGCCATCTACATGCCCATGGTTCCGGAAGCCGCGGTGGCCATGCTGGCCGTAAGCCGCCTGGGCGCCGCGCACAATGTGGTCTTCGCAGGATTTTCCGCGCAGGCATTGTCCGAGCGCGTCAACGATTCGCAGGCCAAGGTGCTCATCACCGCCGACGGCGCGTTCCGCAAAGGCGAGATCATCCCCTTAAAGAAGACCGCGGACGAGGCCTTGGAATCCGCGCCCGGCGTGTCCGCCGTGCTGGTCCTAAAGCGCGCCGGCAATCAGGTTTCCTGGAAAAAGGGCCGCGATTTTTGGTGGCACGAGGCCCTGGCCGAGGAAAGCGAGTGCTGCCCCGCCGAGGCTTTCGACAGCGAGCAACCCTTGTTCATTCTCTACACCTCGGGCTCCACCGGAAAGCCCAAGGGCGTTTTGCACACCACGGGCGGCTACCTGACCCAGGCCGCGCTCACGACGCGCTTGGTCTTCGATCTGCGCGATGAGGATGTTTACTGGTGTACCGCGGACATCGGCTGGGTGACCGGGCATTCCTACGTGGTCTACGGACCGCTGGCCGAGGGCGCCACGGTCTTGATGTACGAAGGCGCGCCGCTGCATCCCGAGCCGGATCGCTTCTGGGCTCTCATCGAGCGGCACAAGGTCACCGTCCTTTACACCGCGCCCACCGCGATTCGCACCTTCATGCGTCACGGCTCGGAATGGCCGGCCAAGCACGATTTGTCCTCGCTGCGGCTTCTGGGCAGCGTGGGCGAGCCCATCAACCCCGAGGCTTGGCGGTGGTACCACAAGGTCATCGGCGGCGGGCGCTGCCCCATCGTGGACACTTGGTGGCAGACCGAGACCGGCGCCATTTTGATTTCTCCCTTGCCGGGCGCCACGCCCACGAAGCCCGGCTCGGCCACTTTGCCCCTGCCCGGCATCGAAGCGGACGTGGTCGACAGGAGCGGGCGCCCCGTTCCCGCCGGTTCGGGCGGCTATCTGGTCATCAAACGACCCTGGCCATCCATGCTGCGCACGATTTACGGTGACCCCAAGCGCTACGAGAGCCAATACTTCAGCCAGATCCCCGGCATTTACTTCACCGGAGACGGGGCGCGCAAGGACAAGGACGGATACTTTTGGGTCCTGGGCCGCATCGATGACGTGGTCAATGTTTCGGGGCACCGGCTCTCCACCATGGAGGTCGAGTCCGCGCTGGTGAGCCATCCCGCCGTGGCCGAGGCCGCGGTGGTGGGCCGCCCGGATGAAATTACCGGCCAGTCCATCTCGGCCTTCGTGACTTTGACCGGAAACCGGACGCCCAACGACGCGCTTAAAGAGGAGTTGCGCGGGCACGTGGCCAAGACGATCGGTCCCATCGCGCGGCCCGCGGAAATCCGCTTCACCGAGGCCTTGCCCAAGACGCGCTCGGGCAAAATCATGCGCCGCCTCCTGCGGGAAATTTCCGCGGGCAATAAAGTCGCCGGGGACGTGACAACCTTGGAGGATTTCTCCGTCGTCGCCAAACTCCAGGGCGAGGACGAGTGACGGCCCCGGAACTTCTAAACCTCGCGCTCTCTCTGGCCGCGGCGGCCGCCATTTTTTATCTGCTGCGCGACAAGGAGCGGCGTGACTCGGTTTTCCGCTTCGTCCTGGGCCTGGGCTTGCTCGCGGTCTTGTGCCGCCTGGAACTGGGCTGGCTCGGCGTTCAAAGGGCCTTGCCGCCGGGAGAATTCCCCCCGCCGCTGCGCGCGGCGGCCGCTCTTTGGCCCGCGCTTTTTTTGGCGCTCTTCAGCGCGGCTGTTTTTTTGAACATCGGCGCCGGCGGCCCGCTTTCGCGCCTGCGGTTCTTTGAACGCGGGTTTTTCTTCGGCCTGATTTTTTCCCTCCTGGGCTACCTGGCCTACTCTTGGGTCTCCGTCGCCACGGCTTGGAAAATGCTGGGGTGGTTCTGCGGCTCGTTTGCCTGGGCGGCCCTGCCCGTCGCCTTGGCCGCGTCCTTCGTGCTGGTCGCCGCGGCCCTGCTCCACGAGGAGGCGCGCCCCGTCCGTTTCTGGGCCCTGGCCCTGATCCTCCTGCTTTGGTGGCTGCCGGCGCGGTTTTTTCTTTGGCGGCTGCGCAGCGCCTGGGGCTACGGTCCGCGCGACTTGGCCCAAGCCGCGCAAATTCCGGCCCAGGCTCAAGCGGAAAAGGTCAACATCGCCTGGCTGCGCCCCGCGGGCGCGCGGCCCTATCGCTTCGAGGCGCTGCATCCGCTGGCCGAGGACGGCGTGAGCGTGGATGTGCGCGACTTGTGGAAGCTCTACGATTATCTTCGCCTGCGTCGCTACCGCTCCGTTTTCGCGTCGCGGGCTTTGGACGCGCTGCGCAAGGGATGGCTTGATTGGTGGGATCCGGACATGGCCTTGAAGGCGGCGTCCTTGGCCTATCCCGGCCGGGTCGCGCCCGATTACCTGGGCGCCCTGGCGCTCATCCGCGCGGGCTCGCTGGACCAGACCCGCTACGAGGACTTGCGCGCCCTGGACGATTTGGCGACGCCGCGGCATCGGGGCTTCGAGGACGTGACCCGTTCGCAGCGCATCTTCGAGGCCTTCGAGAAGGCCTACGCGCGCTTCGGCGATCAGGGCAACGCGGGATACTGGATTTCCAAGGTGGACAACCTCTGGCCCATCTACGAAGAGAAAGTGACGACCGACCCGATCCAGGATTTCCAGAGCGGCGAGGTCAAAGGGCACGTTTTCGTCGACGGGCGGCCGGCTCGGTCGCTGATGGTCGGGCTTTTCCTGCTGGCGGTCAGCACTTCGGGGGCGCGGGGCGGCAACGGGGTTTTGAGCCAAAGCGCCTTCCCGGGCGCGCACGGCCGCTTCCGTTTCCAAAATCTCGGACGAGGCTTCTACTACTTGGGTCTCATGGGAAACCCGGACTACCTGCGCGGGCGCATCGAGGGTAGTCCGGGGATCTTCTCCATTTCGGCGAGCACGCCCGTCAAGACCGTCGATTCCATCTTCGTCGACCGTTTCTGGCAGCCGGGAATCGCCGCGCCGAACGCCTACGAGCGCCATTTCCTGGAGGGCTTCGCCGATTTTCAGAACGGAGACGACCGCGGCGCGGAACGCGAGTGGCGCGCGGCCGGAAAAATAAAACCGCGCAACGCGAAGCTGCGGCTGGCGCTGCGGCTCCTAAAGAAGGACCGCGCGCTCAAGAAAAAGATCAAAATCGACACGGGCGCGGCGCAAGCGGCGCTCGGCAAGGCCATGCGGAGGGAAAAAGCCAAGCTGAACAAGCTTAAAGAAGGGCGCTAGGACGCCCGCCGAGCAGCATTGGCAGTTTGCCCGTTTTGTTGATAAAATCCGGGGGTGTCCGCTGAAAATATCCGCGCCGGGAATATCGAGGCATCCGTTTTGGAGAAGCGCTTTCCTGGACTGGCGCGGGAGCTCAACGCCGGTGCGCTCCCCGAACTCGCCCAGGCATGGGCTTCTTTGAAGCCCATGACCAAGCTCGCGGCCTTCAAGCTGCTCAGCCCCGACCACGCCGTCGGGCTCTACGAGCTTCTGCCCTTCGAGGAACAGTATTTTCTTTTTTCCGGATTTTCCCCCGCTTCCATCGCGCCCCTGATCGAACCCCTTGCGCCCGCGGCGCGCAAGGCCTTCACCGAGCTGCCGCGCCGGCACTACGATCGCATGCTGGACCTGTTGTTGCGTCCAAAATATCCAGAGTCCGCGGGTTTTGGACGTCCCGAACAAAAGGACTCTGGAAGTTCGGGGCGCCGGACGGGCCCGGCCTCGTCAGGCGTGCCTGACGCCGAGAGCCGGGCGTGATCGTCAACAGCCGTGCCGTGGTGCTCTCCCGCCAGAATTGGGGCGAGGCGGACAAGCTTATTTCCGTCTATACCGAGGAGTTCGGGAAGGTGCGCGCGCGCTGTGTCGGCGTCAATAAGCCCGGCCGGAAAATGAAGGCGTTGTGCGAGCCTTTCGTCTGGGCCGAATTCAGGCTCCACATGGGCTACCGTTCGGATCTCGCCAAGATCATCGGAGGGCAGCTCATCTCCAGCTTCCCGAGCGTGCGAACCAACTACGAGCGCATGCTCACCGCGTTTTCCTTTTGCGAGATGCTAAACCAAGCCACCTCCGAGCGGATGCCCAACCCCTCCAAGTACGAGCTCATCGTCTCCGCCCTTCAGGCACTGGAAAAAGGAACATCGCCCTGGCTTTTACCCGTCTACGGCCTGCAACTTTTGGAATTGACCGGCCAGGGTCCGGCGGACGGCTTCGCCATGGACGAAACGCTTCAAATCCAGCTGCGCGAAACGGAGATGGACGTTCTGGGCGGCCTGTCCCACCCGTCGCATTTGGCCGACCAGCTGGGCAGCGCGGTGGCCGAGCGCCTGGAAGACTACGGGGGCCGCAAGCTGCGCTGCCCCGGCGCGCTGCGCGAGTGGCGCGCGGAGGCGCTGCCGTGCTGAGCTTCCAGGAGATTGTCGCGGAGTTGCAGCGCTTTTGGTCCAAGCGCGGCTGCTCCATCATCCAGCCCTACGATATGGAAAAAGGCGCGGGAACGTTCAACCCGGCGACTTTTTTCGGCGCCCTAGGCCCCGAACCGACCTCCGTGGCTTACGTCGAGCCCTGCCGCCGTCCGGCCGACGGACGCTACGGCGACAACCCCAACCGCTTGGGCAAGTACTACCAGTTCCAGGTTCTGCTCAAGCCCGTGCCGCCCAGCGTCATGGACGACTACTTGAAGTCCTTAAAGGCCCTGGGGCTGGACCCCAAAAAGCACGATTTACGCTGGATCGAGGATGACTGGGAATCGCCGACCTTGGGCGCCTCGGGCCTGGGCTGGGAAGTCTGGCTCGACGCCATGGAAATCACGCAGTTCACCTATTTTCAGCAGATGGGCTCGCTGCCGCTTCATCCGGTCAGCGTCGAAATCACCTACGGGCTCGAGCGCATCGCGATGTACCTGCAGAAAAAGGACAACGTCTACGATTTGGAGTACGGCGGCAAGAACACCTACGGCGATTTGCACCTGCGTCAGGAGCGTGAGTATTCCCGCTACTATTTCGAGCACTCGGACCCCGAGATATTGTCGCGTCATTTCGACGATGCGGAAAAAGAATGCGCGCGCCTGGTGGGCCTGGGCCTGGTGCTGCCGGCCTACGACTGCGTCTTAAAGGCCTCGCACGCCTTCAACATGCTTGACGCCCGAGGCGCCCTGTCCGTGTCCCAACGCGCGCGCCACATCGCGCGAGTACGGGGCTTGGCGCGGCAGGTCATCAGTGCCTATTTGGGAGAAGGGGCCCCTAAAGCAGAAGGCGCCGCGGCAGTCATGGTCGGCATTAAAGGGAAATGATGTTGCGGCCCGGTAAGGATTTTCTTCTTGAAATAGGCGTCGAGTCCCTGCCCGCGCGCTTCCTGCGCCCGGGATTAGATCAACTGGCCGAAAAGATTGAGGCTGCTCTGGCCGAGAACCGCCTGACTTTCGAGTCCATCTCGCGCTACGGTACGCCGCGCCGCCTAGCCGTTCTGGTCCGCGGACTCGCGGATAAATCCGAAACGCTGAGCAAGACCGTGCAGGGTCCGCCGGTCGCGCGTTGGAAAAATACGGACGGCTCCTGGACGCGGGAGGCCGCAGGGTTCGCCGGCAAGCACGGCCTCAAACCGGAGGATTTGCAGACGGCCTCGACGCCCAAGGGAGAGTTCCTCGCGGCTAAAATCGTCCTGCCCGGCCGCAAGGCCGAGGATATCCTGGCGCAAGTTCTGCCGGGCCTGATCGCGTCGCTTGAATTTCCCAAATCGATGGAGTGGGAGCCTTCGCGGATGCGCTTTGCCAGGCCCATCCGCCGCGTCGCCGCGTTGCTGGGCGGCAAAGTGGTGTCTTTCCGCGTCGCGGACATTAAAAGCGGACGGCTTATCGGAACCTTGGCCTCCGAGGGCAAGAAGCCCGCGACGCTGCGGGACGCCTCGGCCTACCCTCGGACTTTGGGCATGCTTCTGGTCCAGGCGGATTTGGCGGACCGCAAGGACTGCCTGCTCAAGAAGCTCGAGCAGACCGCTCGGCATTTGGGCGCGCGGGTTGACTTGGATGAGGAGCTCATCGACGAGACCGTCTGCATGACCGAACATCCGGTTCCCGTCTCCGGAACCTTCAAGGAAGAATTTCTCAGCCTGCCCCCCGCGCTTCTAGCTATGGTGCTGAAAAAACAGCTCAAATTTTTTACGGTCAGCGGCAAGGATGGAAGCTTAAAGGCCGCCTTCGTGGGCGTGCGCGACGGCATTTCGGAGGGCCAAGCCCTGGTGCGGGAAGGCTACCAGCGCGTGCTTGCTGCGCGGCTCTCGGACGCGGTGTTTTTCTTCGAGCGCGATCTGCGCGCGCCCTTGGCCGCCAAGCTTCCAGGCCTTGAGGCCCTGGGCTATCAGAAAGATTTGGGCAGCATGGCGCAGAAGGCCGAGCGCGTGCGGGCGCTTTCGGAGAAGCTCTGCGGGCTCTTGCGCTCCGAGCGGCCCGTCAACGAAAAAGCCGTGGAGGACATCGCACGGCTGTGCTATGCGGACTTGGTCTGCGAGGTGGTCAAGGAATTTCCGGAGCTGCAGGGCGCCATGGGCGGCGTCTACGCGCGCAAGGAAGGTTTGGATGAGCGGGTCGCCCTGGGCCTGGAGCAGTTCTATTTTCCCCTCTTCGGCAAGGCGCCCATCCCGGCGACGGAAGAAGGCGCCGTGGTCTCCCTGGCCGCGAAGTTGGACAGCTTGGCGGGGTGCTTCGCCCTGGGCTTGGAGCCCACGGGGAAGGCCGATCCCTACGCGCTGCGCCGCCACGCCCTGGGCCTTTTGCGCATCCTGCTGGAAAAGCAGTTTCCGTTCAACGCGGAGGAACTGGCTCTTTGGGCGCTGGAACTGCAGCCCTTGACCCTCGACGAGAAGTCAAAGCGCGCCGCGGCCGGAAAAATCACCGAGTTTTTGTGGGGCCGGGCGCAGTCATTCTTCGAGGAAATGGGCTACCGGGTGGACGAAATCCGCGCGGTGCGCCGGGGTGCTTTGGAGGACGTTCCTCGCGCTTTGCTGCGCCTGGCGGCGCTGGCCTCCATCCGCCGCCACCCGGACTTTGACGCGCTCTCCGCGGCCTTCAAGCGCGCGTCAAATATTTTGAAGCAGGCCGCGGCCGGGGCCTGCGCCAACGGTGAAATCTCGCTGGACGAAGCGGCCTTGTCCGAGCCTGCCGAAAAAGACTTATGCGCGGCTCTGGAACGAGCCGAGGATTTGGCGCACGGCGAGTTCGCCAAGCGCGATTACGAGGCGGGCTTGAGGATTTTGGTCGGCATCAAGCCCGCGCTGGACAAGTTCTTCGACGATGTGATGGTGATGGCGGAGGACCCGGCTGCGCGCCGCGCGCGTTTGGCGCTTTTATCCCGCTTGGTCGGTTTATTTAAGGAAGCGGCCGACCTTTCCGAGATCCAGCCCGCCGCGGCCGCCCGCTAGGCCGCTTTCCGGTAATCGCCGCGGGCCACGGGCATGCGCCGCCCGATGCCGAAGGCCTTCTTGGAAATTCTCAATCCCGGCGGCGCTTGGCGGCGTTTGTGCTCGGCCCTGTCGATGCGGCCCAAGACGTCAAGGACAAGATCGCGGCTTAATCCCCGCCGCGCGATGGCGTCTGGTTCCCGCCGGTCCTCGATATAGCCGGTCAAGATGGCGTCGAGTTGATCGTAGGGCGGCAAATCATCCTGATCCTTTTGGTTGAACTTGAGCTCGGCCGAGGGCGCCTTGTCGATGGAGCTTTGCGGGATGACTGTCTTGTCCTTGTTCAGCCAGCGCGCGAGCTCGTAGACCGTCTTCTTGGTCGCGTCGGCGAGCACGCCCAAGCCGCCGCACATGTCGCCGTAGAGCGTGCAGTAGCCTGCGGCGAGCTCGGACTTGTTCCCGGTCGCGAGCAGCAGGGCGTTGTCCTGGTTGGCCAGGGCCATCAAAAGGCCGCCGCGGACGCGGGCTTGGATGTTCTGTTCGGCCAAATCGGAGAGCTTGTGGCCCAGCGCCCGGCCCACGGTTTTAAGATAGGCGCCGAAAATTTCCTGGATAGGAATCTCCAAAAGGCGAATGCCCAGGTTCGCGGCCAGGCCCTTGGCGTCCGTCAAGCTTTGGGCCGAGGAATACATGGAGGGCATCGCGACCGCCGTCACGTTGGCTTTTCCGAGGGCTCGGACGGCCAGCGCGCAGACGACCGCGGAGTCGATGCCGCCGCTTAATCCCAACAAAGCTTTCTTGAGCCCGCATTTGGCGGCGTAGTCCTGGATGCCCAGGCGGAGCGCAGCGGCGACCGAACTGATGCTGTCGCCCTCATCCGTTCGCGCGGACAAGGCGGCGCTTTTCGCGGTCGGCGCGAAAGGATCGACGAGAAGCATATCCTGCTCGAAGAATCCGGCTTGCGCCAACAGGCGACCGCGCGCGTTCAGAGCCATGCTGCCGCCGTCGAAAATAAGCTCGTCGTTTCCTCCTACCAAGTTGCAGTAAAGCAGCGGTTTTTTAACGCGGCGCGCCTGGGCGGAGAGGATTTTGCGGCGCGCCCGGGTTTTATCCCGCTCGAAGGGCGAGGCGGAGATGTTGACGAGCAGTTCCGCGCCCTGCCGAACTTGGCGGTTCAAGGGGTTCTCGCGGTAGGGCCGGCCTTCGCCCGGGGCGGGAGCCCAGGCATCCTCGCAGACGCTCACTCCGATTTTGCGGCCCAAGAAGGAAATCGGCGGGTTGATGCGGGCCGGTTCGAAATAGCGGGTTTCATCGAAGACGTCGTAGGTGGGTAAAAGCGTCTTGGCGCGCACGGCCGCGATTTTTCCTTTGTGCAGCAGGACGGCGGCGTTCAAGACGGGCCTGCCGTTCTTGCCGGGGTTGGGAACGGGCGCGCCCAGCAGGATGCCCATTTTTCCGCTTTGGCGGGCGAGCGACTTCAAGGTGCGTTGCGCGGCCAGCACGAAGCCGGGGCGCTGCCACAAATCCAGGGCCGGGTATCCCCCCAAGGCCTGCTCCGGGAAAACGGCCAAATCGGCGCCCGCGCGCTCGGCCCGGCGGCTCCACTCCGTGATGAGCCGGGCGTTGCCCGCGACATCGCCGATGGTCGTGTCGATTTGGCAAAGGGCGATTTTCATGGCGAAAACGGCGCGGCCTCAGCCGGGCTTCTGCTTCTTGGCGGCGGCCTCGTCGCAGAGCGCGCGAAAGACCTCTCCGGCGCCCATGAACGCGTCCGAGATGGCGCCGCCCACGGCCGAGCGCTCCTCGCGGCTCGCGGCGACGACCACGCTCGCGATGCCTTCCATCCCCCAGGTCATTAAATCCATGGGATCGATGTGGACCTTGTCGGCTATTTCGGCCATCTGCCGGAGGATGGCGACCGCGCCATCGGGGAGCCTTTTTCCGGAGATGAGAAGCCCGCTCATCACGCCGCGACAGACGTCCTTGACCGTGGTGCGCGGCTCCTGCCTAAAGCGCGTGCCCTCGACGGCGATGACGATGACCTCGCGGGCCGCGCGCGCAGCCAAGGCGGCCGAATCAGGGGATTCCTTGGCCCGGCTCAGCGCGATTTCGCGGGAGAGCTTTTCGAAGTCGTAGGTTTCCATTGCCGGACCCGCGCATTATACTACTTTGCGGGCAATGGGACGGACGCAGGGTCTCCCGGTATCTAGTCTCCCGGCTATCGGTATGATAAACTAGAGAACGACGGAACCCCGAAATTATGGATGAAATACAGGCGGACCGATCTTCTGCGGTGCTGGTCATCGATGTGGGCGGGACCCACGTCAAGGTGCTGGCCACGGGCCAAAAAGAGCCGCGCAAAATCGATTCCGGAACCTTCATGACCGCCGCGCGCATGATCCGCGAGGTCAAGAAAGCGACCAAGGACTGGAACTACGGACGTGTCTCCATCGGCTATCCCGGGCCGCTGGTCCACGGGCGGCCCATCCACGACCCGTTCAACCTCGGCCCGGGCTGGGTGGGTTTTGATTTTCGCAAGGCCTTCGGTCGCCCGGTCAAGCTCATCAACGACGCGGCCATGCAGGCGCTGGGCAGCTACCGGGGCGGGCGCATGCTCTTTTTGGGCTTGGGCACGGGCCTGGGCTCGGCCATGATCGTCAACGGTCTCATCGAACCCATGGAGATCGCGCACCTGCCGTATAAAAAAGGAAAGACCTACGAGGACTACCTGGGGCGGTGCGGGCTTGAGCGTCTGGGCAAGAAGAAGTGGCGCAAGCACGCGTTCGCGGTCGTGTCCATGCTCAAGGTCGCGCTTGAGGCCGACGACATCGTGGTGGGCGGCGGCAACGCTAAAAAGCTTAAGGACCTGCCGCCCGGCGTTCGGCTGGGCGACAATGAGAACGCGTTTCTGGGCGGCTTTCGGATGTGGGAGCAGGAGCGGCAACGGAAGGAAACGGAGTGAACGGAAGGCGATGGAAAGAAGCGAAAGGCGGCGGGCGCTCGTTCCCTTCTGTTTCTCTCCGTTTCTTCCGTTCCCTTCCGTCTCTTTTTTTTCCGGCTTTCCTGTTGTGCGCGGGTTGCGCGCCACTCTTCGTTCGGAATAAGCCCGCGCAGCCCATCACGATGACCGCGGGCGGCATCGTCTTGTCCCTGAAAATAAGGGGCTATGACTTTCCCTATTTCCTGAGCCACTACGCCAGCCGCGTGAGCTTCGCGCAGCTGGGCCCCAACGGCCGCCCCGACATGGATCATTTATTTTCCTCCAACTACCATTCCGGACGCTACGTCTATGCGCTTAACCTTCCGCAAGGCCGCTACGTTCCCGTGGCCGCGTCTTATGATTTTTTGGGCGCGCGCGATGCGGTGGTCTTCAATCCGGAGAGCGTTAAAAGTTGGACGACGGAGGTCAAACCCGGCCGCCTGTCTTTCATGGGCCAAAACTTGATTTGGTTTGAGTGGGAGAACGGCGTCGAGCTGTCCACACGCACGCTCATGCATTTGCCGGGGCTCATTCCCTTCGTGAAAAAACCCTTGATCCTGATGGAGTCGCGCCTGCCCGCGCGCGATGTCGGCGCTCCGGTCGAGGCCGCGGCTTTTCGCCGCGCGGCGGCGGATTTGAGCCGCACGCTATGGCTGCCGGAGGCGGAGCAGGAGCTTGAAGAGACCGGCAACCCGCCGCCGCCGCTGTGGAAGGATTTCTTCCACCGTCACTTGGAGACGCCTATCGATGCCGGCACCTTCTCCTACTACGATTTGCTGCCGGGCTGGCGCGGCCCAGTTCCGATTGCCGGCGGCTTGGAGTGGAATAAAAAGCATGGGAAGGCCGCCGTCGCCGTCTCGTACGTCTCCCCCGAGGATCCGGCGTACAAGCCGGTTCCGGATTATTTAGAGGCCATGCGCGGCGCGGGAATCGCGACGGACGATCACGTGGTCTCGAAAATCAATTTCTCGACGTGGACGGCGTATTCCGTGCTCTACACCAGTTACGATTACCCCTCCGCGAGCCTGGTGGGGAGCGGCGCCAAGATTTATCGCACCCGCACGATTCTAATTCCAGCGGGGAAGGGCTACTACCTGATTCATTACCGGGCCCTGAGGAAAAACTTCGATAAGTACTACGGCCTTTTTAGCCGGTTTGCTTGGTACCTCACCTTGGCGCCTCCAAAACCCAAGCCGCCGGCGCCGTCGGGCCCTTAGAACGCGCGGGCTTAGAAGCCTTCCCGGCAACGGATGTCCATGGCGTCCATCAGGAAGACCTTGGGGCCCTCGGGGCCGAGGCTGAACCCCCAGCGCTCGTTGCCCCAGAGCGGCGTCCGCTTGGTGTAGGCAAATAGAAATGGATGGCCGTCTCCGGACGGATCGTAGGAGACGAACTGGAGCAAATCGGTCTCGGCCATTAATTTTCGGGGCATTAAGGCGCAGGCGCCGGCCAGGTTTGAGCCGTCGGCTTCCCTCAGGCATCGCCAAGTCTTGTTGCCCACCGTGCTCTCGGTCACCAAAACGGAGGCGTTCATGAGGCCCTCCACGGGAATTTTAGCGGCGAAATCGATGACGGTTTGGATTTGCGGCTTGGGGCCCGAATACGTGCTGCTTTGGTCGAAAACCGCGGTGGAAAAATCCACCGAGACCAGCCCCTGTTTGATTTCCTCCACGGTCTTGGCGTCCAAGGCCGGGTAGAGGTTCTGGTAGGCCGGATCCGAGACCGCGTTTCCCAGGGCGCGGAACACCGCGCGCGAGCCTTTGAGGCTAAAGCCCAGCGGCACGTGGATGGCGATGATGGGATGTCCGACCAGGGAACGCGGGCCCTTTAAGAGCGCGGTGCGCAGGGAGAGGGGCTGCGACTGCCGGCAGGCGCCCCCGTAGCTTGCGGAATCCCGAGCGACCCAGAAAATTCCCGATCCGTCGCTGCCGATGACGAGGTATCGCCGCGGGGCGCTCAGCCAGGCGGATTCCCGCGGCCCAGGGCTCTTGTCGAAAATCAGCCACTGGCCGCCGCTTTCATAGACCGGAAAGATGCCCTTGGCGCCGTAAGGCTCCGGCGCGGCCAGGGCCGCGGAGCAGGCCAGAGAGAGCAAAACAATCGCCGCGCAGAGTGTCCGTTTCACGAGGATGAGAATACCATAAAGATTGCCGCCGTGAGAAATTCGCCTCAATCGAACGTGATGGAAGACGGCGAGGGCAGGTGCGGATGCGGACGCCGGGGCGCGGCCTCGGGCCGCCATTGCCCAAGTCGGGCGCCGGTCTGCGCGTTGAAAAGGGCGGCTCCGTTCTTCGGCGTCGAGACCAGGACGCGGCTCCCGTCTTTGCTGTAGACGATTTGCGCTCCGGACTCGTTTCGGAATCCTTCCTGGCTCCAATCGTTGAGGTATTGGTAGCCCCAAGCTTCGCCGTTGTGGAGAAGAAACCAAAGCCCGTCGCTTTGGGCCCACCAATGATTTTTGCTCCAGAGGACCGGCGGTTTTCCCGGCGCGCTCCAGAGCCACCACTGGCCGCCGTTTTTATCCAGCCATGACCACTCTCCTTTCTCAAACCGTCCCCAATATTCGCCCTGATGGTAGTAGGCCGTTTTTCCCTCGCGAATCCACTTCCCATCGGGGGTTTTTCGGCAGCCGGCCAATGATGGCGGGCGGACGGATTCGATCTCGCTTTCCCGAAGCCCGGCGGTTTGTATCCCGATTTCGGGCGGGAGTCGACTGGGGAGAGGTCCATTCCAAGGACTGCGCGTTGGAACGTCGCGCACGGCGGATGGAGGCTTGAGCGGGCTGCGGCCCAGCATGCCGGTCAAAAGAGCTTTCTTCGTTCCTTTTTGCCTGGGATTCGGGGGATGGCTCCTCTTCGCGGAGGTGCGGCGCCGCCCGCGCGCGGCCGCCGTTTTTTTAGAGCGGATAAAATGCTCTCGCTTGAGCCCTTTCCCGCGTAAAGCGCGCCGTGCTTGCGCCGCGCCCTTTTTTTCGCCGCGTCGTCCGCGCCGTTTGAAATTCCTCCGGCCGCGCTTTTTTCGGCGTGCGGGCGATTCGTGAGCGCGGCGCCGTTTCTGTTTCTGCCGAGAATAGCGGCGCGTGTTTGAGCCGCGTTCCGGGCGGGAATTGGCGCGGTTTAAGGCTGAGTTCTTTGCGGAAGAATCTCCTCTGACCGTCCGTTTCCTGCGGCTGCTTCGCCCCTCTTGTCTTGAAATCGAGCGCGGTCCGAGAAGAGTTCGGCCGCGCGGCAGATCGCTAAACGCTCTTCTTTTTCTGGAAGGCGCGCGCCGGCCTTCCATGAACTTTGTCCAGCGCGTCCGGGTCCTTTCCGCGGCGCCAAAAACCTTTGTTCTGGAGCGCCGCGGGCTTTCGCCTTGCCGCATTTCTAGAGGTTTTCCCCGGCTTTCTCGTCCGTTCAAGAATGCGTTTCCAGCGACGCCTTCTTGATTCTCTCGCGGCCAGCCGGAGTCCTCCTCCATTGGGGCGCCAGTTCGGGAAACGGCCTTGTCCGGCGGAAGAAACGCGGAGGCGTCCCGAAAATCGGAAGGCGGCGCGCCCTCTTGGGCTGGGGAAGATGGCGCCGTCCTCGCGGAACTCGCGGCCGGCATGAACGGGACCCAGGCGCCCGGGAGCCGTTTTGAATCATCCTGTGAAACGGCATCGTCGGAAAGTTCCGGAAGCGGATTGCGGCTGAGCTGGACTATTTGGTACACGCCTGCGGCGGCGATGAGCGGAAACAGCGCCCGGGAAAATGTCCCGGCGATTTTTTTCGGCTGCATAGGCGAAGGTGAGTATAGCGCCGCGGCCCCATTGAAAAAGGGCCTTTAGGCGCAGATCGGGAAAGGACTAAAGGCCTACTGCGGGCGGACAGGAGGGCGGCGGGTGGAAATTAAAAAGAGCCTTGCAGAAAGCCCAGCGGGGAGGCCGGCGCCCAATGGAACTGGGTGACGGCAGAGCGGTAGAAGAGCAGGACGCGCCGGACGTAGAGCCGGGTCTGCCGCAGCCAGCGGTCGCGCCGCAGATAGCGGGGGCCGGCGTGGTAGCAGGCGATGACGCGTTCTGTGAGCCACAGGGGCGGATGCCGGAACGTCTTCATGGGCAGGCGGTAGAAACGAATCACGGTCTTAAGCAGTTGGGCTAAATAGGCGGTTCCGGCCTTGATGTTGTCCTTGGGCGTGTAGAGCTCGGCGGTAGGAACGCCAAGATGCTCGGCCGTGCGGGGCATGACCTGCATGAGCCCCCGCGCGCCCACGGGCGAGCGGGCGTCCAAGTCGAATTCCGATTCCGCGGCGATGATGGCCTTGACCAGCCGCGGATCGAGGCCGTTGGCGACGGCGTAGCGGACGATGAGGCCGTCGTACCGGTCGGTTTGGGCGGGATGCTTGAGCAGTGTGCAGAAAGTAAGACGATAGGCGGGCGTCACTTTGGGCGTGGGAACGAGAAGCCGGCGGCGCGGGATTCCGGCGACGCGCGCGTTTCTTTCATGCGCATGCGCGCGGCGGGCAATGCGGCGATGGC
Organism: Elusimicrobiota bacterium; assembly: GCA_035533295.1. GTDB lineage: Bacteria > Elusimicrobiota > Elusimicrobia > UBA1565 > UBA9628 > JAGWJU01. The sequence continues at coordinate 16,177 of DATLUA010000052.1, read as the reverse complement.
CGGTACGGGAACGGCGGCGCCCATGGAGGCGTACATGACGCGGGTTTAATCTACCGGCACCCAACTCGGGGGTCGGCCTTATGGCGGCGGCGTCGAAAAAGTGATCCAAGCGGGTCGCGTCCCAGGATGGGATTTCGGCCTGGGTCAAGGCCGCCAGAGGGGCGCCGGGAGCCTCCGGGAGTTCCGCTTCCGTGCGCCAGCCCTGGGCGAAGGCCGTAGCGGCGCACGCGGCGCCCAGGCCTGCCGCTAGAAATGCCCTTTTCAGCGAGGCTGAAATGGTCATAAGGGGAATGGTAGCCCATATGCCGCTCCGGCGCATGAGGCTTGGGACCCCCCGGGGCCTAAGCCTTTAGGCCTACCCGCGTCCGGGCGCCATTTTCGTCATTTTTTTTCTGTTAAATCAGCGCTGAAATTTGATAAACTTCTCCAGTCGCGTCCGGTTTAGCGCCGCTGTGTCTTCGTTTAAGGACAGGCGGTTTGAGCGGCAAATCGACAATTAATTCGGGAGGCGAAAATTTGCGCGATGGTTAATATTTCAATGAAAACGATGCTGGAGGCCGGAGTCCATTTCGGCCACCAGACCTGGCGTTGGAACCCCAAAATGGGCCGTTTCATCTTCGGCGAGCGGAACAACATCCATATCATCGACTTGCAGAAGACGGTCAAGGAAATCAAAAAGGTCAACGCCTTCGTTAAGGAAAGCGCCGCCCAAGACAAAACCTTTTTGTTCGTCGGCACGAAGAAGCAGGCCCGCGAGCTCATCAAAGCGGAGGCCGAGCGCTGCGGCGCGGCCTATGTTTGCGAGAAGTGGCTGGGCGGCACGCTGACCAATTTCGCGACGTTGAGGAAGTCCGTGCAGCGGCTCGAGGAGCTGGAGAAGTGGGAGCGGGACGGCTTGTTTACCGTCCTTTCCAAGAAAGAGGTCTCCCGCCTCAATAAGGAGATGCTGCGCTTGAAGAAAGTCCTGACCGGCATCAGGAACTTGAACCGTCCGCCGGACGTGATGTTCATCATCGATCCGGTCGAGGAGCACCTGGCGGTCCAAGAGGCGCGGCGCATCGGCATTCCCATCGTCGCCGTCTGCGACACCGACTGCAACCCGGATTTCATCGATCACCCGATTCCGGGCAACGACGACGCGGCGCGCTCCATCAAGCTGTTCTGCGGATTCATCGCCGACTCGATTCTGGAGGGGCGCTCTTCCCGCCAGGCGGAGCAGCCTTCGCTGACCGACGCCGAACGCGAGATGCTCTCCGGCGCGGCCGATGAGGCCTCCGCGGATTCGACGCAGGAAGTCGCTGCCGCGGGAACCGGATCCTCCGAGAAGGAAGCTTAAGCCATGGCCGACGCCAACGCGCTGATACTCGAACTGCGCCAAAAAACCGGCGCGGGCTTCATGGACTGCAAGAAGGCGCTCACGGAGTCCAACGGGAAGGTCGAGGACGCCCTGACCATCCTGCGCAAGAAAGGCTTGGCCGACGCGGCCAAGCGCGCCGCCCGGACCATGAAGGAAGGCAAGGTCGGCTGCCTGGTCGGCGCCGGCGGCGGCGCCATCGTTGAGGTGTCCTGCGAGACTGATTTCGTGGCGCGCACGCCTGACTTCGAGGCGCTGGTGGCCAAGCTCGCCGAAAAGACGGCGTCCGGAACTTTAAGCAGCCCCGAGGGCGCCAAGGACGACATCGCGCCGCTCGCGGCCAAGCTCGGCGAGAACATCACCTTGCGGCGTCTGGAGCGTTTTGCGGCCCAGAAAGACCGCTTCACCGGCGCCTACGTCCACCACGGCGGCAAAATCGGGGCTCTCATCGAGATGTCGGCTCCGGGCTACGCGGCTAAGTCGGACGTGATCGCGGCTCTCTCCAAGGAGATTCTTCTTCAAATCGTCGGATTTTCCCCCCGCTATCTGCGCCGCGAGGAAGTTCCGGCGGAAATTATCGCCAAGGAAAAGGAAATCCACGCCGAGGTCCTGCGCAAGGAAGGCAAGCCCGAGGCCGCCGTCGCAAAAATCGTGGAAGGCAAGATCAACAAGCTCTTCTACCAGGCGTTCTGCCTTCTGGACCAGATGAGCGTGCGGGACAACAAGACGCCGGTCTCCAAGCTCATCGAGGACGCCGGCAAGCAGCTGGGTCAGTCTGTGACGGTGACCCGCTTCGCCCGCTACCAAGTCGGAGAATGAGCCGCTATTCCCGGGTCCTGCTCAAGCTCTCCGGGGAATCTCTTTGCGAAAAAGCCGGCCACGGCATTGATCCCAAGGCCCTGAGCCGCATCGCCAACGAAATAAAGCTCGCGCACGATAAGGGCGTGCAAATCGGCATCGTGGTCGGCGGCGGCAACATCTGGCGCGGCGCCTCCAACCACGACGCGGTCATCGGCCGGGTGACGGCGGACTACATGGGCATGCTGGCCACGGTCATCAACGCCATGGCCCTGCAGGAGGCGCTTGAGCACTTGGGTGTCCCTACGCGGGTGCAGACCGCCATCGAGGTGGCCAAGCTCGCGGAGCCCTACATCCGGCGCCGGGCCATCCGGCATCTGGAGAAAGGGCGCATCGTGATTTTCGCCGGCGGCACGGGAAATCCCTATTTCACCACGGACACAGCCTCCTCGCTGCGGGCCGTGGAAATCGAAGCCGAGGCTCTCCTAAAGGCCACGACGGTCGACGGTGTTTATACGGATGATCCCAAGACCAACAAGGATGCCAAGAAGCTTTTCCAGGTCACGTTCATGGAGGCCATCCGGCAGCGCCTGCGCGTGATGGACGCGACCGCGCTGACCCTGTGCATGGAAAACCGCATGCCGGTCCTAGTTTTTGATTTGTCGGCCAACGGCAACATCTCGCGCGCCGTCAACGGCCAGAAAGTGGGAACCTTAATAACGGAAGGATAATCTTATGCCGATCACCGATGCCGTCAACGCCGTCGTCAGCCGCATGGAAGAGAGCATGAAGGAGCGCCTCGCCAAGCTCGCCAGGGAATACTCCGTCCTGCGCACGGGCCGGGCCAACCCCGCGGTTCTCGAATCCGTCAAGGTCGAGTATTACGGCCAGAGCGTTCCTCTTAAACAGGTCGCCGCGATCTCGGTGCCGGAGGCGAGGATACTGGAAATCCGCCCCTGGGATCCCACGGCGCTCATTGAAATCGACAAGGCTATCCAGAAATCGGATTTGGGAGTTCCTCCGCAGAACGACGGCAAGATCATCCGTCTCATCATGCCCAGCATGACCGAGGATCGGCGCAAGGATTTGGTCAAGGTCGCGCGCCGCATCGGCGAGGAATTCCGAGTGGGCGTGCGCAACGACAGGCACGACGCGCTCGAAAAAATCAAAAAGGCCGAGAAAGCGAAGGAAATCACGGAAGACGAGACTCGGGCCATCGAAACCCGGGTGCAGAAAATCACCGACGCCTGCATCAAGGACATCGATGAGGAAGTCTCCCGGAAAGAAAAAGAGATCGTGACGGTCTGAGCCGGACCGCATGCCCCATGCCGCTTAAGGCGCAAACCATCCTGGAAGACGCGGCGCCTGACGTTTCCAATATTCCCGCGCATGTAGCCGTCATCATGGACGGCAACGGCCGCTGGGCCAAGTCCCGGGGACTGCCCCGGCTGGCCGGGCACCGCGCCGGGGTCCAGTCCGTGCGCGAAATCGTCCGGAGCTGCGGAGAGTTGGGCGTCAAAGTTCTCACGCTCTATTCCTTTTCGACGGAGAACTGGCTGCGTCCTAAAAGCGAGGTTTCCCAGCTCATGCGCCTGCTTTCCTACGCGCTAAAAAAGGAAACGCTGGAACTAGACAAAAACAACGTCCGCCTCAGGGCCGTGGGCCGTCTGAGCGAGCTGCCGGCCGCGGTGCGCGCCGACTTGGAGGAGTCCATCCGCCGCCTGGAAAAAAATTCCGGCCTCATTCTTAATCTCGCGCTTAATTACGGTTCGCGCCAGGAGATCGTTGACGCGGTCAACAGCTTGATAAAAACCGGTACCGGGGAAATCACGGAGGAAGTTCTTTCGGGCGCGCTTTACACCGCCGGCCTTCCCGACCCGGATCTCGTTATCCGGACGTCCGGAGAAATGCGCCTTTCCAATTTTCTGCTTTGGCAGAGCGCCTACGCGGAAATCTACATCACGCCCGTTTTTTGGCCCGATTTCAGGCGCAAGCATTTCAACGCGGCGATTTGCGATTATCAGAAGCGCCACCGCCGCTTCGGCGGGCTGGGATGATTTTTCCCCGCATCATCACCGGTCTCGTCGGCATCCCGCTTCTTTTATTCTTGATTTACCACGGAGGTCTGGCTTATTCAGCCTTCGTCGTGACCGTCTGCGCCCTATGCCTCTACGAATACGGCGTCATCCTGACTCTCGGGCGCCAGCCCGTGCGCGGTTGGCTCTGCGTCCTGGGCGGCGGCGCCATGGCCGCCTTCGTCGTCCTGGGCTTCGCGGTCCAGCTTCCCTTCGCTCTTTTGGCGCTGACGGCGATTCTCTTGGAAATGTCCGCGCGGGAAAGCTCCATCGAACGGCTGGCCCTGACCGTTTTCGGGGCGTGCCTCTTCGGAATTATGCCCGCCTACCTTGGGCCTATCCGGGATTCGGGGGTGGCCGGGAAGGACGCGACCTTCCTTCTTTTTATCTGCGTTTGGGTCATGGATATCGCGGCTTACGCGATCGGAAAGGCGCTGGGCGCGCATCCCCTGGCGCCGGTTTTGAGCCCGAAAAAGACCTGGGAAGGCGCGGCCGCGGGCTTCTTGGCGGCGCTGGCGGCGTCGGCGATTTTCTCCGCCTTCGATGGAGGCCGCGTCCCCATGGACGAGGCGATGGTACTGGGCGTTCTTGTCGGCGTTTTCGGCCAGCTTTCCGATCTCGCGGAATCGCTCATCAAGCGGGCCGTGGGCGTGAAAGACTCCGGAGCGGTCCTGCCCGGGCACGGCGGAATCATGGATCGCTTCGATTCTTTTTTGCTCGCCGCTCCGCTCTTTTATTATTGTTTAATTGTATTCGGACTCGGAAAATAAAAATCCCATGAAGCGCATCGCCATCATCGGTTCGACCGGTTCCATCGGCGTCAACGCCCTGGACGTGGTGCGCCAGATGCCTGGGGAATTCGAGGTCGTGGCCTTGGCGGCCCACAGCAACGTCGAGCTTCTGACGCGCCAAGCCCGGACCTTCAAACCTAAGGTGGTTTCTCTCTTCGAGCCGTCCGCGGCGGCGCGCCTCAAGGAAAACCTCAACGGATTTTGCGCGCACGAGGCTTTTGGAACGGAAGGCTTGGTCGCCGTCGCGTCCCGCTCCGATGTAGACCTGATTCTCATGAGCTTGGTCGGCGGGGTGGGCTTTACGCCCCTCCTGGCGGCGCTGCGTTCCGGAAAAACCGTGGCTTTGGCCAACAAGGAGCCCATGGTCATGGCGGGAGTTCAGATCATGGCCGAGGCCAAGCGCTGCGGGGCCAGCATCGTTCCCGTCGATTCGGAGCCCTCGGCCATCTTCCAATGCCTGCAGGGAGGCTCGGACCAGACCGCGGCGCTTTCCGGCGGGCTCTCCCGCCAAATCCGCAAGGTTTTTTTGACGGCCTCGGGCGGGGCTTTTTACAAGCATAAGGGCAGCCTCGCCAAGGTGACGGTCGCGCAAGCCTTGAAGCACCCTACTTGGAAAATGGGGCAGAAAATTACCATCGATTGCGCGACTCTCATGAACAAAGGTTTTGAAGCCATCGAAATCATGAATCTCTTCGGTTTGGCGCGCGATCAAGTCGAAATCGTGATTCACCCGCAGTCCATCATCCACTCGGCCGTGGAATTTACGGACGGCACCGTACTGGCTCAGATGTCCCTGCCGGACATGCGGCTGCCCATCCAGTACGCCATGACTTACCCCCGGCGGGCGCGGAGCGTGGTCGAGCCCCTGGACTTGGTCAAGCTCGGCGAGTTGACCTTCAAGAAGCCCGATTTCCGCCGTTTCCCGTGCTTGGCTTTGGCGCGAGAGGCCGCCAAGAGCCCGGCCATGTCCGCGGTCTTAAGCGCGGCCGACGAGGTCGCGGTCTCCGCCTTCGTCGCGGGACGCATCCCCTTTACCTCCATCGCGAAGGTCATCGAGAAAACCATGGCGCTCTACCGCCTGCCCGCGGCACTTCCCGATTTCGACGAGGTCATGGAGATTGACCGCTGGGCCAGGACCAAGGCCCGGGAGTTCTGCGGCTGATGACCCCGCTGCATTTCCTGCAGTCGACCGCGGCCGTGGTCCTGACCTTCAGCCTGGTTATTTTCCTCCACGAGTCGGGCCACTTTTTTCTCTGCCGGTTTTTCGGCGTGCGCGTGGAAAAGTTCGCCTTCGGCTTCGGCCCCGAACTTTTGGGCGTGACCAGCGGGGACACGCGGTTTTCCATATGTCTTTTTCCCCTGGGCGGGTTCGTCAAGCCGGCCGGCGAGGAGGTGGAGAGCTGCACCGGCAAGCCGGACGAGTATTTCGGGCAGAACTGGTGGCGGCGGTTTCTCATCGTGGGGGCGGGGCCGACCATGAATTATCTTCTGGCGTTCGCCCTGTTCACTGGAGTTTTCTATTTGAAAGGCCTGCCCATCCCTTCGTCGGGCACGAAAATAGGCAACATGATGATCGGCTATCCGGCCGAACAGGCGGGCCTGCAAATCGGCGACGTCATCAAGGCGGTGGACGGAACGCCGGTTGATTCTTGGGAGGTCCTGGCTGAGACCGTCCATCGCTATACGGGGAAAAAGATATTCCTGACCTATGAGCGAGGGAGCGTGGAGAGCCGGCTCTCCCTCATTCCCAAGAAAGATCCGGAGTCGGGACTGGGCATCATCGGTATCCTGCCCGATGAGACTTTCCAGAGCATCGGCTTTTTTCGGTCGGCCAAGGAAGGCGGCCAGGAATGCTGGGATATCACCAAGATGACGGTCGACACTTTGGCGTCCAAGATTTACAACCACAAGCGGCCCGACTTGGCCGGCCCCATCGGCATCGTGCAGATGGTGAGCCGCGCTGCGCATTCCGGCTGGGACGACTTGGTTTCGCTCATCGCCTTGATTTCCGTGGCCATCGGCTTTTTGAACATACTGCCCATCCCTCTTTTGGACGGCGGGCACGCCGCGGCCTATCTTTGGGAAGGCGTTTCAGGCCGCAAGCCGACGCAGCGGATGGTTTCCGCCGCCAACAGCCTGGGGCTTGCTTTCTTGGTCGCCCTGCTCATTTTCGCGACCTACAACGACATCCTGCGCTTGAGGAAGAGCCCGGCAATGCCCGAGCCTCCGGCGCCTGCTGCCGCCGCGGCGAGCCACTAACGCCCGATTCATGAAATTCAGCCGATCCCTTATTCCCACTCTGCGGGAAGCCCCCTCCGACGCCGACAACGTCTCGGCCAAGCTGATGCACCGCGCGGGGCTCATCCGCAAGGCGGCCTCCGGCATCTACGAGTGGCTCCCCCTGGGCCTGCGCACGCTGCGCAAGGTGGAAGCCATCGTCCGCCAGGAGTTGGACGCCGTCGGCGGATTGGAGGTGTCCCTGCCGGTCGTTCAGCCGCGGGCGCTGTGGGACAAGACCGGGCGCTGGAACGTCTACGGCAAGGAATTGCTGCGCATCAAGGACCGCAAGGACGCGGATTTTTGCTTCGCGCCGACCGCCGAGGAAGTGATCACGGACCTAGTCCGCGGCGAAGTGCGCAGCTGGCGCCAGCTGCCGCTTTTGCTTTACCAAATCGGCCTTAAGTTTAGGGATGAAATCCGCCCCCGCTTCGGCGTCATGCGGGCGCGGGAGTTTTTGATGAAGGACGCCTACTCCTTCGATTTGGACGACGCGGGCGCGGAAAAAAGCTACCGCGACGTCTTCGGCGCCTACCAGAAGATTTTCACGCGCTGCGGGCTTAAGTTCAAGCCGGTGGAAGCGCAGTCGGGGGCCATCGGCGGCTCCTATTCGCACGAGTTCATGGTCCTGGCGGAAACCGGCGAGGAAACCGTCGTTTCCTGCACGCGGTGCGAGTATGCGGCTAACGTCGAACGAGCTGAAATCAAAGACGCCGCGCAGGCGCCCGAGGCGAAAGACTTTAAGCCCATTGAAGAGTTCGACACGCCCGGCCTTTTTTCGGTCAAGGAAGTGGCCCAGTCCGTGGGCGAGCCACCGGAGCGGTTCATCAAGATTCAGCTCTATATGAAGGAAGGCAAGACGCCGGTTTTGGCGCTCTTGCGCGGCGATCATGAACTCAACGAGGCCAAGCTCGCCGCGGCCGTGGGCACGCCCGCGATTTTCCGCGCGACCGAGCAGCAGTACGAGCAGCATCTGGGCTGTCCGGTGGGGTTCGGCGGGCCGCAGGGCCATCTCGGCGTCGAGACTTACGCCGATTTCGCCGTGTCTGGAATCCTGAACGGAATTTCAGGGGCCAACAAAAAGGATAAACACGTCCGAAACCTTAATTGGAGCCGAGACTATAATTCGTCCCCGATCCCGTCAGGGAACCATTTCGTGGATTTAAGGATGGCCACGCCGCAGGATCCTTGCCCGCGCTGCGGAGATCCCACGGAATTTTTCAAGGGCATCGAGGTCGGGCACACCTTCAAGCTCGGCACCAAGTATTCCCAGGCGCTGCAGGCGGTCTACCTGGACAAGGCTCAGAAGCCGCAGACCATGGTGATGGGCTGCTACGGCATCGGCGTTTCCCGCGTGGTGGCCGCGGCCATCGAGCAGAACCACGACGGGGACGGCATCCTTTGGCCGCCGGCGCTGGCGCCCTTCGCGTTTTCGGTCATCGTCATCGATGAGGCGGACGATGCCAGGGTGCGGCCCGCCGCCGATAAGATTGTTCAAGCGATAGAAGGCGCCGGCTTCGACGTTTTGGAGGACGACCGCGAAGCCAAGCCGGGCGTCAAATTCAAGGACGCGGATTTGATCGGCATTCCTTTCCGCATCGTGGTGAGCCGCAAGACCTTGGACGGCAGCTTCGCCGAGTTCAAGCGCCGGGGATCGCGCTACGCGGAGCGCTGGCCCTTGGACGAAGTCCCCGCCCGCTTGGCCCAAATCGCGCGGACGTAGCCTTTCCTACCGGATGGTGTAGCGCGGGTCGAATTCCGGGAGGCCCATTTCCTGCGCGGCGTTCCAGCGGAGCTGATAAATGGTTTTTGGGTCCGTCAATTCATGCTTCATAAACCACTTCGCGACTTCGCCGGCATGGAGGACGCCGCGGTAGGCGTCGATGTGCACGCTGATGTAGACGCATTCAATGCCGTTGATCGCGCGGCGACGGTTGCCGAAGACGATGAAATGGACGTTCGCGGAGGGAAGCTGTTGCTGCTTGACCGAGAGCGTGGAACCAGGGTGGAAGAAGCCTCTTAAGGGCTCGCTGGACAACTGGCCCGCTTTGACCGCCCGGCTGATTCGCGCGGCCACCGCGGCATCGGCCCAGGCGCCAAAGCCATAGGGCTCCATGCCGCCGCTCCAATCAAGCTCCTTGAGATAGGAAAGCCAATCCTGCCCGCCGAGCCGAATCTGCGAGAGGGCCGTCGTGATGTTGAGCAGAGCGGCCAGAGCGTCGGGTCGATCGGCCATGAGCGTCTCATACCGCTGCCGCGTGGCCGCTTCGGGAAGACCGCTCGAAAGCAGCGCGACAAGCTCGGAATCCGACTTTTGCAGGGCCGGCCAAGCGGCTTGGGAAAAATCAAACCGTCCATTTTGGGGCAGGACCATGACGTCGGCTTTGACGGCTTTCCCGGGCAGGAGTTTGACGGGAAAAACTCCCCCTTGCTTGTAGCCCTTGGGCGAAACCACGATGGAGTAATCGTCCTCGAAATTATCGCGATAAGGCAGCCCTTTAATGAGCACGACGGGGCCGCTCACGAAGCGCGAGAGGACTTCCTTGCCGGTTCCGACGTCGATGAGACGCACAAGGGTCTCGGCCCCGGGGGCCATCAAGCGGCGCGTGCCGTCGTAAATGTCCAGATCGATGGCGCCGGTTTCGGCTTCCGGCGCCCGGAGCTTTTGGTAGGCGGCGCCCGCTTTAATGCTGGAGAAAACCGCGTTGGCGGACGTGCTCCAGGCGCTTTCCTGCGCGCGCGCGAGGCCCGGCGCCAGGCACAAGGCCAGAGCCATGGACGTCAAGCAGCGGGCGACTCGATAACGCGGCGTCAGGTTTCCCTTCCTCAGTTTCAGCTGGCTGCGCTCAACGCTTGATTCTATCTTATTTTCGCCTTTATTGGGCCGCGCGGACGTCTTCGCGGCTGTTTGACATCTCGCCCCACCGCTTGATACAATGATCCCGATCAGTCCAAGAAAAGTGGCAGACGGATGGCCACTTTTTTTATTGCTTTTGTTATGGAAACTGAAAAACTCGAAGAAATCATCGCTCCTCTGATCCAGCAAGAATCGGCCGAGTTGGTTGATCTGAACTTCATCAGGGAAGGCCCGCGCTGGATCCTGCGGGTGACGTTGGACAAAGAGGGCGGCATCACCCTGGACGACTGCGCCTATTTCTCGGACCGCATCGGCAGCCTGCTCGATTCCACCAACGCCGTGGAGCGCTCCTACGTTCTAGAGGTTTCTTCCCCCGGCCTCGATAGAATCATCAAAAAGGAGAAAGACTTCATCCGCTTCTCCGGAAAGATGGTGCGCGTGGAACTCAAGCAGAACTTTCAGGGACGGCGCAAGTTTCGCGGCGAGCTCAAGGGCTACCATAACGGGAAGGTCCTCCTCGCCTGCGGCCAGGAGACGCTCGAATTTCCTCAGCCTACCATAGACGAGGTCCGGCTGGACCTCGCGGCAGAACTGTAAATTTAACAAGCCCGCGGCGCCCGGCGCCGAAGAAGCGGGCGGGAGACAAAGCGTATGGCGGCTAAATCCGAGTTGATTATTGCCTTAGAGCAAATTGAAAGGGAAAAGGGCATAAAGAAAGAGGACATCCTCAACATGATTGAAGGGGCGGTGGTCAGCTCCCTGCGCAAATACGTCGGCAAGAACGCGATCATCGAAGCTTCCATCGATCCGCAGACGGCCGAGTTTCAGGCCTGCGTCGTCAAACGGGTGGTCGAGAGCGTCGCAGACCCGGAGATGGAGATAACTCTGCCCGAGGCCAAGCAGCATGACAAGAAGGCGGCCGTGGGAGATGACGTCCGGTTGCCCGCGCCTGCGGCGGATTTCGCCCGCATCGCCGCGCAGACCGCCAAGCAACTCTTGAGCCAAAAAGTCCGGGAAGCCGAGCGGGACAAAGTCTATGAGGAGTTCAAGCCCAAGGAGGGCGAGATCACCAATGGGGCGGTGCACCGCTTCGTGGAGCGCAACGTCATCGTGGATTTGGGCAAGGCGGAGGCGATTTTGCCCCTGCGCGAGCAAATCCGACGCGAGCGCTACGCGGTCGGGCAGAACGTCAAGGCCCTTATTCTGCGCGTGGACCGGGCCGGGCGCGATCCGCAGGTCCTTCTCTCCCGCGCCGCGCCGCTTTTTCTTCGGCGCCTCTTCGAGCGGGAAATTCCCGAGGTAAGTGATCAAATCGTTGAGATCATCGGCATCTCGCGGGATCCGGGCTTCCGCGCGAAGGTCGCGGTTCGCTCGAACGATCCGAAGATTGACGCCGTGGGATCCTGCGTGGGCCTGCGTGGTTCGCGCATCCGGAGCATCATGAACGAAATCGCCGGGGAGAAAATCGAGTTGGTTCCCTTCAGCGAGGATGTCCAGGCCTACGTGCGCGGCGCTTTGGCTCCGGCCAAGGTTTCCTCTGTGCGCGTCTTGGACGCCGAGGCGAAGACGGCCGAAGTCCTGGTTTCCGAGGATCAGGCCTCCTTGGCTATCGGCAAGGAAGGGCAGAACCTCCGCTTGGCAAGCCGTCTGACCGGATGGACCTTGGAGGTGAAGGTCGGGCATGAATCGAAAGCCGAAGATTCCCTGAAACCCGCGGGAAAGCCGGCCGAGTTCTCCCTCAAGAAGGTAGGCCCCAAGACTATTGAACTCTTGGCGAAAAACGGCCTAGCGGACCCGGAGAAGCTGGCGCAGATTTCACCCGAAGAGCTGATGGGAATTGAGGGCATCGGCGAGAAAACGGCGGCGAACATTATCGCGGGGGCCAAGGACTTGCTGAAGGAACGCCAAGAGCCAAAATGATACAATCATCTAAAGGCTAAACAACGGGAAAGGTGAATGCAGAAAAAAAGCAAGGACGACGAGATCAGGGATAAATCGGCGAAGAAGGCGACGAAGCCCGGCGCGGTCAAGAAAGAGCCCAAGGCTGCGGCGAAGAAAACGCCCGCGATCAAAACGCACGTCCAGAGAAAACCCGTTGCAGAGGAAGAATCCCCCAAGCGGGACGCGCCTGTTTCTGCTCCGCGTCCCGGAGGATCCATCGCTCCTCCCAAGGAGAACTTAGTATCGGCTTTTTCTCTTTTCAAGAAAACTGCCAAGAGGCGGACTGGCGGGACTCCGTCCGTCACCCGGTTGGCGCCCAGTACCGGGCTAAAACCCGCCGACAAGGCTTCGGCGCAGACGCATCCGGAAAAAGAAGCGGCGGCTCCGTCTCCAGCGGGCGTTCCGCGGACACCCGCGGGAGAAACGGCCGCGAAGGCCGAGGCGGCGAAAATTCCCGCGCCGCAAACGCGCAAGGACGCGCCCAGCGAGCCTCCGAAGCCGGTTCCTAGCGCGCCGCAGGCCGCGCCACCGCCAAGCCAGGAAATTAAGCGCTCTCAACCGCCAGCCAAACCCGGTCATCCCCGCCCGTTTTCCCGACCCATGCCGCATGGAGCTAGGCGGCCGCACCAGGGCGGCTCCCATCACAGGCACAATAAGCCCGCACCGGCGCCGACCGCCGCTCAAGCGCCTGCGGTGGGAGATAAGAACGCTCTCAAACTCCTTGCCGTTCCCTCCATGATCACGGTCCGCGAGCTCGCGGAAAAGATGGAGGTCAAGCCCAACGATTTGATCAAGAAACTGATGGGCCTGGGAATATTCGCCACCATCAACCAACGGCTCGACATGGACGCGGCTTCCATTGTGTCGCAGGAATTCGGGTTCGAGCTGAAGGTCGTCGCGATGTACCAGGAAGAGGAGATCGAGAAAAAGGCTCGAGAGACTGAGAATTCTGAAAACCTCAAGTTTCGGCCGCCGGTGGTCACGGTCATGGGCCATGTCGATCACGGGAAAACCAGCCTTCTGGATGCCATCCGCGAGAGCCGCGTCGCCGAAGGCGAAGCCGGCGGCATCACCCAGCATATCGGCGCCTACCAGGTGAAGACGCCCAAGGGTGAGATCACGTTCTTGGACACGCCGGGCCACGAAGCCTTCACGGCCATGCGCGCGCGCGGCGCCAAGGTGACGGACCTGGTCGTTATCGTTGTTTCCGCGGTCGACGGCGTCATGCCGCAGACCGTCGAGGCCATCGATCACGCTAAGGCCGCGGGAGTCCCCATCATTGTCGCGGTCAACAAGATCGATCTTCCTGGCGCCAATCCCCAGAAAATCCGGCAGGAGCTTTCCCAGCACGGCCTTCAGCCCGAAGAATGGGGCGGCAAGACCATTTTCGTGGACGTTTCCGCGAAAAAGCGGCTCAACATCGAGCAGCTCTTGGAGATGATTATTCTCCAGGCCCAAATCCTGGACCTTAAGGCTAACCCGGAACGGCCGGGCTATGGAATTGTCCTGGAAGCCCGGTTGGACCCGCGGCGAGGCAGCGTCACAACCGTTCTGATCCAGTCCGGAACGGCGAAAGTGAGCGACTCCTACGTGGCCGGCCTTTGCCACGGAAAGATCAAGGCCATGCTTAATGACGCTGGAGCCCGCATCGAATCCGCCGGTCCCTCGGCGCCCGTTGAGATACTGGGCACCACGGGAACGCCCCAGGCGGGTGACGCCTTCAGCGTGGTCCGGGACGAGCGTCAAGCCCGAGAAATCGCCGAGAAGAGAAGCCTGCTTTACCGCGAGCAGACTTTGGCCCACCAGCGGCATATGAGTTTGGTCGGCTTGAAGTCCCAAATGGGCGTCAAGAAGGAACTGGCCCTGGTTTTGAAGGCGGACGTGCAGGGCTCGCTGCAGGCCATCAAGGATTCGCTGGAGGGCCTCTCCACTCCCGAGTACCGGCTGCGCCTCATCCATTCCGGCGTCGGAAACGCCAACGAATCGGACGTTCTGCTGGCCGAAGCCTCGGACGCCGTTATCCTGCTCTTCCACGCGCAGACAGACGCGCGGGCCGAGGAAGTGGCCGCCCGCGACGGCATCGAAATCCGCAAGTACGACGTTATTTATGATTTGATCGCGGACGTCAAGGCGGCCATGGAAGGACTTCTTGAGCCCGAAATCGTCGAGGTGCCCCTGGGCAAGGCCGAGGTCCGGCAGATATTCAAGGTCAAGGGCGGCGCCATCGCGGGAAGCTTCATCCTGGAGGGCAAGCTCGCGCGCGGAGCCTCCGTCAAGATTTTCCGCGGCGCCGCGCTCCTTCACGAAGGAAAAATCTCCAGCCTCAAGCGCTTCAAGGACGACGTCAAGGAAGTTGAGAAGGGCTTCGAGTGCGGCGTCGGCGTGGACGGCTTCGCGGACTACAAAACGGGCGACGAGATTAGGGCCGTGACCAAGGAGACCAGGATTCGGCGTCTTCACCCCGCGCCCCCTCCTCATGTTTGAGCGCCGAGAGCGTCTGCAAGAGCTTTTCCACCAGGAAATCGCGTCCACCATCCAGACGATCAAAGATCCTGGTCTCCAGGGATTCTTGACGGTGACGGGCGTAGATCTGAGCCACGACCAAAAAACTTTGCGGGTTTTCTATTCCATTTTGGGCAACGTGGAGCAGAAAAAAAGCGCCGCCAAGGCCTTGGAGCGGGCGGCACCCTATTTGCGACAGGTCGTCAAGAAGCATCTTTCCCTGCGCACCATTCCCAACTTTATTTTCGAGTACGATGACACACCGGCGCGGGCGGCCAGGGTGGATCGCATCTTGAAGCGCTTGGAGGGGCCAGAAAACCAATGATTTCCGGGATGCTCCTTTTCGACAAGCCCGTGGGCTGGACCTCTCATGACGCGGTGGACGCTTTCCGCCGTATTTTCCCGCCGGAGACGAAAGTGGGCCATTGCGGCGCGCTGGATCCCATCGCGACGGGCCTGCTCATCATTCTCGTCGGACCGGCGACCAAAGCCCAAGCCCGCATGCAGGGGCTCGATAAAAGTTACTCGGGGACCATCCGCTTGGGAATTTCGACCGACACCGGAGACGTAGCCGGCAAAGTCCTCTGCCAGTCGGAGGCGCCCAACCCGCCTCTGGCGGAGCTCGAACGCCTGCTAAAATCCTTCCAGGGCCCCTTGGAAATGGCCGCTCCCGCCTATTCGGCGGTGAAATACAAGGGCAAGGCGCTTTACCGCTACGCGCGCAAGGGCATCGCGGTGCCGGCCAGGATGCGGACCTCGGTCATCCGCCGATGGACCGCGCTCTCCTACGCCGCGCCGGAGCTTTCGCACGAGCTCGACTGCTCCAGCGGAACCTACGTCCGCTCCCTCGCTCAGGCTATCGGGGAAAAACTGGGCTGCGGCGCGGCGATGTCGTCCCTGCGCCGGGATAAAATCGGCTCGTTCTCCCTAAGTGACGCGCTGACTCTTTCGGATTTAAAAAACATGAGCTTGAATGATTTGCAGCCGCTTCTGACGCGCTCCCTGCCGCGCCTTTACGCGGCGCTTTCCCCTCTCCCGCAAAGCGGCCAGCCCCCGGCGTCCCTAAGCGTCTAGACCCGCATGGACTTCGTCGTCGCGGGAACGGTCGTGCGCGGCCAAGGGCTCGGCCGCCAGATGGGGTTTCCCACGGCGAACGTCGATCCGGAGGACGGCGGCCGGCTTCCGCCGCGCGGCGTTTACCGCGTCGAGGTTTCCTGGAACAATGAACGCCGGATCGCGGCCTGCAACGTCGGCACGCGGCCCACCTTGGGCGAGGGAGGCAAGACCCTGGTCGAGGTGCACATCCCCGGGTTCTCCGGGGATCTTTACGGAGTCCGCATTGAAGTGCGGTTCTTAGGAAAAATCCGCGAAGAGATGAAATTCGACTCCCTGGAAGGATTGCGGGTGCAAATTGCCGAAGACGTGGCGTCCCTAATGAATATTGGGTCTTCTCCAAACTGAGTGGGTGATTTTCGCTTGATTTCATATCGGATCAAGCATGCAGGTGAGGACCTTGAGGCGCAAGTAGTCCTCGTCTCGCAGCCCGTAACTGCGCCGCTGGATGACGCGAATCTTGTTGTTT
>DATLUA010000051.1:0-3804 GCA_035533295.1 Elusimicrobiota bacterium | reverse complement strand
CACGCGCTGGCTTTTGGACCGCGCCGCGCGCTTTCCTGCGGAGTCGACCGCGGTGGTGGTCAACGACATCGCCGAGGCGCCGGATTTGGACGCGCTTTCTCGCGCCGGCTACCGGCCCGCGAGCCTGTGGCACGTGGACGTGGCGGACTATTTTTGCCGGATGTACCTTGGCGGAGTTGTCTCCACGCCCACGGCGGTGGGAGTCTACGAAGGCCTCGCCGCCTTGGGCGCGGGCCGGGTTGTCCCGGACGTGCTGCGCCTGGTTTTCGACAAGCAGCGCCGGGCCGTGCGGCGCTCGGCCCGCCTGATTTTTCCCTCGCGCGCCATGGCCGAGATCGTGCGCCGCGCCTACGCGGGTTTTTTCTGCGCGGACGCGGCGTTTGATGAAAAAGCGCGCGTGGTGCCCTGGGGCTCGTGGGAAGAGGCGAAGCCGCCGGACGCGGCCGCCGCCGCGGCGCTTCGGGCGCGCTATCAGATCGCGGAGCGAAGCCTGGTCTTGATGACCCTGAGCCGCCTCTCGCCCGAAAAAGGCGTCCACCTTCTCTTGGAGGCGCTCGCCCTTTCGGAGCGACGGGGGGATTTCGCGGGCCAGGACGTCTGTCTTTTTATCTGCGGCGCGCCGGCCTTCATGCGCGGGGAAGCCTACGCCCGCCGCGTGCGCCTGGCGGCGCGGGGGCTGCGCCAAGTCCGCGTGTTTTTTCCGGGCTACCTGGGCCCGGACCAGAAGCGGGCGTTTTTCGGCCTGGCGAATATTTTTATTTCCTCATCGGTGCACGAGAGCTACGGCCTAAACGCCATGGAGGCGATGCGCGCGGGGCTTCCGGTTTTGGCGCTGGAGCACTACGGCTCGCGCGACTGGCCGCAAGACGGTTTTGCCCGCGCCGTCTCGCCGGAAAAATCCGGCGGCGCCGCGCAAGCCCTGGGTCAGGGCCTGCGGGAGATGACCTCCGACCCGCGCGGGCTCGCGGCCCTGGGGCGCGCGGCCCAGGCTTTTGCGGAGGAACGGCCTTTTTCCGTGGCGGCCCAAACGGTGGCCAACGAGGCGTTTTTGGCCCTTCTTAAAGTAAAATAGCAGGAGAACCATGGCACGCGAGGCGGTGGTCGTTTCCGCGGTGAGGACGCCGGTGGGGCGCTTGGGCGGGGCCCTGGCCGGCGCGCGCCCGGACGATTTGGCCGCCGCGGCCATCGCGGCCGCGCTCAAGAAGGCGCCGGGCGTAGACGCCGCGAAAATTGCGGACGTGTATTTGGGCTGCGCCAACCAAGCCGGCGAGGACAACCGCAACGTCGCGCGCATGGCGGCGCTTCTGGCCGGCCTGCCGCAGACGGTGCCCGGCTGCACGGTCAACCGCCTGTGCGCCTCGGGCCTGGAGGCAATCAACGCCGCGGCGCGCGCGATTTTGGCCGGTGAGGGCGACGCCTACGTGGCCGGCGGCGTGGAGAGCATGAGCCGCGCGCCCTGGGCCCTGCCCAAGTCGGAGAAGGCCTTTCCCTACGGCAACCTGACCGCCTACGACACGTCGCTGGGCTGGCGCTTTCCCAATCCGCGCCTAAAGGCCATGTTCCCGCTTCTGAGCATGGGCGAGACCGCGGAGAACGTGGCCGAGCGCTGCCTGGTCTCGCGCCACGACCAGGACGAGTTCGCCCTGCGGAGCCACCAGCGCGCGGCGCATGCGCGCGCGACCATCTTCGCCGAAGAGATTTTCCCGGTCCAGGTCCCGGCCGGCAGGGGAAAGGCCGCGGAGGTCTCGCTGGATGAGACCATCCGCGAGGACACCAGCCTGGAAAAGCTCGCCGCCTTGAAGCCCGCCTTCCGCGCGGGCGGCAGCGTGACCGCGGGCAACAGCTCCACCTTGAACGACGGCGCCTCGGCCATGGTCCTGATGGAGGCCGCCGCGGCCCGGGCCGTGGGCTTAAAGCCCCTGGCGCGCTGGCTGGGCTCGGCCGCGGCCGGCGTGGACCCGTCCTACATGGGCCTGGGCCCCATCCCCGCGATTGAAAAGCTCTCGGCGCGCCTGGGCCGCAAGGCGGCGGATTTCGATCTCGTCGAGATCAACGAGGCCTTCGCGGCGCAGAGCCTGGCCTGCGCGCGGGAGTTGAAGCTCGACCCCGAGCGCCTGAACGTCAACGGCGGCGCCATCGCTCTGGGCCACCCGCTGGGCTCGAGCGGCTGCCGCATCGCCGTGACCTTGCTCCACGAGATGCGCCGCCGCGGCGCAAAGACGGGCTTGGCCGCTTTGTGCGTGGGCGTGGGCCAGGGCCTGGCCGCGGCATGGGAGGCGCCGTGACGACCAGCCGGGAGGCCTACGTCCTGGTCGTCGACGACGATCCGCTCATCCTGGGCCTCATCTCGGCGCGCCTGGAAGGCGCGGGCTACAACGTCACCACCGCGGCCGACGCCTGGCAGGAAATACTGCAAGCGCAGGGCTTGAAAATAGGCCTGGTCATCACCGATATCAACATGCCCGGCGCCGGCACGGGCTTGGACGCCTACAAGCACCTGCGGGGCGTTTTCCCGCAGCTGCCGGTCATCTTCGTGAGCGCCATGTCGCCGGCGGAAATCGCCAAGCAACTGCCGTCCGATCCCAGGGTCCGCGTGCTCCCCAAGCCCATCGACTTCGCGCGCCTGCGCGCGATGATCAAGGAGCTGACCGGCGTAGACCGGCCTCTCTAATCGGCGCGGCGATCGACGACGTAGACCGAGCCGCCCTTTTCCTTGGCGTGGCGCTTGAGCTCGGTGCCGATTTGGGAAATCTGCGCGAAGGACTCCAGGCGGCGAAAGCCGTTGTGGCAGATGCCGATGGCGACCGTGATGATGGGGAACTCCCGGACCTGCCCGCGCCGGTCGGCCGCGACGATGACGCCGCGCTCGCGGTCCTCGGGCGAGTAGAAGCTGGGCGCCAGGACGTCGAACTCGGCGGTGATGCGCGCGGCCACGGCCTCCATGTTCGCGGGCGAGGTCAGGACGATGAAGTCGTCGCCGCCGATATGTCCCACGAACTCCATTTCCTCCATGCTTTTCTTCAGGCGGATGAGAAGATCGCCGGTCTCGCGGATGACGCGGTTGCCCGCGTCGTAGCCGTAGGCGTCGTTGTAGGCCTTGAATTGGTTCAGGTCCAAATAAAGCACGGCCAGGGGCTTCTCGTCTTGCAGCGCCCGCTGGACGCGGTTCTGGATGGAGGCGTTGCCGGGCAGGTGGGTCAAGGGGTTGGCGTCCAAGCCCATCTGCGTGCGGCGCAAAATCATGCGCACGCGGGCCAGGAGCTCGGCCATGTCCACGGGCTTGGCGATGAAGTCGTCGGCCCCTAGGTCCAGGCCCGCGATTTTGCTCTCTCTCTCCGACGCCGCGGACAAGATGACCAGCGGCATGTGCTCGAAGAGCGGGTCCTGACGCAGGAGCCGGCAGACGGAAAAGCCGTCCAAGCCCGGCATGTGGCGGTCCAAAATCGCGATGTCCGGGCGCTGGGATCGGATTTTCTCCAGCGCCTCCAGGCCGTCCGCGGCCGGCAGGACCGAGAGCCCCGAGCGCTCCAAAAATTCCTTGAGCAGATGCAGGATTTCTGGATCGTCGTCGGCGATGAGAATCCGCGCGGCGGTTTTTTCGTCCATGAATGAAGGTATATTCTACCCTCTTATCCGCGAAATTGACAGCCTTGCGCTCTTGTTGTAGAATAGCGCGTCGCTTGGAGGCGGGGGCGTTTTCATCGACCAGCAACCCGACGGAGAGAACGGCCGGGGGCCGAAAGACGCGGGACCTTGGGCCATCGCTCTCAGCGCGGGAACGGACATCGTCGTCTCCGTGCTGGG
>DATLUA010000050.1:0-3275 GCA_035533295.1 Elusimicrobiota bacterium | reverse complement strand
TCCGCTGATGGAAACCCAGAAAATCTGGGACTTGGCTCCTTCGTTCACCTTGAAGGTCAGCACCGATTTCATGGTGCCCGTGTCCGTCGCGATCTGGGACTCGACCGTGGCGTCCAGGAAGCCCTTCTTATTGTATTTTTCTAGAATCTTCTCCTTGTCGTCCTCCAGCTTGACCAAATCAAGCGGGTCGCCCTTCTTCAAGGAGATGGCATCGGCCAAAGAGCCGCGCGAGAGCTTGAAATTGCCTTTGAAGTCGACGCGCTCGATGACCGGCTTCTCCGTCACGATGAACGTCAGCTTGACCGTCGTAGTCGAGCCCGCCACCCGGCGCAGGTAATCGGGGACGGGGGCGCCCAAAGACGTGACATCGGCCTGGACGCCGTTGAAGTTTCCCAAACCCAGGAGATTTTGGATATCCTGGTCCAAGTCGGCCCGGTCGTAGAGGTCTCCCTTGCGCGCCTTGACCTGGGCAAGAACGACGCTCGGTTTGACGTTCTTAGTGCCGGAAACCGCCACCTGGCCGATGACCCATGGCGGCGGCAGCGAGCCCGCGTCCTGGGCCGTGGCCGGGGACGCGCCCGCGACCGCGAGAAGGGCGCTCATGAGGGCCAAAATCACCCCTTGGCCCCTTGGCGGACGGGCGCAGGAAATATTGAAATCGATGACGGAACCACGACGACAAAGTATACAAAAAACGCGGGCGAAGCGCGGGCGGAGTGAGACGGGAAACCGTTTTAAAGCGGTTTTGGGCCGGCAACGGCGGCTTTTTTCCGGTTTTTTCCCGATTTTCCGGGTCCCAGGAACTTGGCCGGAGCGGCAATTGCAGCCCGCGGGGAGGATTGAACTCCCGACCTACCGCTTACAAGGCGGTTGCTCTACCGCTGAGCTACGCGGGCGCCACGGCGATTTTACAATATCGGGACGGAGCTTCACCGGCTGTGGAAAGTTGATATAATTTCGCGCGAACCATGGTGCGAGAGAGCCCCGCCGTCAAAAAAGTTTCGGCCCGGAGCATTCCGGTCGTCAATCCGGCCACGGAGGAGGCCGTGGGTGAAATTCCGGACCAGGGTACGGCCGACATCGCGCGGGCTGTCGCGCGCGCTAAAAAAGCCTGGGAGCCGTGGCGCAAAACTCCGGCCCACGAGCGCGCCCAGATGCTTGAGGAGGTCGCCCGGCGTATAGAGGATCGCGCCCAAAATCTGGCGCGGATATCAACTCTTGAGGGCGGCAAACCGCTGCGCGAGAACGTGGACGAAATGGGCTGGTCCGCGTCGTGCTTCGACTACTACGCTGGCATGATTCGCGGCGAACGCGGACGCGTCATCCCGTCCATCGAGCCAAGCCAGCTAAATTTCGTGGTGCATGAACCCTACGGCATCATCGCCGCTATCGTGCCCTGGAACTATCCCATCCTGCTCATGGCCTGGAAGCTCGCGCCCGCCTTGGCCGCCGGGAATACGGTGGTCTTAAAGCCCGCCGAGCAGACGCCGCTCTCAACTCTCGAGTTCCGCGCCATTTTCGACTGCCTGCCCAAAGGTGTTGTGGAAATCGTGACCGGACGGGGAGAAACCGCGGGCGAAGCCTTGGTGCGCCACCCGGATATTTCCTTAATCGCTTTTACCGGCTCGCTTGAGACCGGCAGGCGCATCGCCCGGCTTTGCTCCGATTCGGTCAAAAAAACCCACTTAGAACTGGGCGGCAAGGACGCCTTCGTGGTGTGCGAGGACTCGGACTTGGAGGTCGCGGCCAAGGCCGTCGCCTGGGCGGCGTTTTTGAACGCTGGGCAGGTCTGCACCTCGACCGAACGCGTTTACGTCCACTGCGGCGTGCACGAAAAATTCCTGGAGCGCCTGTCCGGGTTTTGCCGAACGCTCGTGGTCGGCGACGGCTTCGACCCTAAAACGGACGTGGGCCCCATGATGGGAGATTCCTACCGCCGCAAAGCGGAAAATCACGTGGCGGAAGCCATCAAGCGCGGCGCCCAGGTTTTATGCGGTGGCCAACGTCCCGCGGCGCCTCGGCGCGGGTATTTCTACGAACCGACCGTGCTTTCTGGCGTGGACCACTCCATGGCAGTCATGCGCGAGGAAACCTTCGGGCCGGTCTGTCCGGTCATGGCCTACAAGACCTTCGATGAGGCGTTGGCGCTAGTCAACGATTCCCCGTATGGCCTGGGCGCCAACCTCTATACGCACGACGCCCGCAAGGTCAAGCGCTTTTTCGAGGAGATCCAGGCCGGCACCATCTGGATCAACGACCCCCTGACCGATAACGACGCGGGGCCTTTCGGAGGCTTTAAGGCCACGGGCGGCGGGCGGGAACTGGGCGAGGAGGGACTGCGCGAGTTTCAGCAAGCCAAGCACGTGCATTGGGACTTCGAGCAGCAGGCCAAGCCGTGGTGGTATCCCTACGCGCCCACGGCGAAAAACTACGACTATGGCGGACCAACCAAGGTCCGGACGAAGAAATGAGCTTCTGGCTGATGAAGTCCGAGGCCTTGGTTTATTCCATCACCGATTTAGCGCGGGACAAGAAGACCGTCTGGAACGGAGTGCGCAATTACGAGGCCCGCAACTTCCTGCGCGCCATGCGCCCAGGAGATTTGGCGTTTTTCTACCACTCCAACGCCGAACCCTCCGGCGTTACGGGGGTCATGGCCGTTTCGCGGGCGGCGTTTGCCGATCCCTCTCAATTCAAGCGTGGAGATGTCCACTTCGAGCCCAAAGCCAAGCCGGAAGCACCCGTTTGGTCCGCGGTGGAAGTGACCTTCGTGGAAATATTCCGGAATGCCGTTGCGCTGGAAGAACTGCGCCGGAAGGCGGCGCTCAAGAATATGGCTTTGTTCCGTCGCAGTCGGCTCTCGGTCCAACCTGTCGCCGTCGCGGAGTGGCGGACGATTCTGCATCTGGCTAAAAGCGCCGCCTAAAGCGGCGAGACACGGCGCTCTTAATTCGCGTAAACGCGGGCCACGGCCACGCTGCCGGCCTGAAGCTGGACATAGCTCGCGTTGCCCGTGTTAATCTCGTATTCGCTGCTTCCCTTTATGTCCAGTTCGGCGTTAGGGCTGGTCCCAATACCAATTCCAGTGGAATTCCAAATTCCGGAATTGGGGAAGTTGGCTCCACTGCTAAAGGTCTGCGCCCCGCTCCACGTCACCGCCGCGCTCTGCGAAGCCGCCAAGCCGGGGTTCGGGTAGCTCCCGCTCAGCGCTCCGCCCGCCGTTCCTCCGGGCGCCACCCCGCTGATGGTCGCGCTCGACACGCTCGTGATCCGCC
>DATLUA010000049.1:0-1716 GCA_035533295.1 Elusimicrobiota bacterium | reverse complement strand
CCGAATCTCCAGCGGCTCGTCGATGCCGGGGCCGTGGGTGAAGAGCGCGACCAGGTTGTCGTTCTGGTCCACGATGGCCAGGATGTCCTGGTTGTCGTAGACGTACTGATACGTCGTTCCCCCGAACGATCTGTAAATCCGCCGCCCCAGCGCGTCGTACTTATACGTCGCGGTCTGCCCGCCGGGGAGAACGACGCTCGTCAATTCGTTCTCGCTGTCGTAGTTGTACGTCGTCGCCGCGCCGGAGACGCTGGCCTTTTTCCGCGTCAGGTTGCCACTGGCGTCGTAGGCATACGTGAAGGAAGAGTTCGCGGTCAAGCGGTTCAAGGCGCAGGGCGTCGAAGACACCCATTGCCGGGCCGCTTTTCTCTGCCCGATGCCGGCCGTCTTTTGCACCTCGACGCCTCCAAGGCACGAATTTCAAGCAAACGGCACGTCAACGGACGTTTTTTTAAATCAAGCCGACGATTGCCTCCATAGATTGGCAGACAATTGGATATATGGTGCCGCAGGGAAAGCCAGAAAACAAAAAAGAAGTGTCACAAGACGTGTTTTAATTTTCGGACATCCATGTCGCACTATCATTTCTCTCATAATAGCCAGGTGGCTAGTGGGTGGCTAGGCCTGGATAGCCAGGTGGCTAGTGGGTGGCTAGGGCCTAGATAGCCAGGTGTATAGCGGGTGGCTAGGGGTGGATGGGTACCGGGCGCGCATATCGCGCCCGGTACCGACCGGGAGGAAGCACATCCTTTCCGATCGGTGGTCGTTTTCTCCATTCTATTGGTTTTTGACCAACTCGTAATGGGCGTCCGTTTCCCCGCGTTTTCCGGTATGCACGAGGACGCCTTCCTCGACCAGCGTGGCTAAAAGCGTCTGGGCGCGGGTGCGCGAGACGCGCAAAAGGTCCGCGCACTCGCGCGTGGTGATGCGTCCGCCATGGGCGCGGCAGTGCGCGATGATGGCGGCCTTGCGCTCGGCCCAATCGGAGGACGGATGCGGGTCCGGCGCCGGAGTTGGGTGCGGCGCGGGGCTGGGCGCTGGAATCGGCTGCGGCCGGGGCTTGGGCTTTGGTCGCGGAGCGTCGCTTATGCCCTTGGAGAACGCGGCGAAGTAGAACAGGATTACGGTCTCAAGGGCCAGGAGAAAAATATTCTGCGGCGGGAAAAAATGGCGGGCGGGCGTGTCCTGCGCCACGGCCTCGGCGACCCAGATCAGAAAGACCGCAACGATCCAGAGGATCGCGGGTAAGCCGCCCCAATCGCCTTCCGCGCCGCCGTACCAGCGCCGCCAGCGCTCGACCTCGCCCAAGGCGACGTCCGCGAGCATGACCGCGAAGGCGGCGGCGAGCCACCCCCAGAGGCTTTGCGCGGCGTCATCGGAGGGGTGAAAGGCCAGCGCGGCGTCGATGGCCAAAGCCGCGACCGCGGCCGCGATAAAGCGCGGGCTCAAGAGATCGGTTAAGCGCGTCGAGTTCGTCGGGTTCGTCGGGCTCATAAGAAGTCCTGGCGATTTCACAAAACGCGCGCCGCGGCCTCGGCTTTAGGTCAGGCTTTTCGCCGGCCCCATCCTGAGCTCGCGGCGCAGGACGGCGGTCAGAATCGGCGTCTTGACCGGCTTAAGCAGCACTTCCACGACGCGGGATTCCTTGCGCAGCATCCGGTCGGCGTCGGCGCCCGTGTAGCGCCCGGTCACGATCACGACCGGGATGGAGGACAG
>DATLUA010000048.1:0-2166 GCA_035533295.1 Elusimicrobiota bacterium | reverse complement strand
ACATTGGCGCGAGAAGTCGCGGCGTGGGAGAAAGATCGCAACGCGGCCAGTGGGCGCGTGGACTGGCGGTTCACCACCGCGGATGCTCGAATAAAACTCAAGCGGCTCTACCCGTCAATTCTAGAGAGATGAACCACTAGTAGTCCGTCATGGCTGAACGCGTTGCCGTGTTAGAAGCCCAGCGGAGTCTTTCTCGGCGGCCGAAGCAGGCGCTGACCCGGCTGTTGGGTTTGGCGACCGCGACCCCGGCCCACGAGGCCACTCAGCCCCAAGTCCAGCGGTTCATCGGCCAAGTGCTGAGGGCTTGCGTTCCAGGCCCTGACGGCTTGAAAGCGGCGGCCTTCGCCGAAAGGATAAACGCCGCCAGCGGCATCGAGCGCCGGCAGGGCGTCCTGGCCGATTACGCGAAGGAGACTCCCGAGGAGTTCGCCTTCTTCCCGAAGAATTGGACGCTCGACCCGTTTCCCACGACGGCCGCGCGCATGAAAGTCTACGAGCAGGAAAGTGTCGAACTCGCGTCGCGCGCGGCGGCGGGCGCGCTGCGCGAGGCGAAGATCGAGCCGCGAGAGGCGACCCACCTCATCGTGGCCACCTGCACGGGCTTCTTCGCCCCGGGGCCCGACGTCATGCTTATGGAGAAGCTCGGGCTTCGGCCAGACATCAAGCGAACGATCCTTGGGTTCATGGGCTGCTACGCGGGCTTCAACGGCATGCGCCTGGCCGATGAAATCATCCGCGGCAATCCCGACGCGGTCGTTCTGCAGGTCTGCGTCGAGTTGTGCAGCCTGCATTTCCAGAAGCGTCTTTCGCCGGACCTACTGGTCGCAAACTCCCTGTTCTCCGACGGCGCTGCCGCCGCGGTTTACGCGGCCGCGGACGGCGGCCGCGGTATCGCGGACGTCCTGGCGACCTGCAGTTACGTCCCGAGCGGCAGCCTCGAGCAGATGGCCTGGCGCATCGGCGACACCGGCTTTGAGATGAGGCTTGATCGCCAAGTGCCGTCCACGCTTAAGAGGCACGCGCCCGCGTTCACCGAAGGACTGCTGCGCCAGGCGAACGTCGCCCGTGACGAAGTCGCCGGCTGGGCCGTCCATCCGGGCGGTCGTAAAATCGTAGAGGCGATCGGTGAGTCGATGAAGCTGGACGGCGGCTCTGTCCAGTCCGCGTTCGACGTGCTTCGCGATCATGGCAACATGTCCAGTCCGACGATCTTCTTCGTGTTGGACAAGGAACTGCGGCGCAAGCGCGGCGGCCCGGTCGTCGCGCTGGGCTTCGGCCCCGGCCTGACGATGGAAGGCGCCGCGCTGCTCGCCTCATGAGCGCCATCGGTTCTCCGGATTTCTCGGCGCGCAGCGCCGAGCTGGAGTTGATGGACTCTCCCAACGTAGAGCCGAAGGAGCTTCGCCGAACTCTCGAGGAGCTTAGCTCGATCAACCGCTGGCTAGGCGGCTACGGCCCCAGTCTGGACGCGCTTGTCGCGTTGCTGCCTGAAGACAGCCGAAAGTTTTCGCTGCTCGACGTCGGCTGCGGCGGGGGAGACACGGTCCGCCGGATCGCCGATTGGGCGAAAGCGCGCGGCAAGGACGCGGAGATCGAGGGAATCGACTTGTCCGAAACGTCGGTCCTGTACGCCCAGGAGAAAAGTCGGGCGCACCCGCGACTTCGTTTCCTAGTCAAGAATCTGGACGACGTCCGCGGCGACGGGCGATACGATATCGTGCACGCGGCGCTGCTGCTGCACCACTTTCCTGGCCAGACCGCGGTCGAGGCCCTCGGCCGGATGCATGCTCTCTGCCGCTACGGCGTGATCATCAATGACCTTGACCGCCATCCAGCCGCCTACTGGTCGATCCGGCTCATCACCCGCGCTCTTTCGCGCAATCGACTGATCCGCAACGACGCCCCGCTGTCCGTGCTGCGCGCCTTCAAACGTTCCTGCCTCAAGGATATGGCGCGGCAAGCCGGTCTTCCCGCCCCGGATATCCGGTGGCGCTGGCCGTTCCGCTGGCAGATGATCATCCGAAAATAGGCTTATGCACTTGACTGACCCTGGTCATAGAGATAACCTCGACACATGCGACGAAAAGTCACGTCCGCAGGGTACCCCATGTTTCCCCGCACTCTGGGGGAATTCCAGCGCAGATTCGCCACGGAGCGCGCATGCCT
>DATLUA010000047.1:0-1502 GCA_035533295.1 Elusimicrobiota bacterium | reverse complement strand
TGCGCGGTCTGGCAGGTCAGACGGCCCAAGCAGCAGGAGTGCCAGTCGCTCCCAGCGCAGCAACAGCGCCGACAGCGGACCAGCGCCCTGCTGATTGAGCCCGCAGCCAAAGATCCGGTGGGGAGTTCGCGCCCATTTTGGAGCGCCAGTACAGGGGTGATTTACGGTTGCGGCGGCCGTGATTTTTCTTAAGGAGGAACCTTGCCCGAATCGCCTTTCGCTTTTCACGTTGGCGTAGACTGGGGAACCGAATCCCACCAAGTTTGCGTCCTCGATGCTGGCGGCCAGCCGGTCAGCGAGTTCTGCGTTGCACACAGCGCGGCCGCCATCCGGGAGTTTTGCGCCCGCCTCGCCCAACTCGCACCCACCGGCGGGCTGGTGGTGGCCATCGAGTCACCCACCAGCCCCGTCACCGAACCTTTGTTGGAAGCCGGCTTCGCCGTCTTTTCCATCAATCCCAAGCAGCTTGATCGCTTCCGCGACCGCTACTTCCCCGCCGGCTCGAAGGACGACCGCCGCGACAGCTTTATTCTCGCCACCTCGGTGCGCACCGACCCCGGATGTTTCCGCCGCCTGGACATCGAAGACCCCAAAATGCGGGATCTGCGGGCGCTTTCCCGCCTCGATCAGACCCTGAAGACCGAACTGGGAGGCTTCTGCGCCCGTCTGCGCGACCTGTTGCTGCCCAGCTTCCCGGCGCTGCTTGCGCTATGTCCGGGAGCCGACGAAGCCTGGTTGTGGGAACTCCTGTCCAAGGCTCCCACCGCGCCTCGAGCTGCCCGGCTGTCGTGCTCCGCCGTTGCGGCGCTGCTCAAACGCCACCGCATTCGGCGCATCGAGCCCGAGCAGCTCGTCGCCCTGCTGCGCCAGCCGCCACTGCCGTTGCCCCAGGCCAGCTTCCAGCGCAGCGGCGGCCAAATCATGCTCCTCCTGCCGGTCATTGCCGCCTTGGCGGCGCAACGCCGCGCCGCCGACGCGCAAATCCAAACCCTGCTGGAGGAGTTGTCCGCCGCTGAACCTGATACCCCAAACGAGTGCCAGCATCGTGACCTCAACATCATCCGCTCTTTGCCGGGAGTCGGGACCATGGTCGCTGCCACGATGCTGGCCGAGGCCCATCAGGCCCTCGCCCGCCGAGATTACCATGCCCTGCGCGCTCACGCCGGCGTGGCCCCGATCACGCGCCAAAGCGGCAAGTCCTGCGCCGCTTTCATGCGGCATGCCTGCAATCCGGCCTTGCGCCAGGCCGTTTATCACTGGAGCCGCATCGGGGTCATGCACGATCCTCGCTGCAAGGCTCACTACAAGCACCTGCGCGAGCGCGGCCATTCCCACGGCCGCGCCCTGCGCGGCGTTGCCGACCGCCTCCTCAAAATGCTCTGTTCGATGCTGAAATCCCAAACCCCTTACGACCCCCAACGCCGCCAATTAGCCTCAGCCGCCGCTGCCGCCTGACCTGCCGGACCGCGCAGGCCGCTTGCTAAAAGCTACTTGCTAAAAGG
>DATLUA010000046.1:0-121728 GCA_035533295.1 Elusimicrobiota bacterium | reverse complement strand
CATCCACGATCCCCACAAGCCGGAGAGCGGACGCTTCTCGATGAGCGTCGAGGAGTACAACGCTCTCCTCAAGAACGCCAAGCCCGCTGCTTAGGCGGAGGCATCATAAAACAGCGGCGCCGGGGGAAACTCCGGCGCCGCGCGCACGGCCTCGGCCGAAAGCTGCGGCCAGCGCCCGAACGGGCCTCGGGTTAAATCGGCTCGCTCTTCTCCCGAGATCGGCGCGACCTTGTCCGCGTAGGGAGTCAAGTCGTGCAGCGGCATGACGCCCGCCTTGACCGCGAAGAGCGGCGCCTGGGCGTCATGCCCGGGCCATAGCGGCTTGTTGGGCTTATAAAGGAAGGACGGGCCCCCGCCGCCGCCACCGCAGCCCGCAGCGAGCGCGGTCAAGGCCGCTAATACGAAAACGCTAGTTTTCAGACACATCAATTTGGACTTCGCACCGCGTTTTATCGGTATCCGAGATGAAGAGGGGGTTGATAGGGGATCGGGGGGATCCCTATCCAGGGGGATCGCGATCCCCCTAAGATCCCCCGTATAACCCCCTATGATCCCCCGTATCCCGGATCGATCCCCCTATCCCCCGATCCAGGTGTAGGCGCCGTCAGATTCCTTCTAAAAAATTGCAGGATGAAGCCGGCTGGTTCAGCTCTTTTGCAGGCAAATGGAAACGACGGTGCGGGTTTCTTGGTAATGATCGAAGCCGTCGTCCACGGTCGCCAGCTT
This sequence comes from Elusimicrobiota bacterium, assembly GCA_035533295.1. Lineage (GTDB taxonomy): Bacteria > Elusimicrobiota > Elusimicrobia > UBA1565 > UBA9628 > JAGWJU01. Next base: position 121,002 of record DATLUA010000046.1, on the reverse strand, counting down.
TTTGGTCTTCGCGACCACCAGACGCCAGCCGCGCGCGAGCTTGACGCGGGTGCCCAGGAGGAAATGGCTCGACCATGTCGCCACCAATTCGCCGCCCTTGGTGACGGTGTGATCCACCCTGTTCACGGCCAGCCCCGGGAAGACGAACTGCAACTCATCGCAGGGCTGGACCTCGTCGTCGCTGTAATTGGCCGTGCAATCGCTGAAAAAGGCTCCCATCCGATCCTTGGCGTCATTTAAGTTCAGCGTGACCTGCTCGTCGCCGGCTTGGGCGTTCCCCGAATCCTCGTAGGCCAGGACGTTGGAATCCACGGCGCGGGCCTCGATGCGCTCGGCCGCGGCATGGGCGAAGGAGGCCATGGCCGGAACGGGCGTCTTGGCCTCCATCTCCCGGATCTGGGCCAGGACTCCGGCCGTAGGATCCGCCTTCCAATCGACGGATGCCGCGGAAGCGAGAGTTCCAGCGGCGCAGAACGCGGCAAGGGCCAGCGTCCAGGTTTTCGCGATATTCATGATTTTCTTTTCTCCTGTGCGTTTTATTTGGGCGTTGCTGGAATTATAGCGGCGCGGGCCGCGGCCGGGGAATATCGACCGGGTAAATTCCACGTGACGGGGCCGCGACGTCCGCATGACGCGCCTTAAAAGCGCGGTGGGGTTAGTCGACCAGCGGCGAGGGCAGGATGTAGCGGGCCTTGGCCTGCCCCGCTTCCTGCAAGACGGGATCGGCGGGGCGGCCCTTCTTGAGGACGAACTGGGTCTGGAGCTTCCGGTGGCCGCCGGCATCCAGGTTCATGACCAGATTGCCGGTCAAATCCATGGGATTGACCAGTTGAACGAGGACGCGCACGATATCGCGATACGCCAGCCCGCTCTTGTCGCGCCCGGAGAGGATATCCCGGAAAGCCGCCGCGCGCGCCTCCGGCGAAGACTGCGCGCGGACGCCGGCGATGTCTTCGACAATCTCGCGCGCCGCCAGGCAGAAGGGCTGGATGATTTGGGAAGACGTTTGATGCCCCTGCCCGACCGCGAGGTAATCGTCCCATTCATCGTCGAATTGGAAGCGATTAAAGGATATCTTGCCGTCCGCCCCGACGGTTCCATGCTCCAGGAGCCACTCCATGGCCTGCTTCTTGACGCCGTCGAGCGTCGCGACGTAGCTTTTCACGATGGCGGCGGCGTCGGCCGAAAGGATGCTCGCCAAAGCCTTGGGCGAGAAAATCAAAGCGAGGGTCAGCGTGCCGGTGTGGTACTCGCCCGGCGCTTTTTTCCCAAGCTGCGCCAGGGCCGTATCGTAGGGCACGGCCAAGCTCGTATCCGGGACTCCGCTTCCTTTGGCGCCCGCGGTTTCCATGAGCTCGTTGATTCCGCGCAAAGTTCCGCGCACGCTCGAGGCCGAGCGGTGCAGGAAGCCTTCCTGATGGATGTAAATAGCCTCCGGCTCGGTTTCAGCTCCCGCCTTCGGCCTGTAGACAAAGGCCTGAACGTTGGAGTCCACGTTGCGCTTGACCAGTTCGCCTTTGATCGGAATATTGAAATAGCCCGCGTTCTTCGCCTTGTCGGCGCTATAAATGATGAATTGCCCGCCCTGCGGGCCATAACGGACGATATGATCCAGAGAACGGGTCCACGATCTGGACCAGTCCGCCAGGAACGGCAACATGAGGCTGAACGCCTTCTGCTTGTTCTTATAGAGATCCGAACTGTCGTAATTGTAGGCCGAATCAAGGCCGTCCTCCTGCCCCTGGACCAAGCCGCCGTAATCATCCATGGCGGCCGCTTGAGTGGAGTGGAGCGTCGTCACGCGCTTGGCCATCAAGACGAGTTCGTGGATGTCGCCGTGCATCACGCGGGCCAAATTCTCCATCTGCCGCGGGTTGTTTGGATCGAGGATGAACTCCACCAGCATTTGCTGGCCTTGGGTTTTCTGGGCCAAAATGCTCAGATTCGCCGTGAGGTACTGCTGGAGTTCGGAGACCGCGAGATTATTGATTTCCGTCTTAATCAGGCCGTGCGGGCTGAACAATTGGAGCGCGGGGACGGTTTCGATGATTTGCCCTTGGGCCGTCATAATCCGCGCATGATCGATGCGCAGGCGGAACCGCACCTGATCCCGCGAGAGGCGGTAAACCGTCATGATGGCGGATCCGGTTTGGCCGACCCCGAAGGAAATGGAGTAGTCGGAAGTCGGCTGCGCCGCGGCCGCGGCCGCCGCCGCCGGGAACGCCAAGGATTCCGCGTGGGCGATGGTCAGGACAAAAGGCATTTTCCAAAGTTCGCCCACTTCCATGGCGGAAAGGCGGGACGCCTTGAACGGCAGCACGGTCTTCACGTCCGTCAGCTTGACCAGGCGCTTCAACTCGTCGCATGAATCCTGGGTCGAGGTCGGGCGCACGACCATGGAGGTTCCTTGCAGTCCGGCCTGCAAAGTCACCCCGAAGGCGGCTCCGCCGGCGCGAGCGACTTGGAACCAATGCGACAAATTGACATCCAGCCCCTCCTCGTCCACCAAGGCCAGCCTGTTGTCCGGCAAAAGCTGCAGGCTGCGCACCACCTGCGGCTGCGCGCCGCCTAAATTGCGGCCGGAAATCCACGGATGGACGTTAATCTGCAGGCCTCGGCAAATCTGACTGAGCTGCCCCTTCTGCATGACGACGTTGAGTTGTGCCCTTTCCGGATTGGTGAAGTATCCGCCGGGAACGTCGTCGCTGGGAGCGGTGAACGGCAGCTGCGACCACTGATCCGAGGATTGCCGCTGCGCGGCGCAAAAAACCGGAGTCGCTGCCAAAGCCGCGCCGAGACACGCAACGACGAATTTTTTCATCCTTGCTATCTTATCATCGCCTGCGCCGCGCGCCCAGGGCCGTTTGGCCCAGAAACCGCGCTGATGGACCTACCTGTTTTTGGGCCCCAAGCCGCGGTTTGCGCTGCTTTCCTCCCTGACTGGTATGTTTGTAAGCTGTTCCTTTAAGAAAAGGAAAATCATTTGATTACTTTGCGTAACGTCCACAAATCCTTCGGCCGCCAAACCCTCTTCGATGGCGCCGACCTGCAGATCAACAACGGCGACCGCTTCGTCCTGGTCGGACCCAACGGCGCCGGCAAGTCCACGCTCTTCAAGATGCTCCTAGGCCGCGAAAGCGCTGACTCGGGAGAGATGAGCACGCGCCGAGGCGCCGTGGTCGGCTACCTGCCCCAGGAGAATCCCCCCATTTCGGATGCCACCGTTCTGGAAGAATCCCTCAAAGAGCGCTTGGACCCCGATGGGCGCACCGTGGCCAAGGCCAAGGCGATTCTGATGGGCCTGGGATTTAAAGTCGCCGATTTCGGCAAAAAAATGAACGCCTTAAGCGGCGGCTGGGCCATGCGGGCCGCCCTGGCCGGCCTGCTGGCGCAGGAGCCCGATCTGCTGCTGCTGGACGAGCCCACCAACCACCTGGACATCGACTCCCTGTTCTGGCTCCAGCAATATCTGCGCTCCTACCCCGGCGCGGTCTTCCTCATCTCCCACGACCGGGCTTTCATCAACGCGGTGTGCCGCGCCATCGTCAGCGTCCAGGACGGCAAGCTCAAAGTCTACCGGGGCGACTACGAATTTTTCCTTCGGGAACGGCAGGCGGAGCGAGAGCGGCTGGAAATGGCTTGGCGGCGGCAGCAGGAGGAAATCGCCAAGATGCAGGAGTTCATCGACCGCAACCGCGCCCGCGCGTCCACCGCCAACCGCGCGCAAAGCATGATCAAGCGCCTGGACAAGCTCGAGCGCATCGTGCTGCCGGCCGAAGCAAAATCCGTCAAAATCAGATTTCCCCAGCCCGCGCGCACGGGCGTGCGCGTGCTTTCCCTCCGCGACGTCTACAAGTCCTACGGCGAGACCAAGGTCTACCAGGGGCTCGACTTCGAGCTCGAGCGGGGCTGGAAAATGGCCTTCGTGGGCCACAACGGCGCGGGAAAATCCACGCTGCTTAAAGTCCTGGCCGGCGTCATTCCGTTCGACTCGGGCGAGCGCGTCGTGGGGAACGACGTCAAGGTGGGATATTTTTCCCAGCACCGGCAGGGACAGCTGGACCCTGAAAAAACGGTCCTGCAGGAAGCCTCGAGCGTCGGCCGCCTTAACCCCGACCTCCTCACGCGCACCATTCTGGGCACGTTCCTTTTCCCCGGAGACTCGGTGCACAAGAAAACCGAGGTCTTGAGCGGCGGCGAGAAAAGCCGCCTGTCCTTGGCCAAGCTTCTGTTGGATCCGCCCAACGTGCTGCTCATGGACGAGCCCACCACTCACCTGGACATGGCCAGCGTGGACGCGCTCGTCGAGGCCCTGCGCGATTTCGAGGGCGCCATCTGCTGCATCAGCCACGATCTCTACTTCCTCAACGCCCTGGCGGATCATGTCGTCCATATCGATCAGGGACGGATCACCGTCTACCCGGGAAATTACGAATACTTCAAGCGGCGCCAATCCCAATGGCGGGAAGAGAACCCGCAGGCCGAGCCGAAGGAGGAAAACGCCGGCAATTCCGAGTCGGGCCGCCCAGGCAAGAGCACGGAAGCGGCGCCTTCCCCCGAGGATCGCCGCCGGCAGGAAAAGCGCGCGGCCAAGATAAAAGCCGAGCTCGAGGCGCTGCACGCGGCGCTGGAAAGCCTGGCGTCGCGGCTGGCCGATCCGGAACTCTACGCCGATTACGAGAAAGTCCGCAGCATCGGGGAAGAGATGGAATCAGTGCAGAAGCAAATCCAGGAAAAGGAAGCCCGGATTTCCCAGCGCGCCTAGGAGAGCGCCCGGGCCGAGTCGGATTTCGGATTCCAGGCCGGCAGAAGAAAGGCGAACGTCGATCCTTTGCCGGGTTCGCCCTCGACCTCGAGGCTTCCGCCGTGGGCCTCCATGATGCTTTTAGCCAGGGCCAGCCCGAGGCCGAAGCCCCGCGCCAGCTTTTTGCCGCGCTCCGAGCGGTAATAAACGGAAAAAATTCTTTCTTTGTCCTCTTGGGTCAGGCCGATGCCCGTGTCCTTGACGAAGACGCGCACATGCGCCGGATGGTCCCCGCCGCATTGGACCCCCGCCGTGACCGAGCCGCCTTCCGGCGTGTACTTCACCGCGTTGCTGAGCAGATTCGTGATAACCAGCATCAGCGCGTCCGGATCTCCGTAGACGGGAACCGGCGACTCCGGGAAGCTCAGCGAGAGGTTCAATCCCTTGTTCTCGCAGAGAATCTCCATCAGTTCGCCTCCGGAACGCAGGACCGCCTCGATCTCCATTTTCTTCCTGTTCAGCGCCAAATACCCGGATTCCAGGCGGCCTATATTAAGGAGGTTGCCGATAGTCGTGCTCAGGGACATGGTCTGCGCCTTTAAAATGCGGTACATCCGTTCCCGCCGCTCGTCCTGCCGTCCGGGCTCCGTGTCCTCCAGCGAGGCCGCCGCCGCGTAGATGACGCTTAAGGCGTTGTTGAGCTCGTGGCTGACCATGGACACCATCTGGGATTTGAAGCGCCCCAGGTCCTTCTCCTTGCGGTACTCCTCGTTCAAATTCGCAGTCAAGTCCCGGATGTGCCGCGCCAGGGAGCCGATTTCCGGGCTGGCCGTCGGGACGCGCAAGGTCCAGGGCTGCCCCAGCTTCCAGCCGCGCGCGTAGCTCGAGACGGCGTCGATGGGATTGATGATGTAGCGCGAGAGGAAAAAGGCGCACAAGGCGCTGGCCAGAAGGCCGATGCCCATCATCACGAAAAAAGTCCGCGCGGAAGCGCGGCGCGCGGCCGCGAAGCGCCCCTGGAAAGTCTCGATGCGCACGTCGTGCATCGTCATCGCCATGGCCATCATGCCTTGGTAATTTTCCCGGCCTTTGCGGATGCGCGCGATGTCCCGCGCCGTCAAGCGGCCGGAAAGCTTCTCCCTGAGCCAGGGCTTCTCTTCCTTCAAATGCCTTTCGAACTGAACCCTCAGATCCCGAAGGCCCCGTTGCTCGTCCAGCCCGGGCAGAATCGCGCTCAGGTCCGCCTCGGTTTTTCTGACTTTATCGATGGTTTCGCGGCGCTCGTCGAGCCGGCGGAGCTCCCCGGTTTCCAGGTACTGCAGGGTAAGCGTGTCCATCTGCTCAAAGAGGGACTTAAGCCGCGCGATTTTGACGGCCACGGCCAAGTCCCGGTGCAAGGACAAGGTGGCGCCCGTCTCGGCGTTGACGCGCAGCCACTGGGAAACTCCGGCGCCCAGGGAAAAGACCAAGACGGAGGCGATGACGACGTAGAACTGGGTTTTAAGTCCTATTCTTTGCATCGGCGGAGACTCCATTGTATCAAATCAGAAATCGGGAGCGTTTCATATGCGCGGCCGGAAACTTTTCCTTGACGGCGGGGGGCCCGGCTGTTAGAATGAATTAGGAAACGCGCATGAAGATGCTGCTTGTCCCCGATCCGTCCGCCCCCGATGGGCAAGACGCTTTTTGCCGCGAGTTCTCAAAGCTGGCGCGAGAGCGCGGGCACGAGACGTCCGCCCAACCGGCGCCCTCTTCAGGCGCCGAAGGCGCGCTCGTGCGGATGCTTTCCCAGGGTTTCGCGGCCGAGGCCGGCGTCGTCATCGTCAACGGCGCTCAGCCCGAGGTATTCGAGGCCGCCAAGGCCGGCGGGAAAAAAACAGCCTTCCGCCTCGTCGACGTCTGCGTGGGAGAAGACGCCGCGGCCCGGGAGAGAACCAGAAACATGGCCCTCGCCGCCGATCGGCTTCTCCTTCCGAGCCGCCACTTGGCCGACATCGCTCGGGGATGGGGATGCAACGGCAACATCAGGCACGTCCCTTACGCCTACGACCGGATCGTATTCGGGCAAATCGCCCTTTTGACGCCGCACGCGCTCCGACCCTCGGCTTTCCCCGTCGTCGTCTGCGCTCCCCTGCGCCAGGAATCGCGCCCCGGGCTGGAAACCCTTTTCTTGGCGCTGGCCAAGCTGCGGCTGGATTACCATCTTTCCATCATCGGAGACGGCCCCCTCCTTGAAGCCTTGCGCGGCCGCTCCCGCGATCTTCAAATCGAGAAGCGGATTTCCCTCCTGGGCTCCTTGCCCCCCTCGCGCATCGGAGACTGCTTGCGCGCGGCAAAAGCCTACATCGACCCCTGCGGCTCAGATGGATTTCCGAACGCCGTTCTTCAAGCGCTGGCCGCGGGCTGCCCGGTCATCGCGGCCCGCTCGGGGGCTCTTTCCGAGATTATCCGTCACGAGCAAAACGGCCTCTGTTTTGCCGAGGGCGACGCGGCCGCCCTGGCGGAGGCGCTGGTCACGCTCTACTCCCTGCGCGGACTTTCCATCCAGCTCATCGCCGAGGGCATCAAGACCGTGGAGAAGCACGACTGGCCATCGACCGCCGCGGCCGCTCTCTCGGCCGTCGAAGATATCGCATGATCTGCGCCGCGCTGGTCGACTGGCTGCAAGCTCCCGATTTCCCCGGCCAGGACGCCTCGGCCCTGGGACGCCCCTTGGCCGCCTATCCGCTGATGGCCGCGAAATCATCCGCCCGTGTGCACCGCCGCTTCGCCGTCTCGGCCATGCAGGGCGTCAAATCCGCCGCTCTGCAATACGGCGCGGTCATTCTCGACCCTCCGCCGGACGAGAATCCCTCGCCGTCGCGGCTCCTGCGCTTCGCCCTGGAAGCCGTCGGCCGCGAGGCCGCCAAGGAAGGCGAGCGCCTGGAGCTTCTAGTCGCGCTTTCCGCCCAAGCTCCGGCCGTGACCGGGGCCGTCATCGATGAGGGCGTGGACGCCGTCCTGGAAAAATCAGGGTTTGATTCGGCGCTGAGCGTCTCGAAGCTGCCGTTTTGGATTTCCCGAGCGGCCTTGCGGGAAACTCCGGACGGAGCGCTGGAGCTTTCCCCCGAGTCCGGCCCGCAGGGCGCGCCCGCGCCCGGTTCCGAGATATGGCGCCCCAACTGGAGCCTTCTCGTGCTCAAGCCGGAGCTTCTGGCCGCCGCGGATTCCCAGTCGTTTTCCTGGCTGGGAAAACGCAGCTTCGCCGTCAAGCAGCCCGGCCTCTGGCCCGTCGAATACCAGTGGCAGATTCCGGCGCTGGAAAACTGGCTCAAGAAGCACGGCGTCTCCGACGCGGCCTACGCCCCGGAACCGCAGCCGCAACCCCAGAAATCGGCCAAACCGGCGCCGTCTCGCCCTGTTCTTTAAGATTTCGCTCTAGGCCCCTTGGACGAGCCGCATAGGTCCTTTCGGCCCATGTGCTCCTCGCAAGCCGTTCTTATAATGGGGTCATGAAAAATAAAATCTTGACGGTTCTTTCTTTCCTCCTTTTGCTGCCGTTGGCCGTAAACGCCGCCCCCGCGGCGCAGGCCATCTCCCTAGGAGAGGCCATGGACTCCTTGCATGGGCTTCGGTTTACGTCCCACTTCATCAACCCCAGCCTGCGCGGAGATCAGCGCGCGCTGATGAAGCTGGTCAAGAAAGTCGACCCGGGCGTCGTCACCGTGACCATCCACGTAACGGTCCAAGGCCCGCAGCTGGCGCTTGACCCGCCGACGCTCGGCGACATGCTCTCCGGAAAGATTGATCCCAAAACCTACGACCCCAAGAAGATCATCGAGAAGCAAACCGGAGACCTGGGCTCCGGCTTCATCATCGGCAAGGACAGCCTGGGCCGAGCGCTCATCGTCACCAACGCCCATGTGGTGGATATTCTTGGGCGCAATGGGAAATCCTCGGTGGAATTCGAGGGGCAATCCGTCCCGGTGGGCGTCGTTTCCGCCACCGTCACGGTGACGACCGCGGACGGCGCCACATCTGCCGCCACGCTAATAGGGTACAGCGATAAAACCCGCGGCTATGACTTGGCGCTGGTGCGGATGAACGCGCCGTGCCCGAACTGCCAAGTTCTCAAGCTGGCCGGGAACGACAAGGTCGCCGCGGGCGAGTTCGTCGTGGCCATAGGCTCTCCTTTGGGCTTGGACAACACCGTCACCTTCGGAATCGTCAGCAACCCCGACCGCCAGGGCGGGTTCGGTAGCTCCGGACTAGTCGGCCAGTACATCCAAACCGACGCCCCCATCAATCCGGGAAACTCCGGAGGGCCGCTCATCGACATTTCCGGCAAGGTCATCGGAGTCAATGAAATGATCGCGACGCTCAACGGCGGCTCGATGGGCCTGGGGATGGCCATCCCCATCCGCTTCGTCCACCAGATGCTCAACCGCTACCGATCCACGAACGTGTTCGATTCCGCGGATCCCGGCCTCTCGGTCCAAGCGACGAACCTGGGAGCTTTAAAGATCACGGCCGTGAGCGAAAACATGAAATCCCAAGGACTTGCGGTCGGGGACCTAATCTCCAACGTCGATGGGAAAACGTTTGCCGCGCCCATCGAACTCATGCGCTACCTGGCGAATAAAACTCCCGGCTCCACGGCGGCTTTCGACCTGATCCGGAACGGTTACGGGGAAGATATCGTCGTGACTCTGGGCACGCTCTAAGCTTCTAAGCCTGGGCGCACCCTCGAATAAAAGAAGGCCCTCCGAATCTCGGAGGGCTTTCTCATTTCCATGGTTAGGTTCGGCGGGAATAGCGGCAATAAGAAGCCGCGCTCCGGCTCAAGCGCTGACGAGCTTGATTTCGAGCGTTTTGCGGCCGGCGGACAAGACGCTCAAGCGCGCCGCCGTCTGCCGGGCGACGGCGCGCAGGGCCTGGGCCGAGGCGCTCTCGGGCGCCCGGACGCAAATCGGCTCCCCGGTTTCGCCGCTTTGGCACACGGCCTCTTCAATAGGAACTCGCCCCAAAATTGGAGCGCCGTATTTCTCGGCCACGGCGGACGCTCCCCCGCGGGAGAAAATATCGCTGTTTTTTCCGCAGTGCGGGCAGGAAAACCCGCTCATGTTCTCCACTACGCCCAAAAGCGGGACGTTTAGCTTCGCGAACATGGCGGCCGCGCGGCGCACGTCGGAAAGCGCGATGGTCTGCGGCGTGGTCACGATGACGGCTCCGGCCAAGGGCACGCTCTGGCACAGGGACAGCTGCACGTCCCCGGTGCCGGGCGGCAAATCCACAATCAAATAATCGAGCTCGCCCCACTCCACGTCGCGCAAAAATTGGGTCACCGCGCCGTGCAGCATGGGGCCGCGCCAGATGACCGGCGCGTCCTTGTCGGTCAAAAAGCCCATGGACACCAGCTTGACGCCGAAATTCTCAGCCGGGGCTATTTTTCCCTCGGCGCCGGGTTTCAACTCCCGGCCTTCCACGCCCAGCATCTGCGGCTGGTTGGGGCCGTAGATGTCCGCGTCCATCAGACCCACGCGCGCGCCGTCCTGGGCCAGGGCCACTGCCAAGTTGCAGGCCACGGTGGACTTGCCAACGCCGCCCTTGCCGCTGCCCACCGCCACGATGTTCCTGATGCCGGACGGGGCCTTGTTCTCCAGGCGCGGGTCTTTTTTCACGCTGGCCTTCATGCGGATTTCCACGTCCGCGACGCCGGGAACCTTCATGAGCGCGTCGCGCGCTTCCATCTCCATCATGCCCTTCAAGGGGCACGCCGGCGTGGTGAGGATGTAGTCGAACGAGACCTTGCCGCCCTCGACGCACAAGTTCTGCACCATGCCCAAAGTGACGATGTCCTTTTTAAGCTCGGGCTCCTGGCAGGACTTCAAGGCCTCTAAAACTTGTTCGCGGCTGGGCATCGGCTATATCCTAAAGAGCATCTCCCGATACTTAGGAAGAGGCCAGAGCGAATCGGGAACCAGGCCTTCCAAGCCGTCGACCGCCTCGCGCGCGGCGTCGAAAAGCGGCTTGACCTTGTGGCAATAGGCCAGCGCCTTCTCGTGCGCGTCCTCGATTTTTTCGGCGGCGGCAAGGGCCTTTTTGATCTCTTCGACGGACGTGATGGCCTGCGCGGCCAAAATAGCCGTCCGCGAGAGGATCCCGCCTTGAATCTGGACGGCGTCGGTTTGGCCGGGGAGCACTTCCGCGACCTTGCGCAGAGTCGAGGCGAGCTCTTTTTGGTAGGCGACGGCGGCCGGGACGTAGTGCGTCATCACCATTTCGATGACGAGCTTGGCCTCGATGTCGATCTGCTTGGCGTATTTTTCGAGCTGGATGTGCTGGCGGGACTTGGCCTCGGTTTCCGAGAGCACGCCCAGGCGCGAGAACAAGGCGAGCGCATCCTTGCGCACGAGCCCGTCCAAGGCCTCGGGCGTGGTCTTGACGTTGGGCAGCTTGCGCTTGGCGGCCTCGTCGGCCCATTCCTGGGAATAGTTGTTTCCCTCGAAGCACACGGCCTTCGATTCCTCATAATAGCGCCGCAAAACATCCAGAGCCGCATCCTTGAAGGATTTTTTGGCCTTCACGAGCTTGTCGATGTCCTTCTTGGCCTGCACCAAAGCATCGGCCACGATGGCGTTCAACAGCGCGGTGGGCACGCCGATGTTGAAGGAGGAGCCCACGGCCCTGAACTCGAACTTGTTGCCCGTGAAGGCGAACGGCGATGTGCGGTTACGGTCCGTGTTGTCCTTCAAAATGGGCGGAATCTTGTCGATGCCGATGGAAATCCACTCCGGCTCCGTGCCCTTGGTGGTCACGCCCTTCTCCAAGTCCTCCAGCACGCGCGTCAACTGCGCGCCCAGGAACACCGAGATAATCGCCGGCGGCGCCTCGTTGGCGCCCAAGCGGTGATCGTTGCCCGAGGACGCGACGGCCGCGCGCAGAATGCGCGAGCGATCGTGCACCGCCTTGATGGTCGCGACCAGGAAAATCAGGAACTGCAGATTTTCCTGCGGGGTCTGGCCCGGCGAAAGAAGATTCTTTCCCGTGTCCGTGCCCAGGGACCAGTTAACGTGCTTGCCGCTGCCGTTCACGCCCGCGAAGGGCTTCTCATAAAACAAGGCGGCCAATCCGTGCCGCGCCGCCACGCGGTGTATGACGTCCATGACCAGTTGGTTGTGATCCGTCGCCACGTTGGCCTCTTCGAAGACCGGCGCGCACTCGAACTGATTGGGCGCCACTTCGTTGTGCCGGGTCTTGATGGGCACGCCCAGCTTGTAGAGCTCCTTCTCCGCGTCGGTCATGCAGGTGAAGACCCGCTCCTTGATGGAGCCGAAGTAGTGGTCCTCGAGCTGCTGGCCCTTGGGAGAGGGCGCGCCGAAGAGCGTGCGCCCGCAGAGCATCAAGTCCGGCCGCTCCTCGTAATAACCCTCGTCCACGAGAAAATATTCCTGCTCGGCGCCGACCGTGGAGAACACCTTGGTCGCGTCGTTCTTATCGGTTTTAAAGTAGCCAAGGATGCCCAGCGCCGCCTTGTTGAGCGCCTCAATTGAGCGCAAGAGCGGCGTCTTGGTGTCGAGCGATTCCCCGGTGTAGGAGATAAAAACCGTGGGGATGCACAGGGTCGAGCCGCCCGGCGTTTCCAGCACGAAGGCCGGCGAGGTCGGGTCCCACGCGGTGTAGCCGCGGGCCTCGAACGTGGTGCGGAGGCCTCCCGAGGGAAAGCTCGACGCGTCGGGCTCCTGCTGGACCAGCTGCTTGCCCGAGAAAATCTCGATGGCCTGGCCGTCCGCGGCCAAATCGATGAAGCTGTCGTGCTTCTCCGCCGTGACGCCGGTCATGGGCTGGAACCAGTGGCAGTAGTGCGTGGCGCCCTTGGACATGGCCCAGGTCTTCATGGCCGAGGCGACCGCGTTGGCCGCGTCCAAATCCAGCGGCTTACCGCGATGGATGACTTCCTGCACGTGCTTGTAGGTGTCCTTGGGCAGCAGGAGCTTCATCGTCTCCCGGCCGAAGACGTTGCACCCGAAATAATCCGAGACCTTGGCGGCGGCCCGGCCGTGGGGGTGGCCGGAACCCTGCACGTCGCTTTCCGATTTTCCGAATCGCGTCGCGGGCATGTGTTTTTTCCTCCGCATGGGGGGTTTCGCCCGGCTCGAAGCCAAGCTCGGACCAATAATACTATTTTTTCTTGCCGTCGGGCTCAGGAGCGAAGAGGGCGGCGTAGCGGCCGTAGCCTTCCTCCGCCAGCTTGGAGGCGGGAATAAAGCGCAGCGACGCCGAGTTGATGCAGAAGCGCTTGCCGGTGGGCGCCGGCCCGTCGTCGAAAACATGGCCAAGATGAGTGCCCGCGGAGGAGCGCACCTCCGTTCTGTCCATGCCGAGGCTCGCATCCTCGCGGTAGTCCACGTCCTTGGGGACCAGCGGCTTGGTGAAGCTGGGCCACCCCGTGCCCGAGTCGAACTTGTCCAAGGAGCTGAACAGCGGCTCGCCCGAGACCACGTCCACGTAGATGCCGGGCTCGTGGTTGTCCCAGTAGGCGTTGTCGAAAGGCGGTTCCGTGCCGCCCTCGCAGGCGACGTGGTACTGCTCGGGAGTGAGTTTTTTCGCGTCCGCGGCGCACGATTTGTCCTTATCCGTTTTATCCACGTGTTTTCTCCCGTTCCAAGCGGCCGCCCAAGCCAATCCAGCAAGAAGCGCGGCGGCGAGAACAGCGACGCGGCCAATCCTCGGCATGATTTTTTGTCCGCCTTGTGTTCCGAGCCGCCAGTTCATAGAATGGACCGCGGCCGTCACCCAAAGTTTAGCAGCCTCGGCCTGGAAAATCCATAGCGGGAGATTTTAAATGCTCAAGAACAAGAAAATCGCCGTCATCGGCGCCGGCCACATGGGCGAGGCGCTTATCGGCGGCATGGTCGCGGGCAAGCTCATCAGCCCCAAGGACATCGTCGCCTCGCGGCGCGACGCGCAGGCCTTGGCCAGCCTTAAAAACAAGTGGGGAATCCGCGCGTCCGAAAGCAACGCCGCCGCGGCCAAAGGCGCGGACATCATCCTGCTGACCTTGAAGCCCCAAGCGGCGGCCGGCGTGCTGGGCGAAATCGCCCCGGTCGTCGATAAGGACAAGCTGGTCATCAGCGTCATGGCGGGAATCACCACCGCCGCCGTCAACAAGCGTTTGAAAAAACCAAACCCGGTGGTGCGCGCCATGCCCAACACGCCCGCCTTGGTCAACGAGGCGGCCACGGCCCTGTGCGCGGGCGCGCATGCCGGAGAATCCGATCTGCGCGCGGCCGAGGCTATTTTCAAGTCCGTCGGGAAAGTGGAAGTCGTCCCGGAAAATCTCCTGGACGCCGTGACCGGGCTTTCCGGCTCGGGCCCGGTCTACATCTACATGGTCATCGAGGCCATGACCGACGGCGGGGTCAAGATGGGCATCCCGCGGGCCGCCGCGGCGCGGCTGGCCGCTCAAACGGTCTACGGCGCGGCCAAGCTGGTGCTGGAGACCGGCAAGCACCCGGCCATCCTAAAGGACGAAGTGACCACGCCCGGCGGCACGGCCATCGCGGCCATCCATGAGCTCGAGTCCAAGGGCCTGCGCACCGTGCTCATGGACGCGGTGGTGACCGCCACCAAGCGCTCCAAGGAACTCAGCGAGATTTACGGTTAGAAATCCGTAAGGACCTTGGGCGGCCACGCCACCCGCACGGCGTTCAAGACCGCGAGCAAATCGATAATTTCCTGGCCGACGGCGCCGGCCAGGGGCGGCAAAAGCCCGCGCGCGGCCAGCGCCATCCCCACGACGCTCAAGGCCATGCCGCCCAAGGCGCTTTGCAGCGCGACGGTGCGCATGCGCCGGCTGATGTGGATGAGCTCGTCGACCTTGCCCAAGGACGCGGCCATGATGACCGCGTCGGCCGCGGCTCCGGCCACGTCGCTGCGCGTGCCGAAGGCCACGCCCACGGTCGCCGCCTTCAAGGCCGGCGCGTCGTTGACGCCGTCGCCCACGTAGAGCGTGTCGGCCAGCTTGGCCTCCCCGGACACGATGGCGACTTTCTCCTCCGGCGTTTTTTCGGCCATGACTTCGTCGATTCCCAGGGACTGGGCCAGGTAGCGCACCTCGGCCTCGCGGTCGCCCGAGACCATCATGACCTTGCCCACGCCGTGGAAGGGCTTCAAGTGCTCCAAAAAACTCTTGCTCTCGCTGCGCGGCTCATCGTGAAAGGAAAACGCCGCGGCGAAGCGCTCCTCCACCAAAAGCAGGCACTCAAGCCCGCCCTCCGGAGGCGGCAGCGTCAGGCCCAGGGACTCCGCATGGGCCCGGCCGGTCAGGCGCGCCGCGCGGCCGTTGACCACGCCGCGCATGCCTTGGCCGGGCTTGGAGTCAATCTTGCCCGCTTCCAGGGGCAGAATGTTCTCGTTCTTGGCGGCCGCGACGATGGCCGCGGACAGCGGATGCTTGGAATACTGATCGAGGCTCACCGCGTACTGAAGAACTTCCGGGCGGGAAAAGCCTTCCGCCCAGGCGATTCCGGTCAATACTGGTCGGCCGTAGGTGAGCGTGCCCGTCTTGTCGAAGATGACGGTGCGGCAGCGGATGAGGCGCTCCAGGGCCGCGGGGTTCTTGACGATGATGCCGTTCTTGGCGGCCAAGGAAATCGCGCCCAAGACCGCGACGGGAATGGCGATGAGCAGCGGGCAGGGCGTGGCGATGACCAGGACCGAAAGGAAGCGTTCCGGCGAGCGGCTCAAAATCCACGCCCCGACGGCCAGGGCCAAGGCCAGGGGCGCGTACCACATCCCCAGGCTGTCGCCCAGCCGCCGCAGGCTGGGTTTTTTGGCCTCGGCTTCCTCCATAATTTTGATGATGCGGGCGTAGCGCGAATCCTTGGCGGGCTTGGTCGCCCTGATGACCAGCGGCGCGTCCCCGTTGACGGCGCCGGAAATGACCGCCGAGCCCGGCGCCTTGGCCATCTCGTAGGGCTCGCCGGTCAGGTAGGACTCGTCCATGCGCCCGTGGCCCTCGACCACGACGCCGTCAACGGGGCAGATTTCGTGGGGCAGAACGACGAGAATCTCCTCCGGCCGCACGGCCTCGACCGGCGCGTCGATGAGGACCGCGCCGGATTTTTTATGCGCGCTCTGCGGCACGCGCCGCGAAAGCGCCTCAAGCACGCCCGAGGCGTGCTTGACCGCGAAATCCTCCAAGGCCCCCCCGCCCGACACCATCAAGATCAAGATCGCGGCCACCAAGCACTGCCCCATGAGCAGGGACGCGACGATGGAAATGAGCGCCAGCACGTCGGCGCTTCCCTCGCGATGCGCGATTTTAACGACGATCCCCGCGGCCGCGGGGATGCCGCCCAAAATCGCGACGGCGTAGAGCGGAACCGGCGCCCACGCCGCCAACCCGGGCGGGAGAAATCTCAGGATGAGGTAGGCCAGGATGCCCGCGGCGCTAAAGAGCGCCACGGCGGCGCGCAGGCGGCTTGTCTCGGAAATCATGTCAGACCCGGTCGCCTGGGATCACGCGCCGGCGGGAAGCGCGCGCCATGCCGGACCCTGCAAACCCGGGCGCCTCAAGGAAGGATGGAGGATTTCCGCCAGGATTTCAAGGGAGTCGACCAGGCGCGGCCCGGGCCGGTTGAAGTACTGGTTGCCGTCCACGAGAAAGACGCGCCCGTCGCGGACAGCCCGAAGCCCGCGCCAGCCAGTCAGCCCCGTCAGAGCCGGCATTTCGGCGAGCGTGCGAGGCAAGTCGAAGCCGCACGGCGAGACGACAACGGCGTCCGGATCCGCGGCGAGCAGATCGTCCGCCGAAATCGCCGGCGAATGAACTCCGGCGCGGCTGAAAAGCGCGGCGCCGCCCGCCATTTCCACGAGCTCCGGCATCCAGTTGCCCGCCGCCATCAGCGGGTCCACCCATTCAAGACAGGCCGCGCGCGGACGATATCCCTGTCCCAACGCTTGCGCGGCGGCGCGCGAAATTATTTCCATGCGCGCGCGCGTTCGGCCGATGAGCGCGGCTCCCGCCGCGGGCCGCTCCAGCGCCTGGGACGCGCGGCGGATATCGTCATAAACGTCGGCAAGGCGGTTGGGGCGCAAAGACACGACGCGCGCCTTGATGCCGGCGCGGCGCGCGAGCGCGGCTTCCACGTCCTTCAAGCTCACCGAGCAAACCTCGCACTGCGTTTGGGTCAGGATGACGTCGGGCTTCAACTCGGCCAAAACATCGTCATGGACGCGGTAGATCGACAACGCGTCCTTAAGCGACCGCCGGACCTGGCTGTCGATGTCACGGCTGGAAGCCGACACGTCGATGGCGGGCTCGGTGCACGCGGGCAGGGCTTTGACCGCCGCCGGATAATCGCACTCGTGCGAGCGTCCGACCAGGCTGTCTTGCAGTCCCAGCGCGCAGACGATTTCCGTTGCGCTGGCGATGAGGGAGACGACGCGCACTCAGCGGCTCTTTACCGGAAATTCTTGAACTGCAGTTCCAGCCCGAAGTTTCCGGCCTTCAAGAGCGCGATGACGGCCTGCAGTTCGTCCTTGGACTTGCTCGACACGCGCAGCTGGTCGCCCTGGATGGACGCGTTGGCCTTGAGCTTGGCCTGCTTGACGGCCGCGGTCATCTCCTTGGCCTTGTCCGTGGGAATGCCCGACTGGATGGCGACCGGCACGCGCGCGGTCTGGCCCAGGGCCTGCTCCAGCTTGCCCTTGGTGAAATTCTTGATGGGCACGCCGCGCTTGGCCAGGCGGTTGTAGAACACGTCCAAGGCCGCGTCGATCTTATACTCGTCCACGGCGCGGGCGATGATTTTTTTCTCCTTGGCGTCCAATTCCAAGGACGCCTTGGCGTCCTTGAAGTCGAAGCGGTTGGCGATTTCCTTCAAGGCCACGTTGACGCACTCGCCGACGATGTTCAAATCCACTTCGCTGACCACGTCGAATGAAAAATCCTGGGGCATGGGTTGTTCCTCCAAAAAAATTCTAGCTTTCCGTTGCGGCGGGCGCAATATCCCGAGGCGGCGACGCCCATGCCGCTTAGCGGGAAGACTCTGCCGGTCAGCCAGGAAGTGGTTTCTGGTCCGGCTTGGGAATGGAGCGCCCGATGAGGCCGCGGAGCCACTCCCAAAAATCCGGGTTGGCGCGGTAGTAATAGGACTCGAAGGCGGGCTCGGAAAGAGTCTCGAAGGATTTGAAATATTTTTCCGCCAGCCGTTTGTCGGCCGCCGTCGGCGGTCTCTTCGACTGGTAGAGAGCGCCGATGGCGCCGCCGACCGTGTGCGCGTCCGAGGTGCAGACCAAAGCCGCGATGGTCTTGGCGATGGCGTCCTCGGGGCCCGGCTCCGGAATGGATTTGCATGAAACGCAACATTTGGACCTGGCGCGGCGGCCGACCAAAATTTAAAAGGTTAGTTAACCGGACTAATGGACTTCGAGCTTCTTGGCGCGCCTCATAATCTCGTTTCGCAGGTCCACCAGCAGATGCTCGGCGTTTTTCCTGAAGATCCCTCGCGCGATGAAGTTAGGGACGCCGAACTTGCGGGTCGATTCCAGCGAATAGACGACCAGGACGGCGGGCGGCTCGCCCTGGATGCGCCAACTGCCGCGGTAAGACGTGAAATCCTTATGGGAAACATCCTCGAAAGTGATTTCGCCGTCCGGATGCTCTTTGACTTTCAAAAGAACCCGGACATGGCGCGAGAAAAACAGGAACTTGCCTATCGCTATTTGCTCCAAAGTGAGGGTGTCGCCCGCCCTCTCGACCACCCGGCTTTGCTTCATTCCTGAAACGAAGCCCGGCATGCGGGAGTAGTCCGTCAAGACGCTCCAAACCGCGGCGGACGAGGCGTCGACCGTGAAGACGCCCTCGACCCGGCAGGACTTGGGGCCGGTCTGCTCGACCGTCAGACTCACGTCCTCGGAAAAGCCGAGGCCTGCGCGGCAGACCAGCGCCGCGCAGGCCAAGACGAGAATCCAGGGAGCGCGCCGCATCATCGCACGCTTCCTGGGTCTCATGTTAGAACATGAACTGAATCATGCCGCGAATCTCGGAAACCGTCTCGCGCTTCATGCCGCCGCTGTAAACGGTGATTTGATCCGGCATGTCGCCCAGGACATAGCTGCCGACTGATGAATCCACCGTCACCGGCATGTCGAGGTAGATGGGAGCGTCCAGCACCAACTTGACGTTTTGCCCCTTCAAGTACCAAGTCGCCGACGGGTCGATCTCATGGATGGCTCGGCCGCCGATGAAGTTATTGCCGCTGGCGCCTTGCCCGGGAAGCTCCTGATTGGTGGTCGAGCCGCTCACCGTCGCGAAATAACCCATGTTCTTATCCGGCAAGATCATGGCATAGCGCAGGTCCACCTCGAAGGGCTTGAAGAGGTAGCCCACTTGCGCCTCGCCGCCCGCCTCATGCACGCGGCCGTAGTGATTCTGATAACCGCCCCAGTCAACTTCGGTTTGGGCCGTCCACGCCTTGCCGTTGCCCAGAGGAGCCCGGTAGACCGCGTCGCCCTCGAACATGTAGAGATCGCCGTCATGCAGGCCGTTGGGACCTCCGTAGTCGATGTAGGGGTTCCAGTTGCTGTCGATGAGCGTGTTTTTGCCGATGTCCTTCAAGTTCACCGCCGTCGAGTGGCCGATGGTGGTGTCCTTGGTGAAGAGCGCGCTCACATAAGCCGCCTTCTCGGGCTTGTTGATGTCGAGGTCGGTCTGCACCACATGATAGATGTCGGCGTCCACCCCGTCATTATAGCCCACGCGGGCCACGATCATCGGGATGCCCAGGGTCTCGCCCAGATAGCGCTGCGGCACGTCCTCGCCGCCGCCGCTGAAGGTGCCCAGAGTGCCGGCGAAATGGCCGTCATAGCCCTGCAAGGCCAGGCCGTAGTCCCGGCCCATGGAAAAGCCTCCGCTCAGGATGGAGCGATCCGTGAAGGGCATGTAGCCCGTGTCAGTCATCGCTTCGCGGCCGAAGGGCACGCGGAACTGCCCGACCTTCACCGAGGTGTCCGGCCCGACCGGCACCGGCACGTCGAAGTCCATGTCCAGCAGGGTCAAGGCCACGTTGGAGGTCACGACCTCCTCGCCGCCCAGGGACAATTGCGTCTCATACTTGTAGCCGTCGAAGTTACCCCGGAAGCCTAGGCGGGACTCCTGCGTGAACAGGTAGAGCCGGTTGTTATTCCGGACCGGATCCGCCACGTTCTCGCCGACCGCCAGCATCTGAAGGCGTCCGAACATGTCGAGGTTGAGGTTGTCCGTGCTGACCAGGCTCACGCCTCCGGTCGGCTGGACGCCCGCGCCGTCGAACGCATTGCCGTCGAAGTTCAGGCCCCATCCCGAACCGCCCGAACCCTGCCACGGCGTGGTGATGCTCCATGGCTGCGGACTCGATGACTGGCTCGAGGCCGGAGCCTGTCCAAAACTCGCTCCGGACGCGCCGATTAGGGCGGCCGCGGCGAGCAACGCCAGCTTGCCTTTCATTTATTTTCTCCTGTGTCCGACATTTTTAGGTTTAAGTGAAAATGAACGACGATGCGATCCGCGACTTTAATCGCCCCGAACATCATAGTCGGGGGCTTGACGCCGAAATCGCTCATGCTGACGGGCTCCTGCCCGTCGATGGTCACGCCGCCCTTGGCCGCATGCGCGTCCGCCTCGATGGTCTCCGGCTTCGCCACGCCCGCGATGGAAAGCCGGCCCTGAGCGCTGATCCTGTAGCCGCCGTTCTCGGGCTTGGCTTGGTAGCTGGTCACCGTAAAGGTGATGTCGGGGTTTTTCGCGGCCTTAAGAGCCTTTTGCGTGTTGCGGTCCATCGATTTGGATTCAGTGGATTTAAGGCCGTAGACCGGGATAGTCAAGGTCATCGTGGCCGGCTCCTGCGCCGCCAAAGCCGCGGCCACATCGCTTGTCCCCTTGGCGAAGGACAGGGTGAAATCCTGGGACGTCGCGTTGATGGTGAAGGGATGCAAAGTCGAGTCGCCCGTGAGCCAGAGATGGCTCTGCGGCTCGCTCGGATTAAAAACCGCCCCCGCGTGAGCGGCGGGAGCGAGCAGAACGGCGAAAAGCATTCCGGCCAACCATCGCTTTGACTCTTTGTTCATTTCATTGGCCTCCGCAGTTTAGTTCGGCAACAAATATGCCATTTCTCCGGAAATGGGAGGCTTTCTCAACGGAAGGAGGGATTTTTACTTCTTGACGGAAACGATTTGACTACGGGCGGCGTTGACGGTGCGCCGGGAGATCTTGATGCCGTGTTCGGACTTGAGCCGCTGGGCCAGAGACTGGTCCGTTTGCCCGGGATTTTCCTTGATCCACAAGGCCAGGATGTCCCGCACGACGCGGCGGCGTCCGGGCATCAACTCGATGAGAGGAACTTCCTGGCCCCACGGCATCGTGACCGAGCGGCCGGCCGCGGCGCGGCTGACCGTGCTGGGCGCCAAATCAAGCCGGCGCGAGAGCATGCGCAGGCTGATGGGGAGCTTGGCCTCCGCGCGGCGCGAGGAAATAAAGTCCGACTGAAGCTTGGAGAGGCTCTCCAGCACGCGAAACATCGTGCTTTGGCGGAGGTTCACGGTCTCCAGGCGCTTTAAAAACCGGGGCAGCTTCTTTAATTCCGCGCCCTTCAAGCGTCCCGCGTCCTTCCAGCGCTCCAGAATGTCGTAGCGGATATGGTAGAGCCCGCGGGCCCAATAAGGCGAGAGAAACTCGAAGCGCGGTTCGCCCTCCTCCATATAGACGCGGGCCAGGCAGGACTGCCGGCGGCCGGGCGTCTTCTTGGGCGCGGCGAATTCCGCCTCGGCGCCGATTTTAAGCAAAAGCTCGCTGATTTGCCCGATCTCCTCAAGGCTCAAGCCCGTACGGCGCGCGATGTCCTCCAAGGGCAGGGCCTCTTCCGCGTAAAGAAAATAGCGCTCGAACGCCTCCTGCCCCATCTTGCGGATTTTGGGCATCAAGTCGGGGCCCTGCTCCAGGAGCTCCTCGACCCGCACGCGCTCGCCCCCATTGGCCGTGACCTGCTCGTTGAGCTCGTAAAAACCGCCCGTGAACTCCGCGCGCGGCCAGCGCTGGCGGCGGATGACGCCGGGGTATTGCGGCGCGCCGGAATGAAGCTTGCGAAAAAGCGGATCCCGCTCGATTTTTTGGATTTCCCGGGCGAATTCCTTCTCGGGCATTTCGAGCCACTCGGCCATGCGCATGCGGCCCAGCAGGAGGGGCCGCTGCTTCATTCCCATCGTCGCGTTAAGGCTCGTGTTTTTCATGCGTGGCGGTTAGGCCCGCCTTTTAGATAAAATACTTTGGCACGAACGTTTCATAGGGGATGGTAGCACTCTTCGGGCCCGCGCCGCACCGAGCCCATTCCCATCCATCATGAAACGATTCGAGCGCCAAGAGCAATCGCATACCTTAAACACGCTGATGAAATCGCCCAAACCCGCCTTCAAGCAGTTGTTCCGGGCCCTGCTCGATTCCGCCGGGGACATGATCTGGATCCGGGAAATCAAAAGCGGAAAAATCCTCGACGCCAACTTGGCCGCGCTGCGGACCTTGGGCTATCCGCGCGAGAAATTCGTCGGCCGCGACATCCACGAATTCTACGCCGGGGCGGGCAAGAAAATTTGCGATGATTTTTCCGCCCGCATCAAAAAAAGCGGCTCGGCTTTCTTAAGCACGGTCTTCCGCGACAGCTCCGGGCGCCGCATCCAAATCGAGGTCAGAGGCTCCCTCATCGGCTACGCCGGCAAGCCGACGGTGCTCTCCATCGCGCGCGACATCGGCCGGGCGCTGCGGGACGAGCGGCTTAAAACGCTGTTCTACGCGGCCTTCCGCCGCTCCAACGAGGTCATGTTCTACTGCGATCGCAACGGCGTCATCTTGGAGGCCAACGAGGCTTTCACCAAGCACTACGGCTACTCGCGCGACGAAATCATCGGCAAGACGCCGAGCATCCTGCGCTCGCGCCATTCCAGCGACGAGCTCTACCGACGCATGTGGGCCTCCATCCTCGATCCCGAGCGGGGCTATTGGCGCGGCGAGATGATCAACAAGACCAAGGACGGGCGCGAAATTCCGCTCATCCTGACCATCACGGCCGTCCGGGATTCCCGCGGCGACATCCTCGGCTACATGTCCAACGCCACCAACCTTTCGGAGCGCGTCGCCTTGCAGGAACGCGTGGCCCAGGCGGAGGCGTTGGCCGCCCTCGGGGAGATGGCCACGGTCTTGGCGCACGAAATCCGCAATCCCCTGGGCTCCATCGTCATGGCGGCCAAGCAGATTTCATCGGACGGCCTGGGCCACGACGACCGCGCCCTGGCCCTGCGCGTGCTGCGCGAGGAATCCCGACGCCTGAATGAAACCCTGACCAATTTCCTGTCCTTCGCCCGCCCGCGCGGCGTCAAGCTCTCCCTTGGCAGCTTGAACGCCATCGTCACGGAAACCTGCGGCATCATCCGCGCCAATCCGGAATTAGCCAAGGACATCCGCGTCCGAGTCGCCTGCGATCCGCGGCTCAAGAGCTTCCTGATGGACGTGGATCAAATACGGCAGGTGGTGTGGAACATTATTTTAAACGGCGTGCAGGCCATGGACGGCCGCGGGCAGCTCACGGTCACGACCGGGCGACGGGGCAACTCGGCTTTTTTCAAGGTCGCCGACACCGGCCCGGGAATTTCCCAACCCGCGCTGGTCGAAATTTTCAAGCCGTTTCACACCACAAAAAAGCAGGGAACGGGGCTGGGGCTTCCCATCGCCGAGCGCATCGTCAAGTCGCACGGCGGGCGCATCGAGGTCAAAAGCGCCGTGGGGCAGGGCAGCGCGTTCATCATCCTTCTTCCTTCCGCGGAGAGAAATGAGCAAGACTAAGATTCTTTTGGCCGAGGACGATCCGTCCCAGGCCGCGCTGCTGTCCATGGGCTTGAAACAAATGGGCTTCGAGACGACCCACGCCAAGAACGGGCGCGAGGCGTTCGATTTGCTGTCCGAGCACGCCTACGACTTGGTCATCACGGACTTGAAGCTCGGGGATGTGGACGGCTTGAAGGTGCTGGCCGCGGCCAAGAAAGCCCACCCCGAAGCCGAGGTCCTGGTCATCACCGGGCACGGCTCCATCGACACGGCGGTGGCCGCCATCAAGGCCGGCGCCTTCGATTATCTGACCAAACCCATCGATCCGGACGAGCTTTCCATCGTTTTGCACAAGGCCTTGGAGCGCAAGAGCCTCATCGGCGAGGTCAAGCGCCTGCGCGAGGAGGTCAAGGACAAGTACAGCTTCGAGGGCATCGTCTACGCCTCGCCGAAAATGGGCGGCGTCCTGGATTTGGTGCGCAAGGTGGCCGCCACCGAGGCGGTCGTGCTGGTCCAGGGCGAGTCCGGCACCGGCAAGGAGCTCGTCGCCCGCGCCATCCACGAGAAAAGCACGCGCCGCGCCGGAGCCTTCGTGGCCATCAACTGCGGGGCGATGCCGGAGGGCCTTTTGGAGAGCGAGCTCTTCGGCCACGTCAAGGGCTCGTTTACCGGCGCCGACCGCAACAAACGCGGGCTCTTCGAGGAAGCCAGCGGCGGCACACTTTTTCTGGATGAAATCAGCGAAACCGAGCCGGCTTTCCAAGTCAAGCTCCTGCGCGCGCTCCAGGAAGGCGAGATCCGGCGCGTCGGCGACAACCGGCCCATCAAGGTCTCGGGGCGGCTCATCGCCGCCACCAACAAGAACTTGGAAAAAATGGTCCAAGAGGGCAAGTTCCGGGAGGATTTGTACTACCGCCTCAAGGTGTTCCCCATTTCCTTGCCGTCTTTGCGCGAGCGCCCGGAGGACATCCTGCCCCTGACCGAGCACTTCCTGAGAAAGGCCGGCAAGAAATCCGGAGTCAAGGCGGCGCGGATTTCCCCCAAGGCGGCCGAGGCGCTCAAGGCCTACTCCTGGCCGGGCAACGTGCGCGAGCTTGAGCACGCGGTCGAACGCATGCTCATCATGGCCGAGGGTTCGGCCATAGAAGAGGCGGACATCCCCCCGGAAATGCGCGCGGCGGCGTCTTAGTGCCGGATGAGGCTTCCGGTCAGCACGGCCAGCACGAAGAGCGTGATGCACAGGTATTTCCAGTCGCGCTTAAGGCCAAAAAATAAGGTGGAAACGACCACGCGGACATAGGGCGTCATCATCAGGACGACGAGCCCCAAGGCCATGATGGCGGCGGGCGTGAGCGCGCCGCGGCCCAGCGATAGAAACAAGGCCGCCGAATAGGCGAAGAAATTTTTCCCGCTCATGCGCCAGACCGGATCCCAGGAAACCGCGAAGCCGTGGGCGCCGCGGCAATAAAGCAAAAGCCCGTAAGACTCCAGCACGATGCTCAGGATGACGCCGCCGGCCAGGATGTAGCCGATGATAAAATCCAGCGCCTCTTCGTCTTTCTCGATCATGCCCGTATCCCGCTGTAGATCATCTGCGCGATGAGGTAGACCAAGATGAGCATGAACAGGAACCGGATGTGCTTGTTCCTGAAGCGGTTCAAGATTTTCCCGCCCGCCATGGCCCCGATGGTCGTGCCCACCGCCATGGGCGCGGCCAAATTGACGTAGAGAAGCCCCGAGGCGAAATAGACGCTGGCCCCGGCCAAGGCCGTCATGCCGATGATGAAGTTGCTCGTCGTGCTGGACACTTTTGAAGGCATGCGCAGGACGAGCTCATGCACCGAAACCTTGAAGGCTCCCGCGCCGATGCCCAGCATGCCCGCCGCCAGGCCCGCGATGAACATGCCGGCGCCGCCCCAGATGGGGCGCGTCATGCGGTAATCCACCTGGCGGCCCAGCGCCTGATCGTAATAGCTGCCCCGCAGCCTCAGCCAGTCGGCCAGCCGGCTGTGCGGCACGTTCTCGGGCAGTTCTTCCTTCATGTGCCGCCTCATGCCGAAGAAAGAGGTCGCCAGGACTCCGGCAAAGATAAAATAGAGAAGCCTCGGCGCGATGAGCGTGGTGATGGTCGCGCCCACGATGGCGCCGGTGATGGTGAACATCTCCAGGTAGAACGCCGCGTGCACGTTGGCGATGCGCTCGCGCACGTAGGTCATGGCGGAGCCGCTGGACGTGGCGATGATGCTCACCATGCTGGCCGCGATGGCGTAGCGGATGGGAACGCCGAAGGCGGCCAAAAACGCCACCATGAGGCTGCCGCCGCCCAAGCCCGTGAGCGAGCCCAGCAGTCCGGCCATGGCCGAGATTAAAAAAAGAACGATGAGATTGATGGCGGCCTCCAGAAATGCGCCAGCGCAATTTACCAAAAAGCCCGGCAACGTAGCAAATTAAGCGGATTTTTCCTCTGCGGGGAAGGACGCTCCCTTCACGCGGCGCGCCCCCCGAAATGCTGCGCGGCGCGCAGGACGTCCATGGTGGTCACGATGCCGACCAGCCGTTCGGCGCGCGTGATGATGACGCGGTGGACTTTTTGGACAAGCATGATGCGGCTGATTTTATCGAGTGAATCGTCTTCCGTAGCCTTGATGATCCGGCGGGTCATCAAGTCCTGAACCCGCGCGCTCCGGCCGTTGGTCGGCAGCCGCGCGTCCGGCTCCGAGTCGGAATAAAAATCGGCCAGTTTCGCGGCCTTGGCCTGCAGGTAGCGCACCAAATCGGTCTGGGAGATGACGCCGACCAAGCGGCCGTCGGCGCCCACGACCGGGGCTCCGGTAACGTCGTTGGCGACGAGGATTCGGATGGCGGACCATACGTCGTCGTTTTCATTGATGGCGATGACCTCGGGGCTCATCACGTCCGCCGCCGTCGCTGGATCCAGTTTTTTCTCCGACATCACTCCCCCTTTGGGTCCTCTTCCATTCCTTGATGAAGGAAAGTTGGAAAGCGTTTCGGGAACCATACCGCTTAACAAAGCAACATAAGTGCCTGCGGTTCGGGCGACCCTTATGGATGCTTCTCCCTTCTCATCTCCGTCTCCATTTCATCGACTCTCTCGTCCACCTCATGCGACAGAGAGCGCCGGATGGAGCGGCTGCCGAGGCTGTTGTAGGAGGGCCACAGGAGATTTTCTTCCGTTTCGAAATGAAACGCGAGCTTGCGCACGAAAAGCGAAACCCCCGTTTTGAGGCGTTCGAAATCGCAGCGCCGGGCATCCCGCAGGAGCGCCTCAAGCTCCGCGCGCAACGCCTCGATTTCGTCGTGCTGGGCGTCGACCACGGCCAGAATCCTCTTGGCGTCATTCCGCGCGGCGTAGGCCGGATCGCGGAAGAGAAGGTCCTCGACCTCTTCGTGCCGGACCAGCGCCGGAAGCAAAACGCGCATGGTCTCCGCCAATTCCCGCCGGGCGTCCGCCTCGCCGCGCGCGAGGCTGCGCTCGCACTGACGCGCCAATCGGGCAAAAACGCGATGCTCGCGCTCCAAGCCCGCGAAAACGCTCATGGTTTTTCCTCTCAGCCGACGAACGCCTCGACCTGGGCCGGCGGCAGGCTGACGAGGAACTCGCTTCCCGCGCCGAGTTCGGATTTCACCGTGACGGCGCCGCCCATCGCCCGCAGGGCTTCCTGGCAAAATGCGAGACCCATGCCGTTGCCCTTGATTTTGCCCTCGCGCCGCGCTTTGGCCTGATAGGCGCGGTCGAACAGGAAGGGCAGATGCTCCGGCGCGATGCCGGAGCCCGTGTCCTTGACCCGCAAGACGATCGTCCCGCCTTCCTCGGCGGCGGAAATCGCCACCTTCCCGTCCTGAAGAGTGAATTTGAGGGCGTTGTTGAGAAGATTCTGGACGACGCGCGCGAGAAGCGCCGCGTCGGCAAGGACTTGCAAGTCCTCCGGAACGGACACCGTCACTTCCACGCCGCCGACCTGGGCCGCGACCGCCTGCTCCTCGGCGTTTTTTTTCACGAGATCCAAGAGCGGGATATTTTTCAGGTGAACCGGAACCGCCCCCGCGTCGAACTGGGCCAATTCCAGGAACAAGTCAAGGAGCTCGGCCATCCGGGCGCAAGCCCTGAGGCTGACGTCCAAAAGCCCCTTCTCGCTGGGATGCAGCGGCTTGCCCGCGGGGATGTCCTCCAAGGTCTTGAGAACCCCGTAAATATTGGCCAGCGGCGAGCGCAAATCATGCGCAATCATCTCGCGCCACTCCTCGCCGCTTTGCTCCCGCGCCGCCTGCGCCGCCGCGTCCTCGATGAGGGTCAGGTGCCTTTCGGATTTTTCGCCGTCCGCGGTCAAGCCGGGAACGCGCAGGCAGCGCACGCGCAGATTTTTCCATTGCTCCAGGCGGCTTGGGCCCGTTTCCTTCCACGAATAAACCGTTTTGGGCCCGTGTTTCCCCTCGAAGGTGACGCCCGATTCTTTGGACCCCGGATCGAGCAAGGGGCAGCGCTCGGCGCAGTCGCCCGGAGTTGAATCCGAAAGCATTCCGCACAGGCGGTCGCACAGCTTGACGCCGCGCGCGTCGCCGCCGATATCCAGCATCCGGCGGGCGGCGGCATTGGCGTAGATGACCTGCCCCTGCGCGTCCGAAACGCAGACTCCATCGGAAACCCTTCCGAACAGCTCGTCAAGCGCGTCCATAACCCATTTCCTCGCTATGGTTTATTTGCTCGCTATTAGAGGAACCCCTATTTGTCCTTACCGCAACGAATGTTCCAGGAATAGCCGCCGGCCTTCTCGCATGGCCTGCCGCGGCATCTTTGTTGCCTGATTTCTGGTTCGATGGGCGATCCGCCGCGGGAAGAAAAGCGCGCGCTCTCCGAAACCTACGCGAAATACGCCCTGAGCTGGATCGCACGCGGGGCTAAAGCCGGGGAATCTTGAGCTTGCCTCGGCGCGCGGCGGCCTTGGCCTCGGCGTAGCCCGCGTCCGCGTGGCGCGCGACGCCCAAGCCCGGATCGTTGCTCAAGACGCGCTCCAGGCGCGCGTCCATGGCCTTGGTCCCGTCCGCCACGATGACTTGACCCGCGTGCAGCGAGTAGCCCATGCCCACGCCGCCGCCGTGGTGGAAGCTCACCCAGGACGCGCCCGAGGCGGCGTTCAAGAGCGCGTTCAAGATGGGCCAATCGGCGACCGCGTCCGTGCCGTCCTTCATCCCTTCGGTCTCCCGGAAAGGGCTCGCCACCGAGCCGCAGTCCAGGTGGTCGCGTCCGACGACGATGGGCGCGAAAATTTTCCCTTTGCGCACCAGGTAGTTCATGCGCAGGCCCATCTCGGCGCGCTCGCCCAGGCCCAGCCAGCAGATGCGGGCGGGCAGGCCCTGGAAGGCGACTTTTTCCCGCGCCAAGCGAATCCAGCGGCGCAAAGGCTCGTCCTTGGGAAAAAGCCGCAGAACCTCCGCGTCCGTGACGGCGATGTCGGCGGGATTCCCGGAAAGCGCGGCCCAACGGAAAGGCCCCTTGCCCAGGCAGAACAGCGGGCGGATGAACTCCGGGACAAAGCCCGGAATCTTAAAGGCGTCCGAGACGCCCGCTTTTTGGGCCATGGCCCGGATGTTGTTGCCGTAGTCGAAAGCCACGGCGCCGGATTTTTGCAGGGCCAGCATGCCGCGCACGTGCTTGGCGATGGACTCCATGGCCAGCGCGACGCATTTCTCGGGGTCGCCACGACGCAACTCTGCGGCCTGTTCGACCGAAAGCCCCTCGGGGACGTAGCCCGAGAGCGGATCGTGCGCGGAGGTCTGGTCCGTGAGCATGTCGACCATGACGCCGCGGCGGGCGAGTTCGGGAATCACGGTCGCCGCGTTACCCAGAAGCCCGATGGAAAGCGCGCGGCCCTGGGCCTTGGCCATCAGGACCTTGTCCAGAGCTTCATCCAGGCTCGTCGCCATTTCATCCAAATAGCGGGTTTGCAGGCGCATGCGGATGCGCGCGGGGTCTACCTCGACGCCCAGAAAGATCGCCCCGTTCATGGTCGCGGCCAAAGGCTGGGCGCCGCCCATGCCGCCCAAGCCCGCGGTCACCACCAAGCGGCCCTTTAGGCTGCCGCCGAAATGGCGGCGCGCCGCTTCGGCGAAGGTCTCGTAGGTGCCCTGCAAAATGCCCTGCGTGCCGATGTAAATCCAGGACCCGGCCGTCATTTGGCCGAACATCATCAAGCCCTTTTTTTCGAGCTCGTTGAAATGCTCCCAAGTCGCCCAATGCCCCACCAGATTCGAGTTGGCGATCAAGACCCGCGGCGCGTGCGCGAAAGTCTTGAACACGCCCACGGGCTTGCCGGACTGGACCAGCAGGGTTTCGTCATTCTCCAGGGACCTGAGCGCGCGCACGATGGCGTGGAAGCACTCCCAATTGCGCGCGGCCTTGCCCCGGCCGCCGTAAACGACCAAATCCTGGGGCCGCTCCGCGACCGCGGGATCGAGGTTGTTCATGAGCATGCGCAGCGCCGCCTCCTGCTGCCAGCCCTTGCAGGAAAGTTTGCGGCCGCGCGGCGCGCGAATAGGACGGGCGGGCGCGGACATGAGGCTTACGGTAAAACCCCTTCGAAATATCCTTCCAAAATCATGTCCCGCGCCCGCTCCATCCTCGGCCCCAGGATTTCATCGCCCTTGGCCGCCGGGATTTTCGCGCGCAAAAGTTTTCGGGCCTTCTCCACGCCGGGGCCGGAGCGAAGCGGCGCGTGCGCCTCCAAGCCCTGCGCCGCGGCCAACAGCTCCACGGCCGCGACCTGCGCCGCGTTCCAGACGATTTGCCTTAATTTCAGCGCCGCCGACATGCCCATGCTGACAAAATCTTCCTGCCCGGCCGAGGTGGGGATGGTGTCGGCCGACGCGGGATGGGCCAGAATCTTGTTCTCGGAGGCCAGCGCCGCGGCCGCGACCTGGGCGATCATCCAACCCGACTCCAAGCCGGGATTGCCGGCCAAAAAGGGCTTCAAGCGCGGCGCGCGGCCGGACACCAGATGGAACAAGCGCCGCTCGGAGATGTTGGCCAGCGCGGTCAAGGCCGTCGCCGCCGCGTCGAAGGCGAACGACAGGGCCTGGCCGTGGAAGTTGCCGCCCGAAATCAGGCGCCCGCCGGCCACCAAGGGATTGTCCGTCGCCGAGGCCATCTCGGTCAAGACCGTCTTGCGGGAATTTTCCAGGACGTCCCAGGCCGCGCCGTGGACTTGCGGCATGCAGCGCAGGCAATAGGGATCCTGCACGCGCGGATCGTTGTCGCGGTGGGACTCCCGGATTTGGCTGCCGCGCACAAGGCCGCGCAGTTGCTTGGCCGCGAAAATTTGCCCAGCGTGAGGCTTCAACCGGTGGACGACTTCATCGAAGGGTCCCGGCGTGCCGGTCATCGCTTCCAGGCTCATCGCTCCCGCGATTTGCGCGGCGCGCCATACGCGGGCGGCGCGGACCAAGGCCAAGCCCCCCACCGACTGCATGGCTTGGGTTCCGTTTAAAAGAGAGAGGCCTTCCTTGGCCTGCAACACCGCGGGGGCGGCGCCGGCGCGGGCCAGCGCGGCGCGCGCGGAAATTTTTCGGCCGGCCAAAAGCGCTTGGCCCTCGCCGATTAAGAGCAGAGCCATGTGCGCCTGGGGCGCCAAATCCCCGGAAGCCCCCACCGAGCCTCGGGAAGGAATGAGCGGAACCGCGCCCGAGTTGACCACCCGCGCCATGAGCCGGACCAAGTCCGGCCGCGCGCCGGAAAAGCCCCGGGCGATTTCGTTGGCCCGCAAAAACAGGATCGCGCGGGCTTCCTCCTCGCTCAAGGGTTCACCCACGCCGCAGGCATGGCTCAGCACGAGGTTTCTTTGCAGCTCGCCCAACTGCCCGCGGGAAATGCGGCGCGTGGCCAAATCGCCGAAGCCGGTGTTGACGCCGTAGACCGGTTTTTCGGACGCCGCGGCCTTCTCCAAAACGCGGCGCGAGGCGGCCATTTTGGAAGCCGCGGCCGCGCCAAACTTGACCTTCTTTAACCCGCGCGCGACCAAAGCCAAATCGTCAAGGCCGACCTTGGAGCCCAGCGTAAAAGGCGCGTTTTTCATGGCCAGGGGCGGCCCCGGCCGGCCGGGGCCGCCCCCCCCGAATAGCTGGAAATAGATAGGGTCTGGATAGGGTCTGATAGCCAAGTGGCTAGGGGGTGGCTAGGGCCTAGCCTAGGCCTACCTAGGCCTAGGTAGGGGGGTTGCAAGGGGGTTGCAAGGGGGTGTATAGGGTAGGTATTAGCCGTCATAATTCCAGCCCCAAAACCATGAAGCCCGCCTCTCGAAACTTTGAGCAATCATGCTATGCTGGCTTTTGAGGGACGACTGACAAGCTGCCCAAGCCCCGGGAAACCGGAGCTTTTCGTTTTTAGTTTCCATCGATGCTTGGCAGAATAACATACGACACCATTAAACAATATTCGACTTCAAAGCTTTTAACCGCGCCGGGAAAGCGTAAGCGGCGGCCAAGCCCTTGAGCGTCTTATTCTCGGCCACCATGTCGTCCGGGATCAGAAGGTAAGTCCACGGTTTCCCGTCATGCTTAAGCTCGTGCTCTGAAGCATGACGGCACCACTCGGCCGCGGCGCGCGCCTTGGCTTACACATAAGTATCGTCGCGATCTGCGCCCGATATGGGTTTAGCCAATATCTTTGCCTTAATCCCATCCGCATAAGGACGCGGTTTATATTCGGGCGATCGCATCACCAAGCCTATCGGCCACCCAAAGGCGCGGATTTGAGAGTCTCCCGCGGCTTTAAGCAAAGCCTCCTCACGAGTTTTCTCCAGGCTGTTGGAGGAATATCTCCTGGTCAGCTCGTGCGCGCAGTATTTTGAGTGGAATGCGGTGCTCACGTGGTTTGCTCTTGAGAATTTTCCTATTCTAGCACTCTGGCCGGGGTGATATCGATAAAAATTCTCCCTCGCCCATGCCACGGAAGGAGACTGCCTGGGGCGTGGCTAGACGGCCAGCTGGTGGATCATCTCGGAGATGAGGGACTGGTAGGGCACTCCCAAGCGCCCGGCCTTGCGTTTGATGTCCTCCATGTCCCGGCGGTTGACGCGGATGTTCAAGACCGCGTCTTTTTTTCGGCGGGCGATGGCTTGGGCGACGCGGTGAAACTCGGCGCGGCTCACCGGCTGGTACGCTCCGCGCAGCAGCGCCCTCTCGATGCGACTTTCCTCGGGGCTTAGATCGCTCTTTTTCATCGCAATTTTCCCTCGCGCCACAATTTGGTGTATTTTCGGCTTGGGAAAATGGTCTTTAGGAATATTTCCCCGCCATGCGCCACATACGGCACGACCCAGACGTAATCTTTGTGCTCAAAAAGCATGAGCCGCTGATGCCCGCGGCCTGGGTGCCGCTTGACGGCCAGAAGCTTTTGGGCGATGATTTCATCGAAGGAAACCCCGCGTTCCCGCTTGAGCCGGTCGTTCTTGGCGTCGTCCCAGCGGATATCAGGCGGCTCCATATTTATTGTAATACATTTGTATTTTTATATCAAGCGAAACCCCCGCGCGGAGTTCCACCATCCCCCCCATACCCGGTATACGAGCGGGAGCGCCGGAAAGTTCCCGCGGCGAGAGATGATTTTTAGCGCTCGGCGACAGGCACGCCCCGTTATCCACTTTGTCCACCGCCGTTAACAGAAAGAAAAAGTGGCCAAAAAGAAAGACCACGGCCGACGGCTACTTCAGGCTCATCTTTGGATTTAAAAATGCTGCGGCTCAGGCCGATCGGGTCGAACTCGGGCCTCTCCATGCGCGACGGGAAAATCCAGAAGACGACGAGAGCCACCGCGAACTGGAGCGCGAAGCCAGCCGCGGCCCCGCGGAAGGCCGAGAGGTCGTCCCACAGCCGCCGGCACAGCAGCAACGCGAAGAACGAGAAATAGACGGCGGAGTGGGGCGCCTCCCAGAACAGCCGGTTCTCGGACAGGGCGCGGGCGGCCGCGGTGAACGCCGGCCTCATGAACGCAACCTCACCGAGAAAGGCAGCATGCGCTTGAGGACGGCCGTATCCGAGGTCCTTTCATAGACGCTCAGGTGCTGGACCATCCACATGTACGGAGGCCGTATGGCGATGACGGACTCGAAGATCCGTCCAGTCTTCAGGCGGTTGTAGGCAAAGCCGCGCTCGGCGAGGCGGCTCACCCAGTAGCGCTTGGGACGCTCGTTGACATGATGGTGCCCGCCTTGGTTCGGAGGAGCGGCGGAGATTACGATCGTGTCGCTGAAGCGCGCGAGGTTGTCCAAAAATGCGTCCGACATCCCCTCCGGTATGTGCTCGGCCACCTCCAGGCACAGCGCGAAATCGAAAGGGCCCCACGCGTTCTCGAAGGGCACGGTCAGGTCCTGGACGTGGATCGGCACCGGAAACGAGTGCTCGGGCGCCGGCTTGACGCCGTCGAGAGCGAACACCGACACGCCTCTTTGGGCGAAGGCGTGCGTGTAGACTCCGCAGCCGCAGCCGATGTCCGCGATGCGCTTGGGCTTGAGCTGGGCGATCAAGGTTTCGGTGATGACCTCGGCCGAGCGTATATAGGGCTCGTTGCTCCTACCCCATTCCGCGAAGAATGTCTTGTCGTAGATCGCGTCCAGATCGGGCATCATACGGACGCTCCGGCGGCGCTGCGCACCTCTCCAAGGCGCTCAAGGGGATAAAGCTCCGCCCACACAGCGATCTTGAATGCTCCGCCGAGCCCTTGGCTCACGCCGGCCAGGGATAGGAACACGACAAGCCCCCAGGGAGGCGACGAACCGGCGAGCGCGAGCAGCGAGCGCCGCTCCGCTCCCGGCGCCGCAGGCCGCAGGGAGATGAGGAAGGTCTGCCCGAGGCTCGAGAAGAACGCCAGGGGTATCCCGAACGAGAGCGTTCCGCGATGAGACCTGGCCACTCCGAGATACGCCTTCAGCATGCGTTGACGCCGCGCCGGCCCGGGTCGTCCAGATGCCTCATCATCGATTCACGGAACATCTCGTCGGCACGCACGGCCCATGAAGCCGCCTGTGTTCATGCAGATCGAGGAACTCGACCGCGCCCAAGGCCCTGCACGCGACATCCAAGCTCTTGGATCAATGTCGCGGACAAATCGCTGGGCATGTCCCTGTAGCAGACGAACGGGACCGCGCGGCTCGCGGGCCGCGCCTTCGCCATTCCTAGGAAGCCAAACATGCGCGACTGGTCGAAGTGGATGCCGCAGACCACGAGGTCCGCGCCGTCTTCGATCTTCTTGAGGGCCTGCTCCAGCGAGACTGCCGGGATCAACTGCACGTAGCCGCCGAGTATCTTTGCGAGCGTCGAAATGCCGCCGCGCGTGTCCGCAGCGATGACGCGCCTCACGCTGAGCACCCTACGCAGAGCGGGGTCTCCGGCATGGCCTCGAGACGGGCCTCGGGTATCGGCTGCTTGCAGCCCGCGCAGACTCCATAGGTACCGATCTCGATGGAGGCCAGCGCCCGGCGCACCATCTCGAGCCGCATGCGCACGCCCGCCTGGAGACCCAGCGATATCTCCTGGGATTGCAGGGCGTCGACGCGCGACAAGCGTCCGATGGGGTCGTCGAGCGAGACCACGGCGGACATCGCGCTGCCTATTTTCAGCGAGGCCTCGATCTCCTCGACGAGAGACTCCAGGATGCTTTTGAAACGATCAATCTTTTCTTTCTCCATAGTGATGTCGGTCATACCGGCACGGCTGTGCCGCTTCCGGGCGGCAGCTTTGAGAGCGCGATCTTCGGATGGCGCTCGAGGAAATACTTGCAGTCCCACTCTTTGACGAACAGCACGACGAGCCGACCGTCGGCGTCCTCGGCCAGGCGCGCGCCGCTCGGCAGGATGTCCTCGTTAAGCGCCGCCGGAGACGAATCCCCCGCCCAACGGACGACCGTCCAGGGCGAGGGCTCTAACCGCGACGCGGCGCCGTACTCGGATTGAAGCCGATGCGCCAAAACCTCGAATTGGAGCGGGCCGACGGCCCCGAGCAGGGGAACCCGCGACGACGCCCCGCGAAGCGCGAACGTCTGAACGACTCCTTCCTGGAGCAGGTGCGCAAGCCCGGTCCGGAAGCGCTTGAAGTCCGCCGCGCTCGCGCCGTGAAGGTAGGCGAGGTGCTCCGGAGGAAACTGGGGTATTCCTTTATAAGCGATGCTCTTGTCGACGGTCAAGGTGTCGCCGATATGGAACTGGGAATGCCCGACGATGCCGACGATGTCCCCGGCGAAGGCCTCGTCCACGGTCTCGCGCTCGCGGCCGAGGACCTTATGCGAACTGGCCAGGCGGATCGTCTCGCCGGTCCGCGCGTGGAGGACGCGCATGTCGCGCTCGAACCGCCCGGAGCAGACGCGCACGAAGGCGAGCTGGTCGCGGTGGCGCGGGTCCATGTTGGACTGGATCTTGAAGACGAAGCCGGAGAAGCGCGGGTCCTCGGGCAAGATCATGCCCGTCGCGGTCGGCTGAGGCCGCGGCGGCGACGACAGCTCCAGGAAGCCGTCGAGCAGGAGCTGGATGCCGAAGTTGTTGGCGGCGCTGCCGAAGAACACGGGCGTCATGTCCCCGGCTTTCACCGCTGCGGGGTCGAAGCGCTCCCCGGCCTGGTCGAGGACGGCGAGCTCGTCGATCGCCCGGCGCAGGACGTTGGCTTTCACCCGCGCGGCGGCCTGGTCGTCGAGCCGGTCCAGCACGGCGACAGGCGCCAGGAACGCGCCGCCGGGGACGCGCTCGAAGAAGTGCATCTGCTTGGCCCGGCGATCGAATATCCCCTTGAAATCCGCTCCCGTCCCGAGCGGCCAGTTCATCGGATAGGGCTGGAGCTGGAGCGAGCGGTCGATCTCGTCGAGGAGCGCCAGCGGATCCATCGAGGGCCGGTCAAATTTGTTGATGAAGGTGAATATCGGTATCTGCCGAAGGCGGCAGAACTCGAAGAGCTTCAGCGTCTGGCTCTCGATACCCTTGGCCGCGTCGAGCACCATGATGACGGCGTCGGCGGCGGTCAGCACGCGGTAGGTGTCCTCGGAGAAATCCTTGTGGCCGGGAGTGTCGAGCAGGTTGATGTGGAAGCCGCCGTACTCGAACTGGAGCACTGTGGAATTCACCGAGATGCCGCGCTTCTTCTCGAGCTCCATCCAGTCCGAGGTCGTGCTCCGCTCCTTCTTCCGGGCCGTTACGGAGCCCGCGAGCTGGACCGCACCCCCGTAGAGAAGCAGCTTCTCGGTGAGCGTGGTCTTGCCCGCGTCGGGGTGCGAGATGATGGCGAGCGTGCGCCGCCTGAGCATCCGCTCCTGGTTGGTCATCGCGAGGCGCGAGCCTCCGGTCGTGAGGACCGCCGGAACGACGACATCAGAAGCAAGAGGGCGAAGGAGGCTAGGATTCGAGTCATGGCGATCTCCGGGAAACGGTTTCTGCGGCGTGCCGTCGACGGTCGGCAATGAGAAGCGAGGCGGTCAGCCGTCTAGAGAGGACGGCGGAGCAAGGAGGGAACGGTTAAGGCGGAGTGCAGGGACGCAGGACGCGGCAAGTGCTCGCCGAAGCGTCCGGAGGAACGGAAACTGCTGAATGGTGGCACGCCACAGGTGTAGTTTTAACATATCAACGAGGTGAATTCAAGGAGCAAGTGCACCAGTGAAGTAATTAAAAACCTCGCTGGGCGTTTTGAAGTTTAAGACTTTCCTAGGCAGATGGCGGCGGGCCAGGCCGTTTAAGAGCGTGACCAGTTCAATCTTGGCGATAGCGCCTCTAGGAAGCATGGGCGCGATGGGAGCGGGACTTCAATTCCTTGTCAATTCGCTTAGACAAGAACATTTTAAGGAGAGACTGGTAGGGGACATCCTCTCTTATTGGCCAAAAATCTAAGCTCCCCGAGCATCGCTTCCGGCAGGCGGATGGAAATGGCCTTAACGGACGGTCTAAGATTGGAAAAATAACCCTCCTCCCTTTTTCCCAATCCACATAATCCGCGGAATAAACCTACACTCGCTCGATCGCGACCGCGACGGACTCGCCGCCGCCAAGGCAGATGGCCGCGATGCCGCGCTTCAAGTCGCGGCGGGCCAGGGCGTTTAGGAGCGTGACCAGGATGCGCGCGCCGCTGGCGCCCAAGGGATGGCCCAGGGCCACGGCGCCGCCATGCACGTTGACCTTCTCCACGGGCAGGCCGACCAGCTTCATCACGGCCAGGGAGACCACGCTGAAGGCCTCGTTGATCTCGAAGAGATCGACTTCCTCTTTTTTCCAGCCGGTCTTCTTTAATAATTTCTCGATGGCGCCGGCGGGAGCGGTGGTGAACCACTGCGGCTCCTGGCTGAAGGTCGCCCAATCCACGATGCGGGCCAGAGGCTTCTTGCCCGCCGCGCCCCTGGCCGAGGCCAGGACCACGGCCGCCGCGCCGTCGTTCAGCTTGGAGGCGTTGGCGGCGGTAATGGTGCCGCCGGGCTTGAACGCGGGCTTGAGCTTGCCCATCTTCTCGAATTTCGCGCGGCCCGGCTCCTCGTCTGTCGCCAAGCCGTCGACCGGGCAGATTTCCGCGGCGAAGGCACCGTTTTTCTGGGCTTCCAAGGCGCGCTGGTAGCTCTTGACCGCGAACTCGTCCTGCGCCTCGCGGGAGATGGCGTGCTTCTCCGCGCATAGCTCGCCGCAGTCGCCCATGTGCACGTTGGCGTAGGGGTCCATGAGCCCGTCCTTTAAAATCAAATCGATGAGCACGCCGTTGCCGTAGCGATAGCCCTGCCGCGCCTTTTCCAGGACAAACGGCGCGCGCGACATGGACTCCATGCCGCCCGCCGCGCCCAGGTCCTCCTCGCCTAAACGGATGGACTGCCCCACCATCATCACTGCCTTTAATCCCGAGCCGCACACCTTGTTGACGGTGGCGGCGCCCACCGAGGGCGGAATGCCCGCGCCGATGGCGGCTTGTCGCGCCGGCGCCTGGCCGATGCCGGCGGAAATGACGTTTCCCATCACCACTTCTCCCAAATCCTCGGGCTTGACGCCGGCGCGCGCGATGGCGACGGCCAAGGCCTTGGCGCCCAGCTGCGGCGCGGTGTAGCTGGCCAGCGTGCCGCTCAACGCGCCGATGGGCGTCCGGACCGCGGATAGAATAAGCACTTCATTTTTCGAGTCCATGAGGCGTTTCTCCTTGGGGTTAATGCAAAATCAGCCGCGCGGCCAGGCCGCACGCAATCGCGATGGCCGTGCCTAGCGCCAAATTGAGGAGGGAGACGTCGAGCCAGCCTTTCTTGCGCGCGCAGCCCGCGGCGCCCGTCCAGGCCAAGGCCGCGGCCGCCGCCGAAACGGGAGATAAGAGGGCGACGGACAACGCCAGCCCCAGCCGCTCGCCCATGCCCAGGTATTTCTCCCGGCCGCTGGGATAGGCCGCGCCGTAGGCGTCTTTTTCCACGAAGTAAATAAAGACCGTCGCGGCGTGCGTCGTCAAAACGGCCAAGCAGCCCAACACCGGCCATTTCTCCGGCATGAATCCCACGCCGGAGGACACCGTCCCCAGCGGGATCATGAGCGCGATGACGACGTAGTGGATGATCTGGTCCCATATGAAATACAAAGTGTTATCGGGAGTATGGTAGCGAAAAATCGTGAACACCCGCCACTCGTCCTCGAGCCAATGGGCGAGAAAAATCACGATGAGGCAGGCCCAGCCCTCGAGCTTGAGCGGCCCCCACTCGATCCAGGTGTAGCCAAGGTAGCTGAAAGTCAGCGCGGCGTAGCATAGAGGATGCATGGAGCAATGGACGAGCATGCCCCAGCGGCTGGAGCGCTTCCAGCGGTTGATGAAATTGCTCTGCAGGGTGAAGTCCGCCAACAAGTGCCCGAACAAGAGCCGCCAGAAGACGATCATTTATTTCGCCGTGAGATTGAAGACTCCGTCCCATCCTTCCAGAGGCGGCACCACCGAATAGTCGCGCGACAAGGATTGGTAGAGCTTGGCCGGGCCGTCATCCGGAAATTTTTCAACGGCGCGCCCGAAAGCCGCGATGGCCGGCTCCCAGCGCCGGGCCTTGAACGCCGCTAAGCCTTCCTCATAGTCGGCCAAGGCCGCGCGGCGCGCCTCGGAGAGCCGGCCCTTTTCGGCGAGAATTTCATAGACCAGGACGGGGGCTTCCTTGCCCACCACCCGCACGCGGCCCAGTTCCCGCGCCTCGACGGCGTCCTTGGCGCCTTGGTAAACCGCGCCGCTGGCCAGGATGCTCGAGCCGAAAAACTTGTTGGCGCCTTCGAGCCGGGAGGCCAGGTTCACCTCGTCGCCCAGGGCGGTGTATTGGAGCTTGCGGTCGCTTCCGGTCAGCCCCACGGTGACCACGCCGGAGTTGATGCCGATGCGGATGTCCGGCTTTTCCGGAACACCCCGGCTCTCGAAATCCTTGTTGAGCTCCGCCAGCACGCTGCGGCACTTCAGGGCCGCCAGGCAGGCCTTGGCCCGGTGCTCCGCGTCGGGCAGAACCGGCGCGTTCCAAAACGCCATGATGCAGTCGCCGATGTAATTTCCCACCACGGCCCGCCACTCGTAGATCGCGCCGCTGAGCTTGGACAGGTACATGTTGAGGAACTCGATGAGGGCGTCCGGCGCCATCTTCTCGGACAAGACGGTGAAATGCGCGATGTCCAGGAAGAGAATCGTCATCTCGCGCTTCTCGCCGCCCAGCCTGACCTTGCCGGGATGGCGCGCCAAGTCCTCCACGACCTCGGGCGCCACGAACTGGCCGAAGAGCCCCTTGATGAACCGTTTTTCCTTGCTCTCCGTCCAGAACCGGTAGGCGGCCTGGACGGCGAAAGAAGACGCCAACGCCAGAAGCGGCGTGATGAGCTCGATTCTTTCCGCCTTCAGGAATGCCTTGTCAACGAACGCCAGCCAAGCGGCCGCTAGCACGGCCGTCAGCGGAAACGAAGTCCACGGCGGCAGGCGCATGAGCCAAAACGGAATCCAGATCATGGCCAGAATCGCCAGCGCCAGGGCCCAGCCGGGCCAGGGCTTGAGAAAATCCCGATTCAGCAGGTTGTCGATGATGTTGGCGTTCAACTCCACGCCGGGCATGGAGGTCAGAAAGGGGCTGGGCGAATGATCAAAGTAGCCCAGCGAGGTCGAGCCCACCAAGACAAGGGCTCCCTTCAATCTGGCCTGATCTTGGACGCTGAGCCTTCCGGCGAGAATGTCGGCGACCGAGATTCGATGATAGATCGGCCACTGCCCATTTTCCGGAAACTGGTTCAAGGGCGGACGAAAATTAATGGGCCTCAGCTTGGAATATTTCTCCTCAAGATATCCGAGAGAGCCGCCCGTATAGCCGGCGTAGGCCGCCAAACTGAGACTCGGCGCCACCGGCATTTGCGGATCGCCGGTGGGCTGATCCAGGGACGCCCACCGAACATGGCCGTCCGGATCGACCCCGGCAGTGACGCTCACATTGCCGAGGAGCCTTGCCGCCTTCTTGATGGCGGGAATGGGATACTGGACGGCGCCGTCCGCGGCGGCCGTGTACGCGAAGACGGTGTCGCCGAAACGCTTGGCGGCCGCGGCCAGGACTTCGTTTTGCCTCGCGTCTCCCCGGTCGAAAAACATGATGTCGAAAGCCGCGAGCTTGGCTCCGGCGGCCTTAAGCTTGTCCAGGAGAACGCCGTATTCGCTCCGCGGCAGGGGAAAGCCGAACTCCTGGCCCGTCTTATCGTCGACGGCGGCGATGATGATGCGCGGATCGGCCTTGCGCAACTGCTGCCCGT
The DNA here is from genome assembly GCA_035533295.1 of Elusimicrobiota bacterium. GTDB lineage: Bacteria > Elusimicrobiota > Elusimicrobia > UBA1565 > UBA9628 > JAGWJU01. The sequence goes on along the minus strand of DATLUA010000046.1, from coordinate 79,673 downwards.
TCCATCTAAAAAGAAAATCTTGGGCTTGATTCTCAAGGCTATAGAAAAGGCCTCCGCGGACGCCCAGGATGGGCGCGGCCTCCGCCAGCAGAAAAAATACGCTTAATCCCAACGCGAATAGAGCGCCCATGTCCAGCGAGAATCGGCTCGATTCGGAGCCGGAAGGCGGTTTTGGCAAGAATCGCTCGCTCTAATTCGAAGCGGCAGATGAGAGTCTTTTAATCGCGGCGCCGATGACGGCCTTGGCGTCGGGGTCCTTTTCCGAGTCCAAGGCGCTCTGCAGGGCGGAAACATCGGCCGGCGTTCCGACCAAAGCCAGGGCGTTGGCGGCCTGCTCGCGCGTGGCCGCGTCCGGGGAGGAAGCCAGGGCGCCCAGCAAAACGTCGCGGCCCGAGGCATCTTTCTGGAACGCCAGCGCGGCCGCGGCCTGGAATTTCACGCTCGAATCGGAGCCGCTTAAGAGCCCGCGCAGAGCGGCCAGCGCTTGCGGGCCTCCGATGCGCCCCAGAGCCGCGGCGACGGTGCGGCGCAGCCCCGAATCGCCGCTTTTAAGCAGGGCAACCAAGGCCGGCACGGAATCGGCGGAGCGCAGGACGCTTAAGGCCCGCACCGCCGCGTAGCGCACGCCCGCGTCGGGGTCGGACAAAGCCTTGATGAGAGCGGGCGCCGAGGATTGGCTGCCCAAATAAGTCAGGGAGGCCGCCGCCGCCGCGCGCGCCGACGCGTCCGCGTCCGAAGCCAGCATCTTTTCCAAAGGCGCCAGGGCGTCCGAGTCGCGCAGAAGCCCCACGGATCTCGCGGCGGCGGCGCGCACGGAGGCGTCGGAGTCGCCCAAGGCGGAGACAAGCGGCGCCTGGGCGTCCGGGCAGGACAAGCCGGAGAGATCGTCCGCGGCTTGCCGGCGGAGAGAGGCGTCGGCGCTTTGCAGATTGGAAAGCGCGGCGGAGCAGGCTTGGGCGCCGCCGGACGCCGCGAAAGCGGCGGGCGCGGCCAAGACCGCCAACAACAGCGAAAACGACGCGAACAGGAGCGATTCGGCGCGGGGTCGTTTCATGCCTGTAAGTTTAGCTCTCATTGGCTTTGGTTTCAAGGGGAAAATCGCGGGCGGGCCGCCCGCTCCCGGAGCGCGCCCGCCCGCTTTCCCGGCCGAGCGCCTACTTCGCGGCGGTCGAGGCTCCCGCTGCGGACGGCGCCGCGAACCCGGCGCCCAAGCGCGCTTCCCAGAACTCTCGGCTTTCCTGCCGCAGGGACGCGTAAAACTGCTCGCGCTCCTGGCCGGTCTTTTCATAATACCCCGACCAAGCCGTCAGCCGCGCCTGGGGATCCTTGTTTTTGAGCGAATCCAGGAAATCGCTTTCCTGTTTTTCCAGCTTCTTCTCGAAGGCGATCCGCTCGTCCTTGAGCTTGCGGCGGAACGCCATCTCCTCATCGAACCGCTGGTTGATGACCGCGACGTGCTGGTGGAGATTCTGCTCCAAGCGCGCCTTGCGCGCCGCGATGTAGGCCGCGTAGCCCGGATCGCTCTGCGCGCCCAAGCCGGCCGTGCCCTGCGCCCGAAGCGGGGCGCAGAGCCAAAACCCCGCGGCCGCCGTCAACGCCATTTTCCGGTAATTCATTTCATTCTCCTCCGTTGCCTCATTGTTCTTTTGGCCTCCGTCATTTAGAAGGCCCTTAAAAGTCATACGAGCGAGGCCGCCGAAAAGTTCCCGGCCAGTCCGAAGCCCGGCGGGGTTATGTGTATAATAGTGATGGCGCCGCGCGAAAAAACGGCGCGCAAAGCCATGGGCCAACCGTTTCTGTTCTCCCCTCTTAAAATCCGCGGCGTCGAGTTCAAGAACCGCGTGTTCGTCTCCCCCATGTGCCAGTACTCGAGCGAGGACGGCCTGCCCACCGATTGGCACTTGGTGCATTTGGGCAGCCGGGCCGTGGGCGGCGCGGCCTTGGTCGTGGTGGAGGCGACGGCGGTCTCGCCGGAAGGGCGCATCTCGCCGCAGGATTCCGGGCTCTGGTCCGAACGGCACGCCGAGGCCTTCGCGCGCATCACGCGCTTTATCAAGGAGCGCGGCGCCGTCCCCGGCATCCAAATCGCGCACGCGGGCCGCAAGGGCTCGACGCCGGTTCCTTGGGACAAATCCTTCGGCAAGAGCGTGCCGCCGGACAAGGGCGGCTGGGTTCCCCCCGCCCCCTCTGCCGTTCCCTTTGACGCGGGATACCCCTTGCCTCGCGAGATGTCCGTCGCCGACGTCGAAAAAGCCGCGCGCGATTTCGGCAAGGCCGCGCGGCTCGCCCGCCAAGCGGGCTTCGAAGTCCTGGAGCTCCATTTCGCGCACGGCTACCTTGTCCACGAGTTTCTATCGCCCTTGTCCAACCATCGCCAGGACTCTTACGGCGGGGCTCCGGCCAACCGCATGCGCCTGGCGCTCGCCATCGCGGAAAACGTCCGCCGGCAGTGGCCGGAAGAATTTCCTTTGTTCGCGCGCATCTCTGCGACGGATTGGAGCCCGGGCGGATGGGATCTGCCCGACTCCGTTGCTTTGGCCAAGAGCCTCAAAGGCCTGGGCGTCGATCTCATCGACTGCTCCAGCGGCGGCATGGTCCCTCACGCGCAAATTCCACTGGGCCCCGGCTACCAAACGCCCTTTTCCGAGGCCATCCGGCGCGAAGCCGAAATCTTAACCGGAGCGGTAGGGCTCATCACCGAGCCGCGCCAAGCCGAGGGAATCCTAGCGCAGGGCAAGGCCGACGCCGTGTTCCTGGCGCGGGAGCTTCTGCGCGATCCCTACTGGCCACTGCGCGCCGCTAAGGCCCTGGGCGCCGACGCGCCTTGGCCCAAGCAGTACGAAAGGGCCAAAAATTAACCGGGGTCTAACGATGAAAAACGCGGTCGTCCTGGTCGGGCACGGCGGTTCGCCTTCCGATTTCCCCAAGGACAAGATCGCGCGCTTAAAGCGCCTGGAGTCCGAGCGGGCCGCGAGCGGCCGATCGGACATGAACGCCGAAGAAAAAGCCTTGGATTCTGAAATTCGAAACTGGCCGCGCACGCCGAAGACCGATCCATACCAGGCGGGGCTCGCGGCCTTGGCCAAGAAGCTCCAAGAAAGCCTGGGCCGCAAGGTCGTGGCCGCCTACAACGAGTTCTGCGGACCCGACGTCGAGACCGCGGTGACGGGGCTTATTAAGGAAGGCTGCGGCCGCATCGTGCTGGCCACCACCATGTACACGCGCGGCGGCATCCACTCCGAGACCGAAATTCCGCGCCTCGTCCAAAAGCTTCGCATGCAATATCCGGACGCGGAGCTTGTCTACGCCTGGCCCATGGACGAAACTTTTATCGTGGAGTTCCTCGTGAAAGTCATCGATGGCGCCGCGCCATGAAGGACGCCGACATCCACGCGGCCATCCGCCTGCTCAAAAAAGAAGTTCCCCGCTGGAAAACGCCCATCGTCGGCCTCTACAGCCGCGATCCGTTTCTGGTTCTCATTTCCTGCGTGCTGAGCCTGCGCACCAAGGACAAGACCACGGAGGAAGCCTCCAAGCGGCTCTTCGCTTTGGCCCAAACGCCCCGGACCATGCTCAAGCTTTCCCGTCGCGCGGTTGAAAAAGCGATTTATCCCGTGAGCTTCTATCGCAACAAAGCCGGGCACATCCACGCCATCTGCGCGGACATCCTGGGCCGCTTCGGCGGCAAGGTTCCCGACGCCATCGACGAGCTGCTGACCTTGAAGGGCGTGGGAAGAAAAACCGCCAACCTCACCGTCACCCTGGGCTTTCGCAAGCCCGGCATCTGCGTGGACACGCACGTCCACCGCATCTCCAACCGCTGGGGCTACATCAAGACCAAGACGCCCGAGGAATCCGAGACGGCCCTGCGCGCCAAGCTCCCCCGGCGGTATTGGATTATCTACAACGATCTGCTGGTCGCCTACGGGCAGAACCTCTGCGTCCCGGTCTCGCCTTGGTGCAGCCGCTGCTCCCTGGCGCCTTACTGCGACCGCAAGGGCGTAACGACCTCGCGCTGATAAAAACTTTGCTACCCTGATCCGGCCGCCATGAAAAAGATGCCCCAAGTCGCGGTCTTTCTCGCCCTGGCCGCGTCCATGGCCGGCTGCGTCGGCTATCCCCGCATTTTCCTGGCCGGCCGCGAAGGACAAGTCTCTTTAGGCGGCGGAGTTCCAAGCGTCAAAATCGCCATCGTCAGGGACTGCCAAACGCAGGGGGAAAGCTACGAGACCGTCGGCAAGAGCGCGCGAACCACCCCGGACTCCTCCGGCCATTACCGAATCGGCATCGCGGGATGCGCGTGGAACTGGTTCAACATTCTAGACGGCTCTTATTGCCGCAGCCGCGTCCAGGTTTACGACTGCCGGCCGGACTGCCGACCGGTCAAGTAAAGGGCGAGGCCGATCCGCCCAAAAATTGAAAGGACGCCCAAGCCCGCGCCGCAAATTCCAAGCAGGGCCGCGTGACTCAAGCGCGCGTCCCACCGAGCGCCGGGGCGCTCAAGCGAGGCCGCCAGGCCGCACAAGCCCATGACGCCCAGCCAGAGCCACGGCTTGGGCTCGGACCAAAGCTCGCCCTTGGCTTTGTCGCAGTCGGGGCAATCGCGGCGGCGATCCAGCAGGTAAAAGGCGTGAAGCAGGAACGCCAAGCCGAGCGCTGGCCCCCAAAGCGCCGTCAAGCCCAGGGCGCCCAAGAAGACCGGCGCCTTGGTCCATCTCCCTAAGCCGGCGCTCTTCTTTTCGCAAGACCGCAGTTCCGGAAAGTAGAGAAGGAGCCCCGCGAAAGCCATGGGCGCGGCGTAGGCCCACGCGAGCCATAGCCGCGACGCTCCGGCGTCCCTAAATCCCGCGAAAAAGCGCGCCGCCGGCAGGCTCAGCGCGCACGCGGCGGCCCAGGAGCAAAAAAATCCCGCGGTCAAGGGCAGGACTGGTATCTCGCGCAGGTAAATCCACTTCGGGCTCGCGGTGCCGGGGAAAAAAGAGGCCGACACCGCCTTGATGGTGGCCAAGTCTCCCGATTTTTCCAAAACCGTAATGCCGGCCTTCATGGCCAAAAGCGGAATAAGAATCCCCGCGAGCAGAAGAAACCCGGCGGTCATGGCCTGCTCTCACGCGCCATGAGGGCGGACTCATAAACGGAGAGGTACTGGGGCACCGACTTATCCCAGGAGTAGTCGCCCGACATCGCGCAGGAAACCCGCGCGGCCCAATCCGCAGTTCCCCAGGCCGCGAGCGCGCGATCCAGAGCGCGGGCCAAGTCGGCGCCGTCGTTAGGCGCGCACAAAAATCCGTTGGCGCAGCGGCCGGGCGCCGCGGCCGCCTCGAACACCGTGTCGCAGAGCCCGCCGGTCTTGGCCGCCAGCGGAATTCCGCCGTAGCGCATCGCGATCATCTGGCCCAGGCCGCAGGGCTCGAAGCGGGAAGGAATCAGAAAGAGATCCGCCGCGGCGTAAATCCGGTGGGCCAGAATCTCATCGAAGCCGTGGCGCAGAAAAACCGCGCCGGGATGGCGCTGGGCCAGCGCGGAAAAAGCCTGGGCGAGCCCCGAATCGCCGTCTCCCAAAACCGCCAACTGGCAGCGGTCCAGCCGCGGCTCCAGCGCCGCAATCGCCAAATCCAGGCCCTTTTGGTAGTCGAACCGGGAAATCACGGCGGCCAAAGGCTTTTGCGGCTCCTGGCGCAAGCCGCATTCGTCGCGCAAAGCCTTTTTGCACGCCGCCTTACCCGCCGCGGCTTGGCACGCGTCGAATTTTTTGGGAAGGCGCTTGTCCGTCTTCGGGTTCCAAAAATCGACGTCGAGGCCGTTTAAGATGCCGACGAGATCATCGCGGCGCCTGGAAAGCAGCCCTTCCATCCCGAATCCCTTTTCGGCCGACTCCTGGATTTCGCGGGCGTAGGTCGGGCTGACGGCGGTCAGCCTGTCCGCGAAGGCGATGCCGGCCTTCAGGAAGCTCATTTTTCCGTAGAACTCGAGCGCCTCCGAATTAAAGTCCTCGGGGCCGAAACCGGCCAGCGCCGCGGACTCCCGGGGGAAGTTGCCCTGATAAGCCATGTTATGGATGGTCATGACGCCGGCGGCGCGGGCAAAAAAAGGATCGTCCCGGTGATGGCGCTTCAAATAGGCCGGAACAAGCCCCGCCTGCCAGTCATGGGCATGGATGATATCGGGGCGGAATTCAATCGCCTTGGCTCCCTCCAGAACCGCGCGGCAAAAAATGATGAACCGGAGATCGTTGTCGGGATGATCTTTCCCGCCCGCGTTATAAAGCCCGTCGCGATCATAGAGCGCCGGATCATCGACCAGGCAAAGCCGAAGCGAACCGGAAACTCCCGCGGGCTGGGGCAGCGGCGCGGACGCGATGCTCAAGCTCCGGCGCTCCGTCCCGGCCGAAACCTCGACCGAGACGCGTTCGAGCCGCGCGGGGACGTTCTTGAGGCCGCGGTATTTAGGAAGGAACAGGCAGACGTCGTGGCCGAGTCCGGAAAAATTCCGGGCCAAGGTCCCGGCCACGTCGGCGAGCCCCCCCGTCTTGCAATAGGGGACCGCTTCGCCCGCGGCCAGGATAATCTTCATTCAGCCGGGCCTTAGTTCTGCTCCTGGGGCTGCGCCGAGGCCTCTTGCGGAACGGGCGGCGCGGACGCGGCGACGGCGGGCTCCGCGGCCGCGAAGCTCTCCAAGGGCGGCATATCCTCGAGGCCCTTCAAGCCAAAGCGCCGCAAGAAATCCACGGTCGTGCCGTACATGAGGGGCCGGCCCACGGTCTCCTTGCGGCCGACGACCTTGACCAAGCGCTTCTCCAAAAGAGTTTCCAGCGCCGCGATGACGTCGACGCCGCGGATTTCCTCGATTTCCGCGCGGGTCAGGGGCTGCTTGTAGGCGATGATGGAAAGCGTCTCGTGCGCGGCGCGCGAAAGCTTCATGGTCATGCGGTCCGCGAAGAGCTTCCGGACGTGCGCGGCGAACTCGGGCCGCGTCGCCATCTGAAAGCCTCCCGCCACCTCGGCCAGCATGACGGCGGAGTTTTTCCGCTCCAATTCGATTTTGATTTCCCCGACCAATTCGGCCACCAGTTCGGCGTCCTTGGTTCCGGCGCACTGGCAGAGCTTGGCCGTCGGCAACGGCTGCTCGGTAATGAAAAGAAGGCACTCAAGAACCTTCTTGATGTCTTCTCTCGTTGGAGCTTGCTTCTCCTCGGTCTTTTCCTCAGCGGGCGACATCGGCGACCTCCTCCCTCTTATAGATCGAAACGGCGGAAAATGGCTCGTCCTGGCGGATGAAAACTTTCTGGAGCTTGACCAGCTCCAAAAGCGCCAAGAAGCAGCTCAGGATGCCGCGGCGCTTGGTTTCGTCCGCGAAAATCTCCTGCAAAGTGGCCCGCCGGTTCTTATCGATGAGCGCGAGGATTTTGGCTATCTTCTCCTCGATAGGAAACTCCTCGCCCGCGATTTCCCGGCTCTTATCAGGGCAGCGGTCCAGGATTTCGCGCAAAGACTCCAGCAAATCGAAGATGCCGATGTTGAGCGTTTTCTGGGAGTCGTCGAAGCGCGGCGCGCCGCGGTAGAAGACGTCCTTGGATTTTTCGGCGGAGGCTTCCAGGAATTTGGCCGCCTCTTTGAACTTTTGATACTCCATAAGCCGCGCCATGAGCTCGGCGCGCGGGTCCGGCCCCTCCTCTTCGCTCGCGGCGACTTCCTCGTCCTGGCTGGGCAAAAGGCTCCTGGCCTTGATGGCCATGAGCGTCGCGGCCATGACCAGGAAGTCCCCGGCGGTCTCCAGGTTCAGATCCTTCATGATTTCCAGGTAGGAGAGGTATTCGCCGGTGATGCGGGCGATGGGAATGTTGGTAATGTCGAGATCGTCTTTCTTAATGAGGAAAAGCAGCAGATCCAGCGGCCCTTCGAACATCTCCAAATGGACTTCGTAAGCCATTAGGCGATCCTCATGGCCCGGCGCACCTCGGCCATGGTTTTTTGCGCGACGACCCTGGCCTTGCGCGCGCCGTCTTCCAAGATATTTTCCACCAGTCCTTTTTTCGCCGCGTACCCCTCGCGCGCCTCGCGGAAACGCGCGTAGGCGGGTTCCATCTCGGCCAGCAAATCCTTCTTGCAGGCGACGCACCCGATTTTACCCTCGCGGCATTCCTGGCCGCGGCGCGAGACGAACCCCGCGTCGGCGTAGAGCTTGTGCAGGGCGAAAATCGAGCAGCCGGGCGGATTCTCGGGGCAGGGCTCGGGATGGCCCGGGTCCGCGGCTCGAATTTTTTTTGAATCGGTGTAGGCCGACATCACCTTCTTCTTGAGAGAGTCCTGCGTTTCATAGAGGTTGATCGCGTTGTCGTAGGACTTGGACATCTTGCGCCCATCCAAGCCCGGAACCTTGGGGGTCGGCGTCAAAAGCGGCTGGGGCTCAACCAGGACTTGGCCGAAGACATTGTTGAAGCGCCGGGCGATTTCGCGGGAAAGCTCCAAGTGCGGCAGTTGATCCTGGCCGACGGGAACCTTGGTTCCATGGTAAAGTAAAATGTCTGCTGCTTGAAGAACAGGGTAGCCTAGAAAACCATAAGTTCTCAGAAAAGGCTCATCACCAGACGGCCTCCACCCGGTTTTTTCCTTGACCTGCTCTAAAACTTCCGAGCTGACAGATTCTTTAATTCTTCGCTCAACAGGTTCACGTACTTTTAGTTTTACAGATCCACTGATTTGCTCGGTAATATCAGAGTGCTTGGTTTTAGCCAACTCTTGGAGTTGCTCCTTCCAGGTTGGATTGTTCTCCAGCCACGACAGCGGCGTGACCATGCCAAGAATCCCTGAAAGTTCCATGTGCTCGGGCACGTCCGATTGCTTGAATACCACGCATTTCTGGGGGTCCAAGCCCGCCGCGAGCCAGTCCAGCACCATCTCGCGGGAGTTTTCCTTGAGCTTGGCGGTGTCCTCGTAGCCGGTGGTGAGCATATGCCAGTCGGCCACGAAAAAATAGCAGTCGTGCGCCTGCGAGAGCGCGAGCCAGTTCTTCAAGGCGCCCCAATAGTTGCCCAGATGCAGGCGCCCCGTGGGCCGCATCCCGGAAACCACGACGTCGCGATGCTGAGACATGACGAAAAATCATAGCCTTTTTACGACGGGGAAATCCAATCCATTGACAGCCGCCGCTTGTTCTGTTATAAAATCATGTCCCCCAATGAAGACTCCTGTGAATCAAACCCGTCATGCCTGAGCCTTTGCGCAAGAAGTGGCGCGAGCGCCTCAGCCGCAAGATCGCGATTATCATCGTTCCCCACTCCCAGTGGAAGCCGTGGCGCGCGGAATGCACCGTCGCCTTCCTGATCTTCGGCGCCCTGCTGTGGTCCGGACTCACGATTTGGGCGGGATTCGTCTGCGGGCGCAACACCGATTATTGGATCACCAAGGCGGACAACAAGGTCATGACCGTCCAGCTCGCGCGGATTTCAGACGAGATGAACAAATCCTGGAGCGTGCTCGCCGAAGCCAGCGCCACCGACGCCCGGATGCGCTCGTTTTTGGGCATGACCGTCCGGAACGACGACGCGGGCGTGGGCGGGCCCACCGCCGCCGACGCGATGCGCGTCCAGCGCATGCTCTTGGGACAGAGCCCCATGAATCAGGTCTCCTGGCACAAGCAAATAGCGGCCATCCGAGAGGAGTCCTACAAGCGCCTGGCCAGCTTTCAGGAAATCGCCTGGGCCATCAGCAACCGCAGGAATCTCTACCAGGCGACCCCGGACATGTGGCCGACCGAAGGGCACATCACGTCTCCCTTCGGCTACCGGGTCAATCCGATGCGCAACGGCAACGACGTCAACTTGACTGAATTTCACCCGGGCATAGACATCGCGAACCAGCCGAATACCCCCATCTACGCCACGGCGGACGGCACGGTGCGCTACGCGGGCTGGTCGCACGGCTACGGCGAAATGATCATCATCGACAACGGCTACGGCATCTCCACCGTCTACGGCCACAACTCGAAGCTCCTCATCAAAACCGGCGACCACGTCTGGCGCGGGCAGGTCATCTCTTTTATGGGCACCACGGGCCGCTCGACCGGGCCGCACCTGCATTATGAAATCCGGATCAACGGCGTTCCCGTCAACCCGATGAAATTCTTGAAAGTGCGCCCGCAAGAAACCGTCATGTCCCCCCTTGAGGACGCGGCCGGTTCCGGCGCCGAGGAGCCTTGATGACGCTGTTGAAAAAAAATAACGGCGCGGCCGAGGGCCGCGAGGGATTGACCATCATCTCCGAGGACGCCTCGTTTCACGGCGTCCTCTCGGTCAAGGGCTCCCTGCGCGTGGACGGCTCCGTGGACGGAGACATCTCGGACGCCGCCACGGTCTCGGTGGGCAAGGCCGGACGGGTCAAGGGCAACATCGCCGCGGAGACCCTCTCGGTGGCGGGAGAAGTCGACGGCAACGTGCTGGCCGCCCAATCGATTGAAATACTGGCCGACGGCCGCCTGCGCGGCGACATCCGGACCCCCAGCCTTAAAATCGAGGAAGGGGCCTTTTTCGACGGTCACTGCGCGATGGAACGGACAGGCGGCGAGGCGCGCGCCGCGGAACGTAAAACCAAGGACATTCCCATGGCCGAAGCCGCCGCGGAGCCCCAATGATCGGTTTTTTACGGCGCTATCAAAAGTCCCTTTTCATCATCTCCATCGGCATCCTGCTCATCGGCATCTTCGTCGGCCTGGGCGGCTATCTTTTGTCCTCCAACGATATGAGCGAGGCCGTCGCCTCGGTGGGAGCGACTAAAATCCCCTACTCCCGATTCGTCGCCAGCCTCAACCAGTACGAGGACGTCCTGCAGAACAAGGGCGTGAACCTGAGCGACGACGACATCGCCAAGATCAAGCAGGACCTGCTCCGCGACATGATCGTCAACGCGCTTTTGGCGCAGCAAGCCGAGAAAATGGGCCTTAAGACCACCGACGAGCAGTTGGCCATCGACATCGAGAACACGCCCGCCTTCCAAAACAACGGCTCGTTCAACCAGGACATCTACATCCAGGCCCTGCAGAGCATCTTTCACGAGAGCCCGCAGCAGTATGAGACGCAGCGGCGCACGTCCCTCTTGGCGGCGCAGTTCAAGCAAATGGTCTACGAAAGCGCCAAGCTCACGCCGGACGAGATCAAGTCCGCCTACGCCGCCGCGCACAAGGGCTCCCTGAGGAAATTCGCCAAGGACGAACGCGCCTTCGCCTCGCAGATGCAGCAGCAGCGGGCCTTGGAACTCATTAATTTCTATCTGCGGCAAATCGTTCCCCAGGTTCAAATCCGGACTTACCTCAAGCAGCGGGAAGAAGGAACCTGAGAAACGACGCGAGATGAGCTCGATTCTAGTCGTGGGCTCCGTCGCCCTGGACTCGGTCAAGACCCCCGAAGGCGAGAGCAAGAACGCCCTGGGCGGCTCCGCGGTCTATTTTTCCCTCGCCGCGCGGCTCTTCGCCCAAGTCTCCGTCGTCGGAGTCGTCGGCCGCGATTTCCCGACGGAACACAGGCGCATGCTCTCCGAGCGCGGCGTGGACCTCTCCGGGCTTAAGGAAACCTCCGGCAAGACCTTCCGCTGGGTCGGCCAATTCGGCCGGGACTTGAGCGACGCCAAGACTCTCGAAACCCACCTTAACGTTTTCAGGACGTTCAAACCGGCCTTGAGCCCCGCCCACCGCAAAAGCCGCGCGGTTTTTCTGGCCAACATCGATCCGGACATCCAGGCCGACGTCCTGGACCAAATGGAGAATCCCTCCATCGTCGCCTGCGACACGATGAACTTCTGGATCAACTCCAAGCCGGAAGCGCTTAAAAAGCTCCTGGCCCGCGTGCACATCTTCTTCGCCAACGAGGAAGAAGCCAAGAAGCTCACCCATCAAGCCAACCTTTTTTGCGCGGCTCGGATGATCTCCGAATGGGGCCCGTCCATCGTGGTCATCAAGAAAGGCGAGCACGGGGTCGTGCTGAAGGCGGGACGCAGACTCCTGGCCTTCCCGGCGTTTCCGATGGAATCTCTTAAAGATCCGACCGGCGCGGGCGACTCTTTCGCGGGCGGATTCATGGGCTGCCTCATGGCCGGCGGCGGGGCTCTGGACGAAACCGCCCTCAAGCGCGCCACTCTCTACGGAACCATTCTCGCCTCTTTCAACATCGAGGAATTCAGCACGCGCCGATTGGAGCGCGTCTCGCGCCAGGACGCCGAAGAGCGCCTGGCCGACTTCCTCGATCGCCTCGGCGTTCAAACGGCTCTTCTGGACGCCGCGTAGGCGAAATCCTCGTGCCGGCCATTGAGATTTCCGGCCTGGTCAAAACCTTCGGGACAATCGCGGCGGTCAAGGATCTCAGCCTGGAAGTGGCCCCCGGGGAAATCTTCGGGTTCCTGGGTCCCAACGGCGCCGGCAAGACCACCACGGTCAAAATCATGACCGGGCTTCTGCGTCCGACCTCTGGGCGGGTGAGCCTCTGCGGCCACGACGTGGAGAAAAATCCGCTCGCGGCAAAAAAAGCCGCGGCCCTGGTTCCGGACGAGCCTTACGTCTACCCGAAACTCACCGGAGTCGAGTACCTGCGCTTTATTTCGGAAATCCACGATGTGGACTTGGCGGAGCAAAAGCGCCGCATCCCGGAACTCCTCGCGATGTTCGAGCTTTCAAGCCGCGGCGGAGATCTCTGCGAGTCGTACTCGCACGGAATGCGGCAAAAGCTGGTGCTGGCCGGCGCCATCCTGCGCAACCCGCGCGTCCTGGTGCTCGACGAACCGCTGGTCGGCCTTGACCCCAAAAGCGCGCGGCTGGTGAAGGATGTGTTCGTGTCCATGGCGGGGCGCGGCGCCGCCATTTTTCTTTGCACGCATGTCCTGGAAATCGCGGAAAAGCTATGCCACCGCCTGGGCATCATGATCGAGGGCCGGCTGACGGCGCTGGGGAGCCTCGCGCAGCTCAAGGAAAAAGCCCGGTCCCCGCAAAGCGGGCTGGAGGATATTTTTTTAAGCCTGACCGGCGGCTCGGAGTACGCGTCCCTGCTCAAGCGCCTGTGATTCTCCCGGCACTCTGGCGCCGCAAATTCCTGGCCGCTAAAAATTCGCTCTTGCGCGCCGCGCCCGCTCAAAAACTGCGCCGGGCTATTTTTTTCACCCTCGGGTTGTGCCTCATGGCCGGGCTGTATTTCGGCTTCGCGCGCTTTCTCGGTTTTCTGCAAAAAGCGCCGCTCATCGGGCCGCTTATCGTTTGGAAGCTGACAGCCATGGCCTTTTTGGCGGCCTTCGTGATGGTGATCATCTCAAGCCTGCTGACGTCCCTGGGAACCCTCTATTACTCCTCCGACCTGAGGTTCCTCTTCCATTCGCCCGTGGATTTCAAGGTTATCTTCATCGACAAATGCCTGGAGGTTCTCATTTTTTCTTCCTGGATGCTGGCCCTGGCCTTGGCGCCCTACGCCCTGGCCCTCGCCATCACCGACCATTACGGCGCGGGCTTTCTTTTCGCCTTCGCGGCGCTCCTGCCGCCCTTCCTGTGGCTGGCCGCCCTTTGGGGCGCCGCCGCGACGCTCCTCCTGCTTTATTTTTTCCCCTCCTCGCGAACGCGGGACATGGTCTGGATTCTCTCAAGCCTCTCGCTCACCTTGGTTTACGCCTTCATCCGCTGGGCCCAGCCGGAAAAACTGGTGCGGCCCGACGCCCTGCACGTCATTTCCGCCTACTTGGAATACCTGCAGGCGCCCACGGCCCCCTTTTTACCCTCCTGGTGGCTGACCAAGGCGCTCTGGGACTGGACCGCCGGCCGACTGGGCGGCTTCGCGCTCTGGGCCGCGCTACTCTGGCTTTGCGCCGCCGCCACGTTCGCGGGGCTCGTCGCCCTGGCCGGGCGGCTTTACCTGACGGCCTACAGCGGGGCGCAGGAATCCCCCCGCGTCCGTCGTTCCACCGAAATATCTCCCGTCGTTTCGCGTTTTTGGAGGATGTTTCCCTCGGGCGGCGTCCTCGCCGCGCTGTTCTGGAAGGAACGCCGGACCTTTTTCCGCGACGTCAGGAACTGGTCCCAAATCCTCCTCATCGCGGGGCTGGTTTTCGTCTATCTCTTCAGCATCGACAAACTGCCGCTCGATAACGCCGACTTGAAGAGCCTGGTTTCTTTCCTTAATATCGGAGCCGCCGGCTTTGTTCTCTCGTCCCTAAGCCTGCGCTTCACCTTCCCCGCCATCAGCCTGGAAAGCCGGCAATGGTGGATTTTAAAATCCGCCCCGCTCCCGATTTCGGCGATCATGCGCGAGAAATTTCTTTTCTCCGCCATCCCCATGACCGGCCTGGCTCTCATCCTGGGCGCCGTCACCAACCACCTGCTCCGCGCCGACGCCTTCTCCTCCCGGCTTTCCTTGGCGAGCCTCCTGGTCCTGGCGGTGGTCTTGTCCGCGATGGGGGTGGGCTTTGGCGCCCTTTTCCCGAAATTCGACGCGGAGAGCGTCCATCAAATCGAATCGTCCCTGGGCGGCTTTGTCTACATGTCCTGCTCTTTTTTCTTCATCGCGATGACGGTCGCCGTCCTGGCTTGGCCCATGCGCATGCACTTCATGGGGCTTTTCGGCCGCTTGAACGCCTGGCATTGGAGTGCGGCGCTCGCGTGCGCGGGAGGCTGGATTTTGCTAAATTTATCGGCCGCGCTGATCCCCTGGCGCCTGGGACGCGCGTACCTGGAGGACTTTGAACCGTGAAAACAACCATCGTGTCCGTTGTTCTCTGCCTGGCCTGCTCTTGGGCGTCCGCCGTCGCCCCCAAGGCGCCGAACCTAAAACCTGAAATCGCCGTGGTCATAGACGATTTCGGGCTGACCTATAAAAAAAATCCTCCGGACAACGAATGGATGAAGATCAAGTGGCCCATCACCTTTTCCGACATGCCGGAATCGCCCCGCACGGCCCAAGCCGCGCGGGAGACGATCGAATATGGCCACCAGCTCCTCATCCATTTTCCCTTTGATCCGTTCCTGCGGCTCGAACTGCCCGCGGATCGCGTCGATCCGAATGATTTAAGGCAGGTCAAGGCTCTTCTCGCCAAGGCCCGGAAAGAAATTCCTGGGGCCGTCGGCCTCAACAACCACCGCAGCACGCGGGCCACCATGAACCGCCCCTTGATGGCGGCGTTCATGCGGCTTCTCAAGCCCACCGGCCTTTTCTTCCTGGACAGCCATGTTTCGTCCAAGACGGTCGCCTACGCCGAGGCCAAAAAGGCGGGCTTGCGCGCGGCCGACAATTTCGTGTTCCTGGAGGAGCCCGGGCACTACAACGATGAAGCCTTCGCGGAAAGCATGATTCGTTTCGCCGCCCGGCACGCGCGCAAGACCGGCCGCGTCGTCCTCATCGGCCACCACTATTTCCGCGGCACCTACGAAGCGCTGATGAAGGAGGAGCCGCTGCTCAAGGCCCAGGGATTTGATTTCGTGTTCGCGTCGCAGATCGCGCGCTGAGGTCGGTTTAAAATGGTGCCGGCGGAGGGAATCGAACCCACATGGAGCGTAGCTCCGCACGATTTTGAGTCGTGTGCGTCTGCCAGTTCCGCCACGCCGGCGCGGCGTTCAAAACACCGAGTCTGAAAGGCCAGGCTCGGGCCAAATCTTAATTATTGGCGGCGCCCGGACGCCCGCGCGCCCAAAAGAGCCCAGCCGCCGGGCAAGAGCGCGGCGGCGATGCAGGCCTTGGCCGCGTCTCCCGGGAGAAAAGGGTAAAGGCCCAGGGGCAAAAGACGCGACGCCGGAACAAACCGAGCCAAGCCCAGAAGCCCCATGGCTAAAATAACGCCGCTGCCCAGAACCATCATCGCAAAAGCCTTGAACGGCGTCTTATCCCAACCGGCTTCCGCAAGCCTGCCTGCGACGTAGGCGGCCGGCAGAAACCCGATAAGATAACCGCCGGTGGGTCCGGCGAAATGAATAAATCCCGCGGCTCCTCCGGCAAAAAAAGGCAGGCCCGCGGCGCCTTCGGCCAAGTATAGAGCCACGGCGTAGGAGCCGCGGCGGGAGCCGAGCAGAGCGCCGGCCAAAAGCACGCCTAAAGTACTGCCGCTGAGCGGAACGGGCGTAAAAGGCAACGGGAAGGAAATTTGCGCGCACAAGGCGATGATGAAGCTCATCGCCGCTACGAGCGCCGCGGGGGGCACGGCCGATGCGGAGAGAACAAGGTCTCCCATCGTTTGGCTGGCGGCGCGGATGGAACCGTCCTGCTTCATCGTGATTTTCCCCTATTCAATCAGGAGCCCGCCTCGCGGCGGGCTCCCTTGTCATGCGTCTAAGCCCTGATTAGAGCTTCTTGACGTTGGCGGCTCGAGGACCTTTGTCGGAATCCTGGATTTCGAATTCAACCGCTTGATTTTCGGCCAGGCTCTTGAATCCGTCGCCTTGGATGGCCGAATGATGAACGAACAGATCGCGGGATCCGTCGTCCGGGGTGATGAAGCCAAACCCCTTTTGGTCGTTGAACCACTTCACTTTTCCTGTTGGCATCTAGTCTGCTTGACCTCTTACGATTAACATTACCGCCTTTCAGCGGTGCGGGCCTCGCGGCCACGCCCACATTATAGCACGGAACGCGGGCAAGTCCACGCCGCGCCTCCATCCCAGATGCGGTTTGCGCCGGCGTCGGAAATTAAGGACAATACACGGCATGAATCCGGAAAACCGCCGGGAGTACCTGGAACGGCTCATCCCGGGGCTCGAACAGACCATCGAGAACATAAAGTTCGAGCTGCAGTACTACGACCCGAACGATTTGCAGCTGCGCTACGCCAAGAAGTTCCTGGCCGCCAGCGAAGGAAACCTGGCCAAGGCGCGCCAGGAGCTTGAAAGCCTCGGCCCCGCCGAACCGCAACCGCCGAAACAGCGCCCATACGAATAAATAGCCTGGGGGCGGACACGAAAAGCTAACCTGGGCCGTGCAGGATTCGAACCTGCGGCCTTCCGCGTGTAAGGCGGACGCTCCACCGCTGAGCTAACGGCCCGACAACTTGGAAGGCGCTCCGCGAAGTTCGCCGGTTCTACTGGACCGTTCCGAAAACGCTGACGTACTGGGTAAGAGACGCCATGGAGGAGGACACAAAGGCGTTCGCGATGGCCGTGCCGGAAACCTGCGCGGTGCCCGCGGGCCTGCCGTCGGCGCCATAGACCGTTCCGCTGCCGGAGACAGAACCCATTCCGGAAACGTTGCCCGAACCGTAGCGGCATTGTCCGCTCATAAGGATGGTGCCGGAAACCGGGATGCTGCCGTGCACGCCTTCCGGGCCTGAAACATCGACCGTGCCGCTAAGCATGACCTCGCCGGACATGAAGCCCGCCACGCCGTTCATGGGGCTGCAGAAAAAATTTCCGAAACCGGACACAGTGCCGCCGCCGCTGACCGTCTCCCCGCTCAATGACGTTTTAGCAGCGACGCTTTTTGCCGCCGGAGCGGAAAGCCGCGGCAGAGGCTTGAACGAGCTGACAATCCTGGCCGAACCCGCGCTGAGGCGCGCTGCAAAAGACTGATCTGAACCGAGGGCTGGCTGCTGGGCTCGCGCTAAAAAAGCGGTCATCCCAATCATTAAAGCCACCATTTGCATTAGGCGCGTTTTTTTCATGATTATCCTCCTAAAACGTATTTTTTATTATATCACCTGGGCCGTGAAAAATACCGTTTCCCCAGGGATCCTCCCAATGATTGGCGTATTCCAGCCGCTGGAAGGGACTGAGAAGATTCCAATCTCATTGGATAAGGAGGTGGATTAAAGACTTCGACTATTGATTAGTAGCAGCTTACGCCCGTTTTGGCCGATAATCCCAAGTCAATACACGGATTAGTATCCGAGGCGGCACCAACGACAAGCGTCGACTGCTGCCCAGCGCCGGCAGTATAAGTCAGCGTATACTGCCCGAAGCCCGCGACGCTGATGGTGCGCGTCAACACCAACGACCATTCCGCTCCAGTACCACCAGCAGCAGTTATAGCGCCAGGAGTGAAATTAGTCAAAGTCGGATACGCGTCGTTATTGGTGCAAACATCGAGGAGGCAACCGCCGGTAATCGAACCAATGTAGTAATTTCCGGTCTGCGCCTCATAGCGCTCTTCCGAGCCGCGGATGGTGTCGAAGGTGCTGGTCGCCTCGGCCACGCGGCTTTTCTCGACCACCTTGAAGTACTCGGGAATGGCGATGGCGGCCAAAATTCCGATAATGAGGACGACGACCAAAAGCTCGATGAGCGTAAAGCCGGTTGCCGACGAACGGCTCCGGCCAAGCATCCATTCTTTCTTCATCTGCCTGCCTCCTTATTAAAGCTTGAACCCCCGACCCCTTTAAATATAGCAAAACTTCATGACTTTTGCTTGAAGAAATTGTGAGTGAAATGTGAATTTAATCGCAGTTTTAGGCATAATAACCCGATGCCGCGCCTTTTGCTTATCGAAGACGATGCGAGAATCCGCTC
This sequence comes from Elusimicrobiota bacterium, assembly GCA_035533295.1. Classification (GTDB taxonomy): domain Bacteria; phylum Elusimicrobiota; class Elusimicrobia; order UBA1565; family UBA9628; genus JAGWJU01. The sequence goes on along the minus strand of DATLUA010000046.1, from coordinate 61,223 downwards.
CTCCGTTCAAAAAACAGTAGGCTTGGACGCGTCGTGCCTGCTTGAGTTCGTCACGCGGGCCGGCGACGCCATCCCGGCCGCTATTAAAATAAAGCCTGATTTGATTCTCTTGGATATCCGCCTTCCGGATGGAGACGGGAGAGTCCTCCTCAAGCGGCTCAAGCAGAACCAGGCCACGGCCGCCATCCCCGTCATTCTTCTGACCGGCCTTGACAGCGAGAGCGACAAGGTTCTGGGCCTGAATCTGGGCGCCGACGATTATATCGCCAAACCCTTCGGCGCCATGGAGCTCATGGCCCGCATTCAAGCCGTCCTGCGCCGATACCAAAAACCATCGGCGCAAAAACCCCGAATTTCAGGATTAAGCCTGGATGCTGAGAATCGGAAGGCGACCTTGGACGGCAAAACCTTGGCGCTGCAGCCCAAAGAGTTTGAAATTCTTTATCTGCTGGTCTCGCGGGAGGGACAAACGCTCACGCGCTCGTTCCTGATAGAAAATTCGTCATCTTACGGTTTGCCGGTCTCCACCCGCAGCCTTGATACGCACATAAAGAATATCCGAAAGAAATTGGGCCCCAAGGCGCGCTGGATACGCACGGTCTCGAAAATGGGCTATCAATTCCGAATCGATGACTGAGCGGCGCCGCGCCTACTTCTGTTTCCAAGGACTGCTCGCCGCCGTGCTTCTCCTGCTCTTTTCATACCAGAAAGGATCCGCCGACTGGAATATTCAATTCTGGCTTCTGGCCTCGGCTCTTACGGCGTCCCTAATTTACATCCGCTTGGCCTCTCCGGCCGTCCTCTTCGGCCGCTATGCCGCCACCGCGCTATTTTTCGGCGACGCCGTCCTGGCGTCCCTGGCCCTGCGCTGGACCACGTCCGCGTCCGATATTTACCTCATTTACCTGGTCGTCATCTTTGGGACGGCGCTGGCTCGCAGCCTGGCTCAAAGCCTGGCCGTCGCTTTCTTCACATCTTTTCTTTATTGGCTTTCCGCCTGGACCCCGGCGTGCTGGTTTCCGCATGAAACCCAATTTTGGCTGAAATTTATTTTTCTATGGATTTCAGCCCTTATCCTCGCGGTCCTGGCCCAAGACTCCCAAAACTCCCATGAGGAGAGTAAGCGGCTTTACGAACGGCGCATCATCCAAGCGGAGCATTTGGCGAATTTAGGGCAAATCGCGGGCGAAGTGGCCCATCGCATCAAGGGCCCCTTGACCACGATTATGGTCAACGCCGAATTGCTCGCGCGCGATCCGGCCCTTAACCGCAAGAACCAAAAAGATCTAAAGGAAATCGTTTCCGAAGCCGAGCACTGCAAGGAAATCCTGCGGAATCTCCTCGATTTGGGGCGCATCGAGGAGATTCATCTCATTCCCCTCGATTTAAGGGAGTCCATCGAAAAAGCTTGGCAGGCGACCCGACGAGCGGCCAAGGGACTTGACATTAAATGGGAAGCGCGCGGCTTGGAGAACCCGCTCTGGATACTGGGGGACGAATCCCTCTTGCAGGAAGCCGTCGCCGCCGTGCTTCAGAACGCCGTTGAGGCCGCATCTCCTCGCGGGCGCATCTCACTGACCGTCAAAAATCACGCCGGAACAATCGCGCGCGCGCATCTCGCCGGCGCCAACTGGGCCATTATCATCGATGACAACGGCTTAGGGATGGATAAAGAAAACTTGGAAAAGATTTTTAGGCCATTTTTCACCACCAAGGCGCCGACCGGCCACGGGTTAGGGCTTTCCGCGGCGCTGCGCATCCTGCAAAAGCACGGCGGTTTCATCGCCGCCTCAAGTCCGGGCCTTGGCCTGGGCACGCGCTTCACGCTCGGCATTCCCAAGGCCGCGCCGCCGAAATCATGAGCCGGATTGCGCTTATTTAATTCGACCAGGCCGGCGTGATGCTGTTGCCCGGGATGTCTGCGACGACGTGCGGCGCCGAGCCGTCCGCGTCCATCATGAATATCTGGCTGCGGCCGTTCCGAGTCGAGGAGAATACGATAAATCGCCCGTCCGGGGACCAGCGCGGGTCCTCGTTGGCCCCCTCGCCGTTGGTCAGCCGTCGAATCTGCGTCCCGGTCACGTCCACCAGGAAAATATCCAAGTTGTCTCCGGCGTTGGCGCGGCCGGCAAACGCGATCCAGGCGCCGGTCGGGGACCAAGCCGGAGAGTCGCACCACGCCAGGCTGGTGATGCGCGTGGCGGAAAGAGTCGTCGTGTCCATCAGGTAAATTTCCGGATTGCCCGAGACATCCGAGACGAAGGCCACCTGCGCGCCGTCCGGAGAAAAAGTCGGAGAGCTGTCCGTCCCGAAGTTTTCCGTGAGCCGGGTCAGAGAGCCGTCGGTCAAGTTTTTTAGGTAAATACTGGGCGTCCTTTCACGGGACATGGTCAGCAGAAGCTTGGCCCCGTCCGGGGAAAATCCGCCCGCCACGTTCAGGCCCTGGGCGTTGGAAACAACCTCGCGCCGCCCCGTGGCCAAGTTGATGCCGAAGAGGTCCGGGTTGCCGTCGCGATAGCTGGTGAAGACCAGAAGCGACTTGTCCGGCGAAAAACGGGGCAGCAGGCAGATGGAACGGTCCCAGGTCATGCGCCGCAAGTTCGCGCCGTCGTAATCCATGAGATAAATTTCTTTATGCCCCGTGCTGTCGTTGGAAAAAGCGATTTCGCTCTCCGCGATGCCTTTTTTTCCCGTGAGGTCGTGAACGACGTCGTCTGAAATCTTGTGCGCCAAGGAACGCTTGTAAGCCGCCTCCTGGCGGTAGACCCTGGAAAACTCCACGTTCCCGGACTGCATGTTGATCAGCTGGACCATGACGGATATCTCGGATTTGACCGCGGAAGCCTGGGCGGTCAAAAGCCAAGCCGCGCCGCGCGTTTGCCAATCTGAAACCGCCGCGGTCAGATTCGAGCCGGTCCAGTGCGCGCCGTCCTGCATGATTTTAAAATAGCGGGAGAACAACAGGTCGTCCACGACCACGCCCTCGATGGTTCTGGCGGCCTTGGCCGAATCCGCGTCATACGGGGCGCCCGCGATGAAAGGGGGCACGGCCAAAGCAATCGCGGGCGCGGCCTGCGACGCTCCGCCGACCTGCATGTAAACATCAGCTCGAGCGGAAGAGGGAGGAACCACCGCCAAAAGGCCGGCGAAAACCAGCGGCGCGCGGCCCTTCGCCCATATCCGCCGGATCATCCGGCCTTCTTGGCCCGGTGGGTCTTATGATGCCGATGCCGCGAAAGCTCCCGCAGCTCAAGTTCCGCGCGGCGAGCCTCGGGCGTGCCGGGGAAATCGTTAGGAATGGACTCCAGATATTTTTTCGCCTCATCGGTCTTCCCGCCGATACGCAGCAAAGACAAGGCATACATGAGCCGCGAGGAGGCGACCATAGTGCTTTTGGGGTACTTTTCCAGGACAATAGCGAACTGTCGACCGGCGTCATTCCAATTTCCCTCACCGAAGTACGCCTGCCCTAATTTATAGGTCGCGACATCGATGAGCGCGCCTTGCGGGAATTTTTGCGCGTATTGAGAGAAACCTTCCGCCGCCAGGCCGTAATCCTGCATGCTCAAACGGATATCGGCTTGATTGAAAAGCTCGGTGGGAGAGTTGAGCACCGCCTGCGCCTGCTTGGCCAAGTCGGCCTTGGCCTGGGCCAAGCTTTCCGCCTGCGCCTTGGTCAACTGCGTGCCGATGGATTCGACCCGGCTGGAAATGGCCGCGCTCAAATCGTCTATCTTCGATGAGAGCCGGCCCATGTCCGTCTGATAGGAGTTGATCGCGTCGGTGAAGGCGGAAAGCGTGTCGTGAAGCTGGCCCATCTGGGTGGACAAGTCCGCCTGGTTGGCCTGCATGGAGGAAATCGTCTGCTGCAAGTCCTGAAGCTGGACGCGCAGGCTCGCGGTTTGATTCTCCAAGTCCAGAACGTCGTTCTGGGTGGCGACGCAGCCGGAAAGCGCCACGACAAGTGCGACAAGGAAGAATCCGCGCCTCATGCTCGCGCCTTAGGTCTCCGAAGACCTATTGGCCGGAAGGAGAAGCGGGGGCCGGCGCAGACGTGGTCGCGGGCGGAGCCGCAATCGGGGCCGCCGCCGGCGTGGGCGCGGCGGAAGCGGCGGACTCGTTCGCGCGGACCCCCGTTTCGGCGCGGCGGTTTTGCGCCCAGCACGCCTCGGCGTGCTCAAGGCAGACCGGGTCCTCTTTCCCGTAGGAAATCGTCGCGATGCGCCCGCCGCCGACGCCCAGAAGGATGTAATAGTCGCGCACGGCCTTCGCGCGGCGCTGGCCCAAAGCTAAATTATATTCCACCGTGCCGCGCTCATCGCAATATCCGGCCACGCGCGCGTCCAACTCGGGGTGCTGCTTCAAATAAGCCGCATTGGCGCGAAGAATCCCCCGCGCCGTCTGGGTCAAGTCGGCCTTATTGAAATCGAAGTAGACCGTCTTCACCTCGGGAATCGCGGTGAAGGCACCCGTGCGCAAGTTAGCCTCGGCCACGTTGACCGCGGGAACGGTGGAGACCGCCACAGACGGCGCCTGGACGGGCGGAGTCATTTTCACCTGATTGGGCGTGCAAGCCGCAAAAACCAAGACTGCGCCGGCCGCAATCGTCCCAGACCATTCACGGACGAAAAAATTCTTAATGTTCATGTGTGTTTAAACGCCTCCGTAATTTGCGACGACCTCATCCATCGGCTCAATTATAGCAAAATCAGGAAATTGGGCGCGTCGCCTGCCCTCAAGCCGCCAGCGCGTGGTTAAGCGCGCGGCCACTGGCGTCCATCTCATAAGAGAGCGGGCGGCACGTGTCTACATTGACGCCGGGAATCGTCTCGGGGCCGATACCCTCCAATTCCATCACCAGCGCCCGCAAACTATTGCCGTGGGCGCAGACCAGAACGTTCTTACCCTCCTTAAGCGGAGGAAGAATCTTGGCGTGGTAATAGGGCATGACCCTCTCCGCGGTATCCTTGAGGCTTTCGCCGCCAGGAGGCCGGACATCGTAAGAGCGCCTCCAAAGGTGAACCTGCGCATCGCCGTATTTCTTCGCCGTTTCAGCCTTATCAAGCCCCTGAAGATCGCCGTAATGGCGTTCGTTGAGAGCCTTATCCTTAAAAATAGGAATGGCGGGGTTTCCCATTTCTTGAAGTATGATATCGAGCGTCTGATGGGCTCGCAGAAGAGCCGACGTAAACGCTGCCGAAAATTGCTCCCCCCGCAAGGCCGCGCCCGCGGCATGCGCCTCTTCCTCGCCCTTGGACGTAATGGGGACATCCACCCAGCCGGTAAAGCGGTTTTCCAGGTTCCATTGGGACTGGCCGTGGCGCAACAAGACGAGCTTAGACATCTTTGCCTCCTATCAATTCGGCCACCACGCGGCGGAACTCCGCAAGCTTGACCGGCTTGGATAAAAATCGGGAGGCTCGGGAGTCCGCGATTTCCCCCAGTATCTGCTCCGGAGCGGCCTCCCCGCTTAAAAACAGGATCGGCGTCTCCTGGCTGCTGGGATTGCGCCGCAGGGATTCGTAGAGGTGAGCGCCGGTCATTCCGGGCATATGATAGTCCATGATGACCAAATCCGGCTGCAGCGTCCGCACCTTGCGCATTCCCTCGGCGGGTTCGTACGCGGCCTCGACTTGGTGTCCCTCGCGGTTCAGAATTTCGGTCAAAAGGCCGACGATTTCAAAATCGTCATCTACGATCAAGACCTTGGCCATGGGGAAGATTCCCCATTATACATGACTTGATCGGGAGATGTCTGCGTTTCCGACGGAGGGCGGCGCTATTGCGTCCGGCACGCGGCGGCTTTGGATTTGCGGGCGGACTTCATGCGGTACATTCGGCGGTCGGCGCGCTCCAGCAAATCCTTGGGGCCCATCTCCGCGGACAAGGAGGCCACGCCGTAGCTAAACCGCAGCGCCTCCCGGCCCGTTTTCCCGGCGCAGGCCGCGATACGCTCCGCGATGGCGCGCGCCCGCTTCTCGGACAAGCCCGGAAGCAGCGCGATAAACTCGTCTCCGCCGTAGCGGAACGCCGCGTCCACGTCCTTGCGGACGGACTGCTGGATGAAGGCGGCGAAGGTCTTGAGCAGCCTGTCCCCGGCCAGATGCCCGCATTGATCGTTGATCGCCTTGAACCCGTCCAAGTCCATGAGCAGAAGGCAGAGCTTCTGCCGCTGGCGCCGGGCCCGGCTGATTTCCTGCATGATGCGCTCCCGGAAAAACCGCTGGTTGTAAAGGCCGGTCAGGCTGTCCGTGACGGAAAGCTGCTTCAACCTGCGCTCCAAATCCACCCGCTGAGTGATGTCCTTGGAGATTCCCAAAGTGCCGATGATGCGCCCGGTCTTGTCGCGCAGCAAGGAGACGGACATGATGACGTGGATGCGGCGGCCATTGGGGGTCTTGAAAACGGTCTCGCAGTTCTGGATGCGCTCTTGGCGGCGCAGCAGGCGCATGATTCTTTGCGCTTCCTCCATCCCGGCGGCGTAATAGCTGCGCGCGTAGCGCCCCACCAACTCTCCGCTTTTGACTCCGAACATCCGCTCGGCGCCCGGGCTCACGTAAACGAAGCGTCCGCGCATGTCGGTCGTGCAGATGGCGTCCGTGGTGGAACTGACGATGGTCTCCAGGTAATCCCTGGCGCCCACGTAATCCGGCGCTTCCTTGTTCATCACGGCTAGTTTAGCCTACGCGCGCCCGCCCGACCAATGTCCTTAGGCCTATCCAGGGGATGGGCCCTTGGACCTATTTTTTCTTCCGGCGCTCCATGGCCGCGAAGGCCCGCTCAATCTTGAGCTTCAGAGAATCGACGTCGATGGGTTTGACGACGTAGTCGACCGCCCCGAAGATGAGCGCGTCGTTAAGGGTCCCGGCGTCGGCCAGGCCGCTGACCACGATGATCGGGACGTCCGAAATCTTGGAATTGGAGCGGAACTCCCGCGTCAGGCTGATTCCGTCTTGATCCGGCATCATGACGTCCATCAAGATGAGGTCCGGCCGCCGCGACGCGACATATTCCTTGGCCTTCTTTGCATTCGAGGCGCAAAAAACCTCGTAACCGAGGGAGGCGAGCCCCTGCTCGTAAAATTCGCACATGGACGCGTCGTCGTCAACGGCAAGGATGATTTTTTTGTCCGCCATGATTAGCCCCTCGGCTGCGTCCCCGAAGACGGCCTCGCGCACCAATTATCCAGGCTGAAGCTCAGGCCGCCGACCCGGTACGCGAGAAGCGACAGGCCGAACAGGAACGAATCAAGAACGAGCCCCTCCGTGATGGTGGGGTGGAAAGCGCCCCCGAAGCAGCCGCAACTGGGAAGCGGAATGCCGCGCAGCTTCACCGAGGCCAACGCGCAAAGAAACGTGAGGAACAATAAGCCAGAGGCTAGGGCGGCCTGCCGGGTAAAATAGCCCGCGGCCAAGCACCAGCCGACCGCAAGCTCCACCCAGGGCAGGAAGGCGGCTAAGCCGGGAATGGCGCTGAGCGACAAGAAAGGAAGCCGGTAATATTGGATGACCAGCGCGAACTCAGCCGCCGGAGCCGCCGCCTTCATGGTTCCGGCCGTGATGAGAACCGCGCCCACGGCCAGACGGCTCAAAAGGCCCATCCAGGAGGGAACGGCATCCGGCAGTTTTTTTCGGACCGGCGGCGTCATTTCTTCCCCTTTAATATTTGGTCGATCCACGGAACGCCCAGGCCGGCCAACTGCTCCACGCCCACGAAGCGCTTCCCATTGATGAAAAAGGTGGGCGTGGCCCCCACCCACCGGCTATTGCCCTCGGCGATATCCGCGTTGACGGACGCCAAAGCGCCGGGCTCCGCCGCGCAGTCCTTAATCTTCGCGGGATCCAGGCCCACCCTCCGGGCATAATTAAGCAGCTCTTCAGCCGGGGACTGGGCCTCGACCCAATCCGATTGGTGATCATAAAGGAGGTCATGATACGGCCAGAACTTGCCCGCGCGTCCGACGCACTCCGCGTCCAACGCGGCTTGCAGGGCCCAGGGGTGGATTTTTTCCAAAGGGAACTGCTTAAAAATAAAGCGCACCCGGGATCCGTAAAGGGCGAGGATTTGCCGGACGGTGGGCTCGGCCGCGCGGCAGGCCGGACACTCGAAATCGGAGAATTCGGCGATGACGACCGGCGCGTTGACGGGGCCCTTTTCGCGGAACGCAGGGGCTTTTTCGGACGTTTGCCCGCCAAAGCCGCGAACCCCATAAACCACAACGGCAGCAACCGCGGCCAGAACCGCGCCGCTAATGACTCTCCTGCGCACTCCTTGAGGCACGGCCCGATTCTACAATATATTCGAGCGTTTCTACCGTCAAAAACATCCGAAACGAGTTGGTTTTGGACGTCCCGAACCTACGGCCTCCGGGTATTCGGGACGAGTTGGGCCGCGTTCACGACGCCGGCGCCGTAAAGATGCGTGTCGACGCCATCAACGGGCGACGCGGCTTTGAGCAGGGCGGCGCGGACGGCGCGATAACCGTGCACATGCGCGCCGGCGATGGCCAAGGCCGCCAATCCGGAAACATGGGGCGTCGCCATGGACGTTCCGTCCAAGCGCCCCACCAAGGTGCAGGTCTTGCAATAGCCGTCGGGATCGGTCCCGCCGGCCGGAATATCCCCGCCCGATTGGTTTGACGGCGGCAGCGTAGAAAGCACATCGACGCCGGGAGCGATGAGAGCCACCTGCGGGCCCGCGCTCGAAAAATCGGCCGCTTGGTTGTTCCTATCCATGGCCGCCACGGCGATGGCGCCCGAATACGCTCCGGGGTAATCCACCGAGGAAGAGGAGCCCTTCTGCGGAGGGCCGTCGTTGCCGGCCGCCGCGACCAGGACGACTCCGGCCTTGACCATGGCCGCGACCGCTGCCTTGACGTCCGGGTTGTCCACGGAAGCGCCTAGGGACATGCTGGCGACGTCCATGTGATTCTGAACGGCCCACTGCATGCCGGCCACCACGTCGTCGAAGGTGCCGGAGCCTGTGGCGTCCAGGACCTTGGCGCCGTAAAGTGACGCCTCGGGCGCCACGCCGATGACGTTGCCGTCTTTGCCCTCGGCCGCGATGGTGCCCGCGACATGGGTCCCGTGCCCGTCGTCATCCATGAAATTACCGTTGTTGGCGATGAAGTTCCATCCGCCCTTGACGTTGTCCTTGAGATCGGGATGGTTATAATCGATGCCCGTGTCGATGACGCACACTTTGACGCCCTTGCCCTCGGTCTTGGTCCATGCGGCGGGCACGCTCAGGCGTTTTAAGCCCCAGGTCAGATACGGACCGGACTCTTCCTTCACCGCTCCGGGAACCGCCACGGGGTGGGCGCTGCGCAGCGGCTTGACGCTGATATCGTTGAACGGCATTTGCGCGAAATTGGGAGCGACATCCTTGAGCCAGTTGATCTTGGGATCGGCGTCAACCCGGAGAACGCCGGGCATGCCGCGCAGGCTGGCTTGAAGGGCATGAACCTGCCCGTGCGGGGCCTCGACCACCACGGCGTCGATGAGCGGCAGTTGCCGGACCACCGCGGCCCCGGTCATCTGCGCGATGCTGACGCGATCCGCGGCCGCGATGCCGGAATTAAAAACCACGATGCTGCGCTCGGGCTGGCTTTGCGTCGTGGCGGCCCTAACCGGCGCCGCAAAAGCGAAAAAGATTCCCGACGCGGCGACCAGAACGGTGGCCGCTCCTGTCGTCATACGACCGAATGTTTTCTTCATTCGTTTCCCCTCCGTGCCTTCATCGCGCCCGCACTTGGGCGCGGGGGAATTCTAGCATAGTCTGGGCTAAAAGACCTACCGGAAGTTAGGACCTTCGGCACCACCCGCGGCAAGACCACGATGGTTCGGCCTAAAAGAAGCTCAGGAAACGACCTTCGTATTCGGAGAAAAGCCCGTACTCGCGTAGTTTGCGTCCCAAGAGATTCAGCGCGGAGCGGTCGGAGGCCGCGGATGAAAACAGGGCTTCGATTTCCCGCCGCTTCCCGGCCTCGTCGGCTTCGCCGGGATTAAACAGCCCGCGGCGATCGAGATCGCGGACATTGACCGGGAAGGAGCGCGTGGATTCGTCAAGGGAAAATTTCATCAGCGCCAGCGACCACGCCGCGTCCGGGCAAGCGATAAGCGCCTTGGAGCCGGCATTGCTGCCCTCGATTTCCCCGCGGATCCGTCCGGTCACTAAGGACGGCGCCTCGGAAACGACCTGCGTGCTCATGTCGCGGTTCTTGAAATTATACTCCAACGCCCTCAAGGCGGCGCTGTAACGGCCGGAAATCCATTCGGAAAACTCCTTGGCCCCCTCGCCGAAGCCGTTGAACCGCTCGCTCAAAGATTCCGGAGTCAGAATTTTCGGCTTTTCCGACAAGACCCGGCCGCAGCGCAGGCGAGTCCTGTCCTTCATCTCCTCAATTGGAGACACCAGATAATAGTCGATGGAAGTCGCGCCGAAAGTGGCCAAGGCGTGCTTGGGCTGGCAAATCACGTCGGTTTGCCGCAGAAACCTCTCAATCGCCCCTTTTTCCATAGCCTGTCCTTAATGATAGTATAGCATCCGCCTTTCATAACCACGGCATTCCCATTGATTTTTGGCGCCGACCGGCTATACTAATCGCCGATGACGATTGCGCTGCTGCCTCTCATTGCGCTTCTGGGAAAATCTCCTGTCTGGGCAGGACAGGATTCCGGCTTATCCGAAGCTTTCTCCAAGATCAGCTCCGAAATAAAACGCGCGCCGGTGAACTCCGGGATATCTAAAGCCGCAAACCCCACGCGGCATTTCATCGGCCCAGGAGGCCTCGTCCGACTGGATGTCTTTGTCTGCGCCGGCTCCGGAATCAGCGATTCCACCGTGACGAAGGACATCAAGAGAGTGAGCAAGGCCCTAAGCCAGTGCGGGCTTAAAGTCGCCGCGCCCGCCACGCCGTACCCCAGATTCTCACTCCCGGACGGACGCTGCGACCTGGAAACAGGGGAAGACTCGCCCCGGCTATCCGATCAGGAGCGGGAACTCGTTTCAAAATATCACGACGGCCGCAGCGGAGTTTTGACCGCCTTCTACCTGTCCTGGGATTCAGAAAGCCCGAACGAAGCCGGGACTTCGCTTCCCTCCGACTATCTTGGTGAAGTTAAAACATCGGAAAGCGCCTCTTTCCTCAAGCGAGCCGTGGGCGCCTTTTTCATTTTTCAGAAGGCGCGGGACACGATGGCAAACGCGAGCTATACGCTGCCGCACGAAATGGTCCATATCTTGACCGAGAGCTCCGCCCACCTCCACGCTCCCAAAGACTCGATGAACCTGATGTATCGGCCCATAGGATACGCTTCACCCGATTCCGTTCAAGGAGACGCCCTCACCCGCGCCCAGTGCGCGCGGATTTGGGAAGTATCAGGACAACCGTGACGCCGCGCGAAGTTTGATCCGGGCCGCCGGCAGAGGTATACTTCCCCCATCATGATTTTTGGAAAGCCGCGATGAAGGTCATCGCCGTCCTCCCGGCCTATAACGCGGAAAAAACGCTTGAAAAGACGGTCCGCGACATTCCCGAGGGAACAGTTTCGGAGATCATCCTGGTGGACGACGCCTCCAAAGACAAGACCGCGGCCCTCGCCCGCAGCCTGGGCCTAACCGTCATCGTGCGCGATAAGAACGGAGGCTACGGCGCCAACCAAAAAACCTGCTACGGCGAGGCCCTGCGCCGCGGCGCGGACGTCGTCATCATGATCCATCCCGACTACCAGTACGACGCGCGCCTGGCGCCCATCATGTCCCGGATTATCGCCTCCGGCATCTGCGACGTGGTGATGGGAAACCGCATCCGCACGCGCGCGGAAGCGCTGGCCGGCGGAATGCCGCCCTACAAGTATCTCTTTAACCGCCTGCTGACCGTTCTGGAAAATCTCCTGACCGGGCAAAATTTGGGCGAATGGCACTCGGGCCTGCGGGCCTACTCGCGCCGCGTGCTGGAAACCATCCGCTGGGAGGAAAATTCAGACGATTTCGTATTCGACCAGCAGTTTCTCCTGCAGGCTTCGGCCTGCGAGTTTAAGATCGGGGACGTGCCTGTTTCCACGCGCTATTTTCCCGAGGCCTCCTCGATCAACTTCCGCAGAAGCGTAGTTTATGGCCTCTCCGCCCTTCTAGTCTTGTCTCAATACCTTCTTTGCCGCATGGGAGTCCTCCGCCTCAAGCGTTTCTCGCCGAAATCATGACGCGCTGGCCCCAAGTCGCGGCCTTCCTGAGCCTGGTTTTCGCCCTAGCCGTGCTCGCGGCATTCTGGCGCCCCTTTTACGGCGCGGCCTTGGCGGGCGTGGAAATTTCAGTTTTCGCGCTCATCGCGACCGGCGCGGGACGGGTCGTGCTCTCCGGCCTCGGCCTCTGCGATATCAGCGAATCGCAAAGAACCCTCATCGGCGCGACTCTAGGGCTGGGCGTCCTGAGTCTTTCCATCTTCGCCTTGGCCGCCGGGCATCTTCTGCGGGGATGGGCCGTCTCTCTCGCCCTGGCCCTCTTCTGGATTTTTGGATGGACCGAGATGCGCGCGGCGCTATCATCTCTTTCTTCCAACCGCAACCTGCTCAAGGAACGCCCACTGGCCGCGGCTGGGCTCGTCGCGATCCTGGGCATGGTATTCCTGGCCTGCCTCGTTCCGCCGCATCAGTATGACGAGTTGGTCTACCACTTGGCTCTGCCCCAAGCCTACATCCGCACGGGCTCTTTTGCCGGAGCCGCAAGCCCCGTCTATTCGCGCTTCCCGCAAAACGGGGAAATGCTTTTTGCCCTGGCCCTGCTCATGAACTCCGATATCCTCGCCCACCTGTTCATGTGGTTGGCGCTCGCGCTTTCCGCCTGGTGGATTTTTGAGATGGGGAAGCTTGAGGCGCCCCTCTCCTGCGTTCTCATCGCGTGCCTGCTCCTGCTCGGCCACCCCGCGGCCATGCTTTTGTCGGCGGCGGCCTACGTGGACCCCTTGGCCATGCTCTGGATCACGGCCGCGGTTTTGTGCTTCCTGCGCTGGAACGAAATTGGGGCGGCGCGGTCGGGCGCGCGCGGCTGGCTTCTGCTCTCCGGCATTTTCACTGGCTTGGCCATAGGCACGCGTTACTACGCCGGAGCCGCCGCCGGAATTTTCGGCGCGGCGCTGCTTTGGAGAGCCGTGATTAAAAATGAAGAACGGGGCGTCAAACTCGCGGATTTCGCGGTTTATTTTCTGGCTACGACCGCCTTGGCTCTGCCCTGGCTTATCAAGAATTTCTTAAACTGCGGCGACCCCTTTTTCCCTTTCTTCGCCGGGATATTCTCCCTTAAAAACCCGTTGGACGCGCAAATTGCGGGCGCCTACTTCCGAGTTTTAAGCCAATACCAACATGCCGGAAGAGAACTTAAGGACGCGCTTCTTTTTTTCCCGCGCTTAGTTCGCGGCGGCGGAGCCTTTGGAGGCGGCATGGACGTTATCGGCGCTCTGGGCTGGCCCCTGGTGATATGGTTTTTCCCGCTGGGCGCATGGGTATGGCGAAAAAACAAGTTTTGGCGCGGGTTATGGTGGTTCTGCGCCGCTTACGCAGCCATCTGGTTTTGTACGGCCTCGGCCCTGCGCTTCCTGATTGCTATTCTGCCCCTGCTCTGCCTCGTGGCGGCGGCGGGCATCCACGGCATCTGGAAATCCGCCTCCGAGGCGGGCCGCGTCATCTTGGCTTCATCGGTCGCTCTTCTAGCCGCCGGTAATATTTTTCTGTTTTTTTTCGTGCAGCTGGGAGTTTTTGGAAGCGCGGGAGTTGTTCTCGGCGCGCAGAGCCGGGAGACCTTTCTCTCCAGCCGCTTGGCCTACTATCCTTGCGCGGCCTACGTCTCCGCGCATTCGGAGCAAAATGATAAGATTTTGCTCGTGGGAGAGCAGCGCAGCTATTACGTCCGCCCGGCCCATGTCGCCTCGACGATCTATGGGCCGAATCTCTACGTCACCCTGGCAAACGAAGCTAAAAACCCCTTGACCCTCGCCGAGCGAATGAAAGAACAGGGATTTACCGCCCTGCTCGTGGTTCCGGAGGAATCACGCCGCCTAGGCGCGAGCCTGGGAGACCTCTCCGCGCACGGCAGGACGAATCTAGCGGGGCTTTCCCGCTTTCTGACTCCTCTTTTTCACGCCCCCGGCTGCGCCGTCATGGCGCTCCGCATGCCGATAGGCTCCGGCCGGTAGGCATGGAAGCGGCGCTTTTTCATTGGGAACTCTACGCGGGCGCAGGCGCGCTCGCGGCCGCGATTTCGCTTCTTCTGACTCCAGCAGTCCGCACTGCGGCGGTCAAACTCGGATGGTTCGACATCCCATCCTCCCGGCTCAAGACCCATAAAACAGCCACTCCGGCGCTGGGCGGTGTCGCCATCTATTGCGCCTTCGCCGCCACCCTTATTTTTCTGCGCTATGAAACGCAATTTCCGACCGGCACACTCAGAAGCCTGCGGGGGCTGCTTATCGGCGGCACCCTTGTTTTCCTTCTCGGGCTCATCGACGATCTTAAAAAACCGAGCGGCCTGGGATTCAAGACAAAATTCGTAATCCAAGCCGCCGCGGGAGCCGTGCTCCTGGCCTTCGGCTTTCGCATCCACTTCATCAAGCCCGATTACCTGGCCGAGTCGCTCACGCTCGTGTGGATCGTGGGCATCACCAATGCCTTCAACATCGTCGACATCATGGACGGCTTAAGCGCCAGCCAGGCGGCGATTTCGGCGCTGGCCTTCCTTCTCATCTCCCTCCCACGCAACGAATTCTACGTCAATTTCGCCTCCGCGGCGCTGGCGGGCGCCGCCGCCGGCTTCCTCCCGTGGAATTTTTCGTCCAAGCGCAAGATTTTTATGGGCGACTGCGGAAGCCTCCTCGCGGGCTTCCTGCTGGCGGGCATTTCATTGGGAACGCACTACAGCAAGGTCAACGATCTGGGCGTTTACGCCCCCATCATCATTCTGCTGGTGCCCATGTATGACACGCTCTTCGTCATGGCCTTGCGCATCAGGCAGGGCCTGTCTCCGTTCCTTGGCTCCAACGATCATTTCGCCTTGCGGCTTGAGCGCATGGGCTATTCGCGCCGCCGAATCGTCGCGATGGCGGCTGGCGCCGCGGCCGTTCTGGGAGTCTGCGCGTTTCTGGCGACCGCGCTTAAAGAAACCTGGGCTTTTTGCCTCTATCTGATGCTGGCGGTGGAAATTCTCATCTTCAGCCGGGCGCTGGCGCGCGTGGCCATGCGCGAATAAGCCCATGCCCCTAAAAACAGACGTGCTCATTTTAGGCGGCGGCTTGGCCGGCCTCTCGACCGCTTACCATCTAAACGCCCTGTCGGCCGCGGATTCTCTCATCGTGGAGAAAAACGTATCGCCCGGCGGCACCGCCGGCTCCACCGTCAAAGACGGGTTCACCTTCGATCAGACCGGACACCTGCTCCATCTCCACGATCCCTACGGGCAACGCCTCATCGAGTCGCTTCTCGCCGATAACTTGCGCGTGCTCCGGCGCTCATCTTGGATTTATTCCCATGGCGCCTACACCCGCTACCCTTTCCAGGCCAACACGCACGGGCTGCCGGAACGCATCGCGGATGACTGCGCCATCGAGTTCCTCAAAACTATCCACAGGCCCCGGGCCGCGGCGGAGCATGCGTCCTTCAAGGACTGGTCCCTCGCCAATTTCGGAAAAGGCATCAGCCGGAGCTTCATGTTCCCGTACAATGAAAAACTCTGGCGCACTCCGCTAAATCGGCTGACCACGCAGTGGCAGGGGCGCTTCGTGCCTAAACCCAGGGCGTCCGAGGTGCTGCGCGGAGCTCTGCTGGAACAGACGACGGCCTTCGGGTATAACGCGATTTTCCGCTACCCGCGGCGAGGCGGAAGCCAAGCTCTGGCCGACGCCTTGGCCGCCCGGCTCAAGCCCGGGCAGTTACGCTTGAACGCGCCCGTTCTTTCCCTCGATCTCCGAGAACGGATCGCGATCGTGCGCGGCTTGGGGGAGGTCGCCTACAAGCGATTGGTCAACACCCTGCCGTTGAAGGACTTCATCAGCCTGGCCGGGCCATGGCCCCAGCGCGTGCGTGACGCCGCAGCCAAGCTCCGCTGCAACTCAGTTTACTGCCTCAACCTAGGGGTCGCCCGCGTCCACATCTCAGACAAGCACTGGATTTATTTCCCGGAAAAGCGATTCCCGTTCTACCGCGTCGGGTTCTACAGCAATTTCTCCAGCACGGCCGCTCCTCGAAACATGAGTTCCCTCTACATCGAAATTTCCGCGCAGGCCGCGAAAAAAATCAGGCCCAGAAGCTTGGAGCCGGCCATTCTCGATGGTCTTGTCTCCTGCGGCCTGCTAAAAAAATCCGATAAACTTCCCGTCAGACTCTGGACTCCCATCCGCTGCGCCTACGTCGTTTACGACTTTGATCGGGAGCCGGCCGTCCGGAGCATTTTCGAGCATCTCCGGAAATCCGGCATCGAGTCCATCGGGCGCTACGGAGCCTGGAAATATTCCTTCATGGAAGAAACCATCCTTGACGGCAAGCGCTGCGGCGAACGCTTGGCAGGCCGCGCCGCGGCCGATCCGGAGCAAAGCCGCGAAGAGCTGCGGCCCCGCAAATAGATATAATCGAGTCGCGATGCCGCCGAAACGAACGCTGCCTTTTCTTATTTTCCCCCTGATCTTGTGCGGCTGCGTGACGGAAATGGTCCAGGAAACCCTGCCGCAAAAGGGGCCCGTCGCCCAAGTCGGCTACATCGTTCCCGGCGGCGGCGAAATCCGCTATTCCGCGCAGGGATGGGGCCCCGTCATCGCGGCGCGGCGCAGAACCGCGTTTTTCCGCATGCGAAAAGTCTGCAAGGGCATGGGCCTAAAGATTATCGACGAGTTCATCCACACCGATACCGTGGTGCCCTACAACGGGGGCGATTTGGAAACAGACACCGAATTCGGAATCCAGCATTACGATCTTGGGAAATACCATCACATCATTTTTCAATGCGCGCCGCCGCCCATCGCCCCGCCGCCCGCTCCCGCGGTGCACGCCAAAAAGTGACTTGGAATGCTTATCGAACGCCCCATCGTTTTCCTAGATCTTGAAGCCACGGGAATCTCTCCCTACCAGGATCGCATAGTCGAGATCGCGTTCTTGAAGCGCTTCCCGGACGGCCGGGAGGATTTCTTCGGCTCGCTGGTCAATCCCCAGCGGCCCATGCCCAAGGAATCCATGGCCGTTCACCACATTACCGATGAGATGGTGGCGCAAAGCCCTGCATTTTCCCAGATCGCCGAACGCGCCTTCTTATTCCTGGACAATTGCGATCTAGGGGGCTTCGGCATCATCAAATTCGACGTCCCTCTGCTCGTCTCGGAATTTTCCCGTTCGGGCTTTTTCTTCTCCACGGATGGGCGGCGCGTAGTCGACGCGCTTGTCATCTATCACCGGATGGAGCCGCGCAACCTGGAAGCCGCCTATCGCTTCTACTGCGGCAAGGCACTAGACAACGCCCACCGCGCGCAAGCCGACGCGCGCGCCGCGGCCGAGGTGTTCCGAGCCCAGCTTGCGCGCTATGAAGCCGTCCCGAAGGACCTGGACGACTTGAGCGACTGGTGCCGCCGCCATACGGGCGTCCGGCGGTCCTCCTGACGTGCCCGCGCGAAAGCCCCTGGCGGTCGTACTGCTCTCCGGAGGACTGGATTCCTCGACCTGCCTCTACTGGGCCAAGAGCCGCGGATATCGCTGCGTAGCCCTTTCGGCGGCCTACGGCCAACGCCACGACAAGGAACTTGGCTCCGCCAGACGCCTCGCCAAAGCCGCGCGGACGCCTCTTCATGCGGTGCGCCTGAGCCTTCCCTGGCTCCGAAAATCGTCCCTCGTCGACCGCTCAAAACGACTCCCCCGGACAGCCCTCTCCCGCATCGGCCGAGGAAAAATTCCGTCGACTTACGTTCCGGGAAGAAATACGATTTTCCTGGCTTTGGCAATTTCTCTCGCGGACGCCTGGGGCGCCGAAGCCGTCGTTATCGGAGCCAACGCCGTCGATTTCAGCGGCTACCCGGACTGCCGGCCGGCGTTTTACCGGGCGTTCCGTTCCGTTTTTCGGCAGGGCACGCGGCGCGGAAGCTCGGGGAAGCCCGTTAAAATCCTGGCGCCTCTCCTCAAATTGAATAAAGCCGGCATCGCGCGCTTGGCGCGGAAACTCCGGGTGCCGCTTCGCCTCACTTGGTCCTGCTACGCGGGGCTAAAAAAACCCTGCGGCGTTTGCGATTCGTGCAAGCTTCGCGCCAAAGGATTCGCCCAAGCGGGATTCGTCGATCCGGCCGTATGAAGCCCCGCATCATCGAAGTTTTCTCATCGCTGCAGGGCGAGGGCCTCTGCCTGGGACAGCGCCATATTTTCGTCCGCTTCGGCGGCTGCAACCTGCACTGCAGCTACTGCGACGAGCCGGACACCATCCCCATGAACTCGGGGGAGGCCTGGAGCCTGGACAAAATCAAGGACGCCATCTCCCGGCTTAACTCCGAGCGGGCCCACGCGGCCGTCTCTTGGACCGGCGGCGAGCCGCTCGTCCATCGCGCGGCGCTGGATGAGCTCATGAGGTGGGCCAAAAGCGCCGGGCTCAAAAACTATTTGGAAACCAATGGAACCCTGCCGCATGCCCTGGAAAAAATCGCCGCGCTTTGCGACGTCGTGGCCATGGATGTAAAGCTCCCCTCGGCGACGCAGGAGGAGCTTTGGAGCCGGCACTTGGAGTTCCTCAAGGTCGCTCCGGAAAAAACCTTCGTCAAGGTCGTCCTGACGTCCGAATCGACGCCGGCGGAATGGCGGCAGGTCATCCGGCTCATGCAGGAAGCCTCGCCGGGAATTCCGCTCGTGCTCCAGCCGGCCACCGCGCGGGAAAAAACCGCGCCGGCGCCTCCCCGCCTTGCGCTTGGGTTTCTGCGCCAAGCGCGGGCGCTCTTGAAGGACGTGCGCCTGATTCCGCAATGGCACCCTCTATGGAGAATGCCTTAGCTAGGTTTTAGGGATCGAATAGCCAGCCTGCTTCTCAAGCCAGCTCCAAAAATCGGGGTTTAGACGGTAGTAATAGGGCAAGAGAGGAGGTTCCGCCGCCGCAGAAAAGGCCCGGGCGAATTCAACAACCTGTTTTTTCCCCGCGGGGCTTGGTTCGCCGCCCCGCCAATAGGCATCGGCGACGAGACCTAGCGTGGAGAAGGCGCGCTCTTGTTGGCGATAGTAATCGGCGTTTGAAAGGACGGGCGGCACGGGCGGCCCCAGCGCCCGCAGCTTGACGGCAGAAATTTTAGCGCAGGAATCAGCTTCTTGCCCCGATCCGAAGATGCCCTTCACGACAGGAGTCAGCGCTTCGACATGGCCGGGCAACGACGCCAACGGATAAAACAAGACGGCAAATCTACCGCTGCTCTTCATGGGAACAGGCAGCATCTGCCCGAACTCCGTCGGCACTAGCGCCGCGCAGCTGGCGCTGGCGCGCAATTGATTCGCGCGCCGATACATCGGCTCCGAGTGCAGCCGCGCGACCCAATCAGTTTTCGCGCAGGCGCCCAAGACGGCCGCCGCGAAGAAAAGGCTCGCGCCTCGCGCCCGCCTCTTCACGGCGCGCCGCCTTGCGGATCGCGCCGGCCTTGCGGCGCGAGGCTTACCAGGATGCCGGTCCACGCCTTCTTGAAATCGGACGCTGAGACGTAGCGCATGGCCTCCCCCGTGCCCGTGTCATTCACGTAGTAGCCCAGCACGCGGCCCTGCGGATCAATTTCCGCGCCGGAGACGTAGATAGTGTGAGCCGCGCTTTCGGGTTGATAGGGCTCGCTCCAGAATTCCCGCTCCCGCACCACAGCGAGGGCCCCTTGCCCCTCGGCGATGGATATCTCAATATCCCGCGGAGTCGCCTTCATGATCAGCCGGCTGGGCACTTGGTGATCGCGCAAAAGAGCGTTGCTATCGGCGATGAAGGTGCCGCCGGCGCGAAAACCCGAGGCAAGGCCGTACTCGGCGTAGTAGCCCTTGTCCAAGGCCTCCTGGACCAGGGGCTTGATGCCGATGCTGACGCCGCGAGCGCGCAGAGCCTCGTATTGGGCGCCGATGGCGCAAGTGGGACCTTTTTGCACGATGATGTAGGGCACCGCCGCGGCCGGATCGCCAAGAGTCTGGCTCCAACCCAGCGCGTGCCAGACGGCAATCTTGGCGTCGTCATCGATGCGCTTTAAGCCCGCCTCGCTGCCGCGCGCGAAATAGCCGCGCTTGGCATCCTGGACGCCGTCATTGGGAACGGGAGGAGGCAGCGAGGCGGGAAGACCCAGGCGGCCCTTGAAAGGCGCCGTCCATCTCGCCAGCCCGGAGGGCGCGGCGACGGGATCCGCCCCCGCGGAAGAAGCTTGGGCGGCGCCTCCGCTGCCGTCGAAAAGGTGCGTCAGAGCGGCGGCCGCGGCTCTGGGGCTAAGGCCCTCATTCACGGCCTTGGCCAGCAGGCTCGCGCGCAGCCGGCCCTCCGCCGCCTTGTCGGTTCGCCGGATGAGTTCCGACTCAAACTCGCGCGACTTGGCGACCAAGGTTTCGTCCCGCCTGACAAAGTCGCCGACGTAGGGATTCCAACTCTCCTTGAACTTGCCGGCCTCGGGATCGAGGTAGGATTTTTGCATATAGGCCGGCGGCGCAGGCCACAAGAAGGGCGTGGAAATCTGCACGCCCTGGGATTCGATCAGTCGGCGCAGGCTCTCGATGTCGAGCATCGCCTTCATCGGCGGCAGGCGGTTGGAGATCAGCGCCGGATCCGTCTCCGCGAGCAGAGCGGCCTTCCCTTTCATATACTGGGCGTAGTCCGCGTCGGCCACGCGCGTCACCGATTGCAGCATTTCCTTCTGGGCGGCCAAAGTTGGAAGGGAATTAAAGGTCCGTGCCGCGTCCTGCAGCGAGGCGTGCATATAGTCGCAGACATGGCGCGCGACCTTGGCTTCGTAGAGCTTGCCGTCCGCGTAAGCGAACGCGCATGGGTAAGTAAAGACCAGCTTTTGCGCGGTCGGGACATCGGAGGCGCTCAGGGGCAGGGACAAAACCGGCTCTTGAGCGGACGCAGACGCGGAAAAGGCCATAGCCGCGCACAGCGCGAGAAAAACCGTTCTTCGAAGCATAAGCGGAAAACCCGGCGGTAGTATAGCCCGCGTCCGACGGCGGCGCAATGGGGCGGAGGCGTTGCGTCTTTAGACGCTACTTTAAGGAAGGAGAAGGGGCCTAAATCGGCGGGGCGCCTGGCCGGGAAAAGCGCCGGGCCAGTTCTTGCCGGTCAAGCGCCAGAAGGGCGGGCCGGCCGTGCGGGCAGGCCGGCTCCCGGCAATCCTTCAAGTCCTCCAAAAGCCGCATGGCTTCTTTCTCGGAGAGCGCGTCATGCGCCTTGACCGCGGCCTTGCAGGCGATCATGGCCACCGCCTCGTGGCGCGACTCCCGCGCCGCGGCGCGCGGATCGCCGTGAAAATCAAGCAGCCGACCGATCATGTCCTTCAAGTCCGCGGCTTTCTCGAACAAGGCCGGAACCGCCACGACATTGAGCATGGTCTTGCCGAAAGGCTCCATCTCGAACCCAATTTCATGCAGGCGCTCCCGGTGGCTCAGTATTTCCGCGATCCGCGACGCGGGCAGTTCTAGGGACATCGGCAGCATCAGCCTTTGGACGCGGACATTGCCATCGGCAACCTCGGCGGCGTATTTCTCAAACAAAATCCGCTCCTGCGCCGCGTGCTGATCCACAACAGTGATGCCGCCGTCGGATTCGAAGACCAGGTAACTTTTCTCGATTTGCCCCAGGTAGCGGTAAGGCGAATGGAACCACCGCGGCAACCCTTCTCTGGGAACGAACGAATTCGCCGGATGCTCAGCCCGCAAATCTAAGAATGCCTCACTCGTGGACAGATTCGGCGCCAATATCCCCGCGCGATAAGGCGCATCAGCTTCCGAAACGAGCGCCGAATCCGCATCCGCACCGCGGCGCGGAAAATTGAGCAGCGGCGGCGCGCTTTGCCTGGCCGCCGCCTTGGCGACAAGGCCGGAAACGAGATCGAAAACCTCCCGGTCCGCTTTGAAGCGGATTTCCCGCTTGGCGGGATGGACGTTCACGTCAAAAGCGGCGGCGGGCAGCTCCAAGAAAGCGGCCGCGACCGGATGGCGCGCGCCGCGAGATTCCCGGAAAGCATGATAAAGCGCCTGCTGCAAAAGGCGCGACTCGACCGGCCGACGATTGACGAACCACCATTGGAACTTCCGCGAGGATGCCAAGTGCTCGGGAGGAGATACGAACAAAAGAGCCTTCATCTCCGGCCGGTCGGCCGCAGTGGGAACGAGATTGCGCGCCAGTTCGTCGCCTAAGACGGCCGCAAGCCGTTCCTGCGCCGCCCCCGATCCCCTCAAGGCGGGAAAATTGAGCCTCTCCCGGCCTTCGGACTTGATGGTGAAATGGACGGCGGGATTCGCCAGAGCCGCTTCCTCCACGACCGCCGTCATCCGCGCGCGCTCGGTCTCATCGGACTTGAGGAATTTAAGGCGCGCGGGCGTGTTGTAGAACAGATCGCGAATCTCTACGGTCGTGCCCTGCGCCGAGGAAGCGGGCCCCGAGAACACGATGTCGCCGGCTTTGGTTTCCAGTCGCCAGCCTTGTCCGCGCGCCGTCCGACTCGTGATCGAAAGCCGGGACACGCTCGCGGCCGCGTAGAGAGCCTCGCCGCGAAAGCCGTAGGTCGCCAAGCTCTCCAAGTCGCTGAAGGCGGCGATTTTACTGGTGGCATGGCGCTTGAGGCAGAGCGCCATATCCTCCGGGTCCATCCCGCAGCCGTCGTCATTGACGCGGATGAGCCCCTTGCCGCCGCCCGATATCTCCACGTTAACCGCCGCGGCGCCAGCGTCGAGCGCGTTCTCAATAAGCTCCTTTAAGACCGCGGCGGGATTTTCAACAACTTCACCCGCGGCGATGCGGCTAAAGACCTCGGGGGACAGAAGTGAAATTTTAGGCATCGGTCTAAGACAAGCGTTTTTTGAGCTCTTGGAGGGCGGACAGGGCCTCCAGAGGCGTCATCCGCTCCGGATCGAGAAACCGCAGCGCCTCAAGGACGGAATTGCCTCCGAACAGCGGCAACTCGGCCTGCACCGGCGCTCCCGCTGAACCAAAAATTTTACCGGAAGCCGACTCAGTCTCAAGACGTTCCAGTATTTCATGAGCACGAGCCACCACTTGCGGCGGGAGCCCCGCCAAGGCGGCGACGTGAATGCCGTAGGAACGATCCGCCGGCCCGGAAGAGATTTTATGCAGGAACACGACTTCGGCCTGCCCTTTGGAATTGGTCCACTCCTTGACCTCGACGTTGAAGTTCGCCGCTCCTTCCAGCAGCCTGGCCAACTCGGTCAATTCGAAATAGTGCGTGGCGAAGAGAACTCGCGGGCCGCGCGCTCCCTCGGCATCTTCGGAGCGGTAGGCGCCGTTTAAATGCTCCAGAACCGCCCAGGCGATGGAGATGCCGTCGAACGTGGAGGTTCCGCGGCCGACTTCGTCCAAAATAAGGAGGCTTCGCGCGGTGGCGCTTTTCAAGATGTGCGCCGTCTCTTTCATCTCGACCATGAAGGTGGAATCCCCTTTGGCGATGGCGTCTTGGGCGCCGATGCGGGTTAGGATGCGGTCGACCATGCCGATTTTGGCGGACTTGGCGGGGACAAAGGAGCCTATCTGCGCCATGAGCGCGATAAGCGCGTTTTGCCGGAGATATGTGGATTTCCCGGCCATGTTCGGTCCGGTCAGAATGGCGATCTGCGGCTCTCGCCCGTTGAGGCTGATGGAATTAGGGACAAATTCCCCGGCGGGAAGAAGCGCGGCCAAGACCGGGTGACGGCCGTCTTCTATTTCAAAATCATGGGACAAATCAACCGTGGGCTTGACGAACCCGTGAAGGCAGGCGACCTCGGCCAAAGCCGCAAGAGCGTCCAATTCCGAAATCGCGGCGGCGGCGGCCAAGACAGATTCGTGATAGGCGGACGCCCGCTTGCGCAAGTCCTCAAACAGCCTCGCTTCCAAGCGGGTGATTTTTTCCTCGGCGCCCAAAATCTTGTTTTCCAATTCCTTCAATTCGGGCGTGATGTAGCGCTCGGCGTTGGTCAGCGTTTGCTTGCGAACGTAGCGGGGCGGCACCTTGGCCTGACGGGCCTTGGTCACCTCAAAGTAGTAGCCGAAAATCGAGTTGTAGCCGGCCTTGAGCGAAGAGATGCCGGTCTCCTCGCGCTCTTTGGCCTCGAGTTCTTCAAGGAAGCGGTTGCCGTCGGATTTCAGGGCGCGCAGTTCGTCAAGTTCGGCATGGACGCCGGTTTTAATGAGTCCTCCGTCCGAAAGCTTGATCGGCGGCTCCTCGGCCAGCTCCCGATCCAACATCTGCGCGCAGCGGCAGAGCTGCCGGGCGGGCTCTTTCCACCGCGCCAGCAGGTTTGAGAACGCCGAATGCTCTCCCATGCCGCGGAGCCAGCCGTCCACTTCGGGAAAACGATCGAGAGAGTCCCGCAGGCCGGCCAAGTCCCGAGGCCCGGCTTCGCGCGTGCCCAGGCGGTTGATAAGGCGCGGCAAATCTGAAATCTCGCGCAAAATCGCCGCGATTTGCGCCCGGGCTTGGTGGCTTTCGGAAAGCTCCTCCACCGCCTGCTGCCTAAACTCTATTTCCGGCAGATCCAAGCTGGGCCTAAAAATCCATTCCTTTATTTTTCGACTGCCCATGGCCGTGCTCGCGCGGTCCAGCAGACTCCATAGGCTCGGTGCGCGCTCGCCGGACGAAGACTCGACGAGTTCCAAGGTCCGTATGGCCGTCTCATCCAGCGCCATTTCCTCGGCAGCCTCGCGGTAAACCGGAGCCGGCAGTTCTCGCAGATGCAGCCGCGCCTCTTTGACGTAGGCGCGGCACTTGAGCGCTGCCCGGCGGGCCAGCGGATGATTGGCCCACAAGGATTCCTGCGTCCATTCCGGCTCCGCTTTTTCCAGAGGCGGATCATAAACGGTCGCGGAAGCCGGCGCCAGCCGCGCATCATCGGACGCCGATTCATGCCGCGCTCCAGGGCCGATGAGGATTTCACTAGGCCTGGCGCGGGCCAAAAGCTCCGAAAGCCGGCGCTCGCCGCGGTCATTGAATGACTGCGCCGCCCAAAATTCGCCCGTGGATACGTCCAGGCAGGCCAAGCCCCAGCCCACCAGGTCCCGCTCGATGGCCGCCAGAAAATTCGCCGAAGAGGGTTCCAGCAAATCGTCCTCGATGACGGTTCCGGGAGTAACGACCCGGACGACCTCTCGCTTAAAAATTTTCTTGGATGCGTCGCCGCCCTCCACCTGCTCGGCCACGGCGACCTTACGGCCAGCCCGCAAAAGCTTGGCGATATAGTGCCCTTTGTTATGCCAAGGGACGCCGCACATGGGCACGCCCTGACGCGAGGTCAGGACCAGCCCTAGAATGGGTGCTGCCAACCGGGCGTCGTCCCCGAACATCTCGTAGAAATCGCCCAAGCGAAAAAACAAAACGCTCTCGGGATGCCGGTCCTTCAGCTCCCGGTACTGGCGCATGACCGGCGTGTCGGGCATAGTTTCCGTCGAAAGACTCATAGTAACGATTTTAGCAGATTCGCGGCGCGGTACTCATGCCTGCGGCTACCGAACGAGCTTACAGGTCGAAACCCAAACCGACGTAAGCGTAATGCTCGGGCAGGGAATAGAACTGGCCGTAAGGCGAATGGCCCGCGAAGTAGCCGATAGAGGCGCGCATGGCCCGAGTCGTGTTAGGAAAGTCGAACCTCAGCCCAAGCACGCTGTTGGAGTTCACGTTCCACTGCACGTTGGCGTGTGACTGCACGTCTTCGGCCAAGTAGGGCCGCACCGAGTAAAACCAGCGCCACTGGAAGTCCGGACCGGTGATTTCGAATCCGCCCTGGAGCGTTCCCCGCTGGGGCGTGGGAATGGAATGGAAAAGATAGTCGCCGCCGCCATAGATACGCAGATGCGGAAAGATATCGTCCGAAACGACCGCGCGCACGCCTTCGACGCTGTAGCGAAATCCGGTGTTTCCCGTGTCCCTGATGTAATCGTCGCCTAAATGGGAGCTCTCGTGGTAGAGATAAAACTTGCCCGCCCAGGCGCCGTGCTTGACTTCAAGGGGAAGATTGGCAAAAAAATCCACGGTCTCGAATTTATTGACGCCGCCGCTAACCTGGAACCGTGAGTAAGCCATGCCCTCGATGTCCCACTGCAAAAGCCATGATCCGTTGGCGCTTGCCCAACGCGCCATGCCCCAGCTATGCCCCAAAGCGACGTCGGCGTCGTTATGGCCCTGCAAACGGTAATAGGACGCGCTCAATTGGATTTCCCGAGGATCGGCTAACAAAGGCCGGAAAACCCGGGTCAAAGGAAAGACATCGTAAGCCCGTGCTTGCGCGGCGAAAGCTCCGAAGGCCGCGCAAGCTAAAACGAAAGCCCTAATCCTTGAGCGCGGCCTCGACATCCTGGGACAAGTCATCGGCGGATTGCGGGCCCAAATAGCGCGCCAGCATGCGGCCCTTGGCGTCGATTAAAAAGCCCGTAGGAAATCCGGGGACGGGGTAGCCGACCGGCGGCTCTCCGCCGTTGGCGAGCAGTATGGGGTAAGGGATATGGGCCTGCTCCACGAAGGGCACGACCGCGCGCGCGCCCAATGAATCCATGGCCACGCCCAGAATGACGAAACCCTTGTCCTTGAAGCGGTTATAAAGCGTGATGAGGTCGGGAATCTCCTCCTGGCACGGGCCGCACCATGTCGCCCAGAAATCAATAAACACCACGCGGCCCCGGTATTGAGAGAGAGACACCCTTCGGCCGCTGATGTCCATCAAAGTGAAGTTAGGCGCCTCGATGGGCTGCTCGCTCTGTGCGCGCCAAGAATTCGCTGGGACCAAAAAATAAAGCAGCGCGCCTAGGCCGGCCAGGGCCAGCACCGCGAATAATTTCTTTCCCCCAGAAGAGCGCCCTTCGTGCAGGCTCATAACGCGAAGCGAAAAAATGACTGCGGGAGATACCGGCTGATGAGCCCCAGATGCCGGGAAAAGACCAAAATGCCCATGAACACCAGGAAAGCCCCGGCCAAGACTTCGCCCCAGCGGATGTAACGCTTGTAGCGGGCGAAAAACTGCAGAAAGATATTCATTCCGAAAGCCGAGGCGATAAAAGGGACGCCCAGACCCAAGGAATAGACGCACAACAACGCCATTCCTTGCGCCGCGGTTTTCTGGGTCGCGGCTAAGGCCAAAATCGCGCCCAGAATCGGCCCGATGCAGGGCGTCCACCCAAACGCGAAGGCTAGGCCCATCAGGAAAGATCCCACGTAGCCCGGCGCAATCCCGCGCGAGGAAAAGCGCCTTTCATAATAGAGCCACTTGATGGGCAGGACGCCCATAATATGAAGCCCGAAGAGAATGATGAGGACTCCTGCGGCCTTGTCCAACGCGGGAAGAGCGGAAACGAGGAAGCTCCCGACGCTTGAAGCGGATGCGCCTAAAAGCGTAAAAACCAATGTGAAGCCAAGAACAAAAAAAAGCGAGCCTAAGCCCGCTTTCGCCGCGACTTGGCCCCGGCTGGAGTCGCGCGCCAAGTCTTCCAACGAAAGACCCGACATAAGCGAAAGATATCCTGGAATGAGGGGTAAAACGCAAGGAGAGAGGAACGACGCGACTCCGGCGATGAAGGCGGCTCCGAGGCCTATGTGACCCATCTGCGCGTTCACTTTAGCATTTTATGCCTAAGACGCGCCTTTTTGCCCGGCATTCCGCTGGTATCTGGCCTCCAAATCGCGCAACTTCTGCTCGTGCTCTTTCTGCAGGAGCAAGCGCTCCTCGGCCAAGCGGCGGACCTTCTCGTCATATTCCGCGGCTTGCTCCAAGCGCGCGGCATGAAGCTCGTTGCGCAAGGTCTGCTCGACTTTCTGGAAATTATCGCTTAGCTCCTGCTCCTTTTGCATGAGCCATGTCCCGGTCTTTTGCTTTTCGGCTTCAACTTCCCGTAGGCGCCGCTCGTGCTGTCCGCGCAGGGCCTCGCGCTCAAGCACCAACTCCGAAGCTGCGGCGCGCGCCTTGGCCTCAAACTCATCCTCGAGTTCGCGCTTGCGCAGGGCCAGGGACTTCTCCCGCTCCTTGAGGTGCTTGTCCAAGTCCTTTTCCTTGGCCGCGAAATCCGCGCGCAAGGACGCGATTTCCAGATCCAGAGCCTCGCGCTTGGTGCGATTCCAGGCATCCTCCCGCTGGTTCCACTGCTCCTGCATGCGGCGCTCAAGCTCAGCGGACTTCAACTCCAGCGCCTTTTGCCGTTCCTGAAGCTGTGCTTCAAAGCGCGCGCGGCGTTCTCCGGTCTCGCGCGCCCACTCCTGCTCCAAAAGCGCGCGCTCGCGGGCCAGCACCTCGTTTTGGGAAGCGAGCCAGCGGGATTCCCGCTCCGCGAAGGCTTTCTGCATCTGGGCTTCCTTGGCGGCCCAGGATTCCCTCAACTGCGCCTCGGTGCGCGAGAGATCGGCGAGCCGTCCGTCAACCAAGCCGCGCAGCTCCTGCTCCTTCTGCGCGCTCTTGGCCTCCAAGCCGCGCGTGAAATCCTGCATGCGCCTGGCCTGATCGCGCTCGGAGGCCGCCCGGTCGCTTTCGAGCCGCTGCCGGAGGGCCTCCTCACGCTCCACCAGACGTTTTTCCATGGCCGCTCTTTCCTTGGCCAATAGATCCTCGTAACGCGCGCGCGCCGCGTCTTCGCGGCGGCCAAGCTCCTCCTCCAACTTCGCCTCACGAAGGGCGAGCTCGTCGCGCGCGATTTTTTCCTTCTGCGCCCGCGCGGCCTCGAATTTGTTGGCGGTTTCCTGCACGCGGGCTTCGTTGTCCGCGCGCAGACGCTCCAACTCCGTCCGGCGGGACTGCAAATCTTTCTCGGCCGCGGTGAGCCACTCGGCCTTTTCGCGACGAACCTGCTCCTCCATCTGCATCTGCCAGGAACGCATGCGGCCTTCAAGCTCCCGCTCATGGTGGCCGAAGCGCGCGCGCAAAGACTCCATGTCCTGAGCCAGCTTGCGCCGAGCGTCCTCCTCCAAGGCTTTTTGCCGCTCCGAAAGCCGCGCATCCATTTCGGACGACTCCCGCAGACTTTTCTCGGCCAGTTCCCGGCGCAGTTCCTCCTGCCCGCGCTCCTTTTCGGCCGTCCAACGGACCTGCTGCTCGGAGAGTTCCTCCCGAAGGCGCGCCTCACGGCGCTCGTAGGCCGCCGACGCGCTCTTTTTTTCGGCCTCGACCTGCGCGGAGAACTGCGCGTGGGCCTGGGCCAGGCGCTCCTCGTGAGATTGCGCAAGCGCTCGCGCGCGCTCGGCTAAGGACGCGGCCGCCTGGGCCTCTAATTCCTTGCGCTTGGCTTCCAAATCCTGCTCGAACTGGCGGCGCTCAGAGAGCATCTGCTCGCGCGCCTCGGCCAAGGAGCGCGCGATTCTCTCCTGATGCTCGGCCCAGAGCGCCTTTTCGCGTTCCAGAGCCGTCGCCGCGGAGGACGCCGCCGCGCGCACCAAATCCTTTTCCTTATCCGCAAAGGCGCGCTGGAGAATCTGCCGCTCTTCCGACAGACGTTTGTCCTTGTCGGCGAGCAAGTCGCGCTCCATGGCCTCGAAGCGCTCGCGGCACTCTTTTTCCAGCGCGGCGTAGCGCTCGGAAAGGCGCTCGGTTTGCTCGCGCGCCTGAGACTCCAGGGCGGCTCCCTTGTCCTTTAAAATCTGGGCGTCTTTTTGCCGCTCGGCGCGCACGCGCTCGTCTAATCGCGCGGACTCCTCAGCGACGCGGCGGCGAAAGTCCTCTTCGATGGCCGCGCGGCGGGCCGCGAAGTCGGCCTCCAATGCGGCGCGGCGGTCTTCCAGCGCCTTTTGCTCCGAGGCGGCGGCTTGGCGCCCGCGGCGCAGCATCTCGTCTTCCTGCGCGCGCAAGCGGTCCAAAAACGCGCGTTTTTCTTCCTCCAGGGCGCGGGTTTGCCGTTCGAGCAGAGTTTCCGTCTCTCGCTCCGCGTGGATTTTGGCGTCCCGAGTCGCGTCGATGGCCGTCCTCTTCAAGGCCCCGATTTGAGCTTCCCGTTCGGCGAGTTCGCGCTGAAGAGCCGCGATCTGCATCTCGGACTGTCGGCGCGTCTCGCGCTCGACGACGTTTTTCTCCTGCAGAATTTCCTTGCGCAGGTCCTCGCGCAGGGACTCCTCCATGGCCTTATGGTCCTTGATGGAGGACTCCCAGAGCCGGATAGTCTCCTTCCAGCGCGACATGGCCGCGTCCTTGCGGGCGGCCTCCTCGGAAAGACGCGCGGCCTCCGCAGCGGCCTTGTCCCGCTCGTCCTTGGTCGCGGCCAAATCCTCGGAAGCTTTGCGCAGGCGCTCGAGCGCCCAGCGCAGGGCTAGGCGCGCGGTCTCCACGTCATTAACCGATTCCAACTTAAAGTTTTCTTCGCCCATGGGCAGCGCCTTATTTTAGGCGTCCCATGTTACGATTTCATAACGGCCTGACGCTCCTTGACCCGGCACGTCCGTCGGGGGTATACTACTCATAGCCTTAATCTCAGGAGATTCCAATGTTCACGCTGACTGAAAAAGCCGTTGAGAAAGTCCAGTCCTTCCTGGCCTCGGACGAAAGCTACCGCGGCAAGAGCCTGCGTGTAGGTTTAAAGCCTTCCGGCTGCGCCGGCTACGAATACGCCCTGAGCTTCGATGAAAAAAAGCCCGAGGACGTCGTGTTGCCCCAGAAGGGCTTCGACGTGCTGGTGGATCCCGCCAGCGTTTCCTTGCTTGATGAGGCCGTCATCGATTACGCCGATGACGCGATGAGCTCTGGATTCCGCATCAAGAATCCCTTGGAAAAGGGATCCTGCGGCTGCGGAAAATCCAAGCAGTTCTAAACCCGCCATGGTGACTTTAACCGAGAAGGCCGCGTCCAGAATCAAGGACATGGCCGCTAAAAAGGGTGCTACGCCCTGCCTGCGCGTCAAGGTCGGCACCGGCGGCTGCTCCGGGCTGAGCTACCAGTTCGACATTTCGGACCAGGTCGCACCCGAGGACATCGTCTTCGAGGGCTTCGGCGCCAAGGCCGTGGTAGACCCGCGCTCGGACTTCTTCATCGGCGGTTCGCAGGTGGACTACTTCGAATCCTTAATGGAAGCCGGCTTTCGCATCCAGAACCCACACGCCAAGAGCACCTGCTCCTGCGGCACCTCGTTTAGCGTCTAGCCCGCAGACGGCGCTTAGCCTAGAAGCCGAAGAGTAGCGCGTAGATCACGACGCCGGTCACGGACACGTAGAGCCAGATGGGAAGCGCGCGCTTGGCCCACTTCTTGTGCATCTCGAAACGCCCCCGCAAGGCCAAGGACGCGGTGTAAATCGCCAAGGGCGCGATGATGACCGCCAGCACCGTGTGCGTGCCCAAAATCGAGAAGTAGAGAGCGCGCCAGGCGCCATGGTAGTAGACCACGCCCGCGCGGAAGTGGTAGTAGAGGTAGCCGGTCAGGAAGAGGGCCGAGCAGCCCAGAGCCGAGAGCATGCACACGCGGTGGGCGAAAAACCGGCCGCGCTTAACGAAAACGTAGCCCGCGACGAGAAAAACGCCCGCAGAAGCGTTCAAGCAGGCGTTTAAGAGCGGAACCGACGAGAGCCTCAACTTTCCCCTTCAGTCGATTTCTTCGATCGAAACCGCGGCGTAGCGACCGGTGAAGGCGGGGCCGCCGAGATTGAATTTCGGTTTGTGCTTTTGGACCAAGGCGGCCGCGATGTCCTTCAAATCCTCGATCGATCCGATATCCGCGTTGGCCACGTAGTCGAAGTAGACGTCCTTGGCCGCGACGAAGAGCTCATCCGCGCCCGGCTTAGCCTTGCCCGCCATGTGCCCGGCCAAAGCATCCTGGACGGTCTCGGTTCCCAGCGCCGCGCCCACGAAAAGCACTTCCGGCTTCCCGTCCGGATGAAATGTCACGAACTCGTAGACGCCGGGCTTGGGCGGCGCATGGTTTCCCAGGGCGTCCGGCTTAAAGCGGAAGCAGCGCTCCGACATGGACACTTTAAAGGTGCGGTTTTCGCTCATGAGATTTTCTCCTTAAACTGCCACACGGCCTTGCCGACGAAAAAGGGCCCCATATGTTCGATGTAGCCCGAAGTCTGCTTGGTCTTGCGCATCGCGGCGACCAGGGCGGACAAAGGGTGGAGAGCTTGGCCCAAAAGCCCGATGACGAAATCGTTGTCGGCTGGGTCCATGCCGTGGCAGTCGAGGCGGATGTCCTTGCCGAGTCCCGCGCTGCCAAAGGCGTGGCCGATGGCGCCGTGCTCGCGCAGAATCTTGATCTGCTCCTCGGCAGGCAGGGCCGCGAAGGCGCCCGTACGCCGCAGGGGATACCACACCGCCCAAGGCCATTCGGGGTCCAGCGCCACGCGGCGCGGGCGGTCGACGAGCCAATCGTCCAAGTTGGGCTCATGGCCCAAGGCGTAGGTGCGGCCGGCCATGGCGTAGGAGGGCTTCAACTCCAAATCGGCGAAGGGCCCGGCGTTGCAGAACTTGCGCAGCTCGCCCACGAAGAAGGACGGATCCTCGCTCATGGTCAAAAGCCCTGCCCCGCGCGGGTCGTGCAAGTCGGCGTAGAGCGCGGCCGGAATCTTGGCCGCATCGAGGGCCTCTATGAGCCGCGAAAAGTCTCGCGCGCCGCCGAAAGCCGAAAAGCTCATGAAGAGCCGGCGCTCGGAAAACTGCACGGAGCCGTCCGCGGCGCGTCCGCGCTCGCGCAAATCCGTGATGACGGGCGCGTCCTTCTTTGTTTCTGTTTCGGGCATGGAGTGATTTTATCTTTTCCCCACCGCGTCGAACAAGCGCGAGCGTTGCCCCGCGCCGGCTTTTCCGCTATAATCGCCCCATGCCGAATTCCCGCATCGAGCACGCGCTCACCACCACCGCGTTTACCATCGACGGCTGCCGCATCGCTAAGAACCTAGGCGTGGTGCGCGGCATCATCGTGCGCTCACGCTCCATCATAGGCAACTTCGCGGCGGGCATTCAGTCTATTTTCGGCGGGAACATTACCCTCTATACGGGCCTATGCGAGCGGGCACGCAACGACGCTTTCGAACTCATGCTTGCGCACGCCGAAGAGCTCGGCGCCAACGCCGTGGTCGGGGTCCGCTACGACGCGACGGAGGTCATGGCGGGCATCAGCGAAGTCCTTGCCTACGGCACGGCCGTTGTTGTCGAACCCCTGCGCTAGCCAGACGCTGTTTCTCCGCATCCCGGCGCGAAAACCTATAATTTAGGAAGGCTCGGCAAAATCATGGACCTTTCCCATCTTCCGCACGCCTGCGGCGTCTACCTCATGCGCGATTCCGCCGGCAACATCATTTATATCGGCAAGGCCGTGGATTTGGCCAAGCGCGTCTCCCAATACTTCAACCCGTCCAAGATCGACCTCAAGAACTCGGCGCTGACGCCGCTTATTCGCGCCATCGATTACATTCCCTGCGCCTCGGAGCGCGAAGCCCTGCTTTTGGAGCGCAAGCTTATCAAGGAGAAGCAGCCGTTTTTCAACTCGATGTGGAAGGACGACAAGTCCTACCCCTACGTCAAGATCACCTTGGGCGAGAATTTCCCACGCATGACGATGAGCCGCCGGAAAGTCCGGGATAAAAGCGCCTACTTCGGTCCCTACCCCAAAGCCGCCTCCATCAAAAGTCTTTTACGCTATCTTTGGCGAAGCCGGCTTTTCCCGCTGCGTCCCTGCCGCTGGGACTTCAGCCTTAAAAAACCGCTTCCCGAGCGCAAGATTCATTCTTGCCTCTACTACCATACGGGCCAATGCCCGGCGCCGTGCGCCGGGAAAATCAGCCCGGAGCGCTACCATGCCATCGCGGAGCGCGCCGCGCTTTTCTTTCAAGGCGATTATGCCGGACTACAGGAAAAGCTTAAATCCGAGATGCGGCAAGCGGCGCAGGCTCTTGAGTACGAGCGCGCGGCGATTCTGCGCGATAATCTTCAAGCCATCGCCCAGATGGGCGAACGGGTGCGTCTAAATGCCCTGCGCGCCGAGGACGTCGAAGCGCCGATTTTGGAATCGCAGGCCGTCACCGACCTCAAGGACGCGCTCGGCTTGGCGCGGACGCCCTTCCACGTGGAATGCTTTGACATTTCCCATTTTCAAGGACGCTTCACCGTGGCCTCCATGGTCTGCTTCAAGGGAGGCAGGTCGAACAAGGATCATTACCGACGCTTCAAAATCCGCGAGACCACGGGCATCGACGACTTCAAGTCCATGGCCGAGGCCGTCTTTCGTCGCTACCGCGGAAGGGCCGCCAGCGACGCGCCCGATCTCATCCTTATTGATGGCGGAAAGGGCCAGCTTGGCGCGGCGCGCCAGGCGCTCGAACGCCTGGGGCTGGACATCCCCATCGCGTCCCTAGCCAAGCGTCTTGAGGAAGTTTTTATTCCCGGCCGGACGCGCTCCATCATCCTGGAACGCCACCGCCCTGCCCTTCGGCTTCTGCAACGGCTACGGGACGAAGCCCACCGCTTCGCGATTACCTATCACCGCTACCTGCGCGGGAAAGGACTCCTTAGTGGTGCTTCGAGTTCCCCATCTGCGAGGCCAACTGCCCCAAATCGAAAATAGGCAAAAACATCGCGATGACGATGGAGCCCACGATGATGCCCATGATAACGATGACGATGGGCTCGATCATGGAGGTCAGTCCCTTGACCGCGGTGTCCACCTCCATGTCGTAGAAATCGGCGATTTTGCCAAGCATCGCGTCAAGGCTTCCGGTTTCCTCGCCGACTGAAATCATGGAGGTCACCATGTTCGGGAAAAGCCCGGACTTCTTGAGCGGATCGGTGAGCTTGCCGCCCTCGCGCACGGACTCCCGGCTGGATAAAATCGCCTCCGCAACGACCACGTTGCCCGCGGTGGCGGCGGCGGTTTCCAAGCCCTGCATGATGGGAACGCCCGATTTGATGAGCGTTCCCAGGGTCCGCGTGAGCTTCGCGATGGCGACCTTGGTCAGGATGGTCCCAAAAAGCGGGGCCTTCAAGATTTGAGCGTCCACCCATTTTCTCCCGAACGACGTCTTGCAGAAGCGCTTGAACCCGTAGCCGATAGCGATGGGAATGGGAACCCAGGCGTACCAATAGGTCCGCAAAATGGCCGAAATATTGAGCAGAATTTGTGTCGGCAGCGGCAGCGTTCCCCCAAAAGCCGAAAAGATATCCTTGAACGTCGGCACCACGAAAGTCAGAAGAAAAACCGTCACCAGGGCGCAGATGGAAAGCACCACGGCCGGGTACATCATCGCGGATTTAACCTTGGCCTTTAATGCCTCAGAGTTCTCCAAGTACGAGGTTAAACGCTCCAAAATCGTGTCCAGAATTCCGCCCAGTTCGCCGGCCTTGACCATGGACGTATAGAGTTCGGGAAAGGCCCCGGGATGTTTTTTCATCGCGTCGGTGATGGACAGCCCGCCCTCGATATCCGTGCGCACCGCGACGATGATCTTCTTGAAGGCCGGATTCTGAGCCTGGGTCTCCAGGATGGACAGGCCCTGCACGATGGGAACGCCCGCTCCGATAAGCGTGGAAAGCTGCCGGGAAAACATCGTCAAGTCCTTGGACTTGACCTTTCCGCTTGAGTTTAGGCGCTCTTTAAGCGCATCGAGCAGCCCCGGTTTTTTTTCGCCGATTTCAAGCACCACCATCTTCTGGGAGCGCAGAAGCTCGATGGCGATGCGGCGCTCGGCGGCGTCGAGCGTGCCCTGGCGGACGCCCCCGTCTTTTCCCTTGGCTTTATAGGCGAAAGTCGGCATAAGGCGTTATTTCACCGGGGCCATGGAGCGCTGCATCAGGCGCCTCAAGTCCTCGGGGTCGAGAGAATGCTCCATCGCCTCCTGGAAGCTGATGCGTTGCTTGCGGTAGAGCTCCGCCAGCGATTGGTTCATCGTCTGCATCCCGAATTTTCCGCCGGTCTGGATGGCCAGCTGGATTTGTTCGACCTTCTGCTCCCGGATAAGGTTCCGGATGGCGGCGGTCACGACCAGGACCTCGGAAGCCAGCACCCGGCCAGCGCCGGAAATATGCGAAAGAAGCTGCTGGGCGAAAACGGCCTGCAGCACGAAGGAAAGCTGCACGCGCACTTGATCGATTTGTTCCTGCGGGAAAACGTCGATGATGCGGTTGATGCTTTGCGCGCAGTCGGTCGTATGCAGGGTGGCGAAGACCAGGTGCCCGGTCTCCGCGATGGTCAGCGCCGCGGAAACAGTGTCCAAGTCGCGCATTTCGCCGATCAAGATGATGTCGGGGTCCTGGCGCAGGACGTACTTAAGGGCCTTGGGAAAGCTCTCCGTGTCCTGCCCCACCTCGCGCTGGTTGACCAGGCCTTTTTTGTGCGCGTGCACGTACTCGATGGGATCCTCGATGGTCACGATGTGCGCGCTGCGATGCTCGTTCAAGTAGTCGATCATGCTGGCCAGCGTGGTCGATTTTCCCGAGCCCGTGGGGCCGGTCACCAGCACCAGGCCTTTGGGAATCTTCATGATGTCATGAACCACCGGCGGCATGCCCAAATCCTCGAAGGTCTTGAACGTCGAGGGGATGGAACGAATGGCCGCGCCTATAGCCCCCCGCTGGCGGTAGATATTCATGCGCAGACGGCCCAGGCCTTTGAAGCCGAAGGCCAGATCAAGCTCGTTCGTCGCTTCAAATTTCTGCCGTTGCGTCTCCGTCAGAAGAGAAAACACCAGGACTTGGCATGACTCTGCGGTCAACTTATCGAAAGGCGTCGGAGCCAAATCCCCGTCGACGCGCAGCATGGGCACGGAGCCCACTGTCAGGTGCAAATCCGAGGCGCCCTTCTCATGCATGAGAATGAGCAGGTCGCTCATCGAGACCATCAGCGTGACTCCTTCATGCCTAGGTATGGCTGCCGGTCACGCGGATGACCTCCTCCGCGGTGGTGAGTCCTGCCAGCAGCTTGCGCACGGCCGATTGCTCAAGCGTGATCATGCCGTTTTTGAGCGCGGCATCCTTAATGCTCATGGCCGTGGCTTTCTGGCTGATGAGCTCACGGATATTGTCCGTGAGCTCGAGCACTTCGTGGATGCCGATTCGGCCCCGATAGCCGGTTCCGGCGCAATTCTCGCATCCCTTTCCTTTATAAAGGGTGACTTTGGGCTTGTCCGGACGCTGCTTGTCCGGGACCCCCAAATTGGCGAGCCATTGCGTTTCGACTTCGTAGGGCTCCTTGCAGTCCTTGCAGATGGTGCGCACCAGCCGCTGGGCCACGACCATGATGAGCGCCGAGGAGACCAAGACCGGATCGATATCCATCATCATGATGCGGGTCACGGCGCCCGGCGCGTCGTTGGTGTGCAGAGTGGAAAAAACCAAGTGCCCGGTCAGGGCTGCGTTGATAGCGATGGTCATGGTTTCCTGATCGCGAATTTCCCCCACCATGATGATGTCCGGATCCTGGCGCAGGAAGGAACGCAGGCTCGAGGCGAAGGTAAGGCCGATTTCAGCGTTGCAGTGGACTTGATTGATGCCCTGAAGAACCAATTCCACGGGATCTTCGGCGGTCATGATGTTGACGTCCGGAGAATTGAGCGTATGCAACGTGGAATAAAGCGTGGTGGATTTTCCCGAACCCGTGGGGCCAGTTACCAGGATTATGCCGTGCGGATCCTTAATATGCTTGTTGAAAATCGAGAAGTTTTCAGGGTCCATGCCCAACTGGCCGATATCAAGACGTGTCGCCGCGGAATCCATAATCCGGATGACGACTTTTTCCCCCGATGTGCAGGGGCAGATGGAAATGCGCAGGTCCACCTCCTTTTCGCCGATCTTGACCTTAATGCGCCCGTCCTGGGGTCGGCGCCGCTCCGCGATATCCAAGCTGGCCATAATCTTGAGTCGCGAGACGATGGCGTTCAAGAACTTCTTGGGAGGCGAGGGCTGCTCGTAGAGCACCCCATCCATGCGGTAGCGCACTCTCAGCGTTTTCTGGTAGGGCTCGATGTGGATGTCCGAGGCCTTGCATTTGACCGCGCGGACCAGCAACAGGTTGACTATCTGGATGATGCCGCCTTGCTCTTCCTGGCTAATCTGCGTGGCCGAATCGTCATCCTCATCCTCGGCCGATTTTTCCTTGGCTTTTTGAACGACCAGACCGCCTTCCTCGCCCGCCTGTTTTTTGGCTTCCTCTAAAACTTTTTTGCCGGCCGCCTCCTCGTTCCCATAGGCCCTTTCTATGGCGTCGACGAGGTCTGATTCCGGGGTGATAACGACGTTGACCTTGAGGCCCGTCGTAATACGGATTTCATCCACAGCCATGACGTTCAGCGGATCGCACATGGCGACGGTCAACTGGTCGTCGGCGAATTGGATGGGCAGGATGAGCTTCTGGCGGACCATTTTTTCCGGCACCATTTTCAGCACGTCTTTTTTTATGGCGCCGCGATCGGCGAGCCGCACGAACTTAAAGCCGCACTTTTGGCTTACAAATTCAACAAGTTTTTCGGAAGTAAGATAGCCTTTGTCGATGATAACGGCGCTTAGGATGCGTCCGGTCTTCTTGTGCTCGTCCATGCACTCATGGAGTTGGTCATAGGTCAGGAGCGCCTCGGAGACAAGAAGTTCTCCCAGGCGCGTCGAAATGGCTATAGGATTGGTGGATTCTTTCAGGGCCGGCATCAGGTCCGCCTCTTACTAAAGATAACGGACATATCCATTTCTGTCAAGGTCTATTGCTGCGGGGCGGGCTGAGCGGATTGCGGCTGGGGAGCGGAAACGGCGCTTTGACCGCCGGAAAGAAGCTGCTTAGCCGCGGCATTGGCTCCCTGGACGGTTTGGCGGTCCGCGTCTGCCGCGAAAAGATAGGAAATGGACTGAGGAAGCGAACTTTGCGGTCCTGGAACTACGCGGTACTGGACCTCGTAGCTGGCGCCGCTCAAGGCGCCCGCCGTCCACTCCTCCCTATTGTCATCCCCAGGATTGGCCGTGAAGGAATACTGGAGCCACTGGGCGACGGTGCCGCGATTGCCGTCCAAGGGATAACTCTTCACCAAATCAATGGCCGCTTGGGCTTCGGGCGAAATCGGAGCGGGCGCCTGCTGCTGCGTCTGGGCAGTTTGCGGGGAAGCCGCCTGCTGAGCCGGAGCGGCGGGCGGCGGCGCGGAAACGGGACTGGCGGCGGGGGCGGGAGAAGGCGCCGGCCGCGAAGAATTAAAGCCGCCGGTCAAAAGAAAAAAACCGCCGCCCGCCGCGGCGACGATGAGTCCTCCCAAAATAAAATAAACCCCCTTAGGGCTCTTTTTCTTGGGCTTTGTCGCCGCTTTGGCTTTGCCGGGCGGCGCCGAAGCCGTTGCCGGCGCCAACTCAGAAATCAAATTCTGCGTAGAAACGGCGGGCGCGGCCGCAAAAGGCTGGGTGGGAGCGGTATCCAATCCCGGGATGGACGCAGGTTTGGCGGCGAACTCAGTTCCCGAACCCGGAGGTTGGGACGCGGGCTCGATTGGAGCCTGGAACGACGGAACTGTTCCAAAAATTCCCGTGGTGAATTCAGAAGCCGAAGGCACGGCTGAAAGTCCCGCTCCCGGCGTCGCGGCAAATAGGCTCGCGGGTTCCGACTGGGACTGCACGTTTTGGGGCTGTGGCGCTGGCGCGGCGAACGGCGCCGGGGCCGGACTAAAAGCAGAAATTTCAGAAGCAGGGCCCAGGACTTTCTGCAGTTCGGATTCGAATGTTCCGGACTTGGCGGGCGGCTCGGCCTCCGGAATCGAGGCCGATGCTTCAAGGGCCGACTCAGGCGCCGGAACTTCTTGAGGCGACGGCTCTGGAAACGCGGCCACCGCAGCGGCAAGTTCCGTCTGCTGAGGCGCGCTTGGCCCCAGTTCTTTTTCAAGCCCTGATTTTGGTTCGGGCGCCGCTGCGGGTTGCGGCGCGACAAAAGCCGGCTCCTCCTGTTCCATCGGCATGGGAGCCGCCTCTCGTGGAGTCTCGAGAACGGGAAAAGTTTTGGGCGCTTCAAAGATGACGTCCGCGGGCGCGAGAGAGACCTCCCGTTCCGGCTCAGGAATCGCGGCGGAAATGGCGGGAACGGGTTCCTCGACCGGCGCCGACGACGGGAAATCCTCCCTCTTATCAGCCTTGACCTCCTTGGACTCTTCCAACGCGGCAAGCCGTTCGCGCAACCTGGCCACTTCCAGTAAAAGAGCGGCCTCGTTGGACGTTTCCGGCGCCGGTTCTTTGGGCGTCTCCGGTCGCGGACGCTCCTCTTGAATTTTCGGCAGGCCCAACTCGGGCGCGATCTCAATAAGATCCAAGAATACGTCCAGAGGAGGCTCGGCATCAGGATTTCCCAAGAACCGCGCTTCACCCCCGGACCAGAGCTCGGGATCTAAATCAAAATCGACGATCATTTCATCAAGGCTCTTCTCTGGAATCGGAGGCAGGGCAGCCATCGAAGCCGGCTCGTCCTCGATGGGAAAATTCAGGATTTCAGCCAAGGGGCGCCACAGCTTCCCCCCGCCCGAAGAAGGAGCTTCGGCGTAGGCCAAGGTGTCGGGATCCGCGTTCAGGCGCCTTAGCTCTTCCGAGTCGTAAGGGCCGGAAATATCCGCGTCCTTATAAATGAAGTATTTCATGGGCGTGCGACGACCGCCCCATTAGGGTAGCGTAGGCGTGTTAACTTTTCAAGACGAAGAAACGCCGTTTTTTCAGGAGTCCGAAGCGGAGACGTCTTCTCCGCCGGCCGCGGAAAGCTCCGCAACCGGCTCCAAACGCGACTCCGGGGACTTCTCGGCGCCGTTCTGGCAATTGATGCAGTAGCGCGCGAACGGCAGGGTCTTGAGACGCAGCTTCGCGATGGGTTTGCGGCAGGACTCGCAAACGCCGTAAACGCCGCGGTCGATTTTGCGCAACGCGGCCTCGATCTGATCCAGAGTCGTTCTCCCGCTGTCGGAAAGCTCAAAGAGCAGCTCCCGCTCGATGGATTGGCTTGCCTCGTCCACTGAATCGCCGGTCGAACCGCCCACGTCGGTGACGATCTCTTTGCGTTCCGAGGCCTTGAGAACCTCGTCGCGCATGGTCAAAAGCTGTTTCCGGATGGAAAGCAGGCCCGGCTTGACGCCTTTGCCCGAGGCCGCGATCTTAGCCGCCGCGGATTTTCCCGATTTCTTGGCTGATTTCTTTTTCATGGGCATACTCTATAAAACTTCTCCTTTTTGATCCATATCCAAAATAGGCGCCTCACGCGCTAAGAAGCGTCGCCGCAGATTCGATGCGGGAAACGACTTTTTCCCGACCCATCACCTCCAGCATCGCGAAGAGGCTGGGGCCCTCTGTCCGGCCGCTGACGGCCGCCCGCAGGGGATGGAAAACCTGGCCGGTCTTGAGCCCTTTGTCCGCGCAGAACTTCCGGATGCGCTCCTCGAGCGCTTTCTCCGAGAACGGCTCGAAGGCGCGCAAATCTTCTCCCAAGCCGTTCAAAACGGATTTGACTCCGGGCTGGCGAAGAACCTTGTCCATAGCCTTGGGAGAAAACTCGACTTTGTCTTGATAGAAAAAACTCACCAAGCCGGGAATCTCGCTCAAGAGCCGGTATTTCTCGCGCTCCAAAGCCGCCGCCTTCTCGAGAGCCGGCCCATTTTTGGTATCGACGTTGGACGCCGCAAAAAAAGGTCGGGCCATCTCAAGCAGCGCCGGGACCGGAGTCTTGCGGATATACTCCGCATTCATCCAGGTCAGCTTGACCGGATCGAACGTCGCGGGGCTTTTTTGGCAGCCCGCCAAGTCGAACTTGGCGACGAGTTCCTCTTCGCTGAATATTTGCTGCGAATCGGACGTGGACCAACCCAAAAGAGACAAATAATTGCGCA
Source organism: Elusimicrobiota bacterium (assembly GCA_035533295.1). Classification (GTDB taxonomy): domain Bacteria; phylum Elusimicrobiota; class Elusimicrobia; order UBA1565; family UBA9628; genus JAGWJU01. The sequence continues at coordinate 19,306 of DATLUA010000046.1, read as the reverse complement.
GGGCGGCGGGAAGAAAACCCTGATCCCTGTACTCCAGGACCGAGGTCGCGCCGTGGCGCTTGGACAGCTTCGCTCCATCGGGACCCATGATCATCGATAGATGGGCGAAGCGGGGCAAAGGCCATCCCAAGGCCTCGTAGATTTGGACCTGCGACGGTGTATTGGAAAGGTGCTCATCGCCGCGAATGACGTGGCTGATCTCCATCAAATGGTCATCCACCACGCAGGCAAAGTTATAGGTCGGTCCATCGGAAGTTTTCCAGATGACGAAATCTTGTTGGAGCTTGTTCTCGAAAGAGACCGCTCCGCGGATTAAATCAGGGACTACCGTGGCGCCGTCTTCCGGCATCTTAAAGCGCACCGCAGGCTTCTTTCCGGCCGTTTCAAGCTCTTGCCGCTGCTTATCCGTTAGACGGCGGCAGCGCCCGTCATAGCGCGGCGGACGCTTTTCCAACTGGGCCAAGCGGCGCATGGCGTCCAGATCCTCTTTTGAGCAGTAGCAATGATAGGCCTTGCCTTCCTTGAGAAGCTGGTTCAAATACCCGCGGTAGAGTTCGAGGCGCTGCATCTGGAAATACGGGCCGTAAGGGCCGCGGCTTTGGGATAAGTCCAACGGCCCTTCATCCCAGTCCATCCCCATCCAGCGGATGGACTCCAAAATCGCCGTTACGGAATCCTCGGTCGAGCGGACCTCATCCGTATCCTCGATACGCAGCACAAAGGCGCCTTTGTGGTGGCGGGCGAAAAGCCAGTTAAAAAGCGTCGTGCGAGCGCCGCCGATATGCAAAAAACCGGTCGGGGACGGAGCGAAGCGGGTGCGGACTTTTGAGTCGCTGTCGTTCATAAAACGGAGTTCTCCAGGAGTTCCTGAGCGTGCTTGCGGCTGGCGGCGGTGGCCGAGCGGCCGCCCAACATCAGCGCCAAGGCGTCAAGCCGCCGTTCCCCGTCAAGTTTTTCCAAAGATACGGTGGTTCGGCCATGAACCGCAGCCTTGCTGATAAAATACTGGTTCTTGGCCCAACAAGCAACTTGGGGCAGATGAGTGACGCAGAGCACCTGCCGGGAGCGCCCCAGCCCGGCCAATTTCTGTCCCACGGCCCGCGCGGTGGCGGCGCCCACGCCGGCGTCCGCCTCATCGAAAACCAAAACGGGAACGCGGTCCGCTTTGGCCAAAACGGTTTTCAAGCCCAGCATCAGGCGCGAGAGCTCCCCGCCCGAAGCGACGTCCTTCATCGGGCGCAAAGACTCTCCGGGGTTGGCGCAGAACATGAATTCCACCGTGTCCGCCCCGGTTTTCCGGTAAGAGCCTTCCTCCATCTCGACCGCAACGAAAAAACGGGCCTGCGAGAATCCCAGGCCCGCGATTTCCTTGGCCAGGGCACCCTCCAATTTCTTGGCGCTTTTGAGGCGTGCTTGATGAACCTTCAGGCAAGCCGCGTCCAGCGTCTCGGCCGCGCGGGAAAGTTCCTCCTCTAAAAGTCCGGAGCGCTCGTCAAAATGCTCCAAGCGCGAAAGCTCCTCGGCTAGGCGCCCATGAGACTCCAGGACGTCGGCCAGAGCGGGGCCGTATTTTTTCTTCAAAACCGACAGCTTCTCAAGACGCCCCAAAATCTCATCGAGCCTTCCCGGGTCGAGCTCCAGGCGGGACCGATAGATCCCCAAATCCCGGGCGGCTTCCTCCACCGCCGCGCGCGCGGATGAGAGGCTTTCGCTCAGCGGGCGCAAGGACTCGTCGATTTTCGCCAGTTCGGAGACGGCCCGCTCCGCTTTTAAAAGCCCGGCCGCGGCCGAACCTTCCTGCTCGTAAAGGACCTCGTGGGCCGAGTTGGCCAAGCTCTTCAGGCGTTCGCCGTTCTTAAGCCGCGGCAAAAGAGCCTCAAGCTCTTCGTCCTCGCCGGGGGAAAGCCTGGCGCCGTCAATTTCATGGACTTGGTAGCGCAAAAAATCAATGCGCTTGGCGCGTTCTTCCGCGGAAAGGCGCGAGGAGACCATCTCGGCGTTAAGCGCGGACCAGCGCTCGAAAGCCTCCGCGACGGCAGCGCGCTCCTCCTCGTGGCCGCCGAAGCGATCCAGAATGTCCAGGTGGCGAGATTCCCGCGTCAGGCTCTGCTGCTCGTGCTGGCCGTGGAAATCGACCAGTTCCGATCCGATGTCGCTTAAAATCGCGGCGGACACCGCGTGCCCGTTCAAAAACGACCGGCTTTTTCCCGAGTCGTCCATTTCCCTGCGGATGACGCCCCGCTCTCCCAGGATGCCAAAACGCGTGCGCGCTTCCTTAGGGAAATCCGCGGCGTCGAAAGCCGCCTCGACCTGGAGGCGGCTCTCCCCGGAACGCAGCCACAGGGAGCTCCCGCGGGAGCCCAAGGCGAAGCCCAGCGCCTCGATGAGAATGGATTTCCCGGCGCCGGTTTCACCGGTTAGGATATTGAATCCGGCTCCGGGCCCGAAGAGGATGTCCTCGACCACGGCGAAGTTCTTAACGCGCAGGGACCGGAGCATCCTAACGCTCCCCCCACTTGAGCTTGCGGCGCAGGACGTCGTAAAAAGAGCGGCCCGGCGGCATCAAGAGAGTCAGCGGGTTTTTCCCGCGGCGGATCACGATTTCATCTCCCGGCCGGACCCGGCATCCAGTTTGCCCATCCAAGGACAAAATCGTGCGGTACGGCTCATGGCCGCTCCGAGCCATGACGCGCAGCGCGAGCACGCGCGCCTCGGGCAGCACCAGGGGTCTTTGCGTCAACGTATGCGGGCATATGGGCGCGACCAAAAGAACGTCCAGAGAGGGCTCCACGATGGGTCCCGAAGCCGCCAGGGCGTAGGCGGTCGAGCCTCCCGGCGTTGAAACGATGATCCCGTCTCCGAAATAGTCGGCCAAAACCCGCCCGCCCGAGGACAAGCGCAGGGTGACGGCGCGCGCCTGATCCCCGCAGCGCACGACGGCGTCGTTGAAGGCCGGCGCCGGCCCGAAGATCCGCTTCTTTCCACGGAAACACTCGACTTCCAAAGTCATGCGCCGTTCGGACGCGAAGCGCCCCCGCGCGAGATCGCCGCGCCGGCGCGAAAGCTCCGAGGCGTCAAGGCTGGTTAAAAAGCCCAGGCCGCCCGCGTTGACGCCTAAAAGCGGGATGGGGCGCCGCGACAACAGACGCGCGGCGCGAAGCATGGTTCCGTCTCCGCCCACAGCAATCGCGATGTGGGCGTTTTGGGCGCCGCGCGGCAACTTTTCACCGCGGCTTACCGCGGCCGAAACGCCCGCGCCGCGCAAAACAGCGAGAACCCGCTTCATCACGGAGTGGGCTCCGGATTTTTCCTCATTGTAAAAAAGGACGGCCGAGGATATCCGCCGTTTTCCCGAATGCGTCTTTGAAGCCGATGGCATGCCCATGGATTTCGATTTCAACCGCGCGTCCCTTGAGAAGAGAAGCGATTATATCAAATTGTCGACGGCCGGCTTGAAAGGACGCGGGCTCAACGCCGGCGCAGGCGTCGGCCGCGCATATCCTCCAAAAGCCGCTGGCCCGGCGCAGCGGAATTCCCGGGAATCGCGCCCGCCACGACACCTCCGCGGATGCCGACGTTTCGGACCCTAGGACGATTTCATCAATGCGCCGGATGCGATACGCCCGCATGAGATCCTCCAAGGACTTTCCCGGCGCCCCGACGCCGAAAGCGACGGTTCGCCCCGGCGCTTCAATCACGCCCAAACCGGAGCGCGCCGGCCATAAATAAGCCGCGCGCAGCGAGGGCGCAGACGCCGCGTCCCACGCGGCCCCGAAAACTAAAATTCCGGCGGCGGCGCTTAAAATAACCACCCGCGTGGTCTTGCTCCAATCAAAGAGGAGCGCCCCGACGGCCGCGTAATAAGCGGCGATGGAACATCCGCGCATGGAATAAAGCGACGCGGAAGAAAACGGCAGGGCGGAAAACACGAAACAGGCACGGCAGAACGCGCCCAACGCCCGCGTCATGACCCAAGCCGTTGCATGGACAAGCAGTTCACACCTCAAAAGAAAAGCCGAACCCAGCAAAAAACCGCCGGCCATGAGCCAGGCGGCGCACGGGATGAGCACGAGATTGGCCGCGCTGCCTAAAACAGAAGCGCGGCCAAAGACGCCCGCGAACACCGGCCAGAGCATCAATTCCACCGTCAAAGTCGCGGCTGCGTTGCGCAGTATCCGCGAAATCAAGGACGGCAAACGCGCATTAAACGCCGGCGCCAGATGGCCCGACCAAGCGTCCGCGGCCGAAAGCCCCAGCATGGCGAGATAGGTCATCACGAAGCCGGGCGAGAAAAGCGAGCGCGGATCAAGGAGCAGGATAACCCAGGCCGAAAGAACGAGCCCCTGGAATCCCCCCGTGTCGCGGTCAAGCAGAACGGCCGCGTAGTAGGCCAGCGCGCAGCAATAGGCGCGGGCATAGGGAGCGGACGCCCCCACCATGACGGTATAGAATCCCGCGGCCAGGGCCGAGCCGAAAAACCTGGCCGCGCGGGAAGCTCCCAGCCAAGATAAAAGCCATACCGCGGCCAAAATCACCAGCGCCACCTTGGCGCCGGAAGGCACCAGGAGATGCATGACGCCCGCGTCCTGGATGGCGGCGCGAAGCGCCGGAGACAGCCGCCCCTTGTCGCCGAACATTAGGCCGGACAGCACGTGCGCCTTCTGCGCGTCCAAGGTCTTAAAGTACCCGTCCTGCATTTTTTCGCGCAGCGTCTGCGCCCAATAAGATGGAAGGCGAACGCGCGAAACCGGACCCGGCAGGCGCTCGAAATCCTCGGCCCAGAACACCCAGCAGATGCCGCGCTCCGCCAAAAAGGCCTGTTCGTCAAAGCCGCCGGGATTACGGGCGGATTTGGGCGCCTCGAGCCGCCCAAAAAAGCGCGCCGTCTCGCCGGGCCTGAGAAACTTCTCACGGGCGAAAAACCAGGGAAAATACACGAGCGTTCTTTGGGCCGCGACCGGCACCCCGTTTAATGAGCGCATGCTCGCTTCGATTTTTATGCCGCGGTAGTCTTCGCCGGGCGCGGAAAGAACCTCCGCGTCCATGATGACGCGCCTTCCGGTGGCGGCCGCGATTTTCGGATCGGGATGGACGGCAAAAAACCCGGCGGCGCGCAACGCGCACAGAGCCGCGATATAAGCGCCCAAAACCAAGAACAGAGAGCGGCGCAAGTAGCATGGAGGCATACCAGCATTACGATTAACCCGCCCAAAAGGTTCCGTATCCTTTTGATATACTAGAAGCCCGTGCCAAGGAAAAACGCCGAGCCGGCCCTAGGGCTCATGTCCGGCACCTCGGCCGATGGCATCACCGCGGCTCTATGCCGGTTCTCAAGAGGCGGCGCGCCCGCGGCGCAGGTGCTGGCTTTCCGGACCTACCCGTATTCTTCCGCGCTCAAGCGAAGGATTTTGAACGCCGCCGGACTCAAATTGGCGGAAATCTCCCGGCTTAATTTCGAAGTAGGACTCGCTTTCGCCGCCGCCGCGCGGAAGTTCCTAAAAAACCGCCCCAAGCCATCGGTCATCGGCTCGCACGGCCAGACCCTCTGGCACGGCCCCGAAGACTCGCCCCCCAACACTCTTCAGATTGGAGAACCCTCCTTCATCGCGGAGGCGACGGGCGTTCCGGTCGCGGCCGACTTCAGGTCCCGCGACATGGCTGCGGGCGGGCAGGGCGCGCCTCTGGTCGCCGCCTTCGACGAATTCGTCTTCGCGCGACGAAGCGGCCGGCCACGGGCGATTCAAAACATCGGCGGCGTGGCCAACGTTTCCTTCATCGATTCCCGCGGCCTTCTAGCGTCCTTCGACACGGGTCCCGGCAACGCGCTCATGGATTTAGCCGCGCGTCTGGGCGGCCAAGGCCGCTTGGACATGGACGCGGGCGGCCGCTTGGCGGGGCGCGGTCGAGCGGATGAAAAAACCCTGCGCCGCCTGCTGGCGCATCCCTATTTCAGGCAAAAACCGCCCAAATCCATCGACAAAAACTTTTTCGGCCCGGAGCTCCTGCGCCGCCACTTCGGCGCCGTGACGCTGCGGCGGCTACCGGACGTGCTGGCCACGCTCTCGTGGTTTACCGCGCGCTCCATCGCTGAGGCTTACCGGCGCTTTGGCCCGCCGGGTTTGTCGCAAGCCGTGATCAGCGGCGGCGGAGCCAAAAATCCCGTTTTGATGCGCCGCTTGGCCCAGGCGCTCTCGCCCGTGCCGGTCGTGCTCTCGGATCATTATGGAATCCCCGTCATGGCCAAGGAAGCCGCGGCCTTCGCTTGGCTGGCTTGGCGCGCCGTCCGCGGGCTGCCCAACAATTGCCCTAAAGCCACCGGCACCCGAGGTCCGCGCGTTTTAGGTAAAATAGTTCCGGTATAAATCCCGGAGAGAACCATGAAAATATCCAAGGCTATAGAGAAACGCATGAGGGAGTATCCCGCTTTCTATCAGGCCGTGTGGCGGGCCTGCGCGGAGATTCCCGCGGGCCAAGTGCGCACTTACGGTTGGATCGCGCGGCGCGTCGGGAAGCCAAAGGCCGCGCGCGCGGTCGGTCAAGCGCTGGGCAAGAACCCCTTCGCGCCCGCCATTCCCTGCCACCGCGTGGTGGGAGCGGACGGACGCCTGACCGGATACAGCGCCAAGGGCGGCGTCGCAACCAAGCGGCGCATGCTTATTAAGGAAGGCGTCTCGAACATCCGGGGTGCGTTAGTTCGAGATGTCAAAAACCAACGGACTTTGGAAGTTTTAGACGTGAAGCTTTCTCCCGCCCGCTGACTCAGGCGATGTGCGGACGCTACACCCTCGCGGCCGCTCCGGTATAATATCGCTCCCGGACAGGACGTCCCCGTCATCGTCAGCGAGGCACGAAATCGCGCGCGGCGGCGCTGTTTGGTGCCGGCCGGCGGATTTTACGAATGGCGCCGGGAGCCGGGGAGAAAACGCATCCCCATGCGCTTCGCGCTTAAAAGCCGCGAACCCTTCGCCTTCGCCGGGCTGTGGGGTCTTGGCGCGATCCCCGAGGGCGGGACATCAAGACTTTCACCATCGTCACGACCGAGGCCAACGATCTGGTGCGCCCTCATCATCCCCGCATGCCCGTGATGCTTCGCGCGGAGACCGTAGCGGCGTGGCTCGATTCGGGTTCGGACGATCCCACGCGACTTGCCTCCCTTTTTGCGCCCTACCCGGCCAAAGACATGGACGCCTACGAGGTTTCAGACGCGGTCAATTCACCGGCGAACGACGTGCCGGCCTGCGCCGCCCCGTTCTAAACCGCGGCCAAGACCAAAGCCGCCACCAAGAGGTTCCCTAAAAGGGCCGCGTACGGATAAAAAATGCTGAGCAGCAGATCGTAAAAAAGAGCGCGCCCCCCGCAAGCTCCGGCCACCAAAACAAAGCGCTTAACGCGGCGAAAATAAAAAGCGCTCCAGCCGGGGTGGAAGCGGATTCCCCTGTGCGCGCATCATCCCTAAATTCCGGCATAGACATGACCCATAAAGTTTACGTAAAGCAGCCTATTTTATGATGAGAAAGACCAGCCAAAGGCCCTTGCGTCGGCTAGATTTCCAGTCTATACTCCAGGCGTGAACAGCGTCCGCCCCGAGCGTAAAATTCTGCCGCTTGTCGCGCTCCTCCTTCTTTTTCAGTTAGGCGCCGCCGCGGCCCAGCAGGAAGGCTCCCAGGAAGAAGCGGGAGCCTCAGGCGTTTCCATCGCCGTTCCCACGACGATTTCGGACATTGCTTCTCCGCTCTTTCCCCAAACGTATCTCGCCCAGCCGCCGATTGCCAATCTCAATTTAGGGCAGGAGTTCCCGGCCCAAAACCCGTTGGCGAGGAGTCCATCGCGGGCGGCGCTCCCACAGCCGGCCATCGGACTGACGCAGAATGCGGCCGCAGCGGCGCCAGCCGCAATCCGATCTCCATCGATGACCGCGTCTCCGCCCGCTACGAAGGGGACTCCCCAATCCAAAAACGGACGAACGATCAACGCGCAAGCGGAGGTTCACAAAGCCTTTGCCGGCGTTGGAAACGCGAAGTCGCTGCGCGGGATCGAATCCGGACACGACGTGTCCGCCAATCTCGACGCGCTTTTCGACGAGAACAACGTCCTTTTGAGGCGCTCAGCTTCCGGAGATTGGGACGCCGCCCATCCCAGCCGGGCGGCGTCCGGATTGCTGCGCGCCGCCGATTTCTTGAAAAAACGCGGCGTTGACGTCCCGTTTCAAAGCATTCACGTCTCTCAAAATCCAACTGCGAAACAAACCGGCGGAGATTCGTCCTTGGTCCTGCTGTCCCGCGATCTCAAGGCCGCCTTGGGATTGGACAGGCAAGACGATTCCGCCGGCATCGACGGGCTCGTCCGGCTCCTGCTGAGAAAACACCTGGAAGCGGGAATAGCGGAGCCCTTGAGATTTTCCCCAAATGAGACCGCCCAGCTCGGCCTCGGCGCGGATTCTTCGGTCACGGCCGAAGAGGCGCTGACAGCCTTCGAGGCCCGTTGGCTGAAAAAATTTCCGAGACTCGAGCGCGCCCTGAGCCGCCGCTCCGGCGAAGACGCAGCGCCGGTGGCCCGGATTAATACGCTTGACTCGGCCGCCAAATCCGTTTTTATCGCTCCGGGCCTGGACATGCTTTTTTTTCAACGCTCTTTCGGCGGCGGCATCATGGCCAGAGGCGTTGGGCCCAAAGGAGATTTCGCGGAGCGCGAACAAAACCTGGACTTCGGCGGCAGGACGCTCAAAGGCGTCTACTTCGATCCGGCCGAGAAGTCCCTCATCCTTGTGGGCAATACGGGCCGCGAATACACCCTTGAAAAACGCCCTCTGGGTCCGGACGGAAAAATAGGGGAAGCGGCGGAGCGCATTAGCCTGCTCGGCCTGGACGAGGCCTTGGGATCGTTCTATGACCCGGCGGCCCGCAACTTGATTCTGGTCGGCGATCAGACCGCGGAAACCTTTGGGATTTCCGGAAAATCCGCGACACCTAGGTCGAAAATCCAGGCTCCCGGCTCATGGTCCGGCGCCGCTTACGACGCCGCGCACGGCCTCTTATACCTCGCGGACGCCGGCGGCGAAAAAATCTCGGCCTGGAACGTTTCCAAAGACGGGCGCCTCTCGCCGGGGCCGGAAAGCCGGACCTCCCGTCCCATAGAAACGCTGATCTTTAACGCCGCCGATAAAACCATCCTGGGCTATGATCTCAATTCGCGGCGCTACGAGATTTTTTCAGCGGGCCCGGACGGCCGCGTCCAGGACGAGGAAAAATCAATCACCTTTCCCGTCGCCGCCTCGGGCAGAAATATCGTGGCGCTCAATCCAGCGGACGGCGCGATTTACGCCTTGGGCGCGTTGTACGGCGGATTTTTTTCCGGAGCCCCAGCCTTGTTCCAGTTTTCGCCCGATTCCGCCATTCGAAAAAATCGGCGCGATCCCATCGCCGATCATTCCGGCCTTTCCCCTCCGGTCGTGGACGCCTTGTCGGCCATAATCGGATATCTGCCGGAAAAACGTCTGCAAAAATTAGCCGAGATGGCAAAAGCGGGCAATCGCCGCTGGGCGCAGTCTCTTTGGAACGCGCTCGGCAAGCACGTTTCCGACGGCAGCCCCGGAGCCAAAGGACAGGACGCGGCGAAGGCTTGGTGGAACCGGATTTTCAAGTCTCCCTCGCCCAATGAGCTGACGCAAATTCCCGGATCCCAGTTCTGGCTCGACGCTCGAAGCCGTGACGCCATCCGACAAAGAATGCCCACGCTTTGGGCCCTGCTCTCGGATCCCCAACGCCTGCCCAAATTCCTCATGGCCCTGGGCTTCCTGCGCCTCAGCCATCACTACGATTTAAATCACGCCGGAAAATTCGCCGCCGGGGATACGCCGCTTTCCTGGGCCCAGCAGCATCAAGCCGTCTTCCAGCTCAACGAACTCCGCATCGCGCCCGTAAGCTCGAGCTTCCGCCGCCATATTATTTACGTCGAGGACTCGGAAGGTTTTTTTGCCGTGGAGCTCAAGATGCCGGGGCAGGATCCGGGGCGCGGCTATATAGAGCCGGAAAATTTCACGGTGGCCAAGGATCTTTGGGATAAGAGCCCCCACGATCCCGGCGTCGTCAAGCCGCTCTATTTCGGGCAATTCGCGGGCAGCGCGCGGCTCTATGGCAAGAACGTCGATTATGGAGACAAGAGCCCTCTGGGCCTGCTGCTCTTCAGCTATGACGATGGGGAGCGCTTCAAGCACGCGGTGCCGCTGATGCAGGGCGTCGCGGTCGAGAAAAAAACTTCATTCAACGAAATTCTTCTCCAGGTCGCCACGGACGCCACGGTCGCCGCCGTGCGTCTGCACCGCATGGGCTGGAGCGGGAGTTCCGGGAACTGGACCGACATGCACGACGAAAACATCCGCGTGACCAAGGAGGGACGAGGAGTCCTGGTCGCCGATTTCGGGGTTTTTTCGCGCGAACCCATCGATATGAAGGAGCGCCGGCGCGAAACCCTGCGCCAGCTCGGGCAATACGCCGTCCCGAACGTACTCAACGCCATTTATCCCGAAGTCGTCAGGCGGCTCTCCGAAGGAGTCACGGATGAATTGGAGCGCAAGAAAATAGCGGACGACGTCCGACAGGAACTGGGGATTTAAACGCCTTAGCCCGTCTTGCTCTTGCGCACGGCTTGATCCAAATCCGCGATTAAGTCCCGCGCGTCCTCGATGCCGACGGAAAGGCGAATGAGCCCGTCGGCAAGCCCCGACTTCAGGCGCTGCTCCCGGGGAATCGCGGCGTGCGTCATGCTCGCGGGATGGCCGATGAGGGATTCCACGCCTCCCAGACTTTCCGCCAGGACGAAAATCTTGGTCGCGGAAATCATTTTTTTGGCGCGGCCAAGCCCGCCCTTAAGCTCGAAGGAAATCATGCCGCCGAAGCCCTTCATTTGGGCTTTGGCCGTGCGGTGGCCGGGATGGCCGGCGAGCCCGGGGTAATGGACCCGCGCGACTTCGGGGTGCGCGTGCAAATGCCTGGCCACGGCCAGGGCATTCTCGCAGTGCCTGCGCATGCGCAGGGCCAAGGTCTTGGTCCCGCGCAGAACCAGAAAGCAGTCCATGGGGCCGGGCACGGCGCCGACGGAATTTTGCACGAACTTGAGTTTTTCGTAAATCTCCGCGTCGCTGGTGGCGACGAATCCGCCCACCACGTCCGAATGCCCGCCGAGATATTTGGTCGTCGAATGCGCGACCAAGTCCGCGCCCAAGAACAGGGGCCGCTGCAGGGCCGGACTCGCGAAAGTGTTGTCCACCGCGGCCAAGACGCCGCGCTTTTTAGCCAAGGCGCAGGCCTTGCGGATGTCCGTCACGCGCAACAGCGGGTTGGAGGGCGTCTCGACCCAAAGAAGCTTGGTCCGGGGCGTCATGGCCCGTTCGATGGCGCCCAAGTCGGTGGCGTCCACAAAGGTAAAGTCCACTCCGAAGCGGGAAAAAACCTTGGTGAACGCGCGGTAGGTGCCGCCGTAAACGTCGTTGCCCGAGACGACATGGTCTCCGGCGTTCAAGGTCATGATGACGGAGGAAATCGCGCCCATCCCGGAGGAAAAGCACAACCCGAAGCGCGCGCCCTCCAAGGCGGCCAAATTGGCCTCGAGCGCGGCGCGGGTCGGATTGCTGGTTCTGGAATAATCAAAGCCTTTATGCCGGCCGGGCGCCTCTTGGACGTAGGTCGAGGTCTGGTAAATCGGGGTCATGACGGCCCCGGTCGCGACGTCCGGCGCCTGTCCGGCGTGGACGGCCAACGTGGAGAATCCGCGGTTTTTTGATTCGCCGGGTCGCGCCATCATTTCCTTACCGGCTCCCGGCCGCGGGTTGGGCGGCCTGCTGCGCCTCGGCCTGCTCCTTGGCCTGTTTCGCGGTCAGGGAATTGATGCGGCTCCTCACTCTCTCCGCTTCCTTCCTATCGAGAAAATCCAAGTTTCCCGAGTCCACGATGCGCTGGTAGACGGACAGCGCCTTCGCCGGATCGTCGAGCTTGCAGCTGAAAAACAGGAAGCGGCAATCGTAAAGGCCCGCCTCTTGGTAGAGCGCTTCGGCGGCCGGACGGCCTTGGGAGACCTGGGAGACGATCATCTCGTCGGTCTTGACCGCCATGCCGTACTGATCCAGGTGCTGGGCGAATATCGCCGCGATTTGCGACAAGGCGGAGACGGAGTCGGGGCTCTGCGGATAATCCGCGGTGAACGACTGGTAGGCGCCGACCGCCTTCTGGTAGAGACCCAACTGGGCGTAGAGGGAGCCTAGGGCGAACTGAACCTTCTCGGCTAGCGCGCTTTGCGGGTAAAGCGCGAGAAACTCCTGGGCCCCCAGGAGCGCGCCGCGGTTGTTGCCCGCGGATTGGTCCAAGAGCGACAAATCCCATTGCACTTGGTCCATTCCCGAATAATCCGGGAACCGCGCCATGAAGCCGCGGATTTCCGAGCGGGTGGCGCCGTAGAGTTCCGCCCCGAAATCCTGAACTAGGAGGTGAACGAGCGCCGCCAGACGTTTGGAGACGGACGCCTCCGAGGGCGCCTGCGCCGCGCTCGCAATCGCGGCCTTGTAGCGGCCCGGCAGGCGTTTCTTGGCGATATCCTGGAACATGGACTGCGCCTGCAGGGAAACATCCGCGTTGGGAAATTCGTAGAGCAGATGAAGGAGGTCGACCATCGCCTGATCGTGAAGCCCCTCCCGCTCCTCCAAAGACGCCGCTAAAAACCGGGCCTGGGGCGCGTCCGCATTATCCGGGTTTTGGGACGCCAGAAGATTCAAGTCGTCGACCATTTCGGATTCGGCCCCGGCATAATCGCCGTTTTTGGCCGCGTCCTGAAGAAAGCTCCAGCGCCGGGTCCATGACAACGAAGGCGAAGGCGCCTGCGCGGCGGCCGGAGCCGACTGCGCCGCCAAATCCGCGGAACTAGGCTCGGCTGCGGAAACGGAACTGCCCGCGGCGGCTAGACCTTGCCCCGCGACAGGGGCCGGCGCGGCCGTTTGCGGCGCGGAAAAAGGAGCTTGAGCAAAAGCGGAACCCGCCGTCAAAAAAGCCGACAAGGCCAGAGTTCGAATCATGAACCGCCTCCCATGCGGCGGTTGAAGGCGCCGCCGCGCGCCGCGAAATCGGAAACGGAGCTCAGCACGTCGTATTTCGTGATGATATCATAAACGCCCCGGCGCAGCTCGACCAAGACCGCTTGGCGCTGGGCGCCCATCAAGCTCAGCACCGCCTCGATGCGCGCGCTGGGCGCCACGACCGGCAGCGGCGCCGTCATGGCCTCGCGCGCGATCATCTTCTTGATGTCGCGTCCCTTGATCATCAGGCTCAAGACGTCGTCCTCGAAAACGGCGCCGGCGATTTTCTTGCCCTCCAGAATCGGCAGTTGAGAAATATCCCGCTTGCGCATGAGCTTTAAGGCCTCGAACAAGGTCTCCTTCGGCCGGGCGAAGGCGAGGCCGCGCGGCTTGGACCGGCGGGCCTTGGCGCGCAGGACGTCCTGCGCGTTCAATCCCGTTTCGTCCTCGACGTAGCGGTTTTCCCGCATCCACTCCTCGTTGTAAATCTTGGACAGATAGCGCATGCCCGTGTCCGGCAGCAGGATGACCATCAAGTCCCGCGAAGAAAGTTTTTTGGCCGCCTGGAGGCCGGCCCAGACCGCGGAGCCGCTGGATCCGCCGGCGAAAAGCCCCTCCATCCGCGCCAAGTCCCGCGTTGCGAGGAAGCTGTCCTTGTCCGCGACGCGGATGACGTCGTCCAAGACCTTGAAATGCATGGTCGATGGGAAGATGTCCTCGCCGATGCCTTCGACCACGTAGGGCTTGGCCTCGCCCACACGGTTATGATGAAACTTCTCGTAATACAGGGAGCCGATGGGATCGGCTCCGATAATCTTAATCCTGGGGTTCATCTCCTTGAGATAGCGGCCGATGCCGGAAATCGTCCCCCCCGTGCCCATTCCCGCCACGAAATGCGTGATCTTCCCTTCGGTGTCCCGCCAAATCTCGGGGCCGGTCGTCCGGTAATGGGCCTCAGGATTGTGCGGGTTGTCGTATTGGTTGGGATAAAAAGCGTTGGGAATTTCCGCGGCCATTTTTTTCGCGATGGAATAGTAGCTGCGCGGATCCTCGGGCTCGACGTTGGTCGGACAGACCACGACCTCGGCGCCCAAGGCCTTTAAAAAATTAATCTTCTCGCGTGACTGCTTGTCGGTGATGGTGAAAATAAGCTTGTAGCCGCGCAGAGCCGCCACCAGGGCCAGGCCTATGCCGGTGTTTCCCGAGGTCCCCTCGACGATGGTGCCGCCGGGCTTCAAGAGCCCGCGGCGCTCGGCCTCGTCGATCATGGAAACCCCGATGCGATCCTTGACCGAGCCGCCGGGGTTGAAAAACTCCGCTTTGACGTAGATTTTGGGCTTGAGCCCCTCGGCCATGCGGTTCAAGCGAATGAGCGGCGTGTTGCCGACGGTTTCCAGGATGCTTTCGAATTTCACCGGGCTCCTCCAGAGTCCATTTCCCTGCGTCCGGCCAGGGCGTGCGACAAAGTTCCTTCGTCGAGATAGTCCAAGTCCCCGCCCATCGGCACGCCGTGTCCTATGCGGCTGACCTTTATGTGCGGCAGGGATTTCATCTGGGTCGCGATGTAGAGAGCCGTGGTCTCCCCCTCGGCGTCCGGGTCAGTGGCCAAAATCACCTCGGTCTTATCGGCCGCGCGGCTCTTAAGCCTCTGCAGAAGCTCGCCGATGCGCAGCCGCTCGGGTCCGATGCCGTCCAGGGGAGAAAGTGCGCCGTGCAGCACGTGGTAGAGCCCGCGGTAGCCTGATTTATCGATGGCCAGAACGTCCTGCGGCTCCTCGACCACGCAAATCAAGCTCCTGTCGCGGCTCTCGTCCGCGCAGCGCCGGCACGTGTCGCTTTCAGAAAAATCCCAGCACTCCCGGCAGAACTTGACGGAGGCCTTGGCTTCCTTGAGCGCCGCGATGAAATTTTCCGCTTCGTAATCCGGAGCGCGCAGCAAATAGAGAGCCAGCCGCTCGGCCTGCTTGGGACCGATGCCGGGGAGTCTTTTGAGGCTGGCGATGAGCCGATTGAGGCTTTTCACGGCTTTTTCTTGACTTTAATGCGGCCGCCCAGAATTTCCTGCGCCTTTTGCAGCTCCGGCGGGCACGGCGCCGACGCGTCGGCCACGTCGCGCCATTCTCCGCCGGGAACTGAGCCCGCCCCCGAAACCGGCACGGCCTTGTCCACGGCCTCTTCCGGGCGTCCCTGGGACGCCGCGGGACCCAGCGCCATCGAAACTCGGGTTTCCCTCCCGCAGGCTTCGGCCGCCTTGGCCTCGATGAGGCTTCGGCTTCTTTCCGCCATGTCCAAATCAAACGGCTTCTGGAAAGAAATTTTCCAGGCTCCGTCCGAGCCCTGCGACGCCGCGGCCCGCTCCAGGACGGAAGCCAGAGACTCTTTTTCGCGACGGACGGCGGCAACGATCTTGGGCCACGCGTTGCCCTCACCCAAACCCTTTACGTCGCCCCGGCGATCCGTCGGCCGGGTTCCGTCCGTCCGGATTCCGGCTTGCGCCGGAATGGCGGAAGAAGCAGCGGGCGGGCTGCTTCCCGACAGCCGCGCCTCCAAGGACTCCAGGCGCTTGACCCATGAGGCCAAATCGCCGGCGGCCTCAAGGCCGCCGTAGAGCCCCACTTCCAAGCTCATGCGGGGCTGCTCGTCAAAGCGCATGGAATCGAAAATCGCCGCGATGCGCCGCAGCCAAAACGCCGCGCCATCGGCGCCGACGCTCTCGGCGACTTTTTTCCACGCGGGCTTGGCCGGCCCGGCGCCGCCCATCTTGTCGATGTAGATTTCCTGGAAAGCCGCGCGCAGATCCCGCAGCATCTCCTTGGGGTCGAGACCTTCGCCGTAAATTTTTTCCAGCCACCCGCCTAAAGCCGGCGCGTCCTTGGCCGCCAAGGCCTGCGCCACGCCCAAAACCGTCTCCTCCGGAACCAGCCCGAACATGTCCCGCACCGTCGCCTCGCGCACGGGCCCGCCCGCGTTCGACGCGCCGCACTGATCCAAAAGGCTCAGGGCGTCGCGCAAAGAACCGTCCGCGGCCTTGGCCAGGAGTTCCAAAGCTGGAGCCTCGACGGCGATTTTTTCGGCGCGCGCGATCTTCTCCAGGTAGGCCGCGACGGCCTCGGCCGAAAGGGGCCTGAAGCGGAACCTCTGGCAGCGCGACGCGATGGTCGCGGGAATCTTCACGGCCTCGGTGGTGGCCAGGATGAAGGCGACGTGCGGCGGCGGCTCCTCCAAGGTCTTTAAGAGCGCGTTGAAGGCCGCGGTGGAGAGCATATGGGCCTCGTCGATGATGAAAATCTTGCGCCGGTCCCGGTTGGGGACCAAAGACACGGTGTCGATGATGACCTCGCGGATGTTGTCGACGCCGGTATGCGAGGCCGCGTCCATCTCCAAGACATCCAAGGACGCGCTCGCGCCGATTTCCCGGCAGGAGTCGCAGCGGCCGCACGGCTCGGCGGCGGGGCCCTTGGCGCAGTTGAGCGCCTTGGCCAGGATGCGCGCCATCGTGGTCTTGCCCACGCCGCGGGGGCCGGTGAACAAATAAGCCTGGGCGATGCGCCCCGCCGAGACGGCGTTCTTGAGCGTGACGGAGACAGACTCCTGGCCGGCGACCTCGTCGAAGGTCTGCGGGCGGTAGCGCCGCGCCAAGGACAGGTAGGGCTTGTGTCCCTCAGTCTTCATCGCTTCCGCCGTCAAGGCTCAGGCGCCCCGGTCCCCGGGCCGCGACGTGAAGCAGGGCTCCCATGATGGCTAGGTTTTTTAGAAGCTCGATGCGCGGCGAGACATGGAATACCCAGGTGACCGGGATGAGGTAGACGGCCAGGGTCGCGGCGGCCCAGCGCGTCCGGCAGCCCAGAACCAGGGCCACGCCGCACGCCGCCTCCACCGCCGCCGCGGCCGCGCAGAAAAACGGCGCCCAAAACATTCCCGCGCCTTCCATATAGGACACCGTTCCCGAGAAATCCGTGATCTTTCCAAAGGCGGACGCTAAAAACAAAGCCGCGATCAAAAGGCGGCCGGCCAAGGCGATGATGTCTTCCCACTCCACCGGGCCCAAGCCCTATCGGCCGCCCAGGCGAAAAGGCTGCACGTCCTCGTCGCTGGTCGCCAATTCCGCGGTCTTCGCCCTAATATTGATGGTGCCCCAGACTCCGGGCATCTCATGGCCGCGCGCGTCGTAAAGGCGGCCGCGCTTTAAAACGAAGCTCACCCCGTAGGCCGTATCCGTGAAAAGGGCGTAGCCCGAATGGCCGTCGTCCATGATGCCGCGCAGGGCCAAATGGTGGATATTAAAGTCCGCGTTCGTGAATTTTTTATTCGGCTTGGTCCCCAGGGGAGCGAACGGATCGCGGTATTGGTCCCCGGTGTAGACGCTGGAAACGGAAGTCTGCTGCTGATTCGCCCTATGGGCCGAGACGAAATCCTTCGCCTTGAGCATGATGCCGCGCAAAAAAGCCTCATCCCGGGCCGAGGGAGCGTCGCGCGCGATGTCATCCATCTTGGTCAGGGCCAGGGCGTACCATTGGCTCGCCTGGGTTTGGTCCTTGGCCACGCCATAGCCGTTTTCGTAGAGGTAGCCCAGCATGAGTTCCGCCGTGGGATTGGCCGCCGAGGCGGCCTGCTTGAATATTTGCGCGGCCAGTGAGTAATTTTTCTGATTGAAGGCCGCCAATGCCACGTCCGCGGGCGACGCCGGCTGGCCGGCCGCGCAAAACACCGCGCACGCCGCCACCAATAACAGGGAAGCAATTCTCATGGCCAAGAGAAGTATACTTCGCCGGAGGCGGAGAATTCAAGGAACATCGGCCTTCGCGCGGATCCCTTGCGCTTGCCAGAGAGTGTCCAAAATATCTGACCATATGGTAGAATCTGCGCGCGATGCCGAGACGCCAATCTGTCCCAATCAAATTGACCATGCCGCAGAGGCGGTTGCTGGGCAAGTGGCATAAGAGCACGCTTAGCACGGGGTTCTCCCGGCGGCTTATGATCAGGGTGGATGTGATCATGAGCGCTGCGAACGGCCAGACCAACTATATGATCGCCAAGCAATTGGGGATCAGCCGCAATACGGTCAAACTCTGGCGCTACCGCTTCGTTCGGGAAGGCCTTCCAGGGTTGATGACGCGGCCGATACCCGGGAGGCCACCGAAACGACTTCAACTGGAGATTTCCCAACAGGTAGCGATGCCAGTGCCGCCCGTGAGAAGCACTCCGATACAGGCCGAATCGGAGGTTGCCGTTCTAGTGGGAGCGGGAAATTAGATGAGGACGGACAACCTTACTCCAGCTCAAAGGTGGCGTTCGATGCGTGCGAATACGTCAACTGGGACCACTCCTGAGAGGTCAGTTCGCCGTCTGCTTCGAACCGGCAGAGTGCGCTTCAGCTCGCATTACAAGCGCCTTCCCGGTACTCCCGATTTTATCTTGCTGAACGAGAATGTGGCTTTATTCGTGCATGGCTGCTTCTGGCACTCGCATGGATGCCAGCCGATAAGACTGCCGAAGACCAATAGGGCTTACTGGAACAAAAAGCTAGCCAGAAACGTATTTAGAGATAAGGGAACTAAGCGCCTCCTCAGAAAGGCTGGGTGGCGGCCAGTCACTGTATGGGAATGCCAAATCAAATCGCTGACGGTTCAGAACCTGTTGAAAAAGGTTGGGATGAACTAGGAGGCGAATGAAAAAAATTAGAGCAGCGTCGTTCTTCGCAGGAATCGGAGGATTCGAACTTGGTTTTGAGGAGGCCGGATTCGAAGTTGTCTTTCAATGCGAGATCCAAAAGTTCTGCGGGACCGTACTGAAGCGTCATTGGCCGAAGGTCTCGTTCGCTGAGGATATTTCCACGATTGAAGCAAAGGCGATTCCAGATGCTGAAATCTGGTGCGGTGGTTTTCCGTGCCAAGACCTCTCCGTTGCTAGAGGATCTCTGGCCCGGCATGGATTAAATGGCTCTCGTTCCGGCCTGTTTTTCAGACTTGCCGCTCTGGCGCAGAAGAAAAAGCCAAGAGTAATCGTCATGGAAAATGTGCATGGGCTGCTGAACTCAAATAACGGCAAGGATTTCGCCGAACTGCTCTTTACTCTTCAAACTCTTGGCTATGCCGTGTCATGGCGTCTATAGGGCTCCCCAAAAATCCGACCACGTGCTAAGGTAGTAAAATGACCTTCAATGGGAAGGAAAAAGAAGATGAACGGCAAGCGAAGGAAGCACGGAGCGGATTTGAAAGCGCGGGTGGCGCTGGCGGCGATCAAAGG
>DATLUA010000045.1:0-28472 GCA_035533295.1 Elusimicrobiota bacterium | reverse complement strand
GCTCCGCGGCACGCTTAAGGCCGCCGCGGTCAAGGCCCCCGGCTTCGGAGATCGCCGCAAGGAGATGCTCCAGGACATCGCGGTCCTCACCGGCGGCGAAGTCATCAGCGAAGAGCTCGGCCACAAGATCGACAAGGTCGGAGTGGACATGCTCGGCCGCGCCAAGCGGGTGGTCATCGACAAGGACAACACGACCATCGTCAGCGGGGCGGGCGACAAGACCGAGATCAAGAAGCGCGCGGACTCCATTCGCAAGCAGATTGAAGAGACCACCTCGGACTACGACAAGGAAAAGCTTCAGGAACGCCTGGCCAAGCTCTCCGGCGGCGTCGCGGTCATCAACGTGGGCGCGGCGACCGAGACCGAGATGAAGGCCAAGAAGGCCAAGGTCGAGGACGCCTCCAACGCGACCCGCGCGGGCGTCGAGGAAGGCATGATCGCCGGCGGCGGCGTGGCGTTGCTGCGCGCCTCCGAGATCCTCGAAAAGTTCAAGGGCGAGAACGAGGACGAGACCACGGGCGGCCTCATCGTGCGCCGCGCCCTCCAGGCCCCCATCCGGCAGATTGCCGAGAATTCGGGCCTCGAGGCTTCCGTCGTCGTCCAAAAAATTCTCGCGTCCAGCAATGGCGCGGGCCTCAATGCCGACACCGGGGAGTACGTGGATCTCTTCAAGGCCGGCATCGTGGATCCCCTCAAGGTCACCCGCACGGCCCTTGAGAACGCGGTGTCCATCGTGGGAACTATTCTCACGACCGACGTGCTCGTGTCCGACATCCCGGAGAAGAAGGAAAGCGCTCCGGCGGGACATAGCCACGGCGGCGGAGACATGTATTAATTGACGAACTCGCCGGATTCATCCGGCGGCCGCCGTCAGCCCCCGGCTCGCGAGAGCCGGGGGCTTTTGTTCGTCCGATTAGTTTATGATTTAGCCTTACTTCATATTTTTGTCAATATATTTTTACAATTCGGCCATGGATAATTCGGAGGCTTTGGTATAGCATTGTAGAGCCGCCTAAAATGACTCCACATATCCTTAATCAAGCAATCCCGCAAGGAGGTCCGATTGTGCCTGAAGAGACCCGCTATACCGTCTACGAAGCCGTCAACATAAGCCGCAAGGAAATTTTTATAGGGATCACCTCAAGAAAAATTTTTGAAGCCATGGCGCAATTAATGGAAAATGATCGTCCGCCTTGCATCAAGCACTGGGACGCCGCGGACGCCATTGACATCCGCAGCGTTGAATTTGATCTAAGCGCGGCCGGCGCGAAGGAATTTCTCAAGGAATACGTCAGGAATAGGGCCCTAATAGGCTGGCGTTGCCTCGCGGAATAACAATCCTCTTTCTGATATAGGTCCAAGGACCTATGCGTTATTTTTGTCGAATTTTTTGATATAATGCTGTGGGCGCAACTTGACGAAGAGCAACAAATGCGCTATAGGAGGCGGTAATGATCGTGAAAGTCCGTGTCATTCCGAACGCTCCGGATAACGAGGTGGTCAGCCGGATCGGCAGCGTGCTGCGCGTGAAAGTGGCCGCTCCGTCCGTCACCGAGAAGGCCAACAACACCCTGCGGAACTACCTAGCCGAGTTCTTCGAGGTCTCGGCTCCCAAGGTCAACATCCTGCGGGGCGCCAACGGCCGCGAGAAGACGGTCGAAATCGTTGGAAAAACGGAGGAAGACCTCAAGAGGGTGATGGAATCCATCCCCTGAGCGATGCCCGCATTCGGCATAGGGGAACACCCGCGGTGGAATCGAAGGATTCTCCCGCGGGTGTTCCCATTTTAGGGAACGCATGACGAAGGATTTTCCGCTGCAGGACCCCGTCGTTCCGGTAAAATGGACCGGCCGGTCGCTCAAAGTCCTGGATCAAAGACTGCTTCCCCACAAGGTCGCTTATCTGGACTGCGCCGCGCCCGAGGATGTCGCGCGGGCCACCAAGAGCATGGCTTTGCGCGGAGCGCCGCTCATCGGCTGCGCCGCCGCTTACGCCATGGCGCTGGCGGCGCGCCGGGGCGGACTCGGGGACATGGAAAAGACCGCGCCGCGGCTTTTGAAGGCGCGCCCTACGGCCGTAAATTTGGCGCACGCAGTTTCTCACATGCTGGAGAAAGGGCGCGAAGCAGCGGGCGCTAAAAAATTCGCGGAGCAAATGATCCGGGAAGCCGAAAACTACTGCGCGCGGGATTTGCAGGCCAACCGCGACATGGCCAAGCTGGGCGCGTCCTTGCTGGGCAAAAAAAAATGCCGCGTCATGACTTACTGCAACGCGGGCGCCTTGGCGACTTCCGGCTTGGGGACCGCCGTGGGCGTCATCCGCTACGCCCACTATCAGGGGAAAATCGAGCGAGTGTATTGCTGCGAGACCAGGCCCTATCTCCAGGGCAGCCGATTGACTATGTGGGAGTTCATGCGCGCGGGAGTTCCCGCGACGCTTATCACCGACAACGCCGCGGCGCATCTCATCAAAACGGGAAATATCGACGCGGTGTTCGTCGGCTCCGACCGCATCGCCGCCAACGGCGACGTCTGCAACAAAATCGGCACCTACGGAGTGGCCTTGGCCGCCGATAGGCACCGCGTTCCCTTCTACGCGGTCGCTCCAATCTCCACCATCGACGCGAAGTGCGCCCGGGGGGATTTTATTCCCATCGAAGAGCGAAGCTCGGAGGAGGTTCTCAAGATCGGAACGCACCGCATCGCGCCGCGCGGCGCGCGCGCGGCCCATTTCGCCTTCGACGTGACGCCGCGGGACCTCGTTGGCGCCATCGTCACCGAAAGAGGTATCATAAAACCGGTCAACCGCCGTTCCATTGAAAGGATCCTAAATGTCATCTAGTCAACGCCTCAAACTTCTGCAGGCCGCGGAAAAAAGAACCAAAATTCTGTCGACGCTGGGCCCTGCCTCAGCCAACTCTAAAACCATGAAGGCGCTCATCCAATCGGGCGTCAACGCCTTTCGGCTCAACTGCTCGCACGCCACCATGTCGGAGCTTTCCCGCGATGTGCGCCTCATCCGCCAAGTGTCGGCCTCCTGCGACCGGGCCTGCTCGATTGTGCTTGATTTGCAGGGCCCCCGCCTGCGCGTGGGACGCCTGCGCGACGGCGGCCCGGTCTCTTTAAAACGGGGGGAAAGAATCCGGATCGTGACCAACGACATCGCGGGAACGCAGTCCGAAATCTCCACCAGTTTCCGCGGCCTGCCCAGGGCCGTGACCAAGGGATCTCGCATTCTTGTCGATGACGGTTCAATCGTTCTCGAGGTGCTCAAGGTTTCCTCCAACAAGGTCGACTGCGAGATTGTCGTGGGCGGCCTGCTTAAAGAACACAAAGGCCTCAATCTCCCGGGTGCGGACATCGATTTGCCCGCCTTGACCCGCAAGGATTTGAAGGATCTTCGGATGGGCCTGAAGCTGGGAGTGGATCACGTCGCGCTCTCCTTCGTGCGCAGTCCCGACGATCTGCGGAAGGTTCGGCGCATCATCAAGAACGTGGGAGCTTCCACCCGCGTCATCGCCAAAATCGAGCATCCCCTGGCGATTGTCCGCATTGATTCCATCCTCGCGGCTTCCGACGGCATCATGGTGGCCCGGGGCGACTTGGCCGTGGAGCTTTCCCCGGCCGATGTTCCGGCGGCGCAAAAGCAGCTGGTCCGCAAGGCCAACCACGAGGGCAAGCTCTGCATCGTCGCGACGCAGATGCTCGAATCCATGATCACGCGCCCGATGCCGACGCGCGCGGAAGCCTCAGACGTGGCCAACGCCATTTACGACGGCGCGGACGTGGTCATGCTCTCGGGCGAAACCGCCGTGGGCCAATACCCGGTGGAAGCCGTGTCCATCATGTCCGAGATCATCCGCAAGGCCGAGCAGTCGCCGTTCCGCTATCAGAACGTCCCGCAAGGCCTCACGGACACCTCCACGACGGGCTTCGCCAACGCCCTGGCCCGGGCCTCCGGTGACGCCTGCGAAATCACCGGCGCCGAGGCCGTCGTGGTCTACACGCTGACCGGCTGGTCGGCGCAGGTCATGTCCAAGTACCGGCCCAAGGCTCCCATCTACGCGCTGACGCCGCTGATGTCGACCTACCACAAGCTGGCGCTGTACTGGGGCATCACGCCGATTATCTGCCCGCTGGGAAAATCCACGGACCAAATGCTCGGCTTCGGCGAAAGAATCATGCTTCGACGCGGCCTCATTCACAAGGGCCAGAGCGTGCTCATCACCGCCGGGGGTACGGCCCGGCACAAGGCCTCCAACATGCTCAAGATTCACGTCATCGGCTCCTTGACCTACCGCTGATGGCGGGGCGGTTTTACCTGGTCTTGTCTACGGCTCCGCCGCGCCAGGCCGGCGCTCTGGCCGAGAAAATCATCGGCGGCCGGCTGGCCGCGTGCGTCAACGTCGTCGCCGGGATTTCATCCCATTACGTCTGGAAGGGGAAGCAAGCCAAGAGCCGGGAAGCTCTGCTCGTCATCAAGACCACCGCCGCAAAGCTGGGCAAGCTCACGCGCTTCATCGAACAAAACCACGTTTACGATGTCCCCGAAATTATCGCGCTGCCTTTTTCCCGCGGCTCGCGGGCTTATCTGCGATGGCTCTCCAAAAACGCCCGCTGATTCTGGCCTCCGCGTCCCCGCAGCGACGCCGGCTGCTCAAGAGGCTGGGCCTGCCTTTTAAAATCGTTCCCAGCGGCGTGGGCGAGAACGTGCCGGAGAAAAATCCCCGCAAGCTGGTCCTTCTCCTGGCCAAGAAAAAAGCGCGCGCGGTGGCTCGGCGCCACCCTAAGTGCATGGCGCTGGGCTCCGATACCGTGGTTTACTGCCAAGGGGAAATCCTGGTCAAGCCGAGGAGCAGGGCTGATTCAAGAAGAATCCTGGATATTTTAAACGGCCGGTGGCACCGGGTTTATACCGGCGTGGCGCTGGCCTTGGACGGCGGCAAGAAAATTTATTCGGAGGTCTGCGTCAGCCGGACCAAGGCCAGGAAGCTTCCGCCCGAGCGGCTTTTGCGCCTCGCGGGCAAGCACATGGACAAGTCCGGATCCTACGCGATGCAGGACAGGCGGGATCCATTCATCGAAAAAGTCGTGGGCGGAAAGGACAACGTCGTCGGATTGCCGCTCTCGGCGGTCAAGCGGCTTTTGAAACGGGCAGGCTGAAGTAAAACTTCGCTCCGTGCGGCTCGGCGTCCGCGATGGCGATGATCCCTCCGTGGCGCAGGACGACTTTCTCGCACAGGGCCAGGCCCAGGCCCACGTTGCCCACGTGGCGCTTCATTTCCTTGCTGAAAAACTTGCGAAAAATGTCGGCGCGCGCCTCCAAAGGGATTCCCGGCCCCGAGTCGGAGACGCTCACGGTGAGCGCGTTCTCCTCTTCCGCCAAAGCGACGCGAATTTTCCCGTCGGGCGGCGTGTGCTCGATGGCGTTGTAGAGCAAGTTGTCGAGCACGCGCCGCAGCAGGACGGAGTCGCCCATCACGGCGGACGGGGATTTCTCGGGCAAATCAAGCGCGATCTCGTGCCCTTTTTCCGCGGCGATGATCTCGAAGTCCTTGGCGCAGGAGCGAATGAGCGATCCCATATCGACCGGCGAAATCTCCAAGGACTCATCCACGGCTTCCAAGCGGTTTAACTGCAGGATGTCCTCGACCATGCGGCGCAGGCGCCCGACCGAGAGGCGCAGGAGATGAAAAGTCCGCTTATTCGCCTGCGTCGTGCTTTCCTCGAGGAGCGCGATGCCCGAACTGATGACGGTCAGAGGCGTTTTTAGATCGTGGACCAGCATGGCCATCAGGTCGCCGCGCTCATCCTCCAGATCGAGCCGCCGGCGGGTCTCTTCCTTGAGCCGGCTGCCCAAACGGTTGAAGGCCGCGGTGACGCGGGAGAACTCGTCCTTGCCGCTCACCCTGATGGGTCGGAAGTTTTCCGGGTCGCCGGGCAGATGTTCCAGGCGCGGAACTAAGCGATCCAGACGAAGGCCGAGCCACGTTCCCAGAAGCCAGGCCAGCAAGGCGATGGCGATGAAGGACATCGCGCCGAAGCGGATGCTTTGCGCGTCCATCTTTTCCATGCGATCGCGCAGCGCCTCGATGTGGTAGGAAACGCAGATTTTCCCGTACCCGTAGCGGCCTAAGTATTCGGACTTTTCCAAATCGTAGATGCCGTCAAAGGAGTTTTCCATGGAAACCCCGGGATGGAGCCGTCGGCGCAGCGAGGCGGCGCTGTCATAGCGGCCGAGGATTCGGCGGCCCCGCGAGTCGAAAGCGACGATGGAGGCGAGGCCGGCCTCATGGATGATGGACTGTAGGTGGATATTGAGCGGCAAGAGGCGGCCCTCGCGCGCCTCATCGGAGACCAGCGCGGCCACGGCCGAGGCGGTGACGTCGGCCATGTCGCGCGCGCTGGCGTAGCTGGCGCGGTGGACGTCTCGGAACTGGATGATTTGGAAGGCAGCGGCGATGGCCAAGCCGAAGACGGAGAAAATCAGCGCGAAACGGTGGTTGAGCCGCACGATGCCCAGTGTAGCTATTTTTCGCTATACTCTGCATCATGGAGTTGAGAGGGAAAAACGCTCTGGTGACCGGCGCGGCGCGCCGCGTGGGCAGGGCCGTCGCGCTGGCCCTGGCCGAGAGGGGCGTCAACCTCGCCGTCCACTGCCGGCGTTCCGTTCAAGAGGCCCGGGCTCTGGCTCGCGAGCTGCGCGCGCGCTTCGGCGTGCAAGCCGAGGTGTTCAAGGCCGGGCTTGAGAGCGTGGACGAAACCGAGCGCATGGCCGCCTCGGTGCTCAAAAAATTCAAGGTCG
Organism: Elusimicrobiota bacterium; assembly: GCA_035533295.1. GTDB lineage: Bacteria > Elusimicrobiota > Elusimicrobia > UBA1565 > UBA9628 > JAGWJU01. Next base: position 21,668 of record DATLUA010000045.1, on the reverse strand, counting down.
CGCATATCCTGGTCAACAACGCCTCGGTCTACGAGAAAAATGAATTCGGACGGACTTCCGCGGCGGACTGGAACAAACACTTGGACGCCAATTTGCGCGCCCCATTTTTTCTTTCCCAGGCGCTGGCGCCCGCCATGCGGCGCGCGGGCCGAGGCAAAATCATCAACATCGCCGACTGGGCGGGATTGCGGCCTCAGACGGATCACATTCCCTACTACGCGTCCAAAGCGGGGCTTTTGTGCCTCAACACCGCGCTGGCCAAGGCTCTGGCTCCCAAGATTTTGGTCAACGCCGTCTTGCCGGGGCCGGTTTTGCTGCCGGAAGGCTCTTCCCGCGAGAAGGCCCGGCTCATCGCGCGGGCGACCCTGCTTAAGCGCGTGGGAAGCCCCCAGGACGTGGCCCGCGCCGTGGTGTTCCTGCTTGAAAACGATTTCATCACCGGCGCGGCGCTGCCCGTCGACGGCGGGAGGCTCGTCGCCTGATGTACCGGGTCACGCGGCGCATCGATTTTTGCTACGGCCACCGCCTTATGGATTACGCGGGCAAGTGCAAGAACCTGCACGGGCACAACGGGCGCCTAGAAGTCGTCATCGAAAAGCCCGCGCTCGACCGCCTCGGGATGGTGGTGGATTTCGACGAAATCAAGTCGAAGCTGCGGACCTGGGTCGAGGCGGAGCTCGATCACAAGACTTTGCTCTATTCCCGCGATCCGCTCCTGAAAATTCTGCGGGATGCCGGCGAGCTGGTCGTGGCCATGGACGCGAACCCCACGGCGGAGAATATCGCGGCCCTGGTCTACGCCGAGGCCAAGCGCCGGGGGCTCGCCGTGCGCTCCGTGCGCCTTTGGGAAGCGCCCAACTCCGTCGCCGAATACGAAGCTTAGCGCCGCCCCGTTTTATTCGATGGGGATGCTGACCTTGAAGCGCAGCTTCTGGCCCACCTTGAAGTGCTCGCGCGCGGCGGTTCCTGCCGGAAGCTCCAGCACGTACTGGCCCACGCCCCAAACCCGCGCGACTTGGCCGTCGGCCATTTTCGGCGTCGAGGCCCTCACGCGGGAATGTATCGCCGTGATTTCCTTGCCGGCGCCGATGTAGACGATGTCCAGGCTGGTCCAGGTGTTCTTCATCCAGAATTCCATCCCTTCTTTTTGAGGAAAGACGAAGAGCATGCCGTAGCGCTTGGGCAGGGTCTTGCGGAACATGAGCCCGATTTCGCGTTCCTTCGGAGTATCCGCGACCGCGGCCGTGATTTTTCGCCCGTTGGGAAAATAGAGCGCCGTTTTTTTAAGGTGTTGGGCCTTATGCGTCGTCGCGGCCGATGCCCATGCGGCGGCGCCCAGAAAAGCGAGCGCGAGAAACAGGCTTCCTATTTTTTTCATTTTTAATTTTCTCCTTGCGAAACTGACTTCATGTGTTTGATGGCCCGCGCGGCCTGGACCATCCAGCCGCGCGTTCCCCAGGGGCCGGTGTCTCCCCAAAGGGCGCGCGACAAATCATGGATGAAGACGCCGCGGGCCGGGCCGTCCGCGTCAATGCGGTCGATGGCCTCGGCCGTGCGGCGGTAGAATTCCTTGGGGCCCTTGGGGCTTCGCTGGTGCAAATCCCAATCCACGACGTCGCCGACCAGCAACTGGGCGTCCCGGCGTCGGACGTAGTCGTGCCATTGATCGAGGATGGCCTCAAACTGCGGCTTGTCGGCCTGGTAGAGCATGACCGCGTCCGCGTCGGCGCCCGCGTCGTTCATCATGACCGGGTCTTGCCCGTGCTGGTGGCCCACGGCCCAGCTTAAGGTAAAGACCCACAGCGGCTGAGGCGAGTTCGTCTCGTTTTTTATCCGGCGCACGATGAGCGCGGCTTGGCGCGCGCGCCACCACTGCCAAGCATCCAGAAAATTATCGTCGCGGTGCATGCCTTCCTTGCGCGCGAAATAAACCATGCGATTGGCGGGGCTTAGGAGCGCCCATTCCCGCGGCGGGCTTATCCACCACATGTCCGAGTAAAATTTCTCGGCCAACTCGTCGCCGCCCAAGGCGTTGCGGATGTAGTCGAGGCCGAGATAATCCACGTCCGGGATGCGGCTGAATTGGGACAGGAGCGCCGCCGCGTCGTCCGAGCGTCGCTCATCGGCCAGAGAGATGGCGCGGGTGAACGCCGGCCGGCCGTTTTTGACGCTCATGGCATAATGATAGCGCGAAAGGCGGCTCTTGGAAAAGGTCAGGTCGTACAAGACGTAGAGCCCGAACTTAAGCCCGCGCTTATGCGCGGCCGCGGCGATTTTAGGCAGCAGGGGGAAATTAGCGGAGAGCCAGACTTGACCGGGCTCTTTGCCGGGCGTTTCGCTCGCCATCATCCAAAAGGCGTCCGCGCCCACGGCCTTGGCCCAATCGAGCATGCCGCGCCAGTCCTCTTTTTTCCCGCCGGGGCCGATTAAGGTCATGCCTTGAAGCGGCCGCGTGTTCTCCCAGGTCAGGACCGAGAGGCCTTGCGGGATAGGCCTGGGCGCGCGCCGCAAAATGCGGAAGCCTTTAACGTGCAGGCGCCCGCGCAAATCCCGGTTTCCCAGAAGCTTAAGGGTATAGCGTCCGGCGGAAGCGTTCCATGGACAGGGCCAAGTGCGGGTCCAGTCGCGGCCGCTGGCGCCGTAGATGAGCGGCACTTGGCTTAAGCCCCCGACGGTGGCGACCGTACGGCCGCGCCGCTGAACAACCACGACGGGTGGAGAGCTTCGCCAGCGGCGGTTCAAGCCCTCGTCTTGGGTGTGCAATCGTAGGGTGATGAAGTCGTAGTGGAAGTACGCGGGCCGCGCCGTATCGAGGTAGACGGCATGCGCGCGGCGCCAGAGCAGGAATGGGGGGAGGGCCGCCAGCAGGGACAGCGAGACCGCGCCGAGCGCGATCGCCGCTTTTCTGCCCGCCACCGAGAGATAATAGCAAAATGGGGCAAGAGTATTGCGCGCTGCAAGGACAAAGCAAAGCAATTCCCAGCGGAATTTTGATATACTGCCCGAGTCTGATATCGGTCTTAACTGGAGGGCGGACATGGTCACCGGACTCGTGCTCATTCGGCTCATGGCGGGCAAGGAAAACCAAGCCTTGGCTCAAATCAAGCAAATCAAGGGCGTCGCGCACGTCACGGCCGTTTTCGGCCGCTGGGATTTGGTTTTGGACATCGAGACCGATGACGTGCACACCCTCTCCAACGTTGTCGTGCGCGGCATCCGCGGCATTCCCGGCGTCTTGTCCACGGAAAGCCTCATCACCACCGCCATTTAGACCCGCGTGGAGCCAGTCCTCTCCGTCCAAGACTTGCGGGTCGGCTTTCATACGGAACGGGGCTTCGCGCGCGCGGTCGACGGCATTTCCTACGACCTCCATGCCGGCGAGACGCTCGCCATCGTGGGGGAATCGGGCTCCGGCAAGAGCGTGCACGCCCTCTCCGTCCTGCGGCTTCTGCCCGAGCCGCCCGCGGAAATAGTTTCCGGGAAAATCCTCTTCGGCGGCCAAGACCTCCTGCGCTTGAAGCCCGCCCAGATGCGCCAAATCCGCGGCAACCGCATCGCCATGATTTTCCAGGAGCCCATGACCTCCTTGAACCCGGTGCTCACCATCGGCGATCAAATTTCAGAAGCCGTCATTCTCCACCAGAAGCTAAGCTACGCCAAGGCCATGGACAAGGCCGTGGATTTGCTCAAGAAAGTCGGCATCCCGCATCCCTCCGAGCGGGTCAAGGACTACCCGCACCAGTTCTCGGGCGGCATGCGCCAGCGCGCCATGATCGCGATGGCGCTCTCCTGCGATCCGGACGTGCTCATCGCCGACGAGCCCACCACCGCCTTGGACGTCACCATCCAGGCCCAAATTCTGCAGCTCATGCGCGACATCCAGAGGGAATCCAAGATGGGCATCGTGCTCATCACCCATAACCTGGGCGTGGTGGCCGAAATGGCCGACGAGGTCTGCGTGATGTACGCCGGCCGGCAGATGGAGGGCGCAGGCGTGGGCGAGCTTTTCAAGAACCCCCGGCACCCCTACACGCGCGGGCTGCTCAACTCCGTGCCGTCTCTTTACGAAAAAAAAGATAGGCTTGAAGCCATCGCGGGCCAGCCGCCGGAACTGACCTTGGATTTGCAGGGCTGTCCGTTCGAGCCCCGCTGCCCGCGGGCCATGCCGCGCTGCAAGACCGAGCGCCCGGCGCGCTTTACGCCCGCCCCGGGCCACTACTCGTTTTGTTGGACGGAGGAGGAAAAGGACCAATGAGCCAAAACAGCGCGGTCGAGGCCGGAGGCCGAGCGTCGCGCGAGCCTTCGGACAAGACCTTGGCTCGCGGCGGCGCGCCGATCTTGGACATCCGCGGCCTCAAGCGGCATTTTTCCGTTTCGCGCGGACTTTTTTCTTCCAAGGCCCAGCTCAAGGCCGTCGATGGCGTGAGCTTCTCGGTCATGCCCCAGGAGAGCTTCGCCGTGGTCGGCGAGTCGGGCTGCGGCAAGACCACCTTGGCCAAGCTGCTTCTGGCTTTGGACCGCCCCACGGCGGGCGAAGTCGTCTTCGAGGGCCGAAATATTTTCTCATTGGGCCGCGGCGCGTTGCGGCGACTGCGGCGCGACATGCAGATCATCTTCCAAGATCCCTACTCGAGCCTCAACCCGCGCATGACGGTCGAAGACATCCTCATGGAGCCTTTCGCCATCCACGGCATCGGCTCCGCGTCCGAGCGCCGCGAGCGCGTCAAGCGTTTGATGAGCGCCTGCGGGCTTTCCCAATCCAAGATTTCCGCCTACCCGCACGAGTTTTCCGGAGGCCAGCGCCAGCGCATCGGCATCGCGCGCGCCCTGGCCTTGAATCCGAAGCTGGTCATCGCCGATGAGCCGGTCTCGGCCTTGGACGTCTCCATCCAGGCGCAAATCCTCAACCTCTTGAAGGATCTGCAGGAGGAGATGCGCCTGACCTACGTTTTCATTTCCCATGATTTTTCGACCGTGCGCCACCTCTGCCAAAGAATCGCGGTCATGTACCTGGGCCGCGTGGTGGAAATGGGGCGCACCGAAGATCTTTTGGGCAATCCGCAGCATCCCTACACCGAGGCGCTTCTCTCCGCCATCCCCGTTCCCGATCCCAACATCGAGAAAAAGCGCGCGCGCATTATTTTGACCGGCGACGTGCCCAGCCCCTTGACGCCGCCCGCGGGCTGCCATTTTCATCCCCGCTGCCGCTACGCCATGGATTCCTGCAAGAGCAATGCGCCGGCGCTGACCGAGGTCGGGCCGGGACATTGGGCGGCCTGCCCGGTTTTGCCGTTCGCCAAAAAAACCAGCGCCGCGGCCCTCGTCGGCTAAAGACAATGCCCAAGCCCGCCGTTTGCGAATATCTGCGGGGCAAAACAGATGCTTAAGCCTTTGGCGGTTGCGGCATCTTTGGCTTGGCTTTGGCCCATCGCGGCCCGGGCGCAGTCCCAGACTCAGGCGCAGCCGGTCAAGAACCCGGACACCTTTGTTTATGCCATCGCGGGTGCGCCCGAGAGCCTCGACCCCGACTGGGAATTCGACGCCATCAGCCACGAGGTCACCAGCCAAATCTACGAGACCTTGATCGCCTACCAGGGCTGGTCCGTCAATCAGTTCGTTCCGCGTCTGGCCTCGGTGGTTCCGTCGCAAGCCAACGGACTCATTTCCCAGGACAACCTGCGTTACGCCTTTCCCATTCGCAAGAACGTGCATTTCCAAGACGGCGGCCTCATGACCGCCGAGGACGTCAAGTACTCGCTCCTGCGCTGCATGCTCATGGACCGCGCGGCCGGGCCTTCCTTTCTGTTGCTCCAGCCCATCCTCGGCGTGTCCTCGGCCGCGGATAAAAACGGCAAGCCGATTCCGGGTTTGTACGATGAGGCGAACAATGCCGTCGACGTGGAGTTCGGCTCCGTGGTCATCTACCTGACCAAACCCTACCCGCCGCTTTTGTCTATTCTCGCCAATTACTGCCCGATGGTCTCAAAAACATGGGTGGTGGCGCACGGCGGATGGGACGGCGCGAAGAAGACCTGGGCCGCGCATTTTGATCCCTCGCGCGAGTCCTCGCCGCTTTTTAATCAGGGCGACGGCACGGGGCCTTTTAGCTTGGTGCGCTGGGACACGCAAAACCAGGAGGTCGTCCTGGCCCGCAACGACGATTATTGGCGCGCTCCGGCCAAGCTCAAGAACGTCGTGTTCAAGACGGTCGACAATTTTCAAACGCGCAAGCTCATGCTGGCCGCGGGCGACGCCGACGCGATCATGGTCGACCGCGCGCAGCTGCCGCAAATCCAGGGCCTGCCGGGCGTCAGCATCACCGACAACCTTCCCATGCTGGAAGTCCACGATGTCTTCCTCATGAACTTCGCCATCAACCCCGAGGCCAATCCTTACATCGGCTCGGGGAAATTAGACGGCGACGGCATCCCGCCGAACTTCTTCGCGGACACGGACATCCGCCACGCCATGGCCTATGCTTTCGATTACGATTCCTACATCCGGGACGCCTACCAGGGCCACGCCTTCCGAGCCCGGGGCCCGATTCCCTCCAACCTTTCCGGCTATAATTCCAATCAGTCCCTGCTTCCCCATGATTTGACCCGCGCGGCCAATAGGTTCAAGAAAGCCTTCGGAGGGCAAGTCTGGGACACGGGCTTTCGCTTCACGCTGACCTATCAGCTCGGCTATGAGGATCGGCTCATCGCCGCGGAAATTCTAAAGAAGAACGTGGAATCGCTCAACCCCAAGTTCAAAGTGGACTTGATGGGCCTCGATTGGCCGCAGTGGCTTTCGGAACTCTCCGCGCGGCGCCTGCCCATGACCACCGCGCGCTGGCTGCTTGATTATCCCGACCCGGACGACGCGGTCACGCCGTTTCTCTACAGCCAAGGCTACTACGCCAAGCTGCAGGGCTATTCGAATCCCAGGGCGGACCAGGACATCGAGCAGGCGCGCACCGACGCCTCGGGCGACGATCGGGCAAGGCTTTACGCCGATCTGCAGGCCATCGCCTACGCGGACGTTCCGCAGATTTACACCGTGGAAACTTATTACGTCCAGGCATTGCGTTCTTGGGTCCATGATTGGCATTATAATCCCATCATGATCTACGGATACCTTTATCCCGTGAGCAAAGGAGGGGGGGCATGAACCAGCGGACTGCCTGCCGACTTTTTCCGGTCCTGTTGTTGGCTCTTGTTTCCTGCGCCCGCAAACCCGTCCAGCAGGCCGTTTTTGATCCCTCCACCTACACCGAGTTGACGTTCAACGATTCCGACAGCATGGACCCGGCCTGGTCCTACGATACCGCCTCGGACGAGGTCATCCTCAACATCTACGAGCCGCTCTTCATGTTCAAGGGATCCTCGACCAAGGAGCTCGTTCCGCTCATCGCGGCGAAGGTGCCCACCCGCGCCAACGGGCTCATTTCCGCGGACGGAAAAACTTACACCATTCCCATCCGGCGGGACGTGACGTTCCAGGACGGGACGCCCATGACCATGGCGGACGTGCGCTACTCCATTTTGCGCTTCATCCTGCAGGACCGCGACGCCGGGCCTTCGCCGCTTTTGCTGGAGCCCTTGACCGGATATGGCGGCACGCGCGACAGCAACGGCAAGATTGTCCCCGGCATCTTCAAGAAAGCCGAGAAATCGGTGCAGATCCAGGGGTGGGACTTGGTCCTGCATCTGCCGCGACCGTTCTCGCCGCTTCCCACGATTTTAGCGTCCTGGGCGCCCATCGTCTCCAAGGAATGGGCCATCAAGCACGGCGACTGGGACGGCACCGAGGCGACCTGGAAGAAATACAACAACCCCCAGAAGCAGACCTCGCCCTTCTTCGAGCATGCCTTCGGAACCGGGCCCTTCGTCCTGGTGCGCTGGGACCGGAACACGCATGAGATTGTCATGCGCCGCAACGAGCATTACTGGCGCGCGCCCGCCAAGCTCAAGTACGTCATCATCAAGGGCATCGACGAGTTCGAGACCCGCAAGCTCATGCTCGAAGCCGGCGAGGCGGACTCGATTTACGCCGACCGCGAGGTCTGGGAACAGGTCCAGAACACCCCGCACGTCCAGATCATCGACGATCTGCCCACGCTGGAAGTCAATCCCATCGTTTTCTTCACTTTTAAGCTCGACGGCACGGGCAATCCGTTCATCGGCTCGGGCAAGCTCGACGGCCAGGGAATTCCGCTCGATTTCTTCAACGACATCAACGTGCGCAAGGCGTTCGCCTACGCGTTCGACTACAAGGATTACATCAACGAGGTTTTAAACGGCAAGGGCATCCAGCCTACCGGCGTCGTGCCCAAGGGGCTTCTGGGCTATAATCCCAACCAAAAAATCTACTCCTATGATCCGCAGAAAGCCGTCTACTATTTCAAGAAGGCCTTCGGCGGCCAAGTGTGGAAAAATGGTTTTAAGTTCACCGCCGTTTACAACGCCGGCAATATTCCGCGCCAGTCGCTGCTCCAGGTGCTCAAGCATAATATCGAGGCCTTGAACCCTCGCTTCAACATCGAGGTCCGGCCCATGGATTGGCCGGAGTTCCTGGATTCCTACATCTCCTCCAAGCTGCCGATTTTCATCCTGGCTTGGCAGGCGGATTACCCCGACGCCTACGACTTCACCTTTCCGCTGCTCGATTCGCAAGGCGCTTACCCGGGACCCCAGCACTTCGCGGATCCGCGTCTCGACAAGCTCATCGACGCGGCCGTCGCCCAAACCGATCCCGCGAAGAGGGAAAAAATGTACTGGCGCATCCAGGAGTTGGAATACGAGGACGTTCCCAATCTCCCGGTCCTGCAGCCGCTCGATTACCGGACCCAGCGCGACTGGGTGCAGGGGTGGGTGAACAACCCCATCTTCCCCGACTCGCCCTACGGATGCTATTATTACCCGGTTTACAAGAAACTTCCCGCTCCGCCGCGGAAGCCCAAGCATGCTTAAGTTCATCGCCAGACGCCTGCTGTTTCTTCCCATCGTGATGCTGGGCGTGACCATGCTTCTCTTCGGCGCGCTGCAGTTTCTCTCGCCGGCCATGCGCGCTTCTTTGTATGTGAAGGATCCGCGGCAGCTCTCGGCCTTGAACGAGGTCATCCTAAAATACGGGCTCAACAAACCCATGCCCGTGCAATATTGGATTTGGCTCAAGCAAGTCCTCCACGGCAACCTGGGCTACAGCGAGACGGCCAAGATGCCCGTCGCGGTCGCCATCCGGGCCTTTTTTCCGGCGACCTTCGAGTTGACGCTGGTGTCGTTCATTCCCATCCTGCTCATCGGCATCTATTTCGGCACGCTCTCCGCGGTCAAAAAGGACAAGCTGCTCGATCAAACGACCCGCATCGTGGCCATCACGGGGTATTCCCTGCCCAGCTTCGTCTTAGGCCTTTTTCTGCTTATGATTTTCTACGGCCATTTCCAGATATTTCCACCCGGACGCTATTCTCTGAACGTGGATCTGCTGGTGCACTCCTCGCGCTTCCACCACTATACCGGCCTTCTGACCTTGGACGCGCTTTTAAACGGCGACTTCGCGGCCGCCGGGGACATTCTGGCCCACTTGGTTTTGCCCGCCACCACGCTGATTTACATCAGCGTGGCCCTGCTTCTGCGCATCACCCGCTCGTCGATGCTGGAGGAATTGGGGAAGGATTATGTGCGCACGGCCCGGGCCAAGGGACTTCCTGAAAGCGTGGTGGTCAAGAAGCACGCGCGCAAGAACGCGCTCATTCCGGTCGTGACGCTGTCTAGCCTGCTCTTCATCGGGCTTTTGAGCGGCGTGGTCATCACCGAGACCATCTTCGATTTCCCGGGCATCGGCCGCTGGAGCGTGATCGCGGCCCAGCAGTTGGACGTCCCCGGCGTGATGGGCGCGACGCTCCTCTCGGCTTTTCTCTTCGTCGTGGCCAATATGATTTCCGACATGCTCTATGCGTTCGTGGATCCGCGCATCAGGCTTAATTGAGGGATGGAGACCAAGTCCAAAGCCGCGGCGATGTGGAAGGCCTTGAAGAAGCGCCCGCTCTCGCTTTTGGGCTTTTGCATCATCGGCTTTTTTCTGCTTGTCGCGGCGGCCGCGCCGATTCTGGCGCCCGTGCCGGCCAATTCGCGCAGCGCCTACCTCATTCCTGAGGACGGCTACAACCCCGAGCCCAAGCTGCCCAGCGCCAAGCACTGGTTCGGCACAACGGAAAACCAGTACGACTTGTATTACGGCATGGTCTGGGGGACGCGCACGGCTTTCAAGGTGGCCGTCCTGGTGGTGGGCGTAGCGCTTCTGGTCGGGATTTTTCTCGGCTCCATCGCGGGCTTCTACGGCGGCTGGATCGATGAGACGCTCATGCGCTTTACCGACATCGTCCTGGCCTTTCCGGGCTTGGTGCTGGCGGTGGTCATCGTCGCTGTCCTGGGGCCGAGCCTGGATCACGTGATGGTTTCCGTCGCCGCCGTGCAATGGCCGTCCTATGCCAGGCTTTTGCGGGGGGACGTTCTCGCGGTCAAGGAACGGGAGTTCGTGCTCGCCGCGCGCGCCCTGGGCGCGTCCGACGCCCGCATCCTGGTCAGACACATCATTCCAAACTCCATCTATCCGCTCTTGGTCGTGGCCTCGCTCGACGTCGGCTCCGTCGTCATCACCGCCGCGGCGCTGAGCTTTTTGGGCCTGGGCGCGCCCGCGGGCTACGCTTCCTGGGGGCAACTCATCTCCATGTCCCGGGACTGGATTCTAGGAAGCCCGGGCAACGCCTTCGCTTATTGGAACACGGTCTTCATTCCGGGCATCGCCATCTTCCTCTTCGTCTTGGGCTGGAACCTCATGGGCGACGGCGTGCGCGACATCCTGGACCCGCGCCAGCGATGAAAACCTTAAGCGACATGTTGGACGCCGCCGCCCAAACGGCAGCCTCCAAAACCGCCTTGACTTGGCAGGACGGGCGCTTGAGCTTCGGAGAGTTCCGCGATCAGGTCTTGGGCGTCGCGCGGGGCCTGCGCGCCGCGGGCATCGGCCGCGGCGACTGCGTCGCGATCATTCACCGCAACGCTCCCGAGTTCGTCGTTTCTTATTTTGCCCTGGCCCGCCTGGGCGCCGTGGCCGTCCCCATCAATTACATGATCCACAAGGCCGACGAGCTTGTCTACATGCTTAAGGATTGCGGGGCGAAAGGATGCGTGACGCAGAAGGAGTTCATCAGGGGAGTGCGCGGCGCCGCCAAGCAGTGTCCTGCACTCAAACGAATCTGGATGAGCGACGCGTCCTCGGGGGAGTGCCAGGAAGGCGAGAGAGTTTTCGCGAGCCTGCTGCAAGCCGGCGGCGAGGCGGCTTTCGAGACCGTCGCGGAGAGCGACGCGGCCGCGATTCTCTACACCTCGGGCACCACCGGAAACCCCAAGGGCGTGGTTCTGACCCACCGCAATTTGACCACCAACTGCATGAACTCGGCCAAGCGCCTTGAGATCCGCGGCAATGACGCCGTCTTGTGCATCCTGCCCATGTTCCATACTTTCGCTTGGACGGGAAACGTGCTAATCTCCGTGCATAAGGCCCTCAAACTCGTGGTCGTTCCCAACATCGTGCCGCCCACTCCGTGGCTCAAGCTCATGGCCAAGGAAGGCGTGAGCCTATTCTCCGCGGTTCCCCAGATTTACGGCGTGCTGGCCAAGCAGGCCTGCGGCTACAAAAAAATCGTTCTTAGATGGTGGTTTTTTAGGCGCGTGCGCATCGCCATTTCCGGCGCGGCGCCGCTGGGCTTGGCGGTGCAGGATTCCTTTGAGAGCGTTTTCGGCATTCCGATTTTGGAGGGCTACGGCCTGACCGAGACCTCGCCCGTGGTTTCCTTGAACACGCCGGACGAACACCGGCGGGGGAGCGTAGGCCGGCCCATCGACGGCGTCTCGCTCAAGGTCATCGACGAAGACGGGCGCGCGCTTGAGTCCGGGCAGGAGGGGGAAATCTGCGTCAAGGGCGACTGCGTCATGAAGAGCTATTACAAGCTGCCCGAGGCCACGGCGGAGGCCTTTACGCAAGACGGATGGTTTAAGACCGGCGACATCGGCATCGTGGACGCGGACGGCTATCTCTTCATCCGCGACCGCAAGAAGGACATGATCATCATCAAGGGCTTGAAGGTGTTCTCCGCGCAGGTGGAGACCACGCTCCTGGAGCATCCCGACATCATGGAAGCCGCGGTCATCGGGATTCCCGATGAGCACGGCGACGAAATCATCAAGGCGTTCGTGACCCTTCGGCCTGACGCGAAAGCGGACAAGACCGCCATCCTAAAGTACTGCCGGGAAAAATTCGATCCCTACAAGAGGCCGCGCGACGTGGAAATCGTCGAAAGCCTCCCCAAGAACGCCCTGCAGAAGGTTCTCAAGCGCGAGCTCCGGCAGCGCGAAATCGAGAAGCGGGCCGCCGCGGCCGGTTCTTAAGCCGGCGGAGCATGGCCTCGCGCGGCGTTCGCTTGAGCCCCGAAGAACTGGAAATCGGCCGGGCCTGCGCCGAGCTCTCCGAAGGCCCGGTCTACCTGGTCGGCGGCGCGGTGCGTGACCTGCTCCTGGGCCGCGCCGCGGGAGATATGGATATCGCCTGTTTCGCGCCCGAGGGACTCTCGCAGGCGCTCGCGCGCCGCTTCGGCGGCACGTTGGTGACGCTCGACGATCAAAACGGAGTTTTCCGCCTCGTTTTTCCGACGGACCGTTTTAGAACAATCCGCCAAATCGACGCGAGCCTCATCCAGGGCCGCGGCATCGCCGACGACTTAAAGCGCAGGGACTTCACCCTCAACGCGATGGCGCTGGAGCTGTCGCCGGAAATGGGCCCGGCGATTGGACCGCGCGATCTCCTTGATCCTTTTCGCGGCCGGGCGGATATAGAGAAGAAAATAATTCGCTGCCGCGAAAAGTCCGTTTTAGCGGACGACCCGCTGCGTCTGCTGCGGGCTTTCCGCATCGCGGCCCAGCTCGGCTTTAGCATCGAGCCGCGCACGTTGAAGATGGTCGCCGGCCTCAAAAAATCGGCCACGAAACCCGCGGCCGAACGGATCCGGACCGAGATAACGGGCATTTTCTCCGCGCCCGACGCCGGACGCTGGGCTCGCTTGATGGACGAGGCGGGAGTCCTTACCCGGATTTTCCCCGAGATGGAAAAGGCGCGCCGATGCGCCACGGTCTATTACGGCCAAGGCGGAGTCTTGACGCACTCCCTGACGACGCTGGATCGGATGGATTTCCTGTTTAAAAACATCGCGCGGGCGTTCCCGGCGCAAGCCGCGGAAATTAGGGCGCAGATGGGAAGGAATAATTTCGGGGACGCTTCGTTTGAAGCCTTTTTGAGGTTGTGCGCTTTTCTGCACGACGTGGCCAAGCCGGAGACGGCCGGCCTCATCGAGGGCCGCCTGCGCTTTTTCCGCCATGACGAAATCGGAGCGGAGAGAATTTCCGCTTTGCTGGGCCGCCTGCGCTTTTCCCGGCGCTGGACGCAGGCCGCCGCGGCCGTGGTGGCGCATCATCTGCGGCCGGGGAACCTGGCCGCCAACAACACCGTCAGCGACCGCGCGGCGTACCGTTTTTTTCGGGACCTTGGCCCCAATTCTCTGGCGCTGTTGCTGACCTGCTGGGCGGATCACGCCAGCTACATGCCGGAGCCCCGACTGCGCCGCCATTTGGCGCTGCTCAGCCAGGCGCCCGGCACCTTCGGCAGGAGCGTGTCCGAGGATGAAAAGAAGACCGTGCGCCACCTGCAAGTCGTGTCTTTTCTTGTGAGGCGCCTCTTCGATGAGAGCAATAAGGCCGTCCCCGATCCGGTCGTCAACGGGCGGGATGTGATGAAGATTTTGGGACTCAAGCCCGGGCCCGAGGTGGGAACTTGGCTTGAGCGCGTGCGCGAAGCCCAAGGCCGGCGCAAAATCAAGACGCGCGCCCAAGCCTTGGCCTATCTCGGCGGCAAGAAACGGAAGGAACGGAAGAAACAGAAAGAAGGGAACGGCTAGGAAAAGATTTTCTTCCTTTTCCTTCCGTTCCCTTCTTTTCTTTCTGTTTCTTCTTTGACGTTTACGCGACGGCCGCGAAATACTCCTTGGACTTTACCGGGTCGGCCTTCATGGTCTTCTTGCCCTCGGTCCAGTTGGCCGGGCAAACTTCGCCGGTCTTCTCGACCTGCTGGAAGGCTTTCAAAACGCGCAGGGTCTCATCGACGTTGCGGCCCACGGCGAGATCATGCACCACGTTGTAGACCACCGTGCCCTTGGGATTGATGATGAAAAGCCCGCGCAGCGCCACGCCGCCGCCGTTCAAAACGCCGTAGTCTTGGGCGATCTTCTTGGTGATGTCGGCCATGAGCGGGTACTTGATGTCGCCCAAGCCGCCGTCCTTGCGGGGGGTGTTGATCCAGGCCAGATGCGTGAACTGGCTGTCCACCGAGGCGCCCAGGATCTCGCAGTTGTGCTTGCGGAAGTCCTCGATGCGGTCGCTGAAGGCGACGATTTCCGTCGGGCAGACGAAGGTGAAGTCCAGGGGGTAGAAGAAGAGCACCAGCCACTTGCCGGCGTAGTCCGAGAGCTTGATTTCCTTGAACAGCTTTCCCGATACGGCCATCGCCTTGAAATCGGGCGCGGGCTTCTGAACGAGCGTTTCTGTCATGGTTAATTCCTCCTGTTTGCTGCTTGGGCTTCCATTTTAGCATTTTTGCTAACATTGAGTCATGATTTCGCCAAGCATCGTCCCCGCGTCCGCCGCCGAAAAATTCGCGCGGGCAGAAGCCTTCTTTGTCGGCGAGGACGGCGCGTTTGTAATCGCCCCCGGCCTTTCCTCGGACGAGAAGCGTCGGCTGTGGGAGGAGTCCAGGGAAAACGGATTTAAGGCATCGGTGGGGGAATGCGCGGAAATTGCGGGCGGCGCCTCGGGCGCGCGCCGAAAAAATGTTCTGGTCGGCCTCGGCAAGAAAAAGGACGCGACTTCCGAGGCGCTGCGCCGCGCGGGCGCGGCGCTTTACCGCCATGCCAAGGGCCGCTGGGAAAATCTCCTCATCGCCGCTCCTCTTAAAGATTTTCAGGCGCTCGCCGAAGGATTCATCCTGGCCTCCTACGAGTTCACGGAGTACAAGAAGCCCGAGGCGCCGCGCCTGGCCGCGGTTGGCTTCAAGGCCGCCGACGCGCGGGAAAAGGCTCTGCTGCAAAAATCCCTGGA
The DNA here is from genome assembly GCA_035533295.1 of Elusimicrobiota bacterium. Classification (GTDB taxonomy): domain Bacteria; phylum Elusimicrobiota; class Elusimicrobia; order UBA1565; family UBA9628; genus JAGWJU01. Next base: position 6,480 of record DATLUA010000045.1, on the reverse strand, counting down.
TAGGGTCCTTGCCGCCTGCCGGGCCGTCGCTTTCGCCAGAGACTTGGTCAATCGCGGCGCCTCCGATAAGACGCCGGAGAAAATGGGCGACGTCGCCCGGACGCTGGCCGGGCCGCGCGTCAAAGTCGAGGTTTTCGGCCGCGAAAAAGCCGCGGAATTAGGCATGGGATCTTTTTTGAGCGTGGCGCGCGGCAGCGAGGACGAGCCTGCGTTTGTGCGCCTGGTTTACAAGCCCTCCGGCAGCGCCAAGAAGAGAATCGGTTTGGTCGGCAAGGGCATCACCTTCGATTCAGGCGGCCTAAGCCTCAAACCTCCGGCTTCGATGGAGACGATGAAGATGGACATGGCCGGCGCCGCGGCGGTCTTGGCCGTCTTTCAGGCGCTGCCGATTCTTAATTTGAAGGTCGAGGTCCACGGCTTTTGTCCCTTTACCTATAATCTGCCGGGCCCTCGGGCGACCAAGCCCGGCGACGTGGTCAAGGCCATGAACGGAAAGACCATCGAAATATTGAACACCGACGCGGAAGGACGCTTGGTGCTGGCCGACGCTCTTTGCCTGGCCGACCAGGAGAAGCTTGACGCCGTCATCGACATGGCGACCCTGACCGGCGCGGCCGTGACGGCGCTGGGCGGCAAGGTCGCGGCCCTGATGGGCGGCGACAAGGCGCTTGTGGAAAGGCTCCTGCGGGCTTCGCGGGAAAGCGGCGAGATGATGTGGGAGCTGCCCCTGGTCAAGGAGTATCGGGAGATGCTCAAAAGCGACGTGGCGGATTTGCGCAATATCGGCCGCTCGCGCGGCGAGGCCGGAACCATCATCGGCGGGCTTTTCCTGCAGGAGTTCGCCGGCCAAACGCCGTGGGCCCATTTGGACATCGCGGGCCCGGCGTGGTCCGGAAGCGAATCCTCGTATTTTTCGCAAGGCGGCACCGGAACTCCGGTGCGCGCCATTCTGCGCTACCTGGAATCCCTATGATGAAGACGAAAATAAAAGCCAATCATTCCGAGGGCGAAGACGCCATCGCCGAGAGCGTGCGGACCATCCTCGCCGAACTCGGAGAAAAGCCGGATCGCGAGGGCCTGCTCAAGACTCCCGGACGCGTGGCCCGTTCTTTGCGCGAGATGACCTCCGGCTACGGCGTGGACGTCGACGCCCTCATCAACAACGCCATGTTCAAGGAGGAGTGCAACGAGATGGTCCTGGTCAAGGACATCACGTTCTATTCGCTCTGCGAGCATCACCTGCTGCCGTTTTTCGGCAAGGCGCACGTGGCCTATCTCCCCAGCAGGCACATCATCGGCCTCTCCAAGATTCCCAAGCTCGTCGAGGTCTTCGCGCGGCGGCTGCAGGTGCAGGAGCGCATGACCCGCCAAATCGCCCAGACGTTGGAGCAGAAGTTGAAGCCCCTGGGCGTCGCGGTCGTGCTTGAGGCCAGGCACTTGTGCATGGAAATGCGCGGCGCCGAGAGCCTGCTCTCCCCGACCTTGACCAGCGCGATGCTGGGAGCTTTCCGCAGCGACGCGCGCACGCGCGAGGAGTTTTTGAAGCTGGTGGTTAAGGCTTAGCCGGGCGGGGCTCGCCTAGTCGCCGGACCAGGGGTTGAACCGCCCGCCCTGGACGGGGGCCTTGTCGCAAAGCTCGCGGTAAAGCTTCAGGTCTTCCTCGCTGGCCCCTTTCGCGACAAGCTTCTGCTCGATTTCGTAGACGCCCGCCTCGTATTCGCTCCGCGACCAAGGCATGCCCTTGTACATGGCGGCGTGCTGGGCGGCGGCCTCGATGATTTCCCGGGACAGGCCCGGCTCGTCTTTTTCCGCGGCCGCGTTTTTCCTGACGCTATTGAGGGAGGCGTCGCCCTTCATGTCCGCGGCCTCGGCCGTCCTGGCGTTGACCGCGATGGCGTGCCCTTTCGCGTCGTAGATGTGGTACCAGAAATCATTTCCTCCGTCGCGCTTGTCGAGGCCGAGCAGGTAGGCCGCGTTCAAGGTCAGGCCGGGGAACTTCTTGCGCGCGGCCTCCAAGGCCGCGTAGGGGGAGTAAATTATTTGCTTGGCGAGCTCGGCGGCCTCGTAATGACGAGGCTCCACTTCATGCTCCTTGGGGTTGGTGATGAAGGTCGCCACGCGCGCGCCCATGCGCTGGCCGCTCTGGGCCCAGGAGCGGGAGAAATCGACGTAGATGATGCCGGAGTTTTTCTCCGCCTTGCCTGGTTGGACGTAGAATTCGTAGCTGATCTCCCGGGCGTCGCGGCTTGAAAAAGTCCCCTTGATGTCGCCGAGATTGACGTCCTCGGGCTTGACGCCGTAGCGCTGCGCGGTGTGCGCCGCCTCGGCCAATGCCTGGGCGTAGAATTCCGCCGGATTGACCGGCGTCCAAGGAAGCGACGCCTCGGCTCGTCCGCCGCCGCGGCCATGCCCCCCGGCCGCCAGGGCCTCGGGGAAATCGAACGGAGAGCCGTCGATGTCCGCCTGCCCGGATAAAATGGCCGCGATGCTGTGCCCGGCCTCCGCAGAGCCATCCATCGAGGAATGCGCGTCGGCGGCGGCCTTGAGAGGCCCGCGCAGATCCTGAGCCACGGCGGAAACCATTTTTTGCGCGGCGGCCTCATGGGCGTTTTTCACGGCGGCGGGAGTTTGGGAGTGATCGCTCTCGGCGACCGGAAGGCCTGGGATTTCGGGAGCCGCCGCTTGCTGCGAATCGCCGAAGAGGGGCAGCTGCTGGACGATGGGCGCGGGAAGAGTCAGCGCCGCCGCGGGCAGCGCGGCGAGGCTCGGATCAAGGATGGCGATGGGGGATATGGGCGCGATGGCAGGCATGAAATCAACGGCATCTGCCGGAAGCTCCAAATTCATTTGCTCCGGAACCACCTCTTCCGCCGCGCGGACCGACGAGATGGAAAGAGAGCCTGCCGTTAGAACCGCCAAAACCAGCGAAAGCCGCCTGTTGTTCATTCGTCCCCCTGTGCGGTGTATTTTAGTGATGAGAGGCGTCATCGTCATGGGCCTTTCGGGAAATATTTTCCCGGCCTTTAGACCCATAAAGAACAGCCAAGCCGCGCGCTGTTCGCGCGGGGGCGCCGCGGGTTTGACTCAGTCAGTCTCCGAATGATATTCTGACTCAACTTTCTCCTCGGAGGCACATAATGAGCGTCGTCGCGGCATCCCCGGCAATTTCTTCAGCGTTGCAGTCGTTCCTGGATAAAAAAACTCACCTTCTTTTGATCGACGGCCAAAGAAGAGAAGCCTCCGACGGCCGGACTTTTGAAACCTTCAACCCCGCGACCGGGGAGACCATCGCGCGCGTGGCCGAGGCGACCGCGCAGGACGTCGACGCCGCGGTCAAGTCGGCGCGCAAGGCTTTGGACGGGCCGTGGGGAAAGCTCAGCCCCGCCGAGCGCGAGAAGCTCGTCAACAAGCTGGCGGACTTGGTGGAAGCCCATGCCGAGGAACTGGCCCAACTGGAAACCCTGAACAACGGCAAGACCATCCGCGAGAGCAAGAACGGCGATTTGCCGCTGGCCATCGGGCTGCTGCGCTATTTCGCGGGCTGGCCGACCAAGATTCACGGCGAGACCATCCCCGTGAGCGTCCCCTATTATCCCGGCGCCAAGTTCCTGCACTACACCGTGCGCGAGCCCATCGGCGTGGTGGGCGCGATTATCCCCTGGAATTTTCCGCTCTTGATGGCCGTGGAGCGCCTGGCGCCCGTTCTGGCCTGCGGCAACGCGCTCGTTTTAAAACCCGCCGAGCAGACCCCGCTTTCGGCCCTGCGCCTGGGAGAACTCGCGCTTGAGGCCGACATCCCGCCCGGCGTGGTCAACGTCGTGCCGGGCGGCGGCCCCGGCGCGGGCGCGGCTTTGGCGGCGCACCCAGACGTGGATAAGATCACCTTCACCGGCTCGACCGAGGTCGGCCGCGAAATCGTCAAGGCGTCGGCGGAAAACTTGAAGAAGCTTTCCTTGGAATTGGGCGGGAAATCGCCCAATATCGTGTTCGCGGACGCGGACTTGGACGCCGCGGCCAAGGGCATGTTCATGGGCATTTTCTACAACCAGGGCCAGTGCTGCTCGGCCGGTTCGCGCGTGTTCGTGGAAAAATCCAAGTTCGACGAGATGGTCAGCGCCTTGGCCGAGCGCGCCAAGACCGTGCGGCAGGGACCGGGCCTGGATCCCAAGACCCAGATGGGGCCGCTCGTCTCCAAGGAGCAGAAAGAGCGCGTGCTGGGCTACGTCGCGGCGGGCAAAAAAGAAGGCGCCAAGCTGTTGTGCGGCGGCGAGGAGCTTCCCGGGAACGGCTACTTCGTCAAGCCCACGGTGTTTTCTGATGTTAAGGACTCGATGAAAATCGCGCGCGAGGAGATTTTCGGCCCCGTGGTGACGGTCATGCCGTTTGAGAGCGCCGAGGAAGTCGTCGCGCGCGCCAACTCCACGGACTACGGCCTGGTCGCCGGCGTGTGGACCAAGGACGTCAAGAAGGCGCACAAGATGGCGCAGAGCTTGAAGGCCGGGACCGTGTGGATCAACTGCTATCACTTCGTCGACGCCGCCGCGCCGTGGGGCGGCTACAAGCAAAGCGGCTACGGGCGCGAGAAGAGCCAGTACGCCATCGACCTCTACACGCAGCTTAAGAGCGTATGGGTGGACTTGAATTAAGAGCGAAAAAAAACAGGTCCTGGAAAACCAGGACCTGTGGAACGTCACCGGCTGTCAACACTTTTAGTTTAGCGCCAGGATATAATGAAGTCAATGGCTATTAAATTCTCGGGTGTTAGCTTCCCGGCTGTTTGGAGAAGCCATTACCCTCGGTTCTGCGGGATGGGGCTCGAACCCATATCATCCAGTTGACAGCCGGTGGTCTTGCCAATTAAACGACCCCGCATACCTATGGAGAATACGATTTGACCCCTGAAAAAGTTCCCGTTGAAAAGCCGACGCTCGTGGCAAATGAACTTCTCGTTTCGCGAGAAGGCGCTGTCGCCACGTTGACGCTCAATCGCCCCGAGGCGTTGAACGCCTTAAATCATCCGCTCATGGATAAACTTGAAGCGGCGCTCAACAGTTTTGAGACAGACGACGCGGTGCGCTGCCTTATTATTACCGGCGGCCCCAAGGCATTTGCCGCCGGCGCCGACATCAAGGAAATGGAAAACGCTTCGGCCAAGGCCATGGCCGCGGATCCGCACCTCTCGCGCTGGGACAAGCTGGGACGCTTTCCTAAGCCCGTCATCGCCGCGGTTTCGGGCTACGCCTTGGGCGGCGGCTGCGAGATGACGCTGGCCTGCGATCTGGTGGTGGCTTCCGAAACCGCGGTCTTCGGCCAGCCCGAAATCGGCATCGGCGTCATTCCCGGCGCGGGCGGCACGGTGCGCTTGGCGCGCCTCGTCGGCAAGCACCGCGCCTTGGAATTGATCCTGACCGGACGGCGGTTTTCAGCGAAAGAAGCTTTTACGATGGGTTTGGTCAGCCGCCTGGTTCCAGCGGAGTCGGTTTTAGACGAAGCGATGGCGCTGGCGCGGACCATCGCGGCCATGCCGCCCTTGGCCGTGCGCGCGGCCAAGGAAGCCGTGCTTAAGAGCTTGAACTCAGGACTGGACGACGCGCTGGCCTTCGAGCGCGGCCGCTTCTACGATTTATTCGACACTCAGGATCAAAAAGAGGGGATGAAGGCGTTTGTGGAAAAGCGCAAGCCCGTTTGGACGGGGAAATGAAACCAGAAACCGCTGCCGCCGCCGCGCCGGAATTGCTCGTCGAGGAGTCGGGCGGCGTCATGACGCTGACCTTGAACCGCCCGGAAGTCCTCAACTCGCTGACGCACGCCATGATGCGCGGCTTGATGGCGTCGCTCAAGAAAGCCGAGAAGGACAAGAACATCCGCTGCGTGATTTTGACCGCCGCGGGCCGGGCTTTTTGCGCGGGCGCGGACTTGGGCGACCTGAAGAAGCGCCAGGCGGACAAGCCGCTGTCCTTCGGCGAGGAACTGCGCCGGCACTTCAACCCTCTGGTCCTGCAAATCCGGCGCATGGAAAAACCGGTCATCGGCGCGGTCAACGGCTTGGCCGCCGGCGCGGGGGCCAGCATCATCCTTTCCACGGACATCAAAATCGCCTCGCAGGAAGCCAAGTTCATCAGCGCCTTCGTGCGCGTGGGGCTCGTGCCCGATTCCGGCATCACCTATTTCATGCCGCGCTTTCTGGGGCTCTCGCTGGCCCTGGAGCGCGCCTGGACGGCCAAGCCGGTCACGGCGGAAGAGGCCCTGCGCTTTGGCTGGGTCAACCGCGTCGTGCCGCCGGAGCAGGTTTTGTCCGCCGCCAAGGAAATGGCCGCGGAGCTTTTGAAGGCGCCGCCCTTGGCCGTGGCGCTCACCAAGCGCGCGATGAACCGCTCCTTGGAAAACGATTTGGAAGGCCAGATGGAATACGAGGCCCAGCTGCAGGAAGTTCTGGGCAAGACCAAGGATCACCAGGAAGGCGTCGCCGCGTTTTTGGAG
>DATLUA010000044.1:0-15981 GCA_035533295.1 Elusimicrobiota bacterium | reverse complement strand
TATACCTTCCGCTTCAACCGGCGAGGTGTGCGAGAACATGGTTTTCTTACATTGCTCCTGCTGGCCGCAAAGCGTGGGCCGGCTGGTACTCCGCATGCGAGGTGTGCGCTGGCGCAGGGTCAGTCAAGTGCATAAGCCTATATGGCTATGAGGGTATGGTAAAGAGGCGCGTAAATGCTTAGCACCTGCCCTGATTTTAGCGGCAGGTAAATTGGCAAGCCTTCCGCGATGCGGTGCGCGAAGTTCAAATGATCGCCGTCCGTCGGCTCCCATTGATATGGGAATGTCAGGATTGAAGCGATGTATCGCAAATAGAAGCTGAGGCAGGCTGCGGTCGCGGCAAGGAATAGTATGCGCGGAAGCCAAATGACAGCGCGGACGGTTTTACTCCGCGGCATTCTTCGTCATTTCCAGCAGTAGGGCGTCTAGCTCACTTTTCAAGCCGCCGCCCAAATTTTTCAGCCGGCTGGTTTCGGCAATGTGCGAACTGGGGATATCGCCTTTTCCGAGGATTGTCAGATCGCTCCGGCCCAGGAGCGCCGCGATGTTTTTAACGACGTCTATGAGCGTGGTTCCGACTCCCGAGCCTATATTGATAACGCCCTCGCGCTGTTTGGCGAATAGCAGTTCAATGGTCTTGCAGATTTGGTTTACGGTGATGAAATCCCGCTTGCCGTTGATGCCTGGAATTTCAATTTTGGCCGAGGGCTCGGCGTGCCGGACGCGGTGAAGCATGGCCGGGATGAAATAGAGCCGCGGCTGAAGCGGGTCCGAGAAGCTGAATATCCGTCCGATGCAAATCCTAAGCTTGAAATCCCGGGCATAGGCTTGGCACCACTGCTCGCCTTGCAGCTTGGTCAGTCCGTAAAGCGTGAACGGGGCCGGCAACGAATCCTCTTTCAGCGGTTGTTCGGACGACGCGTAGACGTGCGAGGACGAGGGAAAGAACAGCCAGGGCGCGTAGGGGCCCAGTTGGCGCAGCCCTTCGAGAACGTTGAGCGTGCCGCGCACGTTGACGTCCAGCGCATCGATGGGATGGCTGTCGACCGCCTGCTTGGGGACAATCGCGGCCAGGTGGATGAAGGCGTCGCAAGCGGCGGTTTCCAGGCAGAATTTGCGCACGGCTTGGCTGTCGCGGAGGTCGCCGCCGAAGACGTGAAAATCCGCCGTTTTGAAATATTCGCGCAAGCGCGTTCCCACCACCCCCGAGGCTCCGGTCAGCGCGATGTTTTTCATTTTTTCAGTCGCCCTTTTAGCCGCCAAACGCGATAAAGGCCGGATAAAGCGTTAAGAATTTCCTTGCGGGACAAGGAGCTTTCGCCCCGGACGCGGTTCACGAAAACCGTGGGCGCTTCGCCGATTTTGTAATCCCGATAGTAAAGATTCACCAATATTTCACTCAACGCGATAAACCCGGCGCCCAGCTTGCCGCAGGTTTTTGCCAATTCCGCGGCCGCGGGCCGGCTATAAAGCCGAAAGCCGTTGGTGTAGTCCGAGATCGGCGCCTGCAACAAGCTCTTCGCGAGAAAGTTGGAGCAGCGCGAAAAGACCTTGCGCGAGATGCTCCAATTGAGTATCCGGCTTCCGGCAAGATAGCGGCTGGCGATGACCATGTCCAGCCGGCGTTCTTCCAGATGCGACACCAAAAAAGGAATTTCCTTGGGCGCGTGCGAGAAGTCGGCGTCCATTTCGAGAAAATACTCATAATCGCCCTTCAGCAATTGGTTGATGCCGAAAAACACGGCGTCGCCGCGCCCGCGCTTGGCGCCCCGGTGGACAATTTTAATTTCCGGCCGGGCCAGCGTCTCGACGGCCCGGACCGAGGAATCGTCGGGAGAATCGTCCACGACCAGGATGCCGGCGTTGGGATACCGCGAAAGGATGTCTTGGCACAAGTTGGCGATGTCGGCGCTTTCGCGATAGGCGGGGATGACGATTCCAATTTTTTTCACGCTAGGATGTTCCAGTATAAAACTTTTCCAGCCGTGATATTAGGCCGGGTAGATCATAATTTTGCTCGACCGCCGCGCGCGGCCGCCGGATCGCTCCACGAATTGTTTAAGCGTGGCCATGGGGTCATCGAGAGATTTAATTTAGTACGCGCCCGTGCCGAAGAGGACCGCGGCGGGGGTCTTGAGGATAATGCGCAAATCAAGCCCCAAAGACCAGTGCTCGATGTAGAACAAGTCCATGGCGAAGCGCTGCTCGTCGCTCACGTTGGAGCGGCCCGAGACCTGCCACAAGCCCGTGATGCCGGGCAGGGCGTTTAAGCGCTTCCTGGCCGTCTCGCCGAAGGCCTCCTGAAGCTTCTCCGTCTCGCCGCTGGAGAGCGCCAAGGGCCGCGGCCCCACCACGCTCATCTCGCCCGAGAGGACGTTCAGGAATTGGGGGAACTCGTCCAAGGAGAGCCGGCGCAGCCAGCGCCCGACGCTTGTGACGCGCGGATCGCTCCTGGCCTTCAAGAACGCGCCGGCCTGGCCGCCCGCGCCTTGAATTTCCTTGACCCGCGACTCGGCATCGGCGGCCATGGTGCGGAACTTGAAGACCGAAAAGATGCGGCCCTTGTGGCCGTAGCGCTTCTGCCGGTAGAACACCGGCCCGGAGGAGTCGAGCTTGATGAGGAGCGCGCACAAAATCAAAATGGGCGAGAGGACCAGAAGGACGGTCAGGCTAAAGGCCACGTCGAAGGCGCGCTTGGCGAGGTAGTTGGCGCGGGAAAGCGAAAGGTGCTCGATGCGGTAGGCGGGCAGGCCCAGGCTCTCGTCCATCTGCACCTCGCCCAGGCGCACTTCGAGCACGTCCGGGATCATCTTAAATCCCACGCCGGCCGCGTCGCAGATTTCCGCGGCGGCCAGCACGCGCCCGTGGGGCAGGCCCGAGCGCAGCAAGATGAGCTCGAGATAGGGGCGTTCCCGCAGCAAGGATTCGAGCTCCGCGCCCGGCGGCAGGTCCGTGCGCGCGATCACCTCCGCGCCGGGATGCCGGCTCGTGATGCGCGCGCGGATTAATTCGGTGAGCGCGCCCCGGCCGATCAGGAGCGCGGGCCGGGCCGATTCCAAGCGCGCGAGGCTGCGGTCCAGGAACATGACTCCCCATTCCACGGCGGAGGAAAGCAGCACCGCCCAAGGCAGCGCCAGGGCCAGCATGAGGCGCGAGTAGGCCAGGCGGTCGTAGATGTCGGCGGCCGCCAGCGTAAAGCCGGTCGAGACGACCGCGCCCTTTAAGATGGCCAAAAAGCGGTCGGAGAACGAGGACCAGGGCCGGCTGTAGAGCCGCGAGGAATAAGCGAAGACCGCCAGCCACAGAAGCACCGCGGCCCACACGCTGCGATGGTAGATTTCCGCGTGCTGGAGGATTTCGGCCGGCGAGACCGGCAGGCGGCGGGTCAAAAACGCCCAGTCAAAGCGGGTCTTGTAGGCCAGCCAGTAGGCCGCGGCCACGGCGGCGGCGTCGAGCGTCACGTGGACAATCTCGCGCAGGGCGTGGCGCAGCCAGGGGGGCAGCCAGGGGGGTAGCCCGGCCTTGGCGGAAGCGGCTTGTTCCGGGCTCATGCCGGGTTATTTTACCACAGCCGGCCCCAGCGCCTGTCGGCGCGGCCGCCGGAGCGCCCCATCCAGCAATAGAGCGCCAGAGTCGGCATCCAGACCATGCCGACTTGCAGCGCGGCCAAGCCGATGAGGCCCCGCTCGGCCATCTGGAAAAGGCAGGTGTCGTGCGCGTTGCCCCAGGAGGGCCGGCCCGCGAAAGGTAGGCTATGGTAATGCCCGAAGAGCGTGTTGTAGTTGCTGAGCCCCGCGCCCAGAATCGGCCGGTCCTTGAACATGCGCCAAGCTGCTTTCCAAAGCTCCAGGTGGATGCCGGCGCTTTCGCGGTAAGCCGGAATGACGATTCCAATTTTTTTCACGCTAGGATGTTCCAGTATAAAACTTTTCCAGCCGTGATATTAGGCCGGGTAGATCATAATTTTGCTCGACCGCCGCGCGCGCGGCCCGGCCCATGGACGCGCGCAAGGCTCCCGAATCCCAAAGCCAGCAAGCGCGTTCAAAAAGCGCGTTCTCGTCAAAAACAACGTATCCTGTCTTTCCATCGATGATTTGGTCCACGGCCGCCGAGCCGATTACGGGCTTGCCCAGGGCCATCGCCTCCAAAACCGCGGTGGGCAGGACGTCCCATTTGGAATAGTGAATAATGATGTCACAGGACCGCGCTTCATCTTGAGCTTGCCGCGGCGGCAGCCAACCGGTAAGAACCATCTTTTCGTCGAGGTCGAGCTTTAAAATCATGTCTTGGAAGCGCAGGCCGTCTTTTTCCGTCTGCATGGCGCCGATCCATTTAAAGCGCGCGGAGGGGTAGCGCGCCGCCAGTTTGGCGCAAAGCCGTAAAAACGCCTCAGGATTTTTGGCCGCGGTGATCCGGCCGCAGGCTGCGATGAGCGGCGCGGGTTCATCGGGGTCCGGGTACCGGGGCGTGAAGGCGGAAACAGCGATGGCGTTGTAGCAGGGATGGGCGCGCGCGCCCGCGAACTTTTTCGCGATGCCTAGCTCGTTCGGGGCGTTGACCAAAACCTCGCCGACTTGCGAGGCCATTAATTCCAGCGAGAAATAAAGCGCGCGCGCCGGGTAGGAGGCGTCCGTCATGCGGAAGCTGTAGCCGTGGGAGGAGTAGAAAATTCTGGGAACGTTTGCCCAGCGCGCGGCGAAACGCCCCAGAAAGCCGGCCTTGGACGAATGCAGGTGAACCGCATCCGGTTTTTCCCGAGAGAATATCCGGTTGAGCTCCATGAGCGCGGCCAGGTCCTTGCGGGGGAAAATCGGCCGGACCATGTCCGGCAGGTGGATTTTCCGGACGTGCGGCGCGAATTGCGACTCGAAGGCGTCCTTGGTCGCTCCGGACCTGAGGGCGTAGATGACGGCTGTTTCGAATTGCGCGGGATCAAGGCCGTTGCAGATGGAGGCCACCAGGCGGCTGCAACCGGTCAAGTCGCCGCATTCCAGGACGTGAAAAACTTTTATTTTATCCGCCGGCGCGGTCCGCAGGCCCATCCCGCGCCTAAAATCCTTATCAATTCCAGCGGCAGGCATAAATTTTTGTTCTACAAACCCGCTGGTGTCCGGCAGATTTTCTCCGGACACGAGCGGGTTTCCATATAAGTCCAACCAAGCCCAAGGACGATCCAGTAGGTGAAAAAACGGAAAGTGCCGTCGCTAAAGCCGCCCAGGAGAACGCCGATAATTGCCGTTAGGAGCGCCAAGCCCAAAAAATCAGGCTTCCCGATAAGGCGCGTGTTCTCACGATAACAGACAAAACACCGCCAGATCAGCGTTATCCAAAGCAGACACCATAACCCTAAGCCGACGAAGCCTTGTTCGGCGGCGATTCTTATGTGGATATTGTAAGAATCAGGCCAGGAACTACCGGGCGCCGTACTCAGCCAACCTCGACTTTCATCATCTAACATTTGACGGGGAAAATAGCTGGACATGTAAAAGCCGTATTGCGCGAGTCCTACCCCGAAAATCGGGCGGGACACCGCCATTCTGAGCGCTGCTAACTGGCTCCCGAATCTCCCAGCATTAGATCCATTTTTTGTTGGCGGGAGCGCCGAAGCCGACAGAGGGGACAACTCCCGTTCGGCGATTTTCCGCAGCGAAGACGGCATGGATGCCATTGAATCATAGCCGGAGTAAGCTTTTGTCCCAAAGATCGTCGTGGTCATTAAAAGGGCCAGAAGGACAGCGGCTAAAAGCAAAAAGGAGCGTTTCCAGGGAATATTTCTGCCTCCCAAAATGAGACCGATAAGAAAAATGAAAATTTCCGCGAAAGCAACCGCATAAGCCGTGCGGGAAATGGCCAAGACAGTCAAAGAAATAAAATAAGTGCATAAACCAAAATAAACCCACAAAAGCCTTTTCTCGGTGAAGACGTAAGAAAATAACCAGGGCAGGGCGAAGCCGGCGTACATGCCGAACCAGGAAGATTGCCCGCATACCGACGTGAGTCTGTGCGAGGGCGCATTGACGGGCGAGAAAAATATCCATGCAGAGAGAGAGTGAATTTTTAGAAACGCCCACGAATTCGGGCCGTAGTAAATGCCTATGCACTCCAGCATCGAGTAACAGCCGGCCAGCAGAACCGAGACGAGCACGCAAGTCCGAACATGCTTTAAAAAATCGGGAGCGTAAAGACCGGCCTCATAAACCATGAGGGAACAAAGGCTGACAAAACCAAGGAGAAGGCACTGGAGGAGTAGTTTCTCGATTCCGGATATTCCTTTTGTATGGGAGTGGGCAATCGCTCCCGTGTTGGCGAGAGCGGAGGCCATGATCCACAATATGAAGATCGCGAATATTTCAGCGCTTAAATTCTTGGGAATCCGGAGCTTTCTGTTTTTAAAAATCATCCAGACCCATAGAAGCAGCGCGATCGCAAGGGGATAAAAAGACCCGGCCAAGCCCATCGAGTGGAGCAGGCCGGGGAAATAGGGAAGATACACGAATGGCGTCAGTATAATCGCGCAGTACACCAGGCGCCTAATGGTTTTTTTAATCTGCGACATCCGATCCGTCATTTCCAAGAGGACAGCGAGAGCATACCATGCTGATGCGTCATTTCCAGACGGCTACGGCCGCCTTCACAATTTTCTGTCATGAGCCGAATTTTGTGTTATTCTACCTTATGGGAACATCATCGTGCTCATTGCGGGGAACAGGCATAAAATTAAAAGTTTTTAAAATCCTCTAAAATTCGCGCGGACACCTGATTGGCGAAAAATTCCGCGCTGAAGGCCCGGCCTTTTTCGCCGGTCAGGAAGTTTTTGCCCGCGTCGAGATAGCCCGCGTATTCGTTCTCCGGCATGTTCCGCAAATAGCGGTAGAGCGATTCGTAGCCGCTGAAGCTCGTAAAATCGATAAAAGCCTCTTTCGGGATATGGTCCGCGATGTTGGGCGCGCCCCAATAGACGGGCACGCAGCCGGCGGCAAGACAGTCGATTATTTTTTCCGTGATATAGCCGGGAATGCCGCGGGCGTTCTCATAGCAAATCGCGAACTTATATTTTTGCAGCGCGGCGTTTTTTGATTCGACGCGGCCGCGGTAGGACGGGAACTTCCTTTCGAAAATACGTTCGGGGGCAAAATTGAGAAGCGCCTTGGCCGCGGACTTGAGCGTCGGCCGATCGTCCCAGCCGCCGCCGTAGAGGTCGAAATCCTCGGGATGATTTTTCTCGAACCAGCGGACGGCCTCCACGCGCCGCGAGTAGAGCTCCAGGGGAGAGCGGACGTATTTGTTGTTCGCGATCATGGCGCAGAGCTTTTCTTTTTTAGAGGTCTCCGGTTTGGGCGCGGATAGGATGTTCGAATAATAATTAATCTTGAAGTATTTCTTGCCGTCCACCAAGTCGTCACGCCAGGTGAATATCCTGTCGAACCGCGCATGGCGTTCCATATTCCAGTTGTCGGGCCTGATGAGCGCGGATTCGAATAAAAGCAAATAGCATTTTTTGCCGCGGGGGACGTGCCGCGGCAACGGCATGTCGTTGAATAAAATGAAAGCGGAATTCTCCGGCGGGTTGACGTCTTGCGTGCTTAAATCGACGCCGTGCTCCCGAAGTGTTTTTTTCAGCAAATAAAAGCCGCGCAGGCAGTCGTCGCGATTCAAGATTTTATCGCTTGCGTCAAACTGCTTGTTGCCCAGATAGGGACCCCAGGTAAAAAACGTGGCCGGAATCATGAGGTCTCGCCTAGGGCCAGGCAGGGTTTGGCCAGAATCCATCGGGCCATTAGGACGTAGAGGCCGAAGATCAGAAAGATCGCCGCGATCAAGACGATGTTCGGGAGGGGGATTTTCAGCCGCGCGTGGGCGACCAGGCCGTAGGTGAAATTGATCATGCGGACCGACTCCGTCAGCGCGCCCCAGGCGGCCGGCCAGGCAAAGGCGTGAAATTGCTTTCCGGTCATCAGGGGGAGAAGCAGCGGACCCGCCACAATGCCAAAAGCGCCCATCAGAACGGCCGCCGGGCCCGCCGCACTCGATGACCTTCAGCACCTTGATTTTGCCGCTCATGGCAGGAAACTCCTGGGTGCTTCGCGCTCGAAGCGGGATTTGAGCTCCCCCCATGACAACGGCGCCAGGAGCCGCGGCAGGGGCTCCTTCTCGGCGTCCGCGAAGTAGACCAAAGCCTTGGCGGCCTGGAGCGCGAAATCGGCGTGGCGGGGAAACTTGCGCTTGCCCGCGCGCCGAAGCCAATCCCAGCCGCGCAGCCGCGAGAGAAAATAGAGATCGACGAAATCCTTGCGCGATCCGCGGCCGATGACCGCGCCCAGCTTCATGGCCGCGACGTCCTCGAGCGCCGCGACCTTGAGGCCGCGCCAGGCGGCGGTCCGGCCCAGAAGGCGGTAGGGATAGTGGAACAGGCTGACGGAAACTCCTTTTAAGTCGAAATGGCAGGCGCCGTCCTTGCTTTCTAGGATTTTAAACGCCCCGGATTTTTCCAGGCGGCGCTGGATGGCACGGCGCTCCGCCGCGCCTAGGGCGTTGTCCCGCGAGAAGAGATCCAGGTCCAGGGAAATCCGGTGGCCGAGCCGCAGGGCCAGCGCCGTGCCGCCCGCGAGATAAAAGCCGGGCGCGGCCCGGGCCAGGCGCTCGGCGGCCGCAATCGTCTTGGCGTCGGCGCACTCCTCATGCCACCGCATAGCCGCGCCTCCAGTCCGCCAGGGGTTTGGGCGCGGCGCCGTAGCGCAGGGACCACAGCCGCAGCGACCGCGGGCTTAAGAGCCGCGCTCCGTCTTCCCTCAGAAATTCGGCGACGGCGGCGCGGCCGTAGCGGCGTCTTGCCCACGCGGCGTCCTTGGCCGTGCCGTTTTCCAGCACGCGCGAAAGCACCAGGGTCTTGTCCCGCCCGGCGTTGAGGTCCTGCAGGAGGTATTCCGGGAACAGGGCTTGGAGCCGGCGCGGCAAGGGGGCGCGGGCCAGGGGGCGGCGTTCAAGCGCGGCCACGGCGCTTTCGTCGATGAGCCACTCTCCTAGTATTTTGCGCGCGGGCGAAAGCCCGCCTCCGGCCATCAGGCGGTAGACCTGCCGCCGGCTGCGGCGCAGCCGCCGCGCCGCGCGGCCGGCGGGCAAAACGGCGCGGGCCCGTCCGCGCCCCGGCTCCTTGAGCCGCAGGCCGCCGTCCAGGCCCCGTATAATAATAAAATCGTATATCATGTCTTATAGTATGACACAAATAACTAAATTTTCAAGGGATAGGTAAAAAACGTGGCCGGAATCATGAGGTCTCGCCTAGGGCCAGGCAGGGTTTGGCCAGAATCCATTGGGCCAGTAGGACATAGAGGCCGAAGATCAGAAAAATCGCCGCGATCAAGATGATATTGGGGATGGGGATTCGTAGCCGCGCCGCGGCGGGCATGAGACCAAGCGGCAAGGCAAAGAGCGCGGCCTTTAGGCAGCGTTTAATTGGAAAGCGCACGGACAAAAGCCGGTGCATGTTGAAGGCCAAGTGAAGCGTGCTCAGGAGCATGCCCAGCAGCAGCGCGATGGCGGTGCCTAGAAACACGTTCCACCGGGCCAGCAAGACGACGGCCAGGATGGTCGCCGCGGCGCCGGTGATCCCCGGGGTGATCGTCGGCCGCATTTTAAGCCGCGCATGGGCGACCAGGCCGTAGGTGGAATTGATCATGCGGACCGACTCCGTCAGCGCGCCCCAGGCGGCCAGCCAGGCAAAGGCGTGAAATTGCTTTCCGGTCATGAGGGGGAGAAGCAGCGGTCCCGCCGCGACGCCGAAGGCGCCCATCAGGACGGCCGCCGGGCAATAGAAGCTCGCGTATTTTTCCCAGGCTAGCGCTTGCCCAGCCTCGTCGCTGTTGGCCACGTCGTTGTAGAAAACCGGTTGGTAGAACTGCCCCAGCAAGCCGTCGAAGGCCGACATGATGGAAATGCCCACAGCGAAACTGGTCGCGAAAAATCCCACGGCCTTGATGTCCGCGATGTGGGAGAGCGCGAAGCGATAGCCTTGGATTTGGATCCAATAAAGCCCCACGCTGATGGAAATCGGCCAGGAATAGTGGAAGACCGTGGAGGAAAAAAGGCCGTCAAGAGAAAGACGCTTCAGGAATGGTTCGGCGTTCGCGGACGAGGAATCGGGCGCGGCGGGCTTAAGCATGCGGTAAGTCAAAACCAGAACGCCGGCGTAGGCCGCAATCTGGCCGGCAAGCCAGTATTCGGCGCTGGGAGAAAAAAGGCAGACGAGTGCTACGGAGATGATGATGCCGCAGAACTCGGTCAAATTGTTCGTTAAAACGAATTTCCATCTTTCCCCGAATAAATTCAGCGCGGTCACCAAGGTCACATTGGCGGTGTTAAAAAGTAAAAAACTGGAAACCAGGGCGATGAGCCAAAGCGTTTCTATCCGCAGGCCCAAGATGTCCGTTTGATTGAGCGCGAATAAGATAATCGCCGCCGCGGTCGCGACCATGGCCAGATACTTCCAGTATAATTTAAAATTTCGCCATAAAGAACCCGCGGCCTTCCATTCCGCCAGCCTTCGGTTGACATACATGCCGATGGGGTTGATGAGAATCATGGCGAACGCCGTGGTCACGCTGACGATGAGCCAGTAACGGCCCATTTCGGCCGGGGAAAGAAACGTGGTCACCAGCCGGAAAGAGGCGATGCTGAGCAGCGTTTGAATAAGGATGCCGAACCCGATAGTGAGAATGTGCCGAGGGTTATGTAGTTCCATTTATCGCGTCCCGTGCGTGAAGCGGTGGAGCATGCGTCCCGCGGGCCCGCCTAATCCCAGGCGTACCGCGGCTCCAATAACGGCGGCGGCCGCAAGGCCTTTGGCGACGGTTCGATTCTCAAGGCAGGCTTGCAGCGGTCGCGCGGGCCAGGGCTCGGAAAGAAGCGCTTTGGCTTCGGCAATCCGGTTCTGGGCCAGAAGATTGACGGCGCGGCGCAAACAGTCGCGCTGGCGGTGGAAGGCGTGCTGGCGTCGCGCGGCATCATCAGGCGGGTTTTTCAGCGCCGGGGAATTCTCGAATTTATCCATGACCTTGAAGAAGTCCGCGGGTTCCGTGCGGGCCGCTTGATAGCGGCTTCCTCCGGACGTGGCGTGGACGCGGTATTTGACCAGCCTTTCGGAGAGGACGCCGATGGAGCCGCGCTCCAAAAACTTCAGCCACATCCCCAGGTCCGCGGAGGTGCCGAGGTTCTTGTAATCGAAGGGCCCCGCCGCCGCGTAAGCGGAGCGCCGCGCCATGGCGGTTGGGCATCCCAGGAAACTATTGCCGTGCCGCATCAGGGCGTGGAAAACTTCGGAGAAATTCAGAGGTGCGTTGGGAGCCAATGTTTTAGGGAGGCTCGTTCTTCCTCTGATTCGTCCCGCTTCATCGATGAACTCCATGAGCGTCAAAACCGCTCCGGCCTCGGGATGGTTTTCCAGGAACCGGACTTCCTCTTCCACTATGCGCGACGAGTAAACGTCGTCGGCGTGGAAGACGGCGACATAGTCGCCCCGGGCGATTTTAAGCAGGAGGTTCCAATTTTCCTCGCCGGGAATGGTGGCGTTGGCGCGGCGGCAAACGATGCGCGGGTCGGAAAACTTGCGGATGATGTCGGGGGTGCGGTCCGTGGACGCGTTGTCCGAGACGAGGATTTCCAGATCCGCGTAGCTTTGGTTCAGAATGGAGCGCAGCGTCTCTTCAAGGAAACGCTCCCCGTTGTAGACCGGGATGCCGATGGTGACGAGTTTTCTGGCCATGCCGGGGGCCCTACTTAAACTCAAATCCGGGGCGGATGACTTCGGTCCAGGGCACGACCTCGATATCCTTGCCCAAGCGCAAACGGCGGCTTCCCCCGTAAATCACCCACCCGCGGCCGATCTTTAGGTCCGCCAGGCATGATCTTAAGCCGGCGACGATGTTCGCGTTAATCGAGGCTCCCGACTTGATTTCAATCGGGATTTTCCGATGTCCCAGATCAATGAGAAGGTCCACCTCGGCGCCCGCGTGCGTTCTCCAGAAATAAAAAGAAGCCCCGGGGTTCTTGGAGCGCGATAGGGAGATGATCTCTTCCAGCACGAGCCCTTCCCAAGAAGCGCCCCGCCGCGGCCAAGATTCCAGTTCCCGCGGAGATCTCAGCCCCGCCAGATAATGCAGAAGCCCCGTATCCCGGATGTAGAGTTTCGGGGACTTGACCAATCGTTTCGAGATGTTGGCGAAAAACGGCTGGAGCCGGCGTATGAGGAAAGCGCTTTCCAGAACGTCCAAATAATGGCTGACGCTGTGGTAGTGCATGTCGAGCGAGCGGGCCAAGTCCGCGAGGCTTAGAAGTCCGCCGTGCACGTGAGCCAGCATCTGCCAGAGTTTTCTCAGCTTTATCGGGGAAATTCGCGGGCCCAAAAAAGGGATATCCCGCTCGATGAACGTGACGGTGTAGTCCTCAAGCCAGGCTTCTTTCTGATTGACGCGCTTCAATGCGTAAAGCGGAGGGTACCCCCCGAAAAACCACCGTTCCGCCAGCATTTTTGACCGGCCGTGGAGCTCGCGCGCGCTGAAAGGGGAAAGCTCGACGATGCCGAGGCGGCCGGCCAGCGACTCTCCGCCCTGCCGCACCAATGCCGGATCGGAGGATCCGCTGAGGATAAAGCGCCCCGGCCGGCGCTTGCGGTCTATGGCCGAACGGAGAACGGGCCAAAGCCCGGGCAGCCGCTGGGCTTCGTCGATGATAAGCCCGGAGGGATGCGCCTCCAAATAGGCCTCGGGGTCGGCGGCCAGAATGTCGGCGTCCGAGGGCCTCTCCAGGTCCAAGTAGCGCCAGCCCGGAAAGTGACGGCGCAGAAGGGTGGTTTTTCCGCACTGGCGAGGGCCGAGGAGCAAGACGGCGGGGAAAGCCCCCAGCTTGCCTTGGAGCGCCCGCCTAGCCCCGCGAGGAATAATCACGGCGCGGCCCCCGCCCTCCTTAGGCATTGGTGAATTTTAGCATATAGAATGCTATTTTTCAACACAGTACTAAACGCCGGCATTAGCGTTTAGAAATATGGCGCAGAATGTCCGCCACCCGGCTTTCCAGGGCGTGATCGCGCAGGGTTCTTTCTTGGCCCGCGCGGGCCACGGCCTCGCGCTCGCCTTCGTGCGCGAGGTAATAGCCGGCTTTCTCGATTAAATCCTCCGGGCTGTCGAAGACCGCGATCTCCTTGCCGATGTCGTAGCAGCTCTCCAGGCCCTCGACGTAATAGGAAAGCTGGAAGGCCCCGCAGGAGTTGATCTCGAAATGGCGGCCCTTTAATTGCTCTCGGTCCTTTGGGGAACGCAGCGTGTTCAGGAACGCACGGGGGGAAGACAATAGATAGCGCAAGTCCCACGAGGAAGAATTCGAGAGGTTAAGATTAATCCGGCTTTGATTGAAGAGCCGGACCAAGTCCTCCTGCGCGACCTGCCCTTCCGGCCAGCCCGCGCCGCGAACATAAACGTTGAAGCCGGCTTTGCGCAGTTTTTTGATGAGCCACGCGCGCCGCGGGTGATAGAGCCCCACGAAGCTCGCGTCATGGATTTTGGCGAGCGCTTCATTTTTGTAAATCGCGGGGCTGCAGCCGAAGGGGGAATAAATGACGTTCTTGATTCCGGCCTCGGCGAAGCGGCGCGTGCCCCAGATGTCCGGCGTGGTGACCCATTTGAAATGCCTGGCCCAGAATTGGGAATAGGCAACGCGCCAAATCGTGTCGTAGAAATAACAAACCGTGGCCGTGTGCGCGCCGGCGGCGTCGATGGTTTCAGGAATGAACTGATCGGTGTAGGGAAAAAAGATCGCCGCGTCGGGCTTGGCGCTCTTGATTTCCGCCAAGAGCTCCTCGTTCATCCGCTGCTTGCCGTTTTTCCGCAGGCTTCCCATGAAGTCGAAGAAAGAGACGTCGTAATGCGGCTTCAGGGCCTGGTAAAAGTTGTAGTACTCGAAGGAATAGCCGCGGTCAGGCTCGCCGTAGTCGTGGAGCATCGCGACGATGAGGAGTTTCATGGTAATTAACGGGCGGCCAAATCCCGCAATAGGGCCAGAACGTTCTCCACTCGTCCGGCGCGTGGTTCAACGGCCTCGATGTGGCCTTGAAGGCTGTCGATAAAGCCGCCATGGCCGAGGAATTCTTCGAATTGTTGAGTCAGGAAACTCCGGACGCTCTGCGGAGCTTTTTCCATCTCTTCCTTAACGTAGGGGCAGCCATCGAGCACCGTGACGATGTCCTCCATGTCGCGGCTTCCTAGGAAATCGCCGCATCCGCGATCATTGAACGCTTCGATTTTGGACGCCAAGAAATAAGGCGCGGAGAAGATTTCGACATTCCGGCCATCCGGCAATTCGGCGGTTCGGGTATCGGTCATTGCCTCGGCATACCAGCGGTTTTTAAAACCAAGAACCGCGCCCTCGGTCGGCATGACGTCAACCGTGATTCCGGAAAATTCCCAGCGGCAGATGGGAGCGCGTTCACCCGCCGGATGCTTGAAGCCGAGTTCGCGAAGCTCTTCTTCCAGCGCGTGGTACTTCATCCGGGTGGCCATCTCCACGATGCAGTCCACGTCATCGGTGGGGCGCCCTTCCGGCGCTGAGGGCGCGACATAGAGCTCGATGGTCGCGCCGCCCACGAAGACGACCCTCTCCCGAAGCCCTTTGAGGCCCTTGGCGACGCGGGCCAGCATATCGAGATTGGCCGACGGCCTAGGATTCATGGAGCCTGCGCTTAAGTTCCTCGGCCGCGATTTGCCTTTCCCGGGCCCGGCCCACCCGGAGGGCGTCGACCAAGGCCAGAAGCTCATGGAGTCTTGGATCTTTCCTTGCCGCCTCCGGCGCTGATTCGTAGAGCGGCGGGATGCTCTGACCGCGGATTTCTCCTTCAGCGTGAGGCCAAACATATTGATCGTTCGCGCTGGACACGATCTGTTTTGAAATGGGGAGCGCCGAATGCGCCGTGGGCACGCCGCGGCAGACCGCGCCGGGTTTGGCGGGGTAGACGTACTTGAGGCCGTGCAGCAAAAACTCCCCCAGGGCCGACTTGTTGAGTCTTTTTTTAGAGTGATCCAGGAATCCGGAGTACTCCGCGCGCGCCAAAGCCGCGCTGATTTCATACTGCGACAGGCCGAGCGCATGGGCTAAATCCACCTGCCGCCAATCGCGTCCTTGCGAAACAAGCAATTTAAGCAGGACAAGGATATCTTGGGGTCTTAAGCCATGATATTCTCTCATGCGGGGTAGTATAGCAGAATATATCTCGTAATGCAATATGCTATATGCAATATAAGAGATGAAAAACTACGGATCCGTCATCTACTACGACACACTCCCAGTCTTTAAATATCTGATCATGAAGGCTGGCCAGCGCCCGCGGCAACACCGCTTCTTCATTATGCGCAGCCATGATCACCGCGACTTTGGGTGGCATCTTTCCTAAGGATATATGACAAAAATTATTGAGCCGAGAATAAGCAAAGCGGCGTAAGGCAGGAGAATCGCCGCGATGACCCAATCGGGCCTAAATTCGAACATCACCGTGTAAGAGCCGCGCGCCGGAACTTCCGCCCCCATGAACAGATGATCCACGCTGATGAGCGCAGCCCGTTTGCCGTTGACGAAAACCTTCCAACCCGGCGCGTAATTGTCGTTGAATATCACCAGCGCCGGGCCGGGTGTTTGAACGCTGACGATGCCGGCATTGGGCTGAAGTTCGGTGCGGGTAATCGCGGGTGCGGGCTTCGAGCGCGGGTTCATCCAGCGGAGCAGCGGGGTGTTTATCGTGGGAATGCCGGACTTGGATAAAATATCCGCGACGATGGCATTAACGTAGTCGTTATCGCTCTTATATGCTTATCCACTTGACGCCACCAATTTTGATAAAACCTATTGAAAATGCGGCAGAAACTCACGTCCCAGGGTCACTCCATTTTCCCGGGAACCATCGGGGGCATTCTTTCCCCAGTCTCTTGATTTTATCGTCCCGAT
>DATLUA010000043.1:0-3266 GCA_035533295.1 Elusimicrobiota bacterium | reverse complement strand
CACCTCGTCCTATCAGGCGCCGGTCACCGCCATCGTGCTCTCGCTGGAGATGTCCCGCGACTACAACATCCTGATGCCGGTCATGCTGGCCTGCGTTGTCGCCTACCTCACCACGCGGGCGCACAAGGCCGTGCCGGTCATTGAGCGGTAGGAGGCCCCCTTCAATCATGGCCATTTTGCGCATCGCGGCCGGGCTCATCACCCTTACCGCGCTGCTCAGCTACCTCAACTCGCGCTACCTGAGGCTTCCCCCCACCATCGGGATGATGCTCATTTCCCTGATCGCCTGCCTGGCCGCCATTTTATTGGAACGCTTCGGCTTGGTTTCGCGGGTTCCCATCCACGCGCTTCTTGGGCGCATCAATTTCGAGCAGACCTTCACCCAGGGAATGCTGAGCTTTCTGCTTTTCGCCGGCGCCATGCACACGGACGTGGGCGAGTTGAAATCCAACGGCCCGCTCATCGCCGTGCTGGCGACTTTCGGGGTCGTTGTCTCCGCGCTTTTCATCGGCACGGCCGTCTATTGGGCCTTGGCCGCCTTGGGCGCCCCGTGCCCTTACGCCGCCTGCCTTCTTTTCGGGATCGTGATTTCCCCGACGGACCCGGTCGCGGTTCTGGGCATCTTGGAGGACGTCGGCGTCCCGCAGAAACTGCGGACGGTCGTTTGCGCGGAATCGTTGTTCAACGACGGCGTGGGCATCGTCGCTTTCTTCGTGTTCTACCCGCTGGCCTTGGGCGGGACCGGGCCGGGAGCGGCCGGTATCTTCAAGCTGTTTTTAACTCACGCCGCCGGCGGCGCGGCCTTGGGCGCGGCTTTGGGACGGCTGGCTTCAGCGATGATTGATTCCATCGAGGATGTGCTCACGCAGTCCCTGATCACCATCGCCTTGGCCAGCGGAGGCTACGCCCTGGCCTCGGCCTTGGGAACCTCGGGCCCCATCGCCACCGTGGTGGCGGGGCTTTTCGTTTCAGGCCGCTGGCCGGAAACCAGCGAGGCGCATCACGTCCTGCCCGTCTTCTGGGATTTGCTCGACTCCGTCTTGAACGCCGTGCTGTTCGTCATGATCGGGCTAGAGGTGGCGGCGGTTTCTTTGCGGGCGCTGCCGCTGGTGGTGGGAGCGCTGACCGTTCCCGTGGCGCTTTTGGCGCGCTGGGCCAGCGTCGAGGCCTCCGCTTTTTTCTCGTTTTCAAGGGGACGCCTAAAAGACGGCGTCCGGAATATTTTGGTTTGGGGCGGTTTGCGCGGAGGCGTGGCCGTGGCGCTGGCGCTGTCCCTTCCTGAGGGCCCACAAAAAGATCTCTGGGTGACTGCCACTTACGTGGTGGTCGCCTTCTCCATCCTGGTGCAGGGAACCACCATCGGCCCCCTGGCCAAGCGGGGCGTGGCTTAGCGGGATTGGCCGCCGTCGAAGAGCGCGACGGCTTTGCCGCGGCTGTCGTAATCCGAGATGAGGGATTCAAGCCGGAGGCTTCCGGCAATTTGCTCAAGAGCCCGCATCATCGGCGGGAATCGCGCTTCCCGGGCCGCGTCATGGACGGAGCGGATCAGCCGGCGGCCGAGCCCGGGCTTCAACTCCTCAAGCCGCGAGGCCACGCGGTTGAACTGCATGGGCGCCGCCAAAGCTCCCGCCGCTAAGTGGCCGTCGAAACTAAGCGCCAGCTCCGACGCGAAGAAGGAATCGGCGCTTAAGGAACGCTCGATGGAGTCCGCGTAATGAGCTTCAAAAACCGACGGCATCTCGGCAGCGCGGACGCTGGGAGCCAAACTCAAAAGCACGGCGAGGATTAGCATGAAATTAGCTTAACCGGAACTCATCGTTGCTGCGAGGGCCGTTGGCCTCACCGGAAGATGGGCCTAATGGTCCGGGGCGGATTTGGCAAAAATCTGGAGCGGCCGAAAGGAATGGAACCCGCGTCCCATAATCGCACTAGAATTTTACTGGGGGGCTCTGTAGGGGCGTCTATGCTTGGGAGAAGGCAGGATTGGGTTCCAAGCGCAGCAGATAGCGCGGGTCGAAGCGGCTGGAGCAGCGGCCGCAAGAGCGCTTGCGTTTAAAGCGGCGCGCGGCCTCGCGCAGGATGCCGCAGCTGGGGCAGCGCAATAACAGAGGCAGGGGCGGCAGCGCCACGGCGCGGTCATAGCAGCGCCTCGGGGCCGCTCCCACCAAAACGGCCGCCTCCCGCCACTTCCGGCCATGGCCGCTTTGGCGCCCGGCCAGGGCGTGGGCGATCTCATGCAGAATCGTATCCCGCACGTGAGCCTCGCCGTTTAGCTCGCTGAGCAGGCGTGACAGGCCGATGGTTTTGGCGCTCCAATTGCAGATGCCGAAGCGCCGACGGGAGCGGTCGAAGGAAAAGCGCCAGTCGGACAAGCCGTGGAGATCCATGAGCCGGCGCGCCAATAAAGCGGCCTCGCAGGCGAGCATGAGAGTATTATATCGCGTCTTAAACCAATCGATGAAGTCGGACGCGCGGGCAAAGAATGGAGCGGGCGATGGGAATCGAACCCACGTCCGAAGCTTGGGAAGCTTCTATTCTACCATTGAACTACGCCCGCAATTATCTTTACTATTTAATCACTATTCGATAATTTCCGATCCAAAATTTTGCCTTGATTCCGGTTTTACTGTCGACTTTTTGTCGACTTTTTTCAAATGTAACAGGAGCTGGCTTTGATACATGTCGGCGCAGTGAAAACATATTCATCAGCGTTAACCCAGCGTGCATTCCGGCGGCAATTCGATGTCGGATTCAGGCCGCCCAAGGATATCGCGCTCGACCCGGTGCAGATTCTTAAGATACCGCGGAACATCTGATGCGCGTGCGTCCATGGAGAACCAGTCCGTCGCGGCTTTGAATCGCTCCACGAGTGTTTTGTGATCGAATAGTTTTCTTTCCGCCATGGCGCGAATGTCATTCTTGTCATCGCTGTTGTAGCGCTTGAGTTTGCTGAGCACGACATCCCCAACAGCCAGGACCTCGGCTTTGAAATTCTTCAATGCTAAGTTCGGAATTGGATAAAATATGGGTTGTTGCGGCAGAAAGAGGATGGCTCGGTTGACGACATCGATATGAATGCGAAATTGCTTGTGCATATCCGTCTTTTCCCCCGCCAAGGAGATCAACTATAGGGCTCCCCAAAAATCCGACCACGTGCTAAGGTAGTAAAATGACCTTCAATGGGAAGGAAAAAGAAGATGAACGGCAAGCGAAGGAAGCACGGAGCGGATTTGAAAGCGCGGGTGGCGCTGGCGGCGATCAAAGGC
>DATLUA010000042.1:0-21211 GCA_035533295.1 Elusimicrobiota bacterium | reverse complement strand
AGAGAGTTCGCCATTCGCGCCATCTCGGAGGTCTACCGCTCGTTTGGATTTCAAGCCATCGCCACCTCGGCGGTGGAGGACTTGTCCGTGCTGACCGGCAAGGGCGGCGGCGAGAACGAGAAGCTCATCTTCAAGATTTTAAAGCGCGGCGAGAAGTTGGACGAGGCCAAGGCCGCGGGCGGCGAGTTGGCCGATCTGGGCCTGCGCTTTGATTTGACCCTGCCGCTCTCGCGCTTCTACGCCAAGCACCAGAGCCTGCTGCCGCACCCCTTTAAGGCGTTTCACATCGGCCCGGTCTGGCGGGCGGAGCGCGCGCAAAAGGGCCGCTACCGGGAGTTCTACCAGTGCGACGCGGACATCATCGGCTCGGAGAGCCCGCTGTGCGAAGTGGAAGTCATCTCCGCAATTTTGACGGCCTTCAAGCGCCTGGGCTTTGAGGACGTAGACGTGCACTTAAACGACCGGGGCTTGGTCTACGCCGCCTTGGAGCAGGCCGGCGTGCCTGAAAACAAACGCGGGCCCGCCTGCGTGGCCTTGGACAAGCTCGACAAAGTTCCGCGCGAGACAGTGCTGGCTGAGCTCACCGAGCTTGTGGCAAAAACCGCGGTCGACGTCCTGCAAAAAACTCTTATGAGCGGCGCGGCCGACCATGCCGGCTACGAAAAGGCCGACGCGGCGCGCTACGCCCAACTGCGCTGGATTTCGCAAACCCTGTCCGCGGCGGGCTGGGGCCGCGTGCGCGTCAACCCGTCCTTAATGAGGGGCTTGGATTACTACACCGGGCCCGTGTTCGAGTTCCGCCACGCCAAACTCTCGGGCTCCCTGGGCGGCGGCGGGCGCTACGACAAGCTCTCGGAAAAATTCGGCGGGCCCGCGGTCCCGGCCTGCGGCGGCTCGATTGGCTTCGAGCGGCTCTTGCTGCTCCTGGAGGAATCGGGCGCCGCGGCCAAGAGCCCTGGCCCGGAGTTCTGCGTCTTGGTCTTCGACGAATCCCTGCGCGAAAAATCCCTGGAGTTGGCCGCGCGCCTGCGCCAAGCCGGCCGCGGCGTGGACCTCTACCCCGGCACGGGCAAGCTAAAGGCCCAGTTCAAGTACGCCGACGCCAAGCGCGCGGCCTACGCGCTCGTCATCGGCCCCGACGAGGCCGCGGCCGGCGTGGTCAAGGCCAAGAACCTCAAGACCGGCGATGAGCGGATGATGAAAATAGCAGAACTGCCAACCTTCGAAACCACGAACGCATAAACGGCTCGCCAATTCTTTTCAGTTTCCGCGCAACCTGTCATCTCCACAAAAACATTAACCGCCCAGGTTACGAATTGGCCCAAGTTCTGTTTCACTTATTTCTATTATTGCCCGGTTGCCAATCGGGGGATCCGTTTCGAAGGAAGTCAACCACACTTTGCAGAGCATGCGAAAGTCCTAGGCTAAAGATGAGGGGACTGAAAAGGCGTTTCCCGACGATGCCTCTCAGGTGAGGGCGGCTAGGACGCTGGAGGCGAGGTCTTTTATCGACAACTGAAAAGGCGTCCACATATCGCCTTTTGCGTTGAAACAGCTATCGAAGACATAGACCGGGCGTGTTGCACGCTGCTTGCCGAGAAGTTCTCAAAAATCTGAGGCGGATACCAGCCAGCACCGTTCCCCGAAGGCGGCTGTGCTTCTGTCGTAATAGATTTTCGGTTCCAAGCTTGCCGGTATCGTTCGTAGACAGTTTTCATATATTCCCAATTTGGCCGATGGGCTCATTTAAAAGACCTCCCAACAACGCTTTACACCGCATTGTTCGGTAACATTTTAAGTGATTCAAAACGCCACTTGAAAATCGGCGCCGGAGGCGTTACACTCTCTATCGTCATGAAGGCCTTGAGCGACGCGGAACTGCGCAGCCTGGCCTCCCTCTTGGACGACAGCGACCCCGGCAACCTGGACTTGATTTCCCGGCAAATTCTCTCCGTGGGAGAGCCCATTTTGCCCTACTTGGAGGAGCTGCGCGCGCAAAAGGCCTCCGAGGTGGTCGCGCGCGCGGAAAAACTCGCGCGCCACGTGCGCTTCGGCGGCCTCAAGAAGGATTTCACGCGCTTGGCCGCGTCGCCCAATCCCGATTTGGAGGAAGGCGCGTGGCTGGTGTGCCGCTTCGGCTATTCGACTTTTTCGCCCGACCCCTACACGCAATGGCTTGACCGCGTGGCCGGGAAAATCCGCGAGGACTCGCCCCCCACGCCGGACGCGCTGTTCCAGAAAATCAACTGGCTTTTGTTCCACCACATGGGCTTCGCGGGTAACCGCGAGGACTACTACAACCCGGACAACAGCTACCTGCACCGCGTCATCGAGACCCGGCGCGGCATCCCCTTAAGCCTCTCCGTGCTTTATCTCCTCGTCGCCAAGCGCGTGGGCCTGCCGGTCTTCGGCGCGGGCCTGCCCGGGCACTTCATGCTGGGCCTGCGCGGCGCCTTCGGCCTGCGGCTCCTGGACGTCTTCGGCGGCGGCCGACTCCTGGACGTGGGCGAGGCCCAGCGGCTGTTGCTGAGAAACGGCTACGAGCTCAAGCCCCAGCACCTGGAGCCCGCCACCGCGCGCGACATGCTCCTGCGCATGCTGCGCAACCTCATCTCCATCCACCAGAAAGCCGGGGACGAGGACACCGCGGACATGCTCTCGGGCCTGGCCGAGATTTTCCTGACCTCCGGTCCCCCCTTGCTGGAAAATCTCCGGTGAAGCCGGCCGTCCTCGCCCAGCTTCGGGTTGAGCCCTTCGACATCCCCTTAAACGAGCCCTTCGCCATCGCGGGCGGGGCCAAGACCGAGGCCAAGAACCTCCTGGTGCGCGCCACTCTCTCCGACGGCGCCGCGGGCTGGGGCGAAGGCGCGCCCTCCATCAACGACGGCTCGCGGGAGAAACTTGTTCCCGCGGCGAAAAAAGTTTTTCCGAAGCTCGAAGGCCGGCCCATCTTGTCCTGGCGGGCGCTGCTTGAGACGCTCGACGAGTCCCTGGGCCCCGGCACGGGCCCGGCCAAGGCGGCCGTGGGCATGGCGATCTTGGACGCTTGGGCCAGGCGGCTCAAAATTCCCTTGCGCGCCGTCTTCGGCGGCGCCCAAGACCGGGTCTGCACGGACGTGACCGTGACCATGGCCCCGCCGGAGGCGTCTTCGCGCGCGGCCAAGCGCATCGTGGCCCTGGGCGTCAAGGTCATCAAGATCAAAATCGGCGGCGACATGGACCAAGACGAAGCCCGCGTGCGCGCGGTCAACGCCGCGGGCCGGGGCTTGAAATTGATGCTCGACGCCAACTGCGGCTACTCCGCGCGGCAGTCGCTGCGATTCTTGGCGCGCCTTAGAAAATCCGGCATCAGGCCGATCTTGTTCGAGCAGCCCGCGCCCAAGGCCGACTGGCAGGGCTTGAAGGACGTGCTGACGCGCGGCGGCGGCGTGCCCGTGGCCGCGGACGAGTCGGTGCAAAACCCCCAAGACATGATCAAGGCCGCGGGCTTAAAGGCCATCAACGTGGTCAACATCAAGCTCATGAAAAGCGGCTTTATCGAGGGCTGGGACATCGCGCGCATCGCCAAGGCCGCGGGCATCGGGCTCATGATCGGCGGGATGGTGGAGTCGCCGCTGGCCATGGGCGCGGGCGCGCATTTCGCCGCGGGCTTGGGCGGCTTTGCCTTCGTGGACTTGGACACCCCGCTGTGGTTTTCGCGCAACCCCATGCGCGGACTGCTCCTGGGCCGCGGCGGGCTCTACGACTTGGCGCCGGTCAAAGCCGGCATCGGCGTCTTGCCCAAGCCCGAGCTTTTGTCCCTTTTCTCCCGCCGGGCTTAAAGGCCCAGCCGGGCCTAGGCCCAAAACGACGTTTTTAGGACCCCGAAGCCTCAGGCGCCCCGCCGTCCCTTCCTTTATAATAATCTCAAGACCGGATTTTTCGGAGGAATTAATGAAAATTCTCGCCAAGACCGCCGCGACCGCCTGCGCCGCCCTGATTTTGCTTTCTCCCGGAACCGGCTGCTGGACGGCTCTGGCTGGGGACTTCGCCGCGCCCGACGAAGCCATGCCCGCGGGCGGCGTCACGGCCGTCCCCGGAATGAACCTGGGCCAGATGCCCACCGGCGCGGCCCTCCCTTTTGAGGCCTTGGGCGCGGACGCGCAGATTCCCAATCTGGGCGCGCTTTCTCCCGCGCAAATCATGAAACTTAAAACGGCCCCGGCCGCTCTGCCCCAAGCCGGAGCGACGAGTGCCGCTCGCGCCGCCATGAGCGCCGCAAGCGCCTCCGCGAAGAAGACGCCGCAGACGTTGTGGAATTATCTTCCCGCCAATGAGAAGCTCCAGCTCCGCGATCGCGCCGCGGCACTGGCGGAATCCGAAATCCAAGCCAAGTCCCAGGCTCCGAAACGCCGAACCATCCTGGGTCGCCTTCTCGGGGCGGCCAAGGCCGTTTTATCCGGAAAAAACCGCGCCCAAAGCGCCGCCGCCGCGAAGCTCGCGGGCGAACGCACCTTCGATGGCCTGGGCCAAGCCTCGGCCGGGACAATTTCCGCAAACGCGCCGGCGGTCTCCGCGGCGAACGCTTCGGCGGGCTTAAGCACCTCGGGACTTTCTCCCGCCGGGCAAAGCCAAGCCGCCGCCTACCCGCCCTACCGGCCGGATATGGTCAAGATCACCTTCCGCGGCGGAACGGACCAGATGGTCTACGCTTGGGACCTCTTCAATAGCGCCAAGACCCCGGGCCGCTACCGCGGCATGCAGTATTTCAATTTCGACGCGCGCACCCAAACCGCGTTGGCCCTGCTGCCGCCGTCCCTCTACTACCGCTTCGACGAGGCCAGGAAGGACATTCTCTCGCGCGACTCCAAGGCCGGCGACGGCGTGCTCGCGACCGGCATCGTGACCGGCGTCGAGCCCGTGCCGGTGGCCAAGCCCCTGCCGGGCGAGCTCCGGATGTACCTGGAGAGCGTCTTCGGCAAGGCGCGCATTCTCTCCGTGCTCGGCGTGCAAAACGCGGAGCTTAAGTCCGGGCGCTCGGGCAATTACGTCGCCATCAGCTTGACCGGCCAAGTCCCCGAGACCCAGGTCAAGCGCGAGATGCTCTACGCCGCGCCGTGGCTCTTCCGCTACCCGGCGGGATACGTCCGCTATGAAGCCGCCGGCGCGCCGGCCGCGGCGAGCGTCCCTTCGGCCGGCGACGGCGGCAGAAATGGAGCGATGGCCTCGTTCGCCGCGATTTCCCTCGGCGTGGGATTCCTGCACGTGGGCGTCATCGCCGGCATGATCGTCGGGGGCGCGCTTTTGGGCGGCTACATCGGCCGGCGCAAAGGCCTCGCCAGCCGCGCTGGAGGCGGCGGCGGATACTGGGATTTCGGCACTCCGCTCTACTCCTTCGTCGGAGGCATGATCGGCGCTCTCAAGGCCAAGGCCGACCATGCCGACAGCGGCGACTATAATTTCGGCGACGCCATCTACGGGCTCATCGGCGCGCTCATCGGCGCCGCCGTGCTTGGCACCGCGGCCGCGGCCTTGGGCGCGCATTTCCTGGCCGCGCACGCCGTAGCGGCTCCCGCGGCCTCCGCGGCGCCGCGGGCTCTCGGGGCGTCCGCATCGAGCTTCCCGGGCTTCCCGCCGTCGTGGACGACCCCGCCGGCGCAAGCCTACGCCCCCAATCAAGGATTGGCCTTGCTGCAGGCGCTCAAGGCGATGCTGCCCGCCTTGAAGGTCTACGCGATTGGCGCGGCGGCCGTCATGGGCGCGGCGCTGAGCTTCTACGGCGCCCTGCTCCTCACCGAACTGCGCGCGCTCAAGAGCGGGAAAAACCGAAAAAGGGACGGCTCCTCCGGGACGCCGAAGGCTTAAGCCAAGTCGATCCAGCCCCAGCGGCGCTGATAAAGCTCGATCAACCGTTCGCGCAGGGCCTTGTTCTCCGGGGCCAGAAGCCGCGGGTCCGCCGACAGCAGGGACTCCGCGTCCGCGCGCGCGCGGGAAAGAACTTCCTTGTCCTTGACCAAGTCCGCGACCTTCAACGCCACGTCGCCGTGCTGGGTCGTGCCCAAAAGCTCGCCCGGGCCGCGCAGGCGCAAATCCTCCTCGCTCAAGCGAAAGCCGTCCGAGGTCGAAGCCGCCATGCCTAGGCGCGCGCGGGCTTCCTCGGTCTGCGGCGCGGCGACCAGAAAGCAGCAGGATGCCGCCGCGCCCCGGCCGATGCGTCCGCGCAGTTGGTGAAGGCTCGCCATGCCGAAGCGCTCGGCGTTTTGGATGATCATCACGGTCGCGTTGGGCACGTCGATGCCGACCTCGATGACCGGCGTGGCGACCAGCACTTGGTGCTTTCCGGCCGAGAACTCCTCCATGATTTTGGCTTTCCTGGCGGCCGGCATGGCGCCATGGATGAGGGCCACGCTCAAATCAGGAAACACCTCTCTCTTCAGGCGCTCGAACTGGGCCTTGGCCGAGCGCAGATCGAGGCGGCTTGACTCCTCGATGATGGGATAAACCACGTAGCCCTGGCGGCCCTTTTGGACCTCCTCGCGCAGAAACGCGAAGGCCTCGGGCTCATCCGCGATGCGGGTCTGGGCCGCGGCCTTGCCCGGCGGCATCTCATCGATGGCCGAAACCTCCAGGTCCCCGTAGAGCGCCAAGGCCAGCGTGCGCGGGATGGGCGTCGCGGTCATCACGAGAAGATCCAAGAAAGAGTTTTTTTGGCGCAGGGTCGCGCGTTGGCGCACGCCGAAGCGGTGCTGCTCATCGATGACGGCCACGGACAAGTTCTTGAAGCGCACGTCTTCTTCCAGGAGCGCGTGCGTGCCGACCAGGATGTCCAAGCCGCCCGCGGCCGCGGCGGCCAGGATTTTCGCCCGCTCCTTGACCGTGGTCCGCGAGGTCAGAATGCCGGTTTTGACCGGCAAGCCGACCAAAAACTTATCCAACGTGGCCTTGTGTTGCTCGGCTAAAATCGCCGAGGGGGCCATGAAGGCGCCCTGCCGGCCGTTTTCAGCCGCGAGCAGCAGGGCGGATAAGGCCACCACGGTCTTGCCCGAGCCCACGTCCCCCTGCAGGAGCCGGGTCATGGGACTTGGCGCCCGCATATCGTTGAAAATCTCGTTGATGACCCGCTTTTGCGCCGCGGTCAAATCAAAGCCCAGGCGCTGCCGGAAGGGCGTCAGGAGGCTTCTTTTGACCTCGTAGCCAAAGCCCTTGGCCAGGCTCTTGGTCTGGCGGCGCTTCAAGGCCCAGGCCAGCTCCAAAAGAAGCAGTTCCTCGTAGGCGAAGCGCTCGCGCGCGGCCGCGAGCTCGGCGCGCGAGCCCGGGAAGTGCACGCCGCGCAAGGCCTGGGGCGCGCGCAAAAGCCCCCGCCTCGCGATCAGGGCCTCCGGCAGGATGTCCGGAGCGTGCGGCGCCGCGCGTTCCAAGGCCTCGGCCGCCAGGCTCCGCAGCCATTTTTGCGTCACGCCATCGGTCAGCGCGTAGACCGGCGCGATGCGCTCGACGTTTAAAACCCGCTGCGGATCGTCCGCGGCGTAGTGCTCCTCGGCCTGGATATCGCTCACGCCGACCAGGCTCGCCTCCGCCCGGCCCACCACGTAAACCTCCGCGCCGTGGACGACGTCTTTCTTGAGCGGCGCGAACACATCGTAGCGGCGGCTTAAGTGCTTGAACCACACCGCCTCAACCTGGACGTCCCCCGGCACGGTCAAGGTGGCCTTGAAGAGCGCCATGCGCGGGCCGGCCCGGAATTCTCCGGCGCGCGCCACGATGCCGCGCGCCACCACCAGGCCGCCGGGAAAGGCCTTGGAGAAGTCCGCGAGCGCAAAGCGGTCCTGCCAGTCGCGCGGAAAATAGTAGAGCACGTCGCCGACCGTCTCGATGCCCAGGCGCCCCAAAGCCTCGGCCCGCCGGGGGCCGACGCCCTTCAAGAGGCGCGCGGGAGAAAGCATCTCCTCGGAGCGCGGGCTTGCGCCGGGCGGAGCCATTTGCTACTCTCTATGCCTAACGGAGATCATGTATGGCTTTTCGATGCCTCATTTGTTCCAAGGGACCGGTGGCGGGATTTAGCTACAGCCATTCGCACAGAGCGTCCAAGCGCGTCTTCCGTCCCAACCTGCAACGGCTCAAGGTGGTCCTTTCCGGGCGCACGCTCACGGGCTACGTCTGCACCGACTGCATCAAGTCCGGCCGGGCCAAGCGCCCGGCGCGTTAGCGCCCTAGCCGCGCTTCTTCATCCACTCGCGAATTAATTCCGCGGCGGCGTCTTTTCCCCCCAGCCCGAAGGCCAAACCCGCGGCCAAACCGGCCGAGGCCAGCAAAATCTCCAGCGCCGCGGAAATAAGCTCCAAGCGGATGCCCAACTGGTCCAGAGCCGTCATCCCCGCGAAAACCACGACCGTGACGTAGCAGGCCTTGGCCAGGCCCTGGCCGCCCGGCACGTTGTTGGCCGAGGCCGCGCGCGAGACGACCTCGGACAAGAATCCCGCAAACAAAAGCCCGCCGAAGACGATGAGCACCGCCGCCACCATGGCCGGCAGGAACAGGGCGAAGCGCCCCAAGAGGCCCGAGATGACGGTTATGTCCACCGCGTTGGCCGCCGAGACGATGAAGATGAAGAGCGCTAGCCAGTAGGTCACGAAGCCCAGCACGTAGGTCGGCGACTTGCCAAAGCCCATCCGGGCCAAAATCTCGTTGACGCCCACGCGGCTGGTGTAGCCGTCGAAGCGCACGCGGTTCAAGAGCCCCTCGACCGCCATGCGCAACGCCCGGGCGGCGAACAATCCTATGAGGAGAAGAAGAAACGCCGCCGCGATCTCCGGAACCTTCGCCGCCAAGCGGCTTTCCACGCCGAAAAACGGCCCCTGCATCGCTTCGATGATGTTCGCGCTCATGGACCTCATCGTATCAAAACGATCCTTGCGGCGCAACGCGCATTGGACTAAGATCAAGAGGCATGAACGACGAGCCGCCCGCCTCCCGCGCCGCTTTTTGGCTTTGCGCGCTGGCCCTGTGCCTGCCTCCGGCCTTCATCCCCAACTACAACCACGATCTGTTCTGGCACATCCTGGACGCGCGCTGGCTCTGGGCCCACCGCGGCCTGCCGCTGGCCGACTCCTTCTCCTGGACCAAGGCCGGGACGCCCTGGGTCGACTTCGAGTGGCTCTGGGAACTGGGCGCGGGTGCTTTTTGGCGCGCCGGAGGCATGCCGGGCCTGATGGCCCTGAAATTCCTCTTTGTCGCCGCGAATCTCTGGGCCTTCGCGCGCCTGCTGGCCTGCCGGGGCCTAAAAGCCCCCTGGCTGGCGGCGGGGCTGGTCCTTTGGTCGGCGCAGATGCTGCCGCGCTGCGGCCTGTCGCCGGACTTACTCTCGCTGCTGTTCTTCACCATGGCGCTGCTTTTGCTGGAAAACCGTCTGGAGAAATGGCGCCCCTGGCCCTTATTCTTGACGCTCCTTCTTTTCGCCATCTGGTCGCAGGCCCACGCGGCCTTCATCATGGGCCTGGCGCTTTTTCCCTGCTATATCGCGGCGGATATTCTGGCGCGAAACCCCGGCGCGGCCAAGGCCAAGACGGCCGCCCTGGGCGCGGCGGCCATGGGCAGCCTGTGCAATCCCTACGGCTTCGGGCCTTACTTGGTCTTGTTCCGCCACCTGCGCCGCGCCGCGGCCATGACGCGCTTTATCCGGGAATGGAGCCCCCTGCCGATCAACGACCCGCTGTACTGGCCGTTCTGGGCCGTGCTGGCGATTGGCCTTGTCCTGGCGGCCTTGGCCGTGAAACGCGAAACGCCGCTTAAAAAAATCTCGTGGAGCCTGGTTTTCGCGGCAGTGCCCCTGGCCGTCTTGTCCACCCGGCACGCGCGGTTTTCCGCCTATTTCAGCGCTCCAGCCTGCCTCCTGCTAGCCGTCCTGGCGCAGGATATCTTCTCCGAGCCCCGCGCCTCCCGGCGGGCGGCGGGGCTTTTCCTCGCGGCCTGCGCCGCCTTTTTGCTCGCCATCCTGCCGCGGCTCAAGTGGGACACCTCTTTCCACGGCCCCGACCTGCCCCGCGCGGCCGCGCGCTTCATGGCCGCGGAGCGGCCCGAGGTGGAGTCTCTAAGGCTTTACCACCCCTGGGAATGGGGCGGCTACCTCGCCTGGCGGCTGCGTCCGTGGTTTAGGGTCTTCGGCGACGGGCGCTACCTCTTCCACGAGCAGCACGCCGATGCCGAGGACGCTTTCGCCTCCGCGCGTAAATGGCAGGACTACTTGAAGCACGGAGGCGCCGATGCCGCGCTTTTGCCCAACGTGGACATTCTTCTCGACAGCGTGCGCCGCTACCCCAATGGAAAAACCAAGGATTTTCGCCGGCCGTGGTTCGTCTTCTACATGCCGCGCCGCCACTGGGCGCTGGTCTACTGGGACTCCAAGGATCTTTTCTTCGTCGCGCGCGGCGCCGCGCCCAAGGGCTGGATCGCGACCCACGAGTACCGCTACCTCCACCCGCGCGACCAAGCCGCCTTTGAGGACGCCCTGCGCCGCGGCGAAATCAACTTGGCCGAGCTGCGCCGGGAAGAACTTCGCCACGCCGTCGATCTGCGCGCCTACGGCGGCTCCTAGGCGACGATGCCCTTTTCGCGCAGGAAGTGGCGGATTTTGGAGCGGGCGCGGGCTGTCC
The DNA here is from genome assembly GCA_035533295.1 of Elusimicrobiota bacterium. Classification (GTDB taxonomy): domain Bacteria; phylum Elusimicrobiota; class Elusimicrobia; order UBA1565; family UBA9628; genus JAGWJU01. The sequence goes on along the minus strand of DATLUA010000042.1, from coordinate 10,583 downwards.
GCACCATGTTGAGCCAGTCTTTCTTGGGCTCGGAACCCTTCTTGGTGAGAATCTTGCAGATGTCGCCGGACTTGAGCTTGTAGTCGAGCTTGACCATCTTGTTGTTGACCTGCGCGCCCACGCAGGCCTGGCCGATTTCGGTGTGCACCGCGAAGGCGAAATCCAAGGGCGTGGCGCCTCCGGGCAGGACCTTGACCTCGCCCGCCGGGGTGAAGATGAAGATTTGGTTCAACTCCAAATCAGTCTTCAGGCTGTCCAAGAACTCCCGCGGACTCTTCAAGTCCTGCAGCCACTCAATCCACTGCCTGAGCCAGTTGAGCTTCTCCTCCAAATGCAGATCGCGCGACTCCTCGCCGGTCTTGTAGCGCCAATGCGCCGCGATGCCGTACTCCGAGGTGCGGTGCATCTCCTCGGTGCGGATCTGGATTTCGACCAATTCCCCTTCCGGACCCATGACCGTGGTGTGCAGGCTCTGGTAGAGGTTCATCTTGGGAAGCGAAATATAGTCCGTGAAAGTGCCGGCCACGGGCTTGAACTGCGTGTGCACCACGCCCAAGAGCGCGTAGCAGTCGGCCACGCTGTCGGTGATGATGCGCACGCCCAGGGCGTCCTGGATTTCCTCGAAGGGCTTATTCTGGCGCAGCATCTTCTGGTAAATCGAGTAGAGGCTCTTGGAGCGCGCCAGGATGCGGTGCGGGATGCCGGTCTTCTCCACGGCTTTCTCCACCGCCTCCTTGAACTTGACCAAGGTCGCCTCGCCGACCTTGACCCGAGCGTCGACCTTGGCGCTCAATTCGTCGAACTCCTCGGGATAGAGATACTGGAAGCCCAGATCCTCGAGCTCGCTCTTCAATTGGAACATGCCCAGGCGGTGGGCCAGGGGCGCGTAAAGAGACGAGGTCTCGCGGGCGATGCGCTTCTGGCGCTCGCGGGAGAGAAAGTTGAGCGTCCGCATGTTGTGCAGGCGGTCGGCGAGCTTGATGACGATGACGCGGATGTCCTGCGCCGTGGCCAAAAGCATCTTGCGCCAGTTCTCGGCCTGCGCGGCGCTGGTCGAGGAGAACTGCAGGCGGTCGAGCTTGGTGACGCCGACCACCAGCTTGGTCACCTCGTCGCCGAACTCCCGGCGCATCTCCTCGGCGGTGACCGGGGTGTCCTCCAGCACGTCGTGCAGGAGCCCGGCGCAGACCGTGGGCAAATCCATCTTCCAGTCGATGAGGGAGGCCGCCACCGCCTCGCAGTGCACGAAGTAGTGCTCGCCCGAGGCCCGGGCTTGGTCCGCGTGGGCCTTGACGGAATAGTCGTAGGCCTTGGCCAGCATGGCGCTGTCCACGTGCGGGGAGTAAGCGAGGAAGCGGTCCAAGATTTCCTGGCGTTCCATGGCCTAGCCTCTCGGCTCCGCGGCGCGCGCCAAAGATGAGCCGTCAATCCGGCCCAACGAACGCAAATCCTCGGCGATGGCGCGCGCCGCGCGCCGCGCGCCGCCGGGCTCTCCCAAGACCCCGCGCAAGGCCACAAGCGCCGCGCGCAGTTCCCGGTATTGGACGGGGCTCTCCAGGATTTCCTTGGCCGCCAGCGCGATGTCGTTCTTGTTGGCGCGGCCCTGGATGAGTTCCGGGACCAAAAGCCTGCCCGCCAGCAAATTCGCCATGGCGATGTAAGGAACTCGGATAAGGACCCGCGCAATCCAATACGTGGGCCAGGACAGGCGGTAAATCACCACCATGGGCAAGCCCAGCAAAGCGTTTTCCAGGGTCGCCGTGCCCGAGGAGCAAAAAGCGACGTCCATCTGGGCGCGGACTTTGTAATCTGATTCGCGGATAATCTTGGCGCCGCGCGTCTGGGCCGCGGCATAGGCCTCATCGCGAAGGGAGGCCGCCGCAAACACATAAGCCTCGACCGCGGGGAAATGGCGCCGCAACTCATCGAAGGCATCAAGGAATACCGGCAGGTGGCGGCGCACCTCCATGGCCCGGCTGCCGGGCAAGAGCGCGACCTGCAGCGGGTTGCCGATGTCCTTTTTCTCCGCCGCCGGCGGCACGGCGTCTAGGAGGGGATGGCCGATGAAGGTGCACGCCGCGCCCGCGCGGCTGTAGACCTCCTCCTCGAACGGAAAAATGGCGAAAACGCGGCGGACTAGGCGCGCAATGACCGCGGCGCGGCCGGGCCGGCTGGCCCAGACCTGCGGGCTCACGTAATAATAGGCCGGCACGCCGGCAGCCTTGGCCAGCGGCAGGACTCGGCGGTTGAAGCCGTAGTAGTCCACCACGATAAGAGCTGCGGGCTTTTTTTCCAGAAGATAAGCCTTCAAGCGCCTCAGCAACGCGCGTAGAAATCCCAGGGAAAAAAGCGGCTCCAAGAATCCGGAGATGCCGCGGGAGGCCAAATCCTCGAGGAAGACGTCGGCGGCGCGCTTCATGAGCGGTCCTCCCACGGCCGCCGCGCGCAAGCCGGGGATTTCCGCCTTCAAGGCCTCGACGAGCCTGGCCCCATGGACGTCGCCGGAGGGATCTCCGGCGACGACGAGTATCTCGCTCAGGAAGCGCCTCCCATGATGTCCTTGCCCACGCTCTTGGCGATAGTGCGCAAGTCCTGGACCCACGGCGGGATGAGCGAGCGCACGCCCGACTCCGGCGAGACGACGTAGCGCTCGAGTTCGTCTGAGACCTGCAGGGCCAGCTTCAAGGCCTCCATGCCGCGCTCGGCGCTCGGCCAGGGCTTGCGGTTGTTCCGGATGCAGTCGAGCCAGTGCAGGTGCTCGTTCTTCAAGGGCTCGACAGTGGAGAGCTTGGGGCGCAGAATTTCGACATCCTTCAAGGTCTTGATGACCGGGGTCTTGCGCTTGTAAATCTTCAGGTCACTCGACGCGTAGTCGAGCGAGATGTAGCTGTCCTCCTGGAAGAGCCGCAGCTTGCGGCACTTGGTGAGCGAGATGCGGCTGGCGGTTAAATTCGCGATGCAGCCGGTCTTGAAGCGCACCCGCACATTGGCGATGTCCTCGTGCTGGGAAATCAAGTGCGCGCCCACGGCCTCCAAGGATTCGATTTCCGCGCCGACCAAGGTCAGCAGGATGTCCAAGTCGTGGATCATCAGATCCATCACCACGCCGATATGCTGGGTGCGCGGGTCGTAGGGGCCCAGGCGCTCGACCGTGATGAAGCGCGGGTTGCGCACGTGCTTGACGGCCTCCAGGACCGCGGGGTTGAAGCGCTCGACGTGCCCGACTTGGAGCACGAGCCCTTTTTGCTGAGAGAGTTCGAGAAGCTTCTTCGCGGATTCAATGGACTCGGCCAGGGGCTTTTCAATGAGGCAGTGCACGCCCCGCTCCAGGGCCGCCTTGCCCGCCTCGAAGTGCTGCGGCGTAGGCACCGCGATGACCACGGCTTCGGCGCGAGAAAGCAGGTCCTCATAATTGCGCACCGCGATGGTGTTGCATTGCCAGGCCAAGAACTGCGCCCGCCACAAGTTCACGTCGCACACGCCGACAAGCTCGAAATGCTCCTGATTGCGGTTGAAGACCTTGGCGTGGTTGGCGCCCATGCGCCCGGCGCCGATGACGCCGACCTTGAGCCGCAGGGACTTGGCCTCGGCGCTCATGACGCGGGCCCCTCGGGGGCGAACCCCATCACGCAAATTTTCGCGGCGTCGGCTTCCTGCATGAATTTCTCCTTGTCGAAAAGCAGAGTCGTCCCGGCCTCGAGCGCCACGGCCGAAACGCGGGCTTTGGCGAAGACAGAAAGCGAATCAAGCCCCATGACGGGAATATCGAAGCGCAAATCCTGCCCCGGTTTGGCGACCTTGACCACGGTCAAGCGCGGCTTCCCGCCGTGCGACGCGGCGATGTCCGCCGCGCGCAGGATGCAGGCGTCGGTCCCCTCCATCGCCTCCACGGCCACGACCGCGTTCTCGGAGACCACGACCGTCTGGCCGATATCCTGGCCTGCCACGGCCTTGGCCGCGCGCCAACCCAGACGCATATTGGCTTTCTCCTCGGCGTCGGAGCCGCGGCGAGAGAGCCGGCCCTCGCCGGCCAGGAGGTGGGAAAGATAGGCCGCCGAGGAGATGAGCTCGATGCCTTCGAGCGAAAATTCGTCGGCCACGGCCTTCAAGATGGTGTCGGTGCGCTTGTCCTTCAGGCGCGCGAAGACCTTGATGGCCCTGAAATCCGGCAGGACCCCGCCGAATAGAGACGCGTGCTGGACCTTGCCGGCCATTACGGCCCGGGTCACGCCCGCGGACTTGAGCGCCTTGATGGGGGCGTCCAGCTGTCCCAACTTGAAGTAGTCCAGGCGCGAGACCAGCGGCTCCAGGGAAGCGTCGGTCACGCCGCGGATGCCCAGCGCCACGATATCGACATTCATGCGCCGGGCCTCCTGCGCGACCAGGATGGGAAAGCGTCCGGAGCCGGCGATAAGCCCGACCGTGGCCACCGGCTAGAGGACCGCCTCTTCCTTGGCCCCGACTCCCGAGGCTGGCCGCATCACGCCCTTCTTGGACGCCGCGATGAAGTCGAGCATCCCCAGGACCCGCGGGTCCTGGGACTCGCCGCGCACGCGGGTCATGGCCTCCTCGAGCCGTAAACCGGACAAGAAAAGCGTCTTGTAGGCCCGCTTGATGGCCGCGACCGTCTCGTGCCCAAACCCGCCGCGGCGCAGGCCGATGCTGTTCAAACCCCTTAACGTAGCGGGGTAGCCCTGGCAAGTGCAGAAGTGCGGCACGTCCTTGTTGAGCATGGCGCCTCCGCCCAGCATGCAGTACTTGCCGATGCGCAGGTACTGGTGGATGGCGGCCAAGCCCCCGACAACGGTGAAGTCGCCTATTTCCACGTGGCCCGCCACGGCCACCGAGTTGACCAGGATGACGCCGTCGCCGAGCGTACAGTCGTGGGCCACGTGCGAGTAGGCCATGAACAGGCAGTCGTTGCCGATGCGCGTCTCGCCGTGGGCGGCCGTGCCCCGGTTCAAGGTCACGCACTCCCGCACGGTGTTGCGATCCCCCATGACCAGACGCGTGCGCTCATTGCCGTACTTCAAATCCTGCGGCGCGGTGCCGACGTAGCAGCCGGGGTGCAGGCGGTTGTCCTTGCCCAGGGTCGAAAACTCCACGACCGCGTGCGCGCCTACGTTGGTGCCCGCGCCGATAACGGAGCTCTCGCCGATAATCGCGTAAGGGCCGATGGCGGCGGAGGGATCAACTTTGGCGGAAGGATGGACGACGGCGGTAGGATGGATATTGCTCATCATGACCCCCTATTTGTCCACGACGGCGAAGGTCATCTCGGCCTCGGCCGCGACCTTGCCGTCCAAGTGCGCCTCGCCGCGGAACTTGCCGGCGCGGCCCAGGCGCAGAATTTCCACGTTGAGCTTCAAGACGCCCGGCGGAAACACGGGGTTCCTGAACTTGGCGCCGTCGATGCCCATGAAGTAGGCGATTTTGCCCTCGTAGGCGCCCTTGGAGAGCAGCATGGCGCAGGCGGTCTGGGCCAGGGCCTCCAAAATAAGCACGCCCGGCATGACCGGGTGCTCCGGGAAATGGCCCTGAAAAAACGGCTCGTTGATAGTCACGCACTTGGTGCCTACCGCTTTCTTGTCCTCCTCCAAAATCTCCACCTTGTCGATGAGGAGAAACGGATAGCGGTGCGGGATGGCCTTGCGAATTTCGGCGATTCCCAGCGTGCGCACGGGAACTCCCGCCGCCGTCTGCGATGATTCTGTCGTCATTTACGCCTCCACGGTTCTTGCGGTCCTGCGCATCCCGGTCGCCGCCGCGTCGAGCCGCTTGGCGAACTCGACGTTATGGGCGTGCCCGAGGCATTCCGCCTCGATGCGCATCTTGAAGAGGGGACGGCCCATCAAGGACAGGTCCCCAATCAAATCCAAAATCTTGTGGCGCACCAGCTCGTCCGCGTAGCGCAGTCCCCCGGAATTGGTGTGGTAGCGGTCCTTGCCGATGACAATCGCGTTGTCCAAGGAGCCGCCCTGCGCCAAGCCCTGAGACTTCAGGAACTCGACCTCGTGCTCGAAGCAAAACGTCCGGGCCGGGGCGATTTCCGAAAGGTAACCCGTCTCCTCGCAGCGGATTTCCAGGCCCATCCTGGGGATGAGCGGATGATCGTGCAGAAGCGTCGCCTTGATCTCGAAATGCTCCGAGGGCACGGCCCGGTACTTGGCCTTGCCGTCCTGGTAGGCGATTTCCCCGGGCAGGTGCAGCCAGCGCTTGGGCACGTCCGGGTAGCGGCGCAAGCCGGCCTTCAAAAGCGCCTGGGCGAAGGGCAGCGCGGAGCCGTCCATAATGGGCGGCTCGTTGGCCGAGACCAGGATGTCCGCGTTGTCCACGCCCACGCCGGTCAGGGCCGAGAGCACGTGCTCGACCGTGTGCACCTTGGCATCGCCCAGGCCTAGGTTGGTTCCGCGCACAGTGGTCACCACGAAATGAAGCCGCGCCGGAATCATGGGAATTCCGGGCAGGTCGGCGCGGAAAAAGCGGATGCCCGCGTTGGCCGGGGCGGGCCGGAAGGTCAGCTTGGAGCGGTTGCCGGTGTGCAGGCCGATGCCTTCCAGGCTGATTTCGCGTTCAATCGTCGTCTGGCTTAAATCCATCATCACTCCTCCGGCTTGGTCGGCAAGCCGCCGCCCAAGCCCATCTTTTCCTTAATCTGCTTCACGGCCTCGAAAAGCTCGGGCAGCCGCCCATAGAGCGCCTGCAGGCGGAAGGCCTCGCGACGCGGACGAGCGGGATATCCAAAAACAATCGCGCCCTTCTCCAAATCCGACATGATGCCGGCCTGCGCCATCACGATGGCGCGGTCGCCGACTTTAAGGTGGCCCGCGACGCCCACTTGGCCGGCCAGGATGACGCCGTCGCCCAGAGAGCTGGAGCCGGCCACGCCGACTTGGGAAACCAGCAGGCAGCCGCGCCCCACCTGCACGTTGTGCGCGATTTGCACCAAGTTATCGATTTTAGTCCCGGCCCCGATAGTCGTGGAGCCGATAGTCGCGCGGTCGATGGCCGCGTTGGCGCCGATTTCCACGTCCTCGCCGATGACCACGTTGCCGATTTGCGGGATCTTGCGGTGGCGGCCCGTCTTTGTGTCCGTCGAAAATCCGAAGCCGTCCGCTCCGATGACGGTTCCCGAGTGGATGACGGCGCGGTCGCCCACGACGCAATCCTCGCGGATGACGACCTGGGGATAAATCCGGCAGCCGCGCCCGATGCGGACATTCTCTCCGATGTAGCACTGCGCGCCGATAAGGGTGTCCTGGCCCACTGCGGCGCCGCGCTCGATGACGGAAAACGGCCCCACGCCCACGCCGGGGCTCAGTTTCGCCGCGTGATCCACGACGGCGCGCGGGTCCACGACCGCGGGTTTTCTCGCTCTTTTATCGGCGATGAGCCCCAGCACCAGGGAGAAGGCGTACTGCGGATCCTCCACGTAAATCTTGGCGGGCGCCTTGGCGGGCATATCCTTGGCTGAAGCGGGCAAAAAGAGGCACCCCGCGGCCGAGGACGCCGCGGCCTCGGTGTATTTCGGGTTGCCCAGGAAGGAGACGTCTCTGGGCCCGGCCTCGGCCAGCCCTTGGGCGCCTTCCAAAACGTAGGACTCCTCGCCGATTAAGCGGCCCTCGGACAAGCGGGCCAGCTCTCCGGCCGTGACGCTGATTTTCTCGCGCGCGATCATCTCATCTCCTGGAGCTGCTTCAAGACCTTGTCGGTCAAATCCACCGCGTCGTGGCCGTAGAGAATATTTCCCTTGTCCACCACCACGCTGATGCCTTCCCGGTCCGCGACGATTTGAATCGCCTTGTTGATCTCGCCAAGCAGAATATCGGTCTTATTTCCCTCTAAATCCACCAGGTTTCTTTCCGCGGCGGCCTCGCGGCTGCTGTAGTCGGCCTGCTCGCGCTTGATTTCCTGGTCCGTCACGGCGATTTGGGAATCGAGCGAGGCCAGCTTTTGGCGCACGTCCGCGGAGAGCTGCGCCACCGGCAGGGGACGCGGCGCCGCGGGCTCGGCGGAGACGGCGGCGCTGGAAACCTCGGGCGGCGCGGACGCGGCGGGGCTGCTCACGGCCACCGCCGGAGGAGAAGGCGGAGGTGCCGCCGGCGGCGCGGCGGGCGCCGGCGTTATTTCCGCGCTGGGAACTCCCGGCAGAGCCGGAAAAACACTGGGCGTGGACGGCTTGACCGCGTAGCCGCTGGGCTCCGGCGAAGACGCGGCGACGGCCGGCGCGGCGGCCGAGGCATTGGCCGTCTCTGAAGAAGCCGAAACGGCAAGCGGCGCCGCCGGCGCCTGGGTAGAGGCCTCCACCGCAGGCGCCGCCGCCGGAGGCTCGGGCGGCGCCTGCTGACCCTGCATGAGCGCTTGGCGCTGAGTCTGGAGATCTGCGATCGTATTTTGCAGGCGCAGAATTTGGGCTTTTTGCTGGTTTAACTGCTCTTGGGTCTTCTCCACCACTTCCTGGAAGCTTTCCCTCGCCCGCTGGGTTTCCGGAAAGGCCTGGAAGAGCCGCTGCATGTCCACGAAGCCGATGCTGGAGCGCTCGGTGCGGTTTTGCTCCAGGGAAATTTCTATGGCGTTGGCGCAAGGAAGGCGAAGAAGGAAAGAAAAAGAAAGAACGGAAAGAATAGAAAAAACCGGCAGCCGGCGGAAACGATGGCCGTCCATTTCCCGCTTCTCTTTTCCCTCTGTTTCTTTCCGTTTCATTCCTTTCCTTCCATTTCCTTAATTTAGAACAGGTTCGCCATCCCGAAGCTAATTTGATAGAGCTTCTCACCGGGGGCGTGGTTGAAGCCGTAGCCCCACTCGAGCCGGATAGGAAACGCCGGCGTCGTGAGCCTGATGCCGATGCCCGCGTCGGTCTTTAAGTCGTTCTGCTGCGAGCCGACCTTCACGCTGACTTGGTCGAAATTAGGCCATGTGGACCCGATGTCGACGAACGAGACGATCTTGGCGATGGTCCGCTCTCCCTCTCGAGCCACGGGAAAGCCGAACTCGGCCGTGGCCGCATCGTAGATGTAGCCGCCGTTGGGATCTCCCACCTGGCCCGTCGGCTCGTAGCCGCGCATGGTGTCGGGAGAACCCAGAAAGTACAAGTCGTAGACCGGAACCCGCGCGGTGGGCCCGTACTGGCCGATGTAGCCTCCCCGATTGCCCAACGTCAGCACAAATGGGTAGTCGTCGATGGAGAAAAGCTTGTAGTTGACGGAATCAGTCAGGCCCGGCTCCCAGAAATTGATGTCGCCGCCCAAGGGCCCCCCCGCCAACTCCAGGCTTATCGCGTTGCGGCTGCCGCTGGTCGGGTCGTAGATGTTGTCCCGGCTGTCGCGGGCGAATTCGACGCTTACGGCCGAGAAATTGCTCGTACCGGGCGTCAAAACCGAATTCGCCGGCAGCGCCGGGTCGATGCCGCTGATGCTGGTGCGGGAAAAGGTGTAGGTGAACTTGAGCTGGTAGAGGTTGTCCGCGAAGCGCGGCGCCAGGAAGATGGAGCCGCCCTTGCTTTCCTGGGTATAAGCGGCCAAATCGCTGCCGAAGGGGCTCAACTGCATCGTGTCGAAGACGGTCGCGCCCAGAGTCCACGGGTGATTCCCGACCCAGGGCTCGCTCCAACTAAGCGAGTAATTGCGCACGCGCGAGCCGAAGGACCACTGCACGCCCACGTGCTGGGCCCGGCCGAAGAGGTTCAAGTTCTGCAGGGACAAGGTGCCGAAGAGCCCGTCGATGGTGGAGTAGGCCGCGCCCGCGGTGAGCATGCCGGGCTTGCCCTCCTTGACGTCGAAGTCCAGGTCGACCAAGTCCGGGTTGCCCGGACTGTCCAAGTTGACGTCCACGTCGTCCAGGAAGCCCAGGTTCATCAGGGCCTCGCGGCTCTTGCGCACCTTCTTGGCGTTGAAGGGTTCGCCGGGCTTGACCAGGATTTCGCGCTTCAAGACGTAGGTCTTGGTCTCGACGTTCCCGGACACGTCCACGTTGTCCACGTAGACCACGTCGCCCTCGGTCAGGTTGAATTGGACGTTCAAGTAGCCGGTTTTAGGATCGAGCGTCCGCACGGGATTGACCTGCAGGTGCAGATAGCCCTTGTCGGCGTAGCGTTCCTGGATGTTGCGGGTGGTCTCCTGGTATTTGTCGTCGTCAAAAGTCTTGCCGACTTGGTAGGTCACCGTCTTGGCGAGCTGCGTGTTGGTGTAGACCAAGTTCCCGGCGAAGGACGTCTTGCCGAAGCGGTAGGATCGCCCCTCCTGCACCGACAGGCTGATGTAGAGCCTGGTCTTGTCCCAGCTCACCATGACGGTGGGCGAGCTGACCACCACGTCCAAATACCCGCGATGCCGGTAGTACGACTGGATGGCATGGATATCCTCGGGAAGATTTTTCTCCGCGTAGACCTTGCCGCGGCGGTTCTTCATGAGACCGAGAATTTTCTTGGGCTTAAAGGCGTGCACTCCGCTGATGGAAACCCAGAAAATCTGGGACTTGGCTCCTTCGTTCACCTTGAAGGTCAGCACCGATTTCATGGTGCCCGTGTCCGTCGCGATCTGGGACTCGACCGTGGCGTCCAGGAAGCCCTTCTTATTGTATTTTTC
>DATLUA010000041.1:0-24356 GCA_035533295.1 Elusimicrobiota bacterium | reverse complement strand
ATCGCGGGCGAGGCCGCGGCCGTGGTGGAGGCGGCCGTCCTGACCCGGCGCCTTTCCGAAACGGCGGAACAATTGAAGAAGTCCAATCGTATAAAGGATGAGTTCATCTCGACCGTCAGCCACGAGTTCAAGACCCCGCTGACCACGATTCTGGGGTTTTTGATGCTGATGCTCGACGGCGAGGCGGGGGCTCTTTCGGAGCAGCAGAAAAAATTCACGAAAATGTCCATCAACGCGGCCAAGCGCCTGGAGATGCTGGTCTCGGACATCCTGGACCTCTCGAAGCTGGAGGCGGGGGCCAAGATGTCCAGGCGCTCATTCGATTTGGACAAGGCCCTGCGCGGCAGCGCCGAGTCCCAGGCCCTGGAGGCCGACAAGCGGGAGGTCGAGCTCTTGTGCGAAATCGAACGGGGGCTCCCCGGCGTCCTGGGGGATCCGCGCTGGATTTCCCTGGCGGTGGATAATCTTCTCTCCAACGCCATCAAGTTCACCCCGCCGCGCGGCCAAGTGATCATCCGCGCCCGGCGCCAAGGGAGCGAGATCGTGATCTGCATCTCGGACACCGGCGTGGGCATTCCGGAGGAGGAGAAGGAGCGCGTTTTCGAGAAGTTCTACCGCTCCCAGGCCAGCGCGGACTTGGGCGTGCCGGGCACGGGCCTGGGCCTGGCCATCGTGCGCGAAATCGTGGCCAAGCACGGCGGCCGGCTTTGGCTCGAGTCCGAGCCGCAAAAGGGCAGCCGCTTCTATTTCAGCCTGCCGCTGCCCGCCCCGGGCGCCGGCAGCCTCGCCGGAGAAACCTCCCTGCGCTTCGGCGGGCCCCTGGGCGCGGAGGATTAGCGCGTGCTGTCCCGGGTCTTTTCCATGGGACTGCGGGGCATCGACGGCTATCTTGTCCGGGTCGAGCTCGACGTGGCCAACGGCCTGCCCGCCTACGCCACCGTGGGGCTCCCGGACAGCGCCGTGCGGGAATCGCGCGAGCGGGTCATCTCCGCCGTGCGCAACTCGGGCTTCCAATTTCCGCAAAAGCGCATCACGGTCAACCTGGCGCCGGCGCAGTCCCGCAAGGAGGGCACCCACTTCGATTTGCCCATCGCCCTGGCGATTTTATCGGCCTCGGGGCAGCTCGGCGCCGCCTCCTGGCCGGAGCGCTACTGTTTCGCGGGGGAGCTGGCCTTGGACGGCTCGCTGCGCCCGGTGCCGGGCGTGCTGACCATGTCCTTGGAGGCCAAGAGCCGGGGCTACGAGGCCATCATCGTGCCCGAGGAGAACCTGGGCGAGGCCGCGGCTTCCGGCATGAAGGTGCTGGGCGCCGCGACGCTGCGGCAAATCGCGGATTTTCTGGGCGGCGAGGGCGCGCTTTCCGCCGTCTCCGGCGAGGCCGCGGCCCCGGAAAATTCCGAGGCCGCCGCTCCCGATCTGGCCGAGGTCAAGGGCCAGAGCCTGGCCAAGCGCGCGCTTGAAATCGCCGCGGCGGGCGGGCACAACATCCTTTTCATCGGCCCGCCGGGCGTGGGAAAATCCATGCTGGCCCGGCGCCTGCCCGGGCTTCTGCCGCCCATGGACGAGGACGAGGCCTCCGAGGCGACGCGGATTTTTTCTCTCTCCCGCGCCGGGGCCCCGCGCGGCCTGGTGCGCCGGCGGCCGTTTCGCGCGCCGCACCACTCGGCTTCCTTGGCCGCCTTGATCGGCGGCGGAACCTCGGCCCGGCCGGGAGAGATTTCCCTGGCGCACGCGGGCGTCTTGTTCCTGGACGAGCTGCCCGAGTTCGGCCGCGGCGTCCTTGAGGCGCTGCGCCAGCCGCTCGAGGAAGGGCGCGTGGTCGTCTCCCGCGCCAAGGAAATTCACGAGTACCCCGCGCGCTTTATTTTGGCCGCGGCCGCCAACCCCTGCCCGTGCGGCTGGCGGGGCCACCCGCGGCGCGAGTGCCGCTGCGGCCCGCGCGCGCTGGAGCGCTACCTTACCCGCTTTTCCGGGCCGCTCATGGACCGCATCGACTTGCAGGTGGAGCTCTCGCCGCTGCCCTTCGAGGACTGGGCGCAAACTCCCTCGGCCGCGCCCGCCGCCGCCCCGGATGCCGACGCATTTACCGATAGGGCATCCGGGACTGCTCGGCCTCCGGCCTCGGCCGCCGAGACCACCGCCGCGGCCTTGGCGCGGGTCCTGGCCGCGCGGGCCCGGCAGCGGGAGCGTTTCGGCGGGGCCCCGGGCCTGGTCAACGCGCGGATTTCTCCGGCGCAGACCCGCCGCTTGTGCCGCCCCGACGCCCGGGCGCTGGAGCTTTTGCGCCGCGCCGCGGCCAAGAGCGGGATTTCCGCGCGGGGCTTGGACCGGATTTTGCGCGTGTGCCGCACCATCGCGGACCTCTCCGGCGCGCCGGACGTCGGCCCCGAGCACGTGGCCGAGGCCATGCAGTACCGCTGCCTGGAGCGCTGGAGCGCGGGCTTGGCCGCGGCGGGGGCGCCGTGAGCAAGCTTGCCCGCAAAGCCGGGACGCCGTCCCCGTTTTCCTCGCTGGTGGGCCAAGCCATGGCCGCGCGCGGGCTGGGGCTGCGCGCGCTGTGCCGGGCCGTGAGCTTGGACCCCTCGTTTTTTTCCAAGGTGCTTTCGGGCAAGCGCAGCCCGCCGGGGGAAGACCACGTGCTCCGGAATTTGGCCGCGGTCCTGGGCGTGGACCCGGTGCGCCTGATTTTATCCACCGGGCGCCTGCCCGCGGAGATGGCGTCCTTGTGGCGCGACCCCGACGCGCGCTCCTTCGCGCGCCCCGCGGCCAAGCCCGCTACGCCGCGGGAGTCCTCGTGGGCGCCGCGCCCCCGCCCCGCCGCTTTGCCGCCCAAGCCGCAGATCTCCGAGGAGCTTTTATGAGCGCGCCCTCCGCTCTTCCTCAGGCCGGGATTTCGGACCAGCCCGCGATTTTAACGGAAAAAGACTACCCCGATCTCCTGCGCAGCCTTGCCGAGCGCCCGGGCAAGCTCTACGTCCTGGGCCGGCCGCCCGACCAGACCCCGGCCCTGGCGCTGGTGGGCGCGCGCCGGCCCAGCGCCTACGGCCGACGCATGGCCCGCGCGCTGGCCCGCGAAGCGGCAAACCGGGGCCTGGCCGTGGTCAGCGGCTTGGCCGCGGGCATCGACGCTGAGGCGCATGCCGGGGCTCTTGAGGCCGGCGGCAAGACCTGGGCGGTGCTGGGCTCGGGCCTGGACCGCATTTATCCCGAGGAGAACAAGCCTCTGGCCCGAAAAATCCTCGCGGGCGGGGGGTGTCTCTTGAGCGAGTTCGCGCCCGGCACGCCGCCCCTGCCGGGAAATTTCCCCCGGCGCAACCGCATCGTCTCGGGCTTGTGCTGGGGCGTGGTCGTGGTCGAGGGCCGGGACAAGTCGGGCTCGCTCATCACCGCGCGCCTGGCCTTGGGGCAGGGCCGCGAGGTTTTCGCGGTGCCCGGGCCCGCCGATTCCCCGTTGAGCGAGGCGCCGTATATTTTGATGCGGGAGGGCGCCAAGCCCGTGCGTTGCCTGGACGATATTTTGGAGGACCTGCCCCCGGGCCTTGGCATCGGCCCGCAAGCGGTCTTGTCGGGCGGGCCCGCGGGCGCGCCGGGCGCCGGAGCCGGGCTTTCCTCCGCGGAGGGTGAAATTCTCGAAGCGATGGGCTCTGAGGAGCGCGGCCTTGAGGAATTATGCGCGGCCACGGGCCTCGCCGCGGCCGAATTATCCGCCCACCTGTTTCACATGGAGCTCAAAGATTTGATTCAATCCCTACCTGGACAACGCTATGCCAAAAAAAGCAGCTAAGAAAAAATCGGACGAGAAAGTTTCCGCGGCGGCCAAGCCCGGGGCCAAGAAATCCGGAGCCGCCCTGGTGGTGGTCGAGTCGCCCGCCAAGGAGCGCACCATCGCGCGCTTCCTTAAGAGCGGCTACGTGGTGCGCAGCTCCTACGGGCACGTCCGCGACCTGCCGGTGCGCAAGATGGGCGTCGATGTTAAAAAGGGCTTTGCGCCCGAGTACGTGCTGCTGCCCCGGGCCAAGAAGATTTTGGCGGAGTTCAAGCCCCTGGTGGAAAAATCCTCCTACGTCTACCTGGCCACCGACCCGGACCGGGAAGGCGAAGCCATCGCCTGGCACTTGTCCGAAATCCTGGGCCTGCCGCCCGAGCGCATCCGCCGCATCGCCTTCCACGAAATCACGCCCCAGGCCGTCGCGCACGCGTTGGAGTCGCCGCGCGCCATCGATTTGGGCTTGGTCCAGGCCCAGCAGGCCCGCCGGGTCATCGACCGCCTGGTGGGCTACACGCTCTCGCCGCTGCTCTGGGCCAAAATCCAGCGCGGGCTCTCCGCGGGCCGCGTGCAGTCCGTGGCCGTGCGCTTTTTGACCGAGCGGGACAAGGAGATTAAAGAGTTTCAATCCGAGACCTTCTGGACCGCCGCGGCGCTCTGCCGCAAGGAAGACAGCGCGCCCTTCGAGTGCCGCCTCGTCGAGTTCAAGGGGGAGAAAGTCGAGACGCAGAAGACCTACGCCCTCTTCGCCGAGGACTACCGCGTGCGCCAGACCATTTTAAGGGCCGCGCAGGACGCGGACGCCGTGGAGGCGTCCTTGGCCGGCGACGCCCTGAAGGTCAAGTCCATAGAGCGCAAGGAAGCCCGCCGCCGCCCGCCGCCGCCGTTTTCCACCAGCCTCCTGCAGCAGGCGGCCTCGCAGAAATTGGGCTTTGTCTCCGACCGGACCATGCGCATCGCGCAGTCGCTCTACGAAGGCGTGGACATCGGCGCGGACGAGCCCGTGGGTCTCATCACCTACATGAGGACGGACTCCTTCGCGATCTCGGAAATAGCCGCGGCGGAGGCGGCGGCCTACCTGAAGGGGCGCTTCGGGCCGCGCTACGTGCCGGCCGAGCCGCCCAAGTACCAGACCAAGTCGCGCGGCGCGCAGGAAGCCCACGAGGCCGTGCGCCCCACCGGCATCGCGCGCACGCCGGAGTCCTTGCGCAAGTACCTGTCCCCCGAGCAGCACCGGCTCTACGATCTCATCTGGAAGCGCTTTGCCGCCAGCCAAATGGCCGAGGCGGTCTACGACACGGTCTCGGTGGAGGTCGAAGGGCCGCAGTCACTGTGGCGAGCGTCCGGCCGGGCCATGAAGTTCGAGGGCTTCCTCAAGGTCTACTCCCTCTCCGCGGACGAGAACGAAAAGGAAGAAGGCGAGGACGCCGAGGGCGAGGAGAAAGCGGCCATCCCCGCGGATTTAAAGGAAGGAAACGCGCTCGCGGTCGAGCGTTTCGTGAAGGAAGAGCACCGCACCAGCCCGCCGCCCTTTTACAACGAGGCCAGCCTCATCAAGGCCATGGAGAAGCACGGCATCGGCCGGCCCTCGACCTACGCGCCGACCATCAAGACCATCGTGGGCCGCGGCTACGTGCGCCGCAACCCCAAGGACCGGCGGCTTTTGGCCAGCGAGCTGGGCATCCTGGTCACCGAGAGCTTGAAGGAGCATTTTCCCGGCATCGTGAGCCTCACCTACACCGCCGAGGTCGAGGAGAAGCTCGATTCCATCGCCGAGGGCAAGGACGAATGGACCAGCGTGGTGCGGGATTTCTACGGCCCGTTCTCCGAGTCCATGAAGTCGGCCTCCAAGAACATGGCCGTGGTCAAGCCCGAGCCCAAAATGTCGGACGAGAAGTGCCCGGTGTGCGGCGCGCCCATGCTCATCCGCGAGAGCCGCTTCGGCAAGTACCTCTCCTGCTCGACCTTCCCCAAGTGCAAGGGCAAGGTCCGCCTCAACGCCGACGGCGCCGCGGACGCGCCCGAGCCCACCGATGAGAAGTGCGATCTCTGCGGCAAGCCCATGGTCATCCGCACCGGGCGCAAGGGGCGCTTTCTGGCCTGCTCGGGCTACCCCGCCTGCCGCAACACCTTTTCCATGGACGCGGAAGGCAAGAAAATCGAGGGCTCGCGCCCGGTCGTGACCAAGCGCCAATGCCAGAAATGCGGGCGCGCCATGTGGCTGCGCCAGGGCAAGCGCGGCTTTTTCCTGACCTGCCCCGGCTTTCCCAAGTGCCGCAACCTCATCCCCGTCTCCAAGGACGACGCGCAAACCCTGCGGGACGGAGCGGCTCCCCCGCCGGCCGGACCGGCCGCGGCCGGGTGAGCGGGCAGGCCGCTTCGCCGGGCGGCGCGGCGCCGCCGCTGGAGGAGTGGCGGACGCGGTTTTTAGCCCACCTGCGCGCGGCGCGCAACTTCTCTCCGCACACGCTGCGGGCTTACGGCGCCGACGTGGCGCAATTTCTGCGCCTCTCCGGAGCGTCCGCGGCGTCCGCTCTAGATAGGGACTTAATCCGCGCCTACCTGGCGCGGCTGCAGGGAGATGCGGGGCTCGCGCGCAATTCGGTCCTGCGCCGGATGTCCGCCGTGCGTTCCTTCGCGCGCTACCTGCGCAAGGAGGGCGCTCTCTCCGGAGACCCCTTCGCGAACGTCCCCTTGCCCAAGAAGCAGACCCGGCTGCCGCGGTTCTTGAGCGAGGGCGAGATGACGGATCTGCTCGACGCGGCTTTGAAAGAGGGGCGCTTCTCCGGGCGCGACAAGGCGGTGATGGAGCTCCTTTATTCCAGCGGCCTGCGCCGTTCGGAGGTTTCGCGCCTCAATGTCGGCGACGTTGATTTTTTCTCGGGAGCGGCGCGGGTCCTGGGCAAGGGCGGCGCGGAGCGCTTGGTGCCCGTGGGAACGCGATCCCTGGCTGCCTTGCGGCGCTATCTCGATAAGCGCCCCGCGGCGCAGGGCGGAGATCCTCTATTTTTGAATTGGCGCGGCCGGCGGCTCTCGGATCAGGGCGTGGCGGTCATCTTGAAGCGCTGGATGTCCCAGGCGGGCTGGCACAAGAAGGTGACGCCGCACGTCTTCCGCCACAGCTTCGCGACGCACCTCTTGAACAAGGGGTGCGATTTGCGCGCGGTCCAGGAGATGCTTGGCCACAAGAATTTGTCCACCACCCAGGTCTACACGCATGTGAGCCTGGACCGCTTGAAGAGCGCTTACGGTGAAGCGCACCCGCGCGCAAGGCCCGATGCAGGATAAGATCGCGCTGTTGATGGAGGAGACCGGCTGCGACCGGGCCGAGGCGGAGCTGGCCCTGGAGATGTGCGGCTACGACCTGGAGTCCGCGGTCAAGGCCGTGCCGCGGCTCTTCAAGAACGTGGTCGTCGTCAAGGGGCGCTTTAGCGTGGCCGAGAACGGGCGCTTCGGCCTCATCCTCGCGGTGCTGGGCGTGAGCGACGGAACGTTGCTGCGCGCGCGCGCGGTGGTGTCCTTCAATCCCGCCGTCTACACGGTGCCCTTGGATCAAAACTGGTTCGCTTTCGAGAAAAGCCTCTACGCGTGCCGGCTCTGGGAAGGGAGCATCCAGACGGAGAGTTTGGAGGCGGAAAAAAATCTGGGCGCCTATTTTCACCAGACGCGGGATATCGAGCGCCTGGCCCGCCAGGACGACGAGGCCGCGGCCAAGGCCGTCGCCGGGATTCTGCAGGGGCTTTGGCCGGGCAAGAATCTCGGCCTCAAGATTTCCCGGGATCTCCTGGATTTGGGGCAGTTCAAGTCCCTGCAAAACGAGGCGGGCGACTGGGAGAGCAAGCCCAAGTCCTCCTCTCGCAGTCAGCGCTCCCGGATTCGCGAGGAAGACATCCTGGTTTTGAGAATTCGCCTCGAGGAGGACGTCGACGGCGTCGCGGCCTCGTCGCTGCGCGCGGGCGACCTGGTTCTGGCCCATATTGCCGACGGCCGCGACATCGCGCAGTACCTCTCGCGCCTTTTCGGGGGCTACTCCGAGGAAGGCCCGGTCCCGATTCTGGCCCCCGTGGAGGCCGTGGAATCGAGCCCCGAAGGAGTGCTGGTGCGCGTAAGGTTTTCCCCGGGGGTCTGCGGCGACGCCGTCATTCGCGGCGAGGCCTCCGTTCGGGCTTCGCGCGTGTATTTAAGCGGCGCGCCGCCCTGGTGGCGGCGCTTCTTCGCTCCAAGGTCCTAAGGAATCAAAGGAGGTGTGACATGCCGGCATTGGTGGTCGTGGGCGCGCAGTGGGGGGACGAGGGCAAGGGGAAAATCGTCCATTGCCTGGCCGAGGAAGCGGACTGCGTGGTCCGTTATCAGGGCGGCAACAACGCCGGGCACACCGTGGTCTCGGGCGGCAAAACCTTCGCCCTGCATCTGATTCCCTCCGGCATTCTAGTTCCCCGCGTCCACAACGTCATCGGCAACGGCCTGGTGCTGAGCCCCCAGGCCTTCATGGAGGAGGTCTCGGCCCTGAAGAAGCGGGGCATCCGGATGGAGGGCCGGCTGCACGTGAGCCTCATGGCCCATGTCATTTTGCCCTACCACATCATGCTCGACATCCTGCGCGAGGACGGCGGCCGCGGCCTGGGCACCACCCGGCGCGGCATCGGCCCCTGCTACGAGGACAAGGTCGCGCGCATCGGGGTCCGGGTCTGCGATTATCTGGAACCGGAGACCTTCAAGACTCTGGTGGACCAAAATTTGCGCATCCGCGCCGCCGAGCTTTCCCGCATGAAGCCGCTCTCGGCTATTCGCGAGGAGGTCTTGGCGGACTGCGCGCGGCTGCGACGGTTCTTGGCGCCGTTTTGCCGGGACACCTCGCTGTTTCTGGCGCAGCTTTTGGCCAAGGGCCGCCGGCTTTTGATGGAGAGCGCCCAAGGAGCCATGCTGGACCTGGACTTCGGCACCTACCCCTTCGTGACCTCGTCCAATCCCATCTCGGGCGGCGCCGCGGTGGGCGCGGGCGTCGCGCCCGCGGCCGTCTGCGGCGTCTTGGGTGTGACCAAGGCCTACACGACGCGCGTGGGTCTGGGGCCCTTTCCGACCGAGATGGAGGGGCGCATGGCCTCGCGCCTGCGCGAAATCGGCCACGAGTACGGGACCACGACCGGCCGTCCGCGCCGCATCGGCTGGTTGGATATTGTTCAATTGCGGGCCGCGGCGCGCGTCAGCGGCATCAAAACCCTGGCCATGACCAAGCTCGACACCTTGTCCGGCACCGATCCAATAAAAGTGTGCGTGGCTTACCGCTACAAAGGAAAGAGGCTAGACGAGTTTCCGGCCTCGCGCCGGGCGCAGATGGAATGCGAGCCTATCTACGAGAACATCCCCGGTTTTACGGGGGACATCCAGTCCGTGCGCCGCTTCGCCGATCTTCCGGTCCGCGCGCGCCGCTACGTCCTGGAGGTGGAAAAACGCCTCAAGCTTCCCGTGTCCGTGGTCTCGGTGGGCCCAAGTCGTGAAGAAACCATCTACCGCAAGCCGGCAGGCAAGCAGTACTGGGCCGCATAAGGAAGATTATGTTGCGGCCCGCTACTGCTTGCCCAGGGCTCGCGGCAGGATAGCGGCCGTTCCGGAGGAGGCGAGGGGTCCAAGTGCCCAGCGGCGTGACGCCGGCGGCTATTTGCCGGGGCCGACGTGCACGTAGCGCAGGACCAAGACGTCGTAGCCCTTCATCCTGGCGATGAGGCCGGCGCGCAGCCTGCGGTAGTTTCGCGGCTTGAAGGGGCAGGCCTGCCCCGGGTGCTGTTTTTTCCAGCCGCTTCGGTCCGCGGCGTCCCCTTTTTTCAGATCGTCCACGTAATGATCGACGGTCTCAACCGAGGGAGCCCCGACGTCCACCGCGCCGGGATAGGCGGTCGGACCGCCCAGCGCGTCCGGAAAAGCCGCCTCGAGGATGTCCAAGGCGTATTTCGCCGCGGCCGCGTTCCGGGTTAAAATCGTTTCTTGATCTATTGCGGACAGGGAGTAGCCCTTCTCGGCGGGATCGAGAACCGCGTCGTTTTTTTCGTCAACTAATATTTTCCCTAAATGGAAAAAATACTCATTGGCGGGCGTCAGGGTCAGGGAGATTGAACTCATGGGCCCCTGCAGCCAATGGGTTTCCTGCCCGGGAGGGACGTTGGTTCGAGAGCGCGCCCGCGAGCGCGGCGGCCGCGGCGGCGGCAAAAAGGGCTGTCTGGCGTTTCATGGAATTTTTCCTCGGGCTCGGGATTGGGGCAACCGTTAAAATGAAAGATCGATGCCGACCGGGCAGTGGTCCGAGCCCATGACCTCGGGCAGGATGAAGGCGTTCTTGAGGCGCGGCCGCAGGTCCTGGGAGACAAAGAAATAATCGATGCGCCAGCCCACGTTTCTCTCCCGGGCGCGCGACTGCATGTCCCACCAGCTGTAGTGCCCGCCGTCCGTTTCGAACTCCCGGAAGGTGTCGACGAATCCGTCGGCCAAGAGTTCGTCGAGCCAAGCGCATTCCCGGGGGAGAAATCCGGAGATTTTCCGGTTTTCCTTGGGCCGGGCCAAATCGATATCCCTGTGCGCGGTGTTGACGTCGCCGCAGACCACGATGTTCTTTTGGCCTTCCGCGCGCAGGCGGCCCAGGGTTTTAAGAAAGGCGGCGTAGAAATCCATCTTGTACTTGAGCCGCTCCTCGTTTTTCTTGCCGTTGGGGAAATAGACGTTCAAGAGCGTGAAATCCGGATAGACCGAGACCAGCGTGCGCCCCTCCGCATCGAATTTTTCCACGCCCATGCCGCGGCTCACGTCCAAGGGCGTTTTTTTCGTGAACGTGGCCACGCCGCTGTAGCCCTTCTTGAACTTGGGCCAGTCCCAGGAGACTTGGTAGCCCTTGGGGTCGACCAGTTCCTCGGGAAGCTGATCCGGGCTGGCCTTGGTCTCCTGAAGGCAGAGAACGTCCGGGCTCTCCTTGGCCATCCACTCCAAAAGGCCCTTGCGCGCCGCGGCGCGCACGCCGTTGACGTTCCAGGAGATGAGGCGCACGGCGTTTTTTTCCGGGCTCAAGGCTTATTTGGCGGCCCTGGCTTCCTCGTAGACCGGAACGCCGTTCTCGCGCGCGTAGGCATGGAAGATATCGACGATCTTGCGCGTCGTGGGGCCGGGCTGCCCGTCACCGATGGCGCGGCCGTCGATTTTGGCGACGCCGAGGACCTCGGCGCCCGTGCCGGTCAGAAAAACCTCGTGGGCCCGATAGAGGTCAAAGGGCGTGAAGAGCCGCTCCGCGACCTCGACGCCGAGTTTTGCCCGGCAGAGGTTGATGACCAGGCGCCGCGTGATGCCGCCCAGGATGCCGGCGTGAATCGGCGGGGTGAAGATTTCGTCGTCATAGACGCAGAAGATGTTGTCCCCGGAGCATTCGGTGACGTAGCCCTCGCGGTTTAGAAGCACGGCCTCTTGCGCTCCGGCGCGGGTCGCCTGCTCGCGTGCCACGATGTTGGCGAGGTAGTTCAGAGACTTGACGCCGGGAGAGAGTTGGTCCGCGCCGCGCTGGCGCACCGAGGAGATGATGAGATCGACTCCCTTGTTGGCCACGCTCTCGGGATAGAGTTGGATTTTGTCTGCGATGATGATGAGGCAGGCGCGGCCCCGGCACTTGCGCATGTCCAGCCCCAGGTCGCCCACGCCGCGGGTGACGACCAGGCGGATGTAGGCGTCCTTCAAGCCGTTGACCCGCACCGATTCCAGGACCGCCTCGCGGATTTTTTTGATGGGCAGAGGCAGCGTGAGGAAAATCGCCTCGGCGGATTCACGCAGGCGGCTTAAGTGCTCGTCCAGGGCCAGCACGCGCCCGTTGTAGGCGCGGATGCCCTCGAAGACCCCGTCGCCGTAGAGGATCCCGTGATCAAACACGGAGATTTTCGCGTCATCCTTGTCCCTGAACTCGCCGTCGATGTAGATCTTCACGCTGCTTTTTCCTCCTCGGCTAGGGTGCCGCCTTGAAGCCGGATCGTGCGGCTCGCGAAGCGGCGGGATTCCTCGTTGTGGGTCGCCATCAGGACGGCCACTCCGTAGTTTTGCGAGAGATCCTGCAAATCTTTAAATACCAATTCCGCGTTGGCCTTGTCCAGGTTTCCCGTCGGTTCGTCGGCCAGGATGGCCGCCGGCGAGTTGATGAGCGCCCGGCACAAGGCGGCGCGCTGGCGCTCGCCGCCCGAGACCTGGCTGGGAAATCTTTTGAGCGCGGCGGAGAGGCCAAAGCGCGCGAGGAGTTCATGCGCGCGGAGCTCGGCCGCGTCCAGCGCCGTCGCCGCTCGGCCGTGAGCCAGGGCGATGCGGCAGGGCATGACCACGTTTTCCAAAAGCGTGAACTCTGGCAGCAGGGAATCGAACTGGAAGACGAACCCCAGTCGCTCGTTGCGCAGCCGCGCGCGCTCGGCGTCGCCTAGGCCCAAGGTCGGGCGGCCGCCGACGCTGACTCGGCCGGCGTCGGGCCTGTCCATGAGGCCAAGGATGTTGAGCAGCGTGGATTTTCCGGAGCCGCTGGGCCCCATCAAGGATACGAATTCCCCGGCGCCGATGTCGCAGCTCAAATCCCGCAGCACGTGCGCGGCCTGCTCGCCGCGGCCGTAGGTTTTGAAAACTTTCTCCGCCTTTAAGACCGGCTCACCCATAGTGGATGGCCTCCACCGGATCGATTTTGGAGGCGCGCCAAGCCGGGTAGGCCGTGGCCAAAAGCGCCATCAAAAAGCCCAGGATCATGACCGCGGCGACGTCCGAGCCCTGCACCGAGACCGGGACCTGGGAGAGATAATAAATGTCCGGCGGCAGCTTCACGATGGGGAAGGTCTTGATGACCCAGCATAGCGCCAAGCCCAGGGCCAGGCCCAGGCCCAGCCCCACGGCGCCGATCATGGCGCCCTCGGCCAGGAAAATCGCGCGGATCTGCTTGGGCGTGGCGCCCATGGCCATCAGGAGGCCCATGTCGCGCGTTTTTTCCACGCCGCGCAAAATCAGCGTGGAGGCGATGTTGAGCGAGGCCACCAGCACGATGAGCGCCAGGATGAGGAACATCACTGTCTTCTCCAGCTTCAAGGCGGCGAAGAGCGTCTCGTTCATCTGGCTGTAGGTGCGCACGGGGTGATCGGGGCCGAGCGCCCGGGAGAGCCGCACGGCCGCGGCGTCGGCTTGGTCCAAGCTCCCGACCCGCACGCCCACGCCCGTGGCTCCCGATTTGACGCCGAAAAATTTCGCCGCGACGCCCAGCTCCGCAAAGCCCATGGAGCTGTCGTACTCGTAGTATCCCGTGTGCACCAGGCCGGCCACGCGGAACTTGCGCATCTTGGGGATGATGCCCATGGCCGTGGCCATGCCCTGCGGGGAGACCAGCACCACGTCCTGGCCGACCCAAGTTCCCAGATTGCGCGCCAGTTCCTCGCCCAGCACCAAGCCCGGCTCCTTGCCAGAACCCCTCAAGTCCGCCCAATTTCCCTCGCGCAGGCGCTTGTCCAAATTATTGACCTTGAACTCCTCCTCGGGGTCGATGCCCTTGACCACGACGCCGGAGGTGCGGCCCTGGTAGGTGATGATGGCTTGGCCCAGCACGAAGGGCGCGGCGGCCGTGACGGCCTGGTCGCCCTTGATTTTGGCCATGGTGCGGTCCAAGTCCGCGCGGCTCCAGGCTCCGTAGACGGTCAGGTCCGCCTGGGCGCCGATGATTTTCTTCTCGATGTCGGCCTGGAAGCCGTTCATCACGGACAAGGTCGTAATCAGCGCCGCGACGCCCACGGTGACGCCGGCCACGCCGATGGCGGTGGTGATCGCCGCGAAAATTCCCTTGCGCTTGGCGCGCAGGTAGCGGAACGCGATGAACAGCTCTAGTCGGCGCACGCCTGGTTTTCGGACGGGGATTCTTTTTTGAGCGTGGGGAACAAAATGACGTCCCGGATGGAGGCCTGCCCGGTCAGCAGCATCACCAGCCGATCGATGCCGATGCCGATGCCGCCGGTGGGCGGCATGCCGCACTCGAGCGCCTCGACGAAGTCCTCATCGAGGATGTCCGCCTCGGCGTCGTTTTCTTCTTGGCGCTGCCGGGCCTGCTCGGCCAGGCGCGCGCGCTGATCCTGGGGGTCGTTTAATTCCGTGTAGGCGTTGGCCAGTTCCTGGCCCGCCGCGAAGGCCTCGAAGCGCTCGACCACGGACGGGCTGCCGGGCTTCAACTTGGCCAAGGGCGTTATCGCCGCCGGGTGATCAAAAACCAAAGTGATGCCGTTTAGGCGGGGCATAATCTTGGCGTCGAAGATGCGCTCAAAAATCTTGGCGCCGGGCGTGCGCTCGTCCGCCGGCGCGCCGACTTTGTCGGCGAGCTGCAAGAGCGCCGCGCGGTCAAAACGCAGTCCGTCCAAGATCGCTTCCAGGGGCTCGCCGCAGGCGTTTTTCCAAAGCTCGGGCAGGCGCACGCGGTTGAATGGGGGCTTGAGGCTCAGGGCCTTGCCGCCGCAGTCGACCGTGGAGACGCCCAGGGCCTCGGCGCAGGCCGCCGTAATTTTCTCGAACAAATCGGCCATGCCGTCGTAGTCCGTGTAGGCTTGGTAGGCCTCCAGCATGGTGAACTCGGGGTTGTGCCGCGTGTCGATGCCCTCGTTGCGGAAGATGCGGCCGATCTCATAGACCTTGTCGAAGCCGCCGATGATGAGGCGCTTCAAGTAAAGCTCGGTCGCGATGCGCAGCACCATGTCGGCCTGAAGCGCGTTGTGCCGTGTCGCAAAAGGCCTGGCCGACGCGCCGCCGGCTTGGCCCAGCAAAATCGGGGTCTCCACCTCGACGAAGCCGGCGCCGTCCAAGACCTCGCGCACGGTCGAGACGATGAGCGAGCGTTTTAGGAAGGTCTCCCGCACGCCGTCGCTGGCGATGAGGTCCAGGTGCCGACGGCGGTAGCGGGTCTCCACGTCTTTCAAGCCATGCCACTTCTCCGGCATGGGGCGCAGGGCCTTGGACAACAGAACCACGGCGCGCGCCTCGACGGTGATTTCCCCGGTCTTGGTCTTGAACACGGGCCCGGTGACGCCGATGAAATCCCCGGCGTGGAGATCCTTCTTGACCAGGGCGAAGTCAGCCTCGGGCAGTTGGCTCTTGCCGAAGTAGACCTGGCAGCGCCCGGACTGATCTTGGATATGGGCGAAGATGGACTTGCCCATGTCGCGAATCTGCAGGACGCGCCCGGCGCAGGAAAATTCCCCGCCCGCGGCGCCGGGCCGCAACATCATTTCCTCATGCGGCCCTGCACTGCTTGCCTCCCGGCTCGCGGCGTGCTCGCCGGCCGAGAGGCTTTTCCCCGCCGCAAGAGCCTCCGCGCAGGACGCGGTCTTGGGCCAGCGCGGCGGGTAGGGGTCGACGCCCCGCCCGCGCAGTTCCGCGATCTTGGCCTTCTTGGCCGCCAGGATTTCCGAGAGCGGCGCCTGGCGCGGAGGCTGGGCCGAGGTCTTGGGCGCTGGTTCCATCAGGCTCTTTTCCTGCCGGCCAATATCGCGGCGATGAGCTCGCGCAGCATCTTTGGATCAAAGGGTTTTTGCACGTAGGCGCTCACGTTGGGCGCGATCTCGAAGATGTCGCGCATCTTCTGCCCGCGCGCGGTCAAGACCAAAATGGGGACGGAACGGGCGCGTTCGCTGGCCTGGAGCCGGCTGTTCAAAGTGTAGCCGTCCATGACCGGCATCATGATGTCCAGGATGATGATGTCCGGCAGAGGCGCGGCCTGGTTGGCCGGTTCGATGCCCATGACTTCCAAGGCGATGGCGCCGTTGCCCGCCTCGGAGACCTGGTAGCCCTCTTTCTCCAGAATGAAGCGCAGCAGCGTGACTATTTCGGACTCGTCGTCGACGATGAGGACGCGCTCGTTCACGACCGGCCTTCTCCGTCCGGGCGCTTGGCCAGCGAATCGGCGACGGTTTGGCGCAGCTTCTTGGGATCGAAAGGCTTGCTCAGGTAGGCGACGACGTTGGATGCCGGGGTGAAAATGTCCTGCAGGCCGCCCTTGGCCGTGAGTATGATGATGGGGATGGCCCGCGCCAGCGGATCGGCGAAAAGCTTGGCGCTCGCGGTGTAGCCGTCCATGAGCGGCATCATGACGTCCAGGATGATCAAATCGAACCGGATGAACTCGCCCTGGCGCGCGCCGTTCTTGTCGAGCCCGATTGTCTCCAGGGCCATGACGCCGTTGGAGGCCGTAAAGACGCTATGACCGTCTTTCTCAAGCAGAAATTTGATGAGCGAGACGACGTCGCCTTCGTCATCGACGATGAGGATTTTCGCCATGGTTTTCTTCCTATATCCTCGTCCCGAACCTGCGGCCTTTGGAAGTTTGGGACGGAGTCAAACCATTTCCGTTGGTCACGATGCGCATTCTAACATTTGCCTTGGACGCAGGCAAATAAAGGTTTTGCGCCCCGGTTTGCGCCCGCGACCGTCGTTGCGATAGAATCCCTGCATATGGCGATTTGGGGCCCGTCCACGCCGCTGCCGCCGCTGCGCGCCCGGCTGGAGGCCGTTCCGGTCGAGGACGAGGGCAAGCCGCTTTTTCTGCTGCGCGATCTTGAGGAAATCGCGCCCTCCACGCTGGCTATGTCCGCCGGCGGCATGCTGGCGGCGTCCCTCTTCGACGGCAAGCGCACCGCCGCGGACATCTCGGGCCTCTTCGGCAAGACCACCGGGCAGTTCTTGAAGCCCGAGGAGATTCTCTCCTTGGCCGACGAGCTCGACCGGGCGCTTCTGCTTGAGACCGAGCCCGTGGCGAAGAGGCGCGGCGAAATATTAGAGCGCTTCCGGCAAAGCCCGTCGCGCAAGGCGGCCTTCGCGGGCGTCTCCTACCCGGCGGAGCCCCTGGAACTAGGCGGACTCTTGGGGGGATTCTTCAAGCATCCGCAGGGGCCGGGCCAAGAGCCCGCGGCCCAAGCCCTTAAGCCGCCGCCGCTGCTGCTGGTGAGCCCGCACATCGATTTTCAGCGCGGCGGCCCGTCCTACGCCTGGGCCTACCAGGCCCTTTCGCAATGCCGCCCGCCGGACCTGATTGTGGCCTTGGGCGTGGCGCACATGTCGCCCAATTCGCCCTGGGCCGCCACGCGCAAAGCTTACGAGACGCCTTACGGCCCGGTGGCTGCCGACGAGGGGCTCTACGACGACCTGCGCGGCGCCCTATGGTACGATCCGGCGGACGACGAGGCGGTCCACCGCGGCGAGCATTCGCTGGAGTTCCAGGCCGTGTGGCTCAAGCGTCTCTGGCGGGACAAGACGCCGCCGTGGCTTCCCGTTTTGTGCTCGAGCTTCGAGCGCTTCTCGCCGGACGAGCCGCCCTCCAAGGTCGCTACCGTGGAGAAGGCTCTGGTCGACTGGGGCGAGCGACTCAGAGCCCGCCGCGCGGCTGGGCAAAGCGTCATGATTTTGGCCGGCGTGGACCTGGCGCACGTGGGCCCGCGCTTCGGCGACGACGTCGAGGTCGACGACGCGCTTAAAAAAAACGTCGAGGAGGGCGACCGCGCGTCCATCGCCCGCGCGCTGGAGATGGACGCCGACGGGTTCTACAGCTCGGCGGCCGGGGAGTCGTCCTGGAGGAAAGTCTGCGGGCTTTCCGCCCTCTACACCGCGCTGCGGCTGGCCAAAATCATCGGCGGCCAAGGCGCCGCGGCCCCCGGGAGGCTCTTGAGCTACGGCCAAGCTCCGGACCCGGCCGGCGGCATCGTGTCTTTCTGCGCGGCGGTGTTTCCCGGATGATGTTTTCATGAAGTTCGTTCGCCGCTGGGGGTTGGTGGCCGCGCCGGCGCTCTTGGTCTTGGGCGCGGCTTTTTTGAACGGCTGCGGCGAGTTCTACACCAACACCATTGATCCCTATTCCTACCGCGCGGAGACGCCCGCGGACGTGCAGGCCGCGCCGTCCGATCCCACGGTCCATAGCCGCGCCTGCGAATATTATCTCTTCTACCTCTTTAACTGGGGCGACGCCGGCTACGCCAAGGTCATGAGCGGCTTGGTCAAGGACGAGGCCCATTACATGATCTACGATCCGAAATTCGACCAGACCTACCAGTCCTGGCTCCTGGGCCTCTACATCCGAGAGTGCACGGTGATGACCGCGCGCGTGGGCCATATATGATTTTCCTTTGGGGCCTCGCCGCCTGCCTGGTCGCGCGGCCGGCCGCGGCGCAGACCTACATGGCGCACCCGCGCATCATTTCCTTGAAGACGCTTACGGTGTTCTACCACGTCACCGGGCCGCTCTCGACGCTGCCCATGACGCGCCGGGACCTGCCTCCGGGCGCGGTGGACTTGGGCGAGGTCGGCGGGCGCAGCTGCCAGAGAGAAGTCAACATTCCCACCTCCGCCTCGCTGCAGGCCACCACCATCACCGCGGCCGAAGGCAACGGCAGCTATGGGAAAATCCTTGCGAAGATACGCAAGAAGCACCCGGATTTGGCCGGCATCTACGATGTGAAAACGGACATCCATAATTTTTCCGTCTTCTTCGGCGTCTACACCAGCGCGTGCACGCAAATCCTGGCCCGCGGCTATGCCCTGCCCGGGTCGGCGCCTAAGCCGGGCGCGCCCGCTTCCCCGGCGCCGGCGGCGAAAAAGTAGCCCATGGCGCGGGCGATGGCCGCGGGCGCCGTGGCTCTCGTTTTCGGCGCGACGCTCGCCCGCGCCCAGGCGCCTTCCTCGGGGGCCCAGGCGACGGCCGTTTCCAGCGCGGCGGCGCAGGCGCCCGCGGCGGCCGCACCGCGCCCGCGCCGAGCGGCCAATCATCCTCCGGACGTCTGGGCCAAGACCGGCCGGTTGCGCGTTTACGTGCACCGCGCCGCGTCGCGGTGGAGCCCCGTGTCGCTGCGCCCGGACTTCGGCGCTTTGCCCAATCGCAGCGAGGTTGTGGCGCAAGTCCGCGTGGTTCGGGCCAAGAAGGGCCGGGCCCGCCGCGGCCGTATCCTGTCCGCGCGGACCAGGGCCGAGTGGCTTCCTTATAAAGGAGACCACGCGCTGGTCATCGGCGTCTACCCCGCCGCGTGGCGAAAAAGCCTCAAGCACCTGGAGGTGCGCTATCTGGTGAGCGCGGGCTATATCGAAGGCGCATGGGCCGAACTGGTGCAGGTCGAAGGCGGCGGATACAAGGACTGGGGCCTGGACAGCTTCGCGCTGACCCGCAAAGGCGTCGGATTTTCCGAGGAGTATGCCGGGCGCGGAAAAATTCTTCTCTATGCCGTTAATCCGAGCCCTGGCCGCCGGAGCCTGAACGCGGCGCGCGGGCTGGATTTCGACTTTGGAGACCCGGGCGTCGGGCGCGTGGATTTTTCCTACCGGGCGTCGGGCGTTTTAGCCGGACGCTAGACTTTAGGCGGATTCATCGAAGAAGGCAGGGTGAAAAAGAACGCGGCCCCCTTGTCGACCTCGCCTTCTCCCCAAATGCGGCCGCCGTGGCGGCGAATGATGCGCTGCACGGTGGCCAGGCCGATGCCGGTCCCCTCGAATTCGCCGCGCGCGTGCAGCCGCGAGAACGGCAGGAACAGCTTATCCGCGTGGCGCATGTCGAAGCCCGCCCCGTTGTCGCGCACGAAATAGGCGGCGGAGCCGTTTTGCTCGGCTTTGCCGAATTCGATGCGGGCCGCTTTCTTTCGGCGCGTGTATTTCCAGGAGTTGCCCAGCAGATTCTCAAGCGCCAGCCTGAGAAGATCGGGGTCGCCCGTCACCGTCGAGCCTTCTTGAATGGAGAAGTCCACTTTCCGCCCCGGGTCCGAGCGGAGCAGTTCCGCCGCGATGTCGCGGGCCAGGGCGCTTAAGTTCACGATGTCCTGGCGGATTTCCCCTTGAGTCGCTCGGGACAGCCTGAGCATGGCCTCGATCAAGTCCGTCATTCTTTTGGCGGCGCCGGACATCCTTTGAATCAGGTCGCGCCCGCGCTCGTCCAGGCGATCCGCGTAGGATTGCAGCAGTATTTGGCCGAAGCTTTCGATATGGCGCAGCGGGGCGCGCAGATCATGGGAGACGGCGTGGCTGAAGGCCATCGCGTCGTCCATCTGCTTCTTGTGCTCTCGCTGCTCGGCTTCCCGCAAGAGCTCGGCTTGGCGCCCAATCATTTCGTTCTTCCGGGCCAGCTCCACGAAAGTGGAAACCTTGGAGCGCAGTATTTCGGGAACGATGGGCTTGACGATGTAGTCCACGGCTCCCACGGCGTAGCCGCGGAAAATATTGGCCTCGTTCCGGTACGCCGCGGTCATGAAGATGATGGGGATATGCCGCGACTTGTCGCGCTCCCGGATGAGCGCCGCGGTTTCAAAACCGTCCATGCCGGGCATCTGCACGTCCATCAGGATGGCGGCGTAGTCTTCATTGAGCAGGCGCCACAAGGCTTCCTGCCCGGAACGCGCCTTGACCAGGTTCTGGCCGAGATCTTCGAGGATGGCTTCGAGCGCCAAAAGCGCCTCGGGCTGATCGTCGACCAAGAGGATGTTGGCTTTGTACGAAGGCTCCTTGGCCGCGTTCGACGGGGCCGAATCCGCCATGGTTACCGGGAGAGCCATACCCGCAGCAGCGAGCACAGGTGGTCCGTGTCCACGGGCTTGGCGATGTAGTCGGACGCGCCGGCTTCGATGCATTTTTCACGGTCGCCCTTCATCGCCTTGGCGGTTAGGGAGATAATGGGGAGATCTTTGAGCCGCCCGATGCGGCGGACGGCGCGCATGGTCTCGTAGCCGTCCATCTGGGGCATCATCACGTCCATGAGCACGATGTCCACGTCGGGCGTGGTGTCGAGCAGGCTCAAGGCCTGGCGGCCGCTTTCGGCGTAGACGACGCGCATCTTGCGCCGCTCCAAGACCGTGGCGAGGGCGAAGATGTTCCGCACGTCGTCGTCCACGATGAGGACTTTGCGCCCCGCCAATATAAGGTCGTCCTGGGAGAGCGTCTCCAGGATCTGCCGCTGCGGCGCGGACAGATTCTCCACGGGGCGATGCAGCAATCGCAGCACTCTGTCCAGAAGCTGTTCGGGCGAGGCCGCGTCCTTGATGAGGCGGCCCTTGGCCGCGCGCGCGAGGGCGTCTTCCTCTTTATTCGTCAATTTTCTGGTCCCGTAAATCACGATGGGGACGCCGGAATCGCTTTCCGCGCGGAAGTTCTTCATGAGTTCGGCCAGATCGCGCTCGGCCAGGGACGGGTTGAGGATGATGGAGTCAAACGGCCCGTTTTTGAGGGCCGCGATGGCTTGCCGGCCGGAGGCGGCCACGGTCGTTTCAATTTCGGCGCCGCCCAGCAGATCGGCGATGCCTTTGCCCCGGTTCTCGTCGGGCTCGATGATCAGGAGTTTTCTGAACGGGCGTTCGATGAAGGCGTGGATGCGGACCAGCGTGTCTTCCAGAACTTCTTTGGCCGCGGGCTTCTGGAGAAACCCCAGGGCTCCCAACCTGAGGGCCTGCCGTTCTTCATCGTTGGCGGAGATGACGTAAACGGGAATATGCCGCGTGGCCAAGTCGTGCTTGAGGCGGTCAAGCACCGTCCAGCCGCCCGCGTCCGGCAGGCGGATGTCGAGGATGATGGCGTGCGGCCGGTACTCCCGAGCCATGGCCAGCGCGCGTTCGGCCCGAAAGGCCGCCAGCGCCTTGAAGCCTTTGGTCCGAGCCATGTCCAGGAGAATGCGGGCGAAATTGACGTCGTCATCGACGACGAGAAGAATTCGATCTCCTTCCTTCAGAGAGCCGCGATCGTCGTTGATCTCGGCCTCGATGAAAGAGGGCGCTTCCACGGTCGCGCCGATAAAGCCCTCGCCCCCGTCGGGCAGGGCGGGCGTTTCCGCCAACTCCGGAGCCGGCGGCAGTATCGTCTGCATCTGCCGGCTTTGCGGCGCGTAGTTGAGGGGGAGGAACAGCGTGAAAGTGCTTCCTTCGCCGGGGGCGCTTTCCAGCCGCAGGTCGCCCCCCAAAAGGCGGGCGATTTCCCGGCTAATCGAAAGTCCCAGGCCCGTGCCTCCGTATTTTCGATTGGTCGTGCCGTCCGCCTGCTGGAAGGCTTCGAAGATGATTTGCTGCTTGTCCTTGGGTATTCCGATTCCGGTGTCGCTGACCGCCAAGGCGATGACCGTCCCGGCGGCGGCCAACCCGGCATGATCCGGCCTCCAGCCTTCCTTGGCGACGCTGACGCGTAAGGCCACCTTGCCCTTGTCGGTGAATTTGAAGGCGTTGGAGAGGAGGTTCTTGAGCACCTGTTGGAGGCGCTTGGAATCGGTGGTGATGTTCCCCGGGAGTTCGGGGGCCAAATCGATGGAAAATTCCAGGCCCTTGGCGACGGCGAAGTGCCGGGATGTCCGCTCGACGTAGTCGTTGATATCCCGGAAGGAGACCGGGCCGATATCCAGGACCATGGTTCCGGATTCAATCTTGGAGAGATCCAGAATGTCGTTGATGAGCTCCAGCAGATCCGAGCCCGAGGAGTGAATGGTTTTGGCGAACTCGATTTGCTTGGGGGTGAGATTGCCGTCCGAGTTATCGGACAAAATCTTGGAGAGCAGAAGCAGGCTGTTCAAGGGCGTGCGCAGTTCGTGCGACGTGTTGGCCAGAAACTGCGACTTGTACTTGGAGGTCAGCGCGAGCTGCGCGGCTTTTTCCTCCAGGGAGCGCCGCGCCTGCTCGACCTCGCGGTTTTTCTGCTCGACCTCCTGGTTTTGCTGCTCCAACCTCCGGTTGGTTTCCTTGAGCTCCGCGGTCAAGGCCTGCGACTGCTTCAAGAGCTCTTCGGTGCGGGTTGTGGCGGCGATGGTGTTGAGCACGATGCCGATGCTTTCGGTCAACTGCTCCAGGAAGGCCATGTGGACGTCGGTCAGCGGGCGGAAGGACGCCAGCTCGATGACGGCTTTGACCTCGCCCTCGAAAAGCGCGGGCAAAATGGCGATGTTGCGGGGCTCGGCCTCGCCCAGCCCCGAGCCGATCTTGACGTAGCCGGCGGGAACGTCCGCCAGGCGGAAGCTTTCTTTTTCCACGGCGCATTGGCCGATGAGCCCTTCGCCCATCTTGATTTTTTTGGGCGTCGACTCGCCGTCCCCGGAGGCGTAGCCGGCCAGCAGGTCCAAGCTTTTGTCGTCGTCCTTCGCGTCGCTGATGTAGAAAACCCCGCGCTGGGCCTCCACCAGCGGCGTCAACTCGGAGAGAATGAGCTGCGAGACGGTCAGCAGGTCCCGTTGCCCCTGCAGCATGCGGGTGAACTTGGCCAGGTTTGTTTTAAGCCAGTCCTGCTCCGTGTTCTTGCGCGTCGTTTCCTTGAGGTTTCGGATCATTTCGTTGATGTTGTCTTTAAGCGCGGCGACTTCTCCCTGCGCTTCCACGGAAATCGAGCGGGTCAAATCGCCCTTGGTCACCGCGGTGGCCACGTCGGCGATGGCGCGCACCTGGGTGGTCAAGTTGGCGGCCAGCTGGTTGACGTTGTCGGTCAGGTGGCGCCACAAGCCCGCGGCGCCCGGCACGCTGGCCTGCCCGCCGAGCTTGCCCTCGATGCCGACTTCCCGCGCGACGCTCGTGACTTGGTCGGCGAAAACGGCCAGCGTGTCTATCATTCCGTTGATGGTCTCCGCCAATTCCGCGATTTCTCCCTTGACCTCCAGGACCAGCTTTCTCTTCAAATCTCCGTTGGCGACCGCGGTGACGACCTTGGCGATGCCGCGCACCTGCGTGGTCAAGTTGGCGGCCATGGAGTTGACGTTGTCGGTCAGGTCCTTCCAGGTGCCGGCCACGCCCTTGACCTGGGCCTGTCCGCCCAGCTTGCCCTCGGTGCCGACCTCGCGGGCCACGCGGGTCACCTCCGAGGCGAAGGAGTTGAGCTGGTCGACCATGGTGTTGATGGTGTCCTTGAGCTCCAGGATTTCGCCGCGCACGTCGACGGTGATCTTCTTGGAAAGGTCGCCCTTGGCGGCGGCGGTGGTGACCTCGGCGATGTTGCGCACCTGCGTGGTCAAGTTGGCGGCCATGGAGTTGACGTTGTCGGTCAGGTCCTTCCAGGTGCCGGCCACGCCCTTGACCTGGGCCTGTCCGCCCAGCTTGCCCTCGGTGCCCACTCCGCGCGCCACGCGGGTCACCTCCGAGGCGAAGGAGTTGAGCTGGTCGACCATGGTGTTGATGGTGTTCTTGAGCTCGAGAATCTCGCCCTTGACGTCGACGGTGATCTTCTTAGAAAGGTCGCCCTTGGCGACGGCGGTGGTGACCTCGGCGATGTTGCGCACCTGGGAGGTCAAGTTGGAGGCCATGGAGTTGACGTTGTCGGTCAAGTCCTTCCAGGTGCCGGCCACGCCTCTTACCTGGGCCTGTCCGCCCAGCTTGCCCTCGATGCCGACCTCGCGGGCCACGCGGGTCACCTCCGAGGCGAAGGAGTTGAGCTGGTCGACCATGGTGTTGATGGTGTCCTTGAGCTCCAGGATTTCGCCGCGCACGTCGACGGTGATCTTCTTGGAAAGGTCGCCCTTGGCGACGGCGGTGGTGACCTCGGCGATGTTGCGCACCTGGGAGGTCAAGTTGGAGGCCATGGAGTTGACGTTGTCGGTCAAGTCCTTCCAGGTGCCGGCCACGCCTCTTACCTGGGCCTGTCCGCC
>DATLUA010000040.1:0-70941 GCA_035533295.1 Elusimicrobiota bacterium | reverse complement strand
GGCCTTAAGTCCGGCGGAATGGTCGGCCCTCAAGAAGATAGAGAAGGGAGCCGCCCTCGAATCGGTCTGCCGCCATTGGGAGAATTCGCCCGACCTTCGGGTCAGGCCCGCTGCCGCGCAAAAATGGTTCAGTCATTGGGTTCGCGCGGGGATCATCGTCATTGGAAGGTAAGATTATGGGATCGTTTTGTAACGCAATCTTTTTGATCGCCGTTGCCGGACCGACACGGCACAGGCCAAGCTTGCTAAGTTGCGGGCCAGACTCTCCCGGTTCGAGCACTTGATTACCTTCGCGCCGCGGTCAACGTAGGCCGGACGAACTCTCGGAACAGCGCGTCGACCTGTTTGGGAGAGAGTGGGCGCGAGCTTTCAAGCCACCACTCGAGCACGAGTACGATACATGGGAGTGGGCGAGTTGTCGGAGTATTTGGGAGTTTCCAAGTGGATGATTTACAAGTACATCCAGAACCGGGAGATTCCCTTCATCCCGTATGGACGGATTATCCGTTTCGACCGATTGGCGATAGACCGGTGGGCGGAGAAACGCGCGGTGCGGAGCTTTAGGTCCGTCCGCTTGCGGCGGCAGTCCGCGGACTGGATTGAGGCCGGCGGCCCGGCGGACATCTTTTTGGACGGCCCGGATGAGCCGCTGGATTTGGAAGTCCGGTGGAGCCGGATAGTGCCGTCGCCGCTCGCCTGTCAAATCAGTTAAGGATGTTACCGAAGGAGTAGCCGTCATCGGCCGTTCCTTTTTTCTTTTTGATGATATGAAAGCGCTGCGCTAACACTGCGCTCAAAAATTGCGTTTTAGCGGATATGTCTATTTATCTATAATCATTACACGTAAATTAATTTTGGAAGGGTGCGTGAGCGGTTGAAACGACCAGTCTCGAAAACTGGCAAGGGCGCAAGCCCTTCGAGGGTTCGAATCCCTCCCCTTCCGCCGGATTTCCGTCCGTGCCGCGCTTTAGCGGCCCAGTTCCGTCAGGCACTCGTCCATAATCGCCAGGCCCGCGTCGACGTCGTGCGCGGTCAGCACCAGCGGCGGCGCCACGCGGACCACCGACTGCCCGCAGGAGAGCAGCAGCAGGCCCTTCTTGAACGCGGCCAGCTCAAGCTTCGCGACCAAGTCATGGTCGGGCTCCTTGCTCGATCGATCTTTGACGAACTCGACGCCGATCATGAGCCCTGCCCCGCGCACGTCGCCGATGGAGGGGTGCTTCTGCTGGAGCTTGCGCAGTCCTTTGAGCAGGCGCTCGCCGTGGGCGCGCGCGTTGGCGCAGAGTTCGCTCTCAATGATATCCAGGGTCGCCAGCGCCGCGGCGCAAGCGACGGGATTGCCGCCGAACGTGGTGCCGTGGGAGCCCTGCGGCCAGGTCATCACGCTTTCTTTTGCGATGATGGCGCCGATGGGGAGCCCGGAGCCCAAACCCTTGGCGGTTAAAAGCACGTCCGGGACCACCCCGAAATAATCCGAGGCCCAGAGCTCGCCGGTGCGGCCCATGCCGCATTGGATTTCATCGAAGACCAGCACGATGCCGTGTTCGTCGCAGATTCTGCGCCAGGCCTTGAGGAATTCGGGCTTGGGAAACACGTAGCCGCCCTCGCCTTGGACGGGCTCCATGACCACCGCGGCCACGTCCTTGGGAGAGACGCGGGTCTTGAAGACGTGCTCGGCCTCCGCCAGGCCGTCGATGCCGCGATAGGGGTTATTGTAGGGCAGGTGCGTCACCTCGGGCAACAAGGGCCCGAAGCCGGCCTTATACTTGACCTTGCTGGCCGTCAAGGTCACCGCCGCGTACGTGCGGCCGTGGAACGCGCCGTCGAAGGCGATGAGGTGCGGACGCTTGGTGTGATAGCGCGCGAGCTTGACCGCGCCCTCGACCGCCTCCGTTCCGGAGTTGGTCAGGAACACGCGATGCTTCTCCGGCCCCGGCGCGGACTTGGCCAGGCGCTCGCAAAGCCTGGCCATGCCCTCATAGTAGAAATCCGTGCCGCAGATGTGCAGAAACTTGCCCGCGGCCTCCTGCACGGCGGCGACGACCTTGGGATGATTGTAGCCCGTGGCCGAGACCGCGATGCCGGACATCCAGTCGATGTAGCGGTTGCCGTCGACATCCTCGGCCATGGCGCCCTGGCCTCCGGCCATGACGAAGGGGTATTCCTTGATGTAGGAGGGGGAACTCCACTCCTTGTCGAGCGCGATGACTTTTTGCGCCTTGGGTCCCGGCGGCGGCGTGATAATTTTGGGATAGTCGGTTTTTAGAAACGGCTTGGTCGCGATTTTTGTCGGCATGCCTTTACTCCATGATGGTGCGGCTTTGCTCGCGCATGAACTGCGCGACGTAGTACGGCCCGCAGCCGCCCTTGCCCGTGGAGCCGGAGCCCTTCCATCCGCAAAAGGGCTGCACGCCGGGCCAGGCGCCGGTGGTGGCGCCCGTCTTGCGGTTGGCGTAGCAGACGCCCGCTTCGACGTGGTCGAAGAAGCGCTCGATTTCCTTCCTGTCCTTAGTGAAGATTCCCGCGGTCAGGCCGTACTCGGCTTTGTTGGTTTCGGCGACGGCTTCATCGAGATTCTTCACCCGGCCCACGCTTAGGAAGGGCAGGAACAGCTCGTCCATGAACAGCTTGGAGCCCAGCGGCAGCTCGGCGACGGTGGGCTCGACGAAATGGCCCTTGTCGAAGACGCCGCCCGAAAGCGTCTTGCCGCCGGCGAGGATTTTTCCGGTTTTGGCGGCGAGCGCCGCGGCCTCCTCGAAGCGCTGGACGGCCCGTGCGTCGATGACCGGGCCGAAATAGACGTCTTTTTGCGTCGGGTCGCCCTTGACGATGGCCGCGGTTTTTTTGAGCAGGCGCGCGAGGAAATCATCCGCGATTTTTTCATCCAAGTAGACGCGCGAGCAGGCGGAGCACTTCTGGCCCTGCAGGCCGAAGGCGGACTTCATGACGCCCTCGGCGGCCATGTCCAGGTCCGCGGAGGCGCAGACCACGGCCGCGTTCTTGCCGCCTAGTTCCATCAAGACGGGCTTGACCCAGTCCTTGCTGAACTCATGGAAGATGCGCAGGCCCACGGCTTTGGAGCCGGTGAAGACCACTCCGTCGGCCAAGGGATTTTTCCAGAGCGCCTCACCGACGGCGGCGTCGCAGGGAAGATAATTGAAGACCCCCGGCGGCACGCCCGCGTCGCGGCAGCATTCATAGAGAAATATCCCGGTCCAAGGCGTCGTCTTCGCGGGTTTGTAGACGACCGTGTTGCCCGCCAAAAGCGCGGCCGAGGACATGCCGGTGGAAAGCGCCATGGGAAAGTTAAAGGGCGCGATGCAGACGAAGACCCCGAATGGCCGCAAGACCGAGACGGCGTTCTCGTTGGGCATGAGCTTGCCCATGGTCTTGACGAAACCCTGGGCCTCCTCCATCTGCCGGGAATAGTAGTCGATGAGATCCGCGGATTCCTCGGCGTCGCCCATGGCTTCCAAGCGGCTTTTGCCGACCTCCAGGCTCATCACGGCCGCGATGGAGAACTTGCGCTCGCGGATGAGCGCCGCGGCTTTGCGCAAAATCGCCACGCGCTCCCGCCAGGGCCGTTTGCCCCAGTCCGCTTGGGCGCGGCGGGCCGCCTTCATGGCCTCATCGGCATGCGCGGGCGCGGCCGATGAGAATTTGCCGAGCAGCCACTCCGAGTTGATGGGCGAGCGGACTTCAAGAAGTTTACCCTCCGTTTGGACGGCCTTGCCGTTGATGTAAAGAGGGTGGACGGCTCCGAATTCTTTCCTGGCCTTGGCCAGAGCCTCGTCGAAAAGGCGGTGGAACGCGCCCATGTCGGCGTTTGAGGAGGTGTAGGTAATTTTAAAGTCTTTCGGCGAAGCGGCTGCGGTCATGCGGTCCTCCCTGCGGCTTTGATTTGATCCAGGGTCTTTGGCCAAGCCTTGGAAAACAGCGACACGATGTCGTCGATTTCACCTTCTGTGATGACGAAGGGCGGGGCGATGAGGGCTAGGTCCCCGGCGCCGCGCCACTGCCCGTAGTTGGGCCAGACGACGAGGCCGGCCTCGCGCGCGTTGTCCGCGAAGCGCTCCGCGACCTTGAGTTCCCGCGGAAACGGCGTTTTTTCGGCCTTGTCCGCGACGAACTCCACGCCCGCGAGCATGCCGATGCCGCGCACGTCGCCGACGCCGGGCAGGCTCTTAAGCGCGGAGAGCTTTGTCTGCAAAACGGCGCCCACGGACTCGGCCCGCGCGACGAGCTTGTTCTTCTTGATGTAGCGCACGGCGGCCAAGCCCGCCGAGCAGATGGAGGGCGCGTGCGAAAAAGTCTGCGCGTGGTTGAACGCGCCCGAGCCTTGTTTGATGGCGGCGTGCACCTGGTCAGAGGCCGCGACCATGGAGAGGGGAACGTAGCCGCCGCTTAAGCCCTTGCCCATCGTCATGATGTCGGGGCGGACGCCGTAGCGCTCGATGGCGGTCCATCGGCCGGTGCGGCCCGCGCCGCAAAGCACCTCGTCCGCGACGAAAAGCACCTCGTTGGCGTCGCAGATGTCCCGGATGCGCCGGTAGTAATCCGGCCTGGGGACCGAGGCGCCCGTGGAGGAGCCGCCCACTGGTTCCGCGATGAACGCGGCCACGCTGCCGGCGCCTTCCTTGAGAATCGCGTCCTCGAGCGCCGAGCCCGAGCAGGCCGGGCAATCCGGCGCGCCTTGGCAGCCGCAGCGGTAGGGATAGGGCGCGGGAATCATGGGCACGGGCACCAGCCAATCGCCGTAGAGCACTTTGTAATGCCCGCGCGCGGAAGCGGAGAGAGCCAGAAGGGTGTTGCCGTGATAGCCCGGCGCGCGGGCGATGATTTTATGCTTGCCCGGCTTGCCGCGCTCGGCCCAATATTGCCGGGCCATCTTGAGCGCCGCCTCGACCGCTTCGGAGCCGCTGGAAAGAAAATAAAATTTGCTGAGGCTCTTGGGCATGAGGCCTGAGAGCTCCTCGGCGAGCTCCTCGGCGGGCCCGTTGGTGAAGGCCGTGCCGTTGACGTAGGCGACCTGCTCCAGCTGCTGTCCCACGGCCTGGGCGATTTCCTTGACCCCGTGGCCGAGATTGGCGACGAAGGCGCCGCCGCAGGCGTCGAGGTAGCGCTTGCCCGCGGCGTCCGTGAGCCAGCAGCCCTGTCCCGACACGATGCGGGGCAGCGGCTTTTTCAGCGAACGATAAAAAACCGAAGTTGAGGCGCTCATAGTTGAAGGACATGGTTATTGTAGAAAATCTTGCGCCTGCGCGAAAATAACGCTATAATCATTCCGATTTACGGATGCCAGACTGCCTGTTCTGCAAAATTATCCAGCGCTCGATTTCCGCGAAACTTGTGTTCGAGGACGGCGACGCGGTCGCTTTCGAGGACATCAATCCTCAGGCGCCCACGCACGTCCTGATTGTGCCCAAAAAGCACATTCCGGGATTGGCGGACACGTCGGACGAGGACGTGGAGCTTCTGGGCCGGCTGCAGAGGACGGCGGCGGCGCTGGCGGCGCGATTGGGGCTTTCGGGCGGGTTTCGTCTCGTGGCCAACAACGGCCGCGGGGCGGGGCAAACGGTGGATCATTTGCACTATCATCTCCTGGGCGGCCGGGCGATGAAGTGGCCTCCGGGCTGAAAACAGGCGCGCAAAGGGGTGATATAATTTCATGGTTTTTGTGAAAGTGCGGGAAGGAGAACCCATCGATGAGGTGCTGCGGCGCTTCAAGCGCGAGTGCGAGCGCAACGGCGTTCTGCGCGAAATCAAACGGCGCGAGCGCTACATACCTTCGGCCTTGAAGCGGAAGATGAAGGCGGCCGAAGCGATGCGCAAGCGGCGCCGCTCGATGAGGCGACGCCGGCGGGTCTAGATGGTATCAGCCTATCCGCGGCGGCATCTGTGCCGGGCCCGATGGGTCCCGGCCTAAGGCTTTTGCCGCCGGCTGTTATGGGGCTAATTCCTCCGGAAGTTCTGGAGAACATCCGTTCCCGGATCGACATCGCGGAGGTCGTGGCTCAGTACGTTCCCGATCTGCGCCTTTCGGGGCGCAGCTTCAAGGGGCGTTGCCCGTTTCATCAGGAGAAGACGCCGTCGTTCCACGTCAACGCGGAGCGGCAGGCGTTTCACTGCTTCGGCTGCGGCGTCGGCGGCGACGCGTTCGCCTTCCTGATGAAAATCGAGAATCTGAACTTCTCGGAGGCGGTCGAGCGCCTGGCGGAGCGCGCGGGCGTGCCGGTGTCCTGGACCAAGGAGTCTTCCGGCGCCGGTTCGCAGGAGCGCCGGGCTCTTTTGGAGGCGCTGGCCTTCGCCGCGGATTTTTACCGCGACTGCCTCCTGAAGTCTCCGCGCGCGGAGACGGCCAGGAATTACCTGGCCTCGCGCAAGGTTTCGGAGCAAGCCTCCGAAGCGTTCCGGCTGGGCTACGCGCCGGGCGGCAGCGAGTTTTGGGCCGCGGCGGAGAAGAAGGGCTTGGCGCGGGAGGTTCTGGCCACGGCCGGTCTCGTCGCAGTCAAAGACGGGCGGCCGCGGGATTATTTTTTCGATCGGGTGATGTTCCCCATCCGTGACGCGCGGGGCGCGACGGTGGGCTTTGGGGCGCGGACTTTGGGCGACGGCGAGCCAAAGTACTTGAACTCGCCCGAATCGCCCGTGTTCAGCAAAAGCCGGGTGCTTTACGGCTTATGGGAGGGATTGAATGTCGTTCGAAAAGTGCGCAAGGCGATTTTAATGGAAGGCTACATGGACGTCATCGCCGCTCATCAGCACGGCTTTCCCATCGCCTGCGCGCCCCTGGGGACGGCCCTGACGCCGGAGCAGGCTGCCCTGCTCCGGCGTTACGTCCCTACCGTGGCTCTAGTTTTCGATTCAGACAAGGCCGGACAGGCTGCTGCCGTGCGCGGCTCTACCGTGATGTTATTGTCCAAGGGACTTTCTGTGCGTATGGCCATGGTGCCCACAGGCAAGGACCCGGACGAGTTTCTCAATGAATTCGGCGGCAAGGCTTTCAAGGACGAATGCTTGGCCAAATCTGAGAGTCCGGATCAATTTCTGCTGCACAGGCTTTTGGCTACGGCTGGTAAGCCGATTTCACGCGAGAAAAAATCATCCATCGCCAAAGAGGTCCTGGCCTTGATCGCCAAGGTCCCGGACGAGATTTTAAAGAGTGAATGGATTGAGCGCTTGGCCCAGGCGCTTGATATTTCCAAGGACGTGCTGTTCAGGGAAATGATCCGGCCCGGGGGACTGGCCAAAATGGGCGGTCGCAGTCAGGAAAAAGCGCCCGCGGCGGAGCCCAAGGCCGTTGCGGCCGCTTTTTTCCCCTTGGAGGACGCGCAGCTTCTTCGGCTGGTTTTCGAGAACGTCGGGCCGTCGGCGCCGGCGCTGGCCGAGAACGATTTTGTCTCCGACGCCGGCCGCAGCATTTGGCGGGCGTTCGAGCGGGTGAGAAGCGAGCCGTCTTGGCCGGCGCGGCTTTTGGAATCCCTGGAAGAAGCCGAGCGGTCGTGCGCTTCCGGGCTGTTGGTGGAGGATAAAAAGAGCGCCGATTCCGGCAAGGCGCTGGAAGTCCTGCTGGCGCGGCGGCGGGCGCTCAGGCGCTTGCGGGAAATCGAGCCGCAAATCCGCGAGATGGGAGATGGGAAGCGCCCCAAGGACGCGGCCCTGCAGGAAGAGTATTCGCGCCTTCACTCGGCGACGAAAAGGCGCGGGAATTAGAGCTTAGGATAGGAAAGGATTCATCCACATATGGCCATACCATCAAGTCAAGCGATGCGCAATCTAGTCGATTTAGGGAAGGAGCACGGCTATCTCACTTTGGAGCAGATTAGCCGTTCCTTATCCATGGCGAACATGAAATCCGAGGAAGTCGACGATCTCATGTCCACCCTCGAGGATTTGGGCATCGAGGTCGTTGATAGAAAGAAGCCCGCGGCGCCCTCTTCCGGACGCGAGCGTTTTTCGGAGGAATGGAGCTCCGTCTCCGACGTATCCAACTCCATCCGAATGTATCTTTCCGAGATGGGGCGCGTGCCCCTCTTGAACCGCGAGGAAGAGGTGACGCTGGCGCGCAACGTGCGCGAGCGCGAAAAGGAGCTGCGGTTCCTGGTTTTGGAATCGCCCATCACGATGCGGGAAATCCGCAACTGGGAGACCCTCATCGAGCAGCAGGAGATGACGCCCAAGGAGCTCATGCCGCGCGGCCGCAAGACCGCTTCCGAGCTTTCCGGCATGCGCCGGCGCATGAAGATCGTGGCCCAGTTCATCGCCAAGGCCGAAAAAGCGATGCAGCGGATTCGCGAGAAACTTAAGA
The DNA here is from genome assembly GCA_035533295.1 of Elusimicrobiota bacterium. Lineage (GTDB taxonomy): Bacteria > Elusimicrobiota > Elusimicrobia > UBA1565 > UBA9628 > JAGWJU01. Next base: position 62,633 of record DATLUA010000040.1, on the reverse strand, counting down.
ACCAGAAGCTTTCCCCGGCCGCGCACTTGAAGCTCAATAAGTCGATGGAGAAAATCAACAAATCGGTCATCGCCAAAATCATCAGCCTCAACTTGAACCAGGAAAAGATCAAACGCCTGACCAACCGCATCAAGAATTACGCGGCCAAAATCCGGCAGTGCCGGGACGAGCTCAAGCGTTACGAAGTCCGTTATGGAACCTCGTACGAGGAATTAGCCCGTTATTATGCCGCGGTGAAAAAGGGCCGCATGAAATCCGAGGCGTTTAGGACCAAGACCGGCTACGCGCCGTCGGCCGTGGAAGCGGCCTTGGAGAACATGCGGGGCATCGCGGAGCGGCTGGAGCATTTCCAGAACAACCTGCCCATTGCCTTGGACCGTTTTCTGGAGCTCGACGACAAGATCGTGGCTTTGGAGGAGACGATTCTGGGCGACAAGCTCAAGCTTATCAAGGCCAACCTGAGGCTGGTCGTCTCCATCGCCAAGAAGCACGTCAACTCGAACTTGGAGCTCTCCGACCTGATTCAGGAGGGGGGGCTGGGCCTCATGAAAGCGGTCGAGAAGTTCGAGTATAAGAGGGGCTTCAAGTTCTCCACCTACGCCACGTGGTGGATCCGCCAGTCCATCAACCGCGCCATCGCGGATCAGGCGCGGACCATCCGCATCCCGGTCCACATGAAGGAGCTTATTTCCAAGCTCTCCAAGGTCACGCGCAAGTACCGGCAGGAATACGGGCGCGACCCCATGGTGGACGAGTACAGCCGGTCGCTTCACATCTCCATGGACAAGGTCAAGAACGTGCTCAAGATCATGCAGGAGCCCGTGTCCTTGGCCACGCCGGTGGGCGAGGACGAGGACTCCTATCTCGAGGACTTCATCGAGGACAAGGGCGGCCAGGCGCCGTCTTATTCGGCGACCGACTATTTGCGGCGCAAAGAGGTCGAGAAGGTGCTTTCGACCTTGACCGATCGCGAGGCGAAAATCGTCAAGCTCCGCTTCGGGCTTGATTCGGGCTATCCCCGGACCCTGGAGGAAGTCGGGCGTCTTTTCCGCGTGACCCGGGAGCGCGTTAGGCAAATCGAGGCCAAGGCGATTCGCAAGCTCAGGCACCCGTCGCGCAGCAAGCCGCTGCGGGACTACCTCGACTAGGCTCCCCTATGGCGGAGCAGGACGGGAGCAGGGAATGGCTGCTGTGGGTGGCCCTGCTATTCTTGGCTTTCGCGGCGGGCGGGCTCATCGCCAACCGGAAGAGACTTTCTTGGCCGCCGGATTTCTCGGTTTTTACCGGGCTTGGCGGCTCCAAAACCGAGCTTGATTCCTCGGTGCCAACCACCCAGACGGACGTGGGCTTTATCCCCGCCGTCCGCATCAGAGTCAAGCGCCCCTCGCGTCGTTACTAAGGCGGGCCACGCGCGCGGCGAGGGTTCGGCGGGGTGCTGCTGGCTACTACTGCTGGTTTAGGCCGTTCGCGGCCTGTTCCGCGGCTTTGAATGCCGCTGGAACAGTTTGATTAAGCCCCGCCGGACCGTAGTGGCCCGAGGGCGCGGGAATCGTGGCGGCTTGTTTTTTCAAGGCGCTGGCGGCCGCGACTCTTCGTGCGTTGGCTTGGGCTTTGGAGTCGGCCTGGGCGGCGGAGCGCGCGCCCTGTTCGGTCGGAGAAAAATCGGAAACGGTGCTTCCGAGGGCGTCCCCCAAGGCGTCCGCGTTTTGCAGGGAACTGTCGTCCGCCGTTGTTCCCGCCGTTGCCTGGTTTCCGGCGGCTTTCTTCGCGGCCTGCGTTCGCGCCGCTTGGCACGAGGCGGGGACTTGTTCGCCGCCCTGGCCGCCCGGGTTCGCGGCGCTAGCGGCGGCGCAGGGATCGGCGCCGCCTTGGCCTGCGATAGCCATCAAAAAATCTTCCACGGAAGGCGATCCATTCGAGAGGTCTTGGCCGGCAAGCGCGCCGCACCAAACGGTGGAAGCGCTTAAGGACAAGGTGAAGACCGTTGCCGCCGCGATTTTGAGGTTCATTGCCGCCGCTCTCCGCGCTAAGTATGGCCGGGAAAGGCGGTTTGCGCAAGGGGTCTAAGGACCCAATTTGATTAGGACCAAAGGTCCTATGGTGTTCTAGGCCTAAAGACCTAGGCCCTTTTTCTTGACAGGCCGGGGGTTTTGGGGTATACTCCTTTGCGCTATACCATACGCCGCTCGATATAGTGTTTTTCCCTTAAATATCATTCATCCATAAATAGAGCGGCAAAGGGGGTATAGCATGACAAAGGAAATGAAAAAAACCGGAACCGCGGGCTTCACGCTCATCGAGTTGATGATCGTGGTGGCCATCATCGGCATCTTGGCGGCCATCGCCATCCCGAAGTTCGCGGACCTCATCCGGGAGTCCAAGGAAGGCGCCACCAAGGGCAACCTCGGCTCCATCAGGTCGGCCATGAGCATCTACTACGGCGATCAGCAGGGAGTCTATCCGACGGCGATCAGCTCGCTGACGGAGAACGGCAAGTATCTGACCGCGATTCCGAGCGCTCAGACGCCGCCGTATCACGCGACTGCATCGACCGAGGTGGACGCATCGGCTGTGACCGACACCGGCGAGTGGTTCTTCGACAACGGCTCGGGCGACACCAACTACGGAACCGTGCTGGTGGACTGCACGCACACCGACACGGTCGGCAACACCTGGTCCACCTATTAATTCTAGGCGGTCCTAACAAGCAATAAAGCAGGGGCTTCCCCGGCGGTTCGGGGGGAGCCCTTGCTGTTTTTATAAAAAATAAATGACGCGCCAAGAGCCGGGCTTCACGATCATGGAGTTGATGATCGTGGTTTTCATCATCGCCCTCTTGGCGGCCATCGCCATCCCCAAATTCGCGGACTTGGTGCGCCGCTCCAACGAGGGCGCGACGAAAGGCAATTTGGGGTCCATCCGATCGGCGATGACGGTATATTACGGCGATTCGCAGGGGAATTATCCGCGTCGGATAGCGGATTTAACCGCCAACGGAAAATATCTGTCTCTCGTGCCCACGGCGAAAACCCCTTATTATCACGACAATTCGTCGGCCGAGAACGACGCCTCCTCCATCGGGGACTCCGGCGGCTGGTTTTTCGACAACGGACCCGGCGATCAAAACTACGGGACGGTGCTGGTCGACTGCACGCACACGGACAGCGCGGGAAACTCCTGGAATGCTTATTGACGCGGCGGTTTTTTGGCTGGGCGCCTGCCTGGGAAGCTTCCTCAACGTCGTCATCTGCCGGCTCCCCAAAGACGAGTCCGTGGTCCGGCCGCGCTCGCATTGTCCGGGATGCGGCGTCCTCATCTCTTTTTACGATAATGTCCCGATTTTGAGCTGGATTTTTCTGCGCGGCCGCTGCCGCTCGTGCCGCGGAAAAATTTCAGCGCGCTATCCGGCGGTCGAGCTTTTGATGGCGGGGTTGTGCCTGTCGTTGTGGCTGCGCTGGGGAAACGGCCCCTGGGTTTTCTCGGCCAGCCTGGCTGCGGCCGGGCTCACGGCCGTTGCTTTTATTGATGGAGACACTTTCCTCATCCCCGATGAGCTTTCTCTGGGCTTGTGCGCCCTTGGAATTGGGATTTCCGGCGTTAATCCGCTCCTGGCCCAAGAGTCCTGGCCCTGGCGGGCCGCCGCAAGCGCCGGCGGGGCGGCCTTCGGCTTCGCCCTATGCTGGGGCATCGCGGCCTTAGGCGAGCGCCTGTTCAAAAAAGAAGCCATGGGCGGGGGCGACATCAAGCTTTTGGCGGCCATCGGCGCGTGGAGCGGCGTCCTGGGCGTGTTTGACTGCGTCCTGATCGCGTCCTTTGCCGGCGTTCTCTACGGCGGGACGCTGATGGCCCGGAGAAAGCTTAAACGGGACGAACCGATTCCCTTCGCCCCCTTTCTCGCTTTGGGCGCGATCGCTAATTTCTTTTATCTACTGCCCTGGGGCTTTCCTTTCCTGCGCTAGGCCGGGCTGAGGGCGGGGGCCTGAGTTCAATCGGTAAAGCCAGGCGCGCACGGCGGGCGCCTGCGGATTTTCCGGCGCCAGCCGCAGGTATCGTTTCCAGTAGCTGCGGACGCAGTCGAAATTCGAGGTGATCAGGCAAAGGCGGCCGGCATCGAATTGCGCCAAAGCGTCGGCGGGATTGAGTCGGGCCCCCGTTTCAAAATCCGACAACGCCGCCTTTGCGCCGCGATTCTTCTTTTCATCGCATAATCCCAGGAGAACCCAGGCATCGGAGGATTGCGGATCGCGGCGCAGCGACTCGCGCAGCAAGCCCCTGGCTTTCGTCGTTTCTCCGCGGGAAAACTCCAGCCGCGCCATATTGTAGTAGGGATCGGCTAAATTCGGATTGAGGGAGGACGCGCGCTCCAAATCGGCGGCGCCCTGAGCGGACTGGCCTTCCGAGGTTAAATCGCTCCCCAATCCATCCCAGGCTGGAGCGGATACGGGATTGCAGGCAACGGCCGCGCGATCAAAGCTGAGAGGGGAGCCCCATACGCGATTCCGCTCTGAGAGCAAGAGCGCGTAGACCGCGCAAAGGCAAATAAGCCCGGCATGAGAGAGCCGAGGCGCTATTTTTTTAGTTTTCCAATAAAGGAAGCCCCATCCCGCGGCGAGACCGATGGTGGGCCAGTATAGAAATCGCTCGGCTCCCAGGGTGTCGAGGGGCAGGATAAGATTCGAGGTCGGCAGAAGAAAAAGGCAGGGCGCCAGAAGCCAGAAACCTAAAGAGCTTCTTTTTTTAACGATTCCCCATGCCGCGGCGGCGAAAAGAGCGGCGACTGAAAGCAGGATAGGCCAAGCGACAATAGATGCGGGGCTTGAATCGGGAATGAGTGGGCGCGAATAATCCGTGCACAGGCCCGTCCCTGTCAGACTGGGCCAAAGATAATGCGTGAGGCTGAACCGTGCGAAAGTCAGCGCCGCGATCAGCCGTCCATCCTGAAAATAAGGCGTGCCGCCGTGGAATGGGGCGGGAAGGACCATCATCCGCGGCGTCAGGGCCATGGCCGTCATGAGCCAGAGACCGCTTTGACTGGCCCGGCTTCCTTTCTCCCATGGCTTTCGATGGAAGAAAACCCAATCGTTGGCGACCATGAAGAGCGGGAACATGACGGAGGATTCTTTGGTCAGAACGGCGGCGGCGTAGAGCGCAAGCCCCAAGGCCAGGCCTCGTTCGGCCTCCTCTTCCAAGGCAAGCCAGGCCGAGAGAAGAAAAACCGCGGAAAGCACTTCCGAGCGTCCCACCAGGAGCCCGACGGCCTCGGCGTGAATGGGCATGACGGCATAGACAAGCGCGCCGGCCAGGGCCGCGTCGGGCCCCATTTTTCGCCTTAGAATTTCCCAGAGAAGCAGGCAGACTAAAAGATGGAGCAGGATGTTTCCCAGGCGCATGGCCCGGGCGGAAAATCCGGTGATAAAAGTCTGAGCCAGAAAACTCAACATCAATACCGGCCGGTATTCCTGCACTTTGGCGTCGTCGCCGTCGATTGCCTGCCAGTAGCCCGTGGACAAAAGATGGGCAATTCCCGCCGATCCCTCGTGCAGGAAGGGGTTGTCCGCGATGAGGTACCGGTCATCATAGACGAAAGCATTGCTTTTTAGCGAGGAGCCGTAAGCCGCGAAGACGGCCAAGGCCAGAATGGCCAGCGCGCGCAGTTGGGACCGCTCAAATAACGCGGTCATGATCGAAGAACATAGATGCGGCTATGCTCGACTGGATTGCTGTAGATCACGCGAAACATCGTTCTGTCATTTAAATCTCGCCGGATGCCTCCGAGAGTTTCCCGGACGGCGGCTGTTTGACCCATTGTCAATCCAAGGTCGAGTCCGTCCTGCCAAAGGATGAACCGGATGCGGTATTTTTTCATATCTCCGGCCAGCTCGGCGGCGGAGACCCGTCCGGGGAGAGGCAGACTCGGGCGGCGCGCATAGAAACCGTCTCGGACATAGAGCGCGCTTGCGACGACGTCTTGCGGACGGCTGTGCGCGCGCAGCCAGCCGTACGTTTGCGCCAACTCGACTTCGGACCAGGAGGTGCCTTCGATCCAGCGCGGCGATTGAAAAGCGGCTTGGCCCGCCAGAAGCGCAAGCAGGAGAGGCGCCGCCCAGCGGCGTTTGAGCGCCGCCGCCGCGGAGTCCAGAAGAAAGGGCAGGGGCACGAGCAGATAACGATCATAGCGCCAAGGCCAGATGAGATGGAGAGCGATAAAGCCCGCTAAAATCCAAACGGCCGCGTCGGTCGGGCGCCGACGCAAGGTGCGGGCCGCGCCAAAGGAAGCTAAAATGCAGAGACCCGCTCCCAAAAGGGTTCCTGCCGGTTTCGCCCACATTCGCGGCAGGTACGAAGAACCCCAAGCGCTTAGGTAATAACGGGCGTTTTCCCAGGCGACTCCTGGCCAGAGGCTCCAAAATCGTCCGCCGTAGGAAAGGGAGAGCTCCTGCGTTTTTTGCAGGGCGCCCGCCGCGCGCCAAGACCATAGAGACCACAAGAAAAAGCCGGCCAGGGCCGGCGCGGCGATCCAAAGAGACTTTCTCCAATTTTTCGCGCGAAAAGACTCGGCGAGGGCTCCTGGGAAAAACGCCAGTCCGGAGGAGCGTATTTGGGTGACGGCGAAAAGCAGGAATCCGGAACGCGTTCCGGATTCTGGTTTATCCAAAGAAATAAGAAGAAGGATGGTAAAAAGAAGAAAGGGAGCTTCGCTCATCAGCGTTCCGGCCTGCGACAAAACGATAGGGTTTAAGCCGAAAAGCAAGGCGATGAGAAGGGCGGTCCAGTCGCCTCGCCGCTTTCGAAGCCAAAGCCACAAGACCCAAGGGACGGCCGCGAGGAGCAAGGCGCAGAAACACTGGCAGATTCCGGCGTTCTCGCCGAAAATAAGGATCAATGGGGCCAGCAGCGCCGGAAATCCCGGGTTGGCCATGGTCAACGGCAGGCGCAAGGGGCAGGTTAGGAGGTAATAGTGGCCCAGGGTCAAGGCGCGGGCCGCGATGAAATAAATCAAGTCGTCTTGCTGGCGGCCGAGATATTGCGCCGGAGCGCTGGCCAGGACGGCCAAACTGGCCGCCGAGAGCAAGGGCCAAGCGGGGAAAGAACGGAGTTTATTGGGGAGGCTCAAGGTCGAGAACCGCGGAAAGGGGGGGATTCGAACCCCCGAGGGCTGTTACACCCTACACGCTTTCCAGGCGTGCCGTTTCAACCGCTCACGCACCTTTCCAGTTCTTGAATTATAGCGAACTGGCAAGGCGTTTTCACGGTTATTTCTTTTCCGGCTAACGGCCGCCGAAGCGGATGACGACGCGCTGGCCGGATTCGGAGGAAGGAGAAGATTCCATCGTGATGGCGTCCCGAGGCAGGGAAATATCCGCGGCGAGGGCGGCGCGGAGCGCCTGAGCTTGGGCCGCATCGCCTCCATAAACGGAAATCGCGGCGCTTTTTCCGTAGCTGGCGCGCCTGAACCAATCAGCCGCGGCGCTTAGCAACGGTTTTCCTGAATCGGCAAGAGCGTCGTCCTGCCCTTGGTCCCCGAAAAGCTGTGAGAAGTCCAGGCTCACGGAATACCCGTCCGCGTCCGGATGAACGACGCCGGGAAACTCGATGGTGCGGCCGACCGCGGTCAGGATTTTGGCGCCGTTTGTCCAATGGTAGAGAAGCGAATAGGAGTGTCCCGCTTCAATCCAGGAGCCGTCCATGCCGCGGCCGTCCCAGATCAAGTTATTCGGAGGAATGCCGCGATCCCCAAAACTCCTGATTGATTTTCCCTGCTCGTCAACGATATCCAAGCTCCAAGACCATCCGCGCGCCTTTTTGCCCGCGTTGGATTGCGCGATGGTCGCGGTCAAATCGGCGCGCGCTGGAATCACGATGGCGGGCAGTTCCTTGAGGACGTCGTTCCAAGGCGCGATAAGGCCCTGGGCGTGAAGCATGTCGGGCCGGGCTTGATTCCAGCTTTGGATTTGCGGCGAATCGGTCAGAAGCATGGACTCGTCGGGCTTGAGGGATTTTTGGATGGCGGCATAGGGGTCGGCCTGAAGCGTCAGGGGAGGCTTCGCCAAGCTGGGTTTCTGCTGCTCGTTTCCCTTGATGACGACGTTCTGGAGCACCCCGCTTGAAGCGCTCACGGCGGCGGCGGTTCCGGAGTCTTGCGCCCGCGCGCCCGCGGCCATAACCAGCAGGGCCGCGGCGGCCATGGCGGCGCCGCACATCTTCCCGCCCGGATTATCGGCCATTGCCGTCGGCCTCCGGCGCCGTCGCGTCCGCCGCCCCTTCCTTGGCGATGATGATTTCGACCCGCCGGTTTTGGCGGCGGCCGTCGGCGGTGTCGTTGGACGCGACAGGTCGCGCGTCTCCGTAGCCCGCCGAGGACATGCGCGAGCCGTTTAAGCGGGCTTTGTCCACGAAATAATCGCGAACGGCCTTGGCCCGGGCCCGAGAAAGGCTTAAATTGGAGGGGAACTGCTGGTTGTGAATCGGCACGTTGTCGGTGTAACCCTCGATGAGGATGCGCCGCCCGTCATATTTTCGGAGGACCGCGGCCGCTTCGTCCAGGGTCGCGTAGGCTTCGGGTTTAAGCTGCGCCTTGCCGGTTTCAAAAAGCACCTCCGCGGCCAGAGGAATGACGATGCCGCGGGAAGTTTCCTCGGTCTGGATTTCGGGCATGAGGCTCGGAACCGTTTCCTCCTCGGCCGAAACGACAAGCTGCGGCTTGGCGCTGTTGATGATGACGGAAGCCGCGGGGCTCAGCCCTTCATTTCCCACTTCATCGGTCGCCGAAAACGTCGCGTTGTATTTGCCGTCCGGGAATGGCGCGTGCTTGCCGTTGGTTCCATCCCAGATGATTTGCGCCGGCGGGTATCCCTGCCCGGAAGTTTTCCAGACCACGCTATTGTTTTCCGCGTCGGCGACGGAGAGCCCCCAGGATGCGATATTGGCCGCGGAGCGGGCCGTGTCGCTGAAGAACGCCCGGTCGTTGGACGTGTCTGCGTTGGGGGCGAAAATGGCGGGCTGGACGGAAAGCGTGAGCTGGGGAGGCGCGTCCACGACCCGCACGATTTGATCGGGCAGGACGGATTTATTTCCGACCGAGTCCGCCACGCTCAAGTTGTAGGTGTACGAGCCGTCGGGCACGATTTTCCCCGCGGTGTCTTTCCCGCGCCAGGGCAGTTGCGCGGGGATGGAGCCGCTGCCGGAAAACGCGCGGACGACGCGTCCCTTGTCGTTCTTGATATTGAGCGTCCAGGTTCCGACCGGACTCGCGTCCTTGTAGGAAAGGGCGAAGTTCGTTTGATTAATCGTGCCTTTGGGGGCGAAAAGAATGGGCGCGGCCTTTGCGTTGATTTCGGGCGGCGTGTTGTCGACTTGAATGGGCTCGGGCGCGGTGGAGTTGCGGTTGCCGGCCAAGTCCACGACGCCGAAGACATACCGGTATATCCCGTCTGAAGCGACGCTTTTATCATCCCGCTCTCCGCCCCAAAGCAGGGACGCCGGGGGCTGCCCCTGGCCGGAGAATTCGCGGATGCGAATGTCGCTGGCGTCCACGATGTCCAGGGTCCAGCTCGAGATTTTATTGAAGGAATGAGCGCCGAGCGCGAAAGATACGGCGTCCATGATCCCGTCGGCATTGGGCGAGAAATCGGGAAGGCTCGGCTGCGCGGAAACCTGCGGCAGCCCCGCGCCGACCGTGACCATCTTGGGGGAGAGCGTTATCGCGTTATGGGCCACGTCCTGGGTCCAGAAAACGCAGGAGTAGTCTCCGTCCGGAACCATCGCGCCGGAATCGGAGGTCCCATCCCATCCCAGTTCGCCGTTTAAAGCGCCCTGGCCCGAGAATTTCCGCACCGCCTTGCCCTTGGAATCGCTGATGGTCAGCGTCCATGCATCCACGTCCGAGGCGTCCTGCTCGCCGATTTGGAAGTTGGCCTGCTTTTGATCGCCGCTGGGTGAAATCAATGTCGGGGAGACCGCGATTTGCACGACCGGCGGCGTGGTGTCTATTTGCGCGGTCTGAGGCGCGGTGACGGCTTTGTTGCCCGCGGCGTCGACGGCGGTCAAGGTGTAGGTGTATTTTGCGTCGGGAAGCTGGTTTCCGGAATCGTCCTGCCCGGCCCACTCAATCTCGTGAGGCGGCGTTCCTTGGCCGCGGAAGGCGCGCTTTAAGTTTCCGGCGTCATCGCGGATTTCCAGAGCGTAGCCGGCGACGCCGTTTTCGTCCTTCGCCGAAACGGCAAAGACGCCGCTGTCGTTGAACCCGTCTCCATTAGGCGAGATAAGCCAGGGCTTCAAGGCGATGGAAACCTGCGGCGGCTTGGTGTCGATGATGGCGGTCTTGGGAATGGTCAGGGCGCTGTTGCCGGCTTGGTCGGAGCTCAGAAGGGAATAGGTATAGGCTCCGTCCGGAAGTATTTTACCGTCCGCGCCGCTGCCGTCCCAGGGAATCTGCAGGGGCGGCTCGCCCGCGCCCGCGAAGGTTCGGACAATCTGCCCCTCCTTATTCTTAATGGAAAGTTTCCAGGTTTCGATGATCTTGTGGCCCGGCGGCGGCTGAATATCGAAAGCGACGGACGCGCTGGCGCCGCTGCCGCCCGGCGAAAAAATGGAGGGATTAGCCGTGATTTGCATGGTCGGCTCGGTGCGGTCGATGGTCACGGTTTGCGGGGAGGTGATGGTGGTGTTGCCCGCCAAGTCGCGCACGGCCAAGGTGAAGGAGTATGGGCCGTTGGGCGCCGGGTCTCCGGTGTCGGTGAGGCCGTGCCAGTCTATTTTAGCCGGCGGCATGCCCTTGCCGAAGAAGGATTTAATCGCTGAGTTTCCAATAATGCGCAGCAGCCAGCTGTTCATCCCGTAGGGATCGCTGGCCTGGAGATTGAAATGGGCGACCGGCTTGGCGCTGCCTTCCTCCGGCGAAAAAATATCCGGCTCGACCCGGACCTGGGCGAACGGAGGCTGGCGGCTGCAGATGACCTGCTTGGCCGGCATCACGACATTTTCTCCAGCCAGCGTCGTGACGCTCAGAGTGTAGAAGTAGATGCCGTCGGCGATAATCTCGTTGTTCTCGTCCTTGCCGGCCCACTCCAGCACCGAGGGCGGCGCGCCTTGGCCGGAAAATTTTTTAATCTCCTGCCCGAGCGCGTCGGTGATGGTGAAGCTCCATTGCGAGACGTTTTGCGGGGCCGAGACGGCCAGGTGGAAAATGGCGGTGTCCAGGATGCCGTCGCCGTTGGGGGAGAAGTAGACCGCGTCGGGCGCGGCTTTGATGGCCAGCGGGGCGCTGCCTTGGGAATTATGGGGCGCCGCGAACGCGGGCGCCGCGACGATGATAGCTGAAAGCGCGACGGAGAATAGTTTTTTCATGGGGTCTTTCCTGGTTTCGATGAGGCGGAATCGTTCATGGATTGTATTTGTTCGATTCGCTGCTTCGCCGCTTGAATCACGGCCGGGGAATCGGCGTTCTGCGCCAAATCCCGATAGATCGAGAGGGCATGGGCCCAATCCGAGCTTTTCTCGTAAATTTTCGAGAGATTGATGAGGGCCTGGAGCCTGTAGGGAGAGGAGGCGGGCCGCAGCGGGAGCATGGCTTCCCAAGCCTGCTGCGCGCCGGCCTCGTCGCCCATCTTTTCCTTAACAGAGCCGATGCGGTAGGAAGCCTCGATGAGGGCGTCGCTTCCGGGCGCGGACGCGGCGGTAATTTCCTGCAAAGTTTTAAGCGCGGCGGGGTAATTTTTGCGGTTCTTCTCAATCGAGAAAACGTCCCAGAGCGCCTGCTGGCTTTGCGCCGTTCCGGGAGAGGATTTGAGGTATTCCGCGTAGATTTCCTCCGCGCGGTCGGCGTTGCCGGCGTCCTTGTAGGCCAGCGCCAAGTTGTAGAGGGCCGATTTCGCGTATGGAGCAGAGGGGAAAGCGGACAATAGTTTTTCATAGGCCGCGGCCGCTTTATTGTATTCCTTTAGATTGTAGTGGGATATCCCCGCTTTGAACAGCGCGAGCGGGGCGTCCTTGTCCTGGGGAAAGTTTTGGGCGAAGCGCTCGTAGGCCGATGCGGCGTCCGCGTAGTTTCCCAGGTTGAAATAGCACTCGCCCAGGAAGATTTGCGCCTTGGGTAGCCGGGAATCGTCCGTGTAGTTCACGCTGAAATTCTCGAATTCCTTGGCGGCGTCCGCGTAATCCTTGGCCGCGTAAAGGCGGCTGGCCAGGCGAAAATCCACGGCCGCGGCGGCCGGGCTTTGCGGGTTGTTCTGAAGAAGCCCGGCGTAAAAATCGCGGAAGTTCTCTTTCGCGTCGCGGTCGAAGACCGCTTCGGCCAGGTCCAGGGCTTGCGAGATTTGGCCGGATTGCGGCGCGTTGGTCAAAAGGGCCTTCGCCTGGGCGAGCGCGCCGTCGTCGTCTCCGGTTTGGTAGGCGATTTGGGCCAGCCTCAGGTAGCAAAGGCCGGCCGAGGAGTCCGCGGGCCAGCGGCCGAGAATATCCTGATAGGCCTTTTGGGCGTCCGGATATTTCTGGGCCCGAAAAAGAGTGTCCGCCAGATTGAGGGACGCCTTTTTGGCCTCGGGCGAATCGGGCGCCTGGCTCAAGAGCTGCTGCCAAGTTTTAACGGCGTCGCTGTAATAGCCCAGGTGGTAGAGGGAAATGCCGGCCCGGTAAAGCGCCTCGGGCAGAGCGGGCGAATTCGGGTGCGCGGAGGCGAAGCCCTGGTAGAGATTGACGGCGTCGTTGTAATCTTTTTGAGCGTAGAGGCTGTCCGCGATGCCCAGGTTGTTCACCGCGGCCAAGGTGGACGTCGAGGAACTGAGCATGCTCTGGAGCTGCCGCCTGTCCGCGACGGCCTGCTCCTCGCGTCCTGAAAGCTCGTCGCACCACGCCAAACCGTCCTGCGCGTAGACCGCCGCGGGGCTGTTCGGGTAGACCTTGACGATCATGGCGTAGCGGCTGCGCGCCTCGTCGAGCCGGCCTTGGCGGAGATAGGCCTCCGCCACGATGAGGCGCGAGAGACTTCTCCAGTCGGAGCTTGACTGGGGGAGTTGATCGAGGAGGAACTGGTAGGAAGTCACGATGGAGCCGTAATCTTTCCGGTCGTACTGGAGCTTCAGCATCAAGAAAAGCGCTTCCTCGGCGACATCAGAGCCCGGCGCGGAGTCCACGACGCGTTGATAGGCCGCCAACGCGTCAGGATAGCGCTTAAGCTCAACCAGGCTCTGGGCCTCAATCATGGAAATATTGTTGGCCAGCGGATTGGTGGAATAGAGCGTGACGAAATCTTGGCCGCTTTGCGCCGCCCGGCTGTGGTCTCCCAGGGACTGCTCGGTCCAGGCCAGACGGTAGAGGGCCTCGGGCTTGAGCAGATTCCCGCGGCTGGAATAAAGATCGGAATAAGCGAAAAGCGCCTGGCGGAAGTCTCCGTCGGCGAGGTAGGACTCGCCGATGAAATACCGGGCGTAGGCCGCGTAGAAATCATCCGGATTCTGGGAAATCAGGGAACCGAAGGAAAGACGCGCCTGCCCGTAATCCCCTTTCTCGAAGGCCGCGCCGCCGATGCGGTAAAGGGCGGCCGTCTTGAACCGCGAGAAAGGATATTTTTGCACGAAATCCTGGTACTTCACGATGGCGCCGTCGTAATCGCCGGAGACGAAGAATGAGTCGCCCAGGTAGAACGAGGCGGCCTCCCGCAGGCTCGCGTTCGCGGAGTTCCGCGAGATATCCTCAAAAATCCGCGCGGCCAAAAGAGGTTTTTTCCAAAGCAGATAGGTGCGGCCGAGATAGTAGCGGGCCCGCGGATCCTGATTTTTCGAAAGCAGTTTCTCGGCCCGAGCGTAGTCTCCCGCGTGCAGGGCCAGGATTCCTTGGACGAAGGAAACGCCCTGGTTGTCCATGAAGCTCGGCGCGGCTTCCGCGATGCCTTCCACGGCCTTGGCCGCGCCGGCGAAATCCTGCTGGGCCAAATCCGCGTCGGCCAGGCCCAGGAACGCCAACGGCGCGGCGTAGCTTCGGGGCCACTGATCCGTCACGTCCGAGAATCTTTTTTCCGCCTCTTTCCAATCCTGCAAATCGTAGGCGATTTCTCCCAGGCGGTACGCCGCGCTGGCGCGCAGGGCGTCATCCGGCGCTTTGTCGAGCGCCTTGGAATAATTTTTTTTCGCGGCGTTAAGGTTCCGGATGCTTGAGTCGGGCAGGCTTTCGAAGGCAGGGCCGCCGGCCAGCGGGGACTGCTCCTGCCGGGCCTCGTCAAGGGCGGACTCAAAGAGGCTTTCCCCGATGGCAAAATAGGCGTCGGCGGTCCTGGCGCCGCGCGGATAATTGGAGATGAAATTTTGGAAAGCCTGCGCCGCGGCATCGGGGTCCGCGGCCGAGGCGCGGTAGGCCGCGGCCGCCTGCGCGAAGGCCGCCTGCATTTGGGCGTCCTCGACTTCGTCCGCCGCGCTTCGCCGGGAGGGGGCTTGCGCCAGGAGCGCAAACAAAACGAACCACGCGGCCGATCGGCGCGATTTTCTCAGCGGCATGCCAATGAAGTTTGCCCCCAATACCTAAAAAAAGCAAGGCCTGAATTTTTATCGCGGGGCGGCAGGTTAAACGTCTTTGAGCGCCTGGATGAGCTTGGAGACGCTTTCCTGGGCGTCGCCGTAGAGCATCCGGGTGTTGTCCTTGTAGAAGAGCTCGTTCTCGATGCCGGCGAAGCCCCTGCCCTTTCCGCGCTTCAGGACGATGACGTTCTTGGCCTGCTCGGCGTCCAGTATGGGCATCCCGTAGAGCGGGCTGCCGGCGCGGTGCGCGGAAGGATTGACGACGTCGTTGGCGCCGATGACCAGGGCCACGTCAGCGTTGGAAAATTCCGCGTTGATCTCATCGCGGTCGAAAAGATGGTCGTAGGGAACCTTGGCCTCGGCCAAGAGGACGTCCATGTGCCCCGGCATGCGCCCGGCGACGGGGTGGATGCCGAACTTGACCGTGACGCCCTTGGCCTCCAGCGCGTCCATGAGTTCCTTGACCTTCTGCTGGGCCTGCGCCACGGCCAGGCCATAGCCGGGGATGACGATGACTTTTCCGGCGTAGCCCAGCATCAAGGCCGCGTCGGACGGCTCGATGGACTTGAGGCTTCCCGCGATGTCGCCCGAGTCCTGCTCCGTCGCGCCGAAGCCGCCGAAAAGAATGCTGGGAATGGAGCGGTTCATGGCCTTGGCCATGAGCAGGGTCAGGAGCGAGCCCGCCGCTCCGACCAAAGTTCCGGCTATCATCATGGCGAAGTTGCCTATGGCGAACCCGTCCATGGCCACGGCCACGCCGGTCAGCGCGTTATATAAGGAAATGACCACGGGCATGTCCGCGCCCCCGATGGGGACAGTCATGAGGAACCCAAAGGCGGTCGAGAGCAGGAAGAAGACGGTCAAAATTTCGCGGGAGGGATGAATCGCGCAGAAGGCGCCCGCGGCCACGGCCGCCGCCAGAAGAACCAAATTGGAGGCCTTTTGCAGGGGGTAGACGATGGCCTTCTCGCGCATCCAGCCCTGCAGCTTCAGAAACGCGATGACGCTCCCTGAAATGGAAACGGCGCCGATGATGCCGCCCGCGGCCGAAAACGCCCCCGCGACTCCGGTCGCGCCGCGCAGGAGTTCCAGGGCGCCGATGGCTCCGGCGGCGCCGCCGCCCATGCCGTTGTAGATGGCGACCATTTGGGGCATTCCCGTCATGGCGACTTTTTTCGCCGCGTAATAGGCCGCGCCGCCGCCCAGGGCCATGGCGACGGCCATGAGCGCGAAGTTCCGCATTCCCGGAATGGCGAAGGTGACGGCGATGGCGGCGGCCATCGCCAGGCCGGCGAAGACCATGCCGCTGGCCGCAGTTTGCGGCCGGCTCATTCGTTTTAGCGCCAGGATGAAGGAAACGCAGGCTAAGAGGTAAACGGGTTCGATGAGGATAGAGGCGGACACCGGGCTCTACTCCTTGGCCTTGCAGAACATGCGCAGAATCCTATCGGTGACGACGTATCCTCCAGCGACGTTGGCCGCGGCCAGGGCCACGGCGACAAATCCCACCGCCTGCTCCAGCGGCGTGCGAGCGTGTCCAAGGGCGATCATGGCGCCCACCAGCACGATGCCGTGGATAAAATTGGATCCGCTCATGAGCGGCGTGTGGAGCATGACCGGCACGCGACTGATGACCTCGTAGCCGGTGAAAGCGGCCAAGATGACGATGGTTAAAGATGCCCACATCCCGGTAATCATGCCGTTTCCACTAATTCCCGCGTAGGTTCGTGTGCGACACGGCCTTGGTGAACGAGCAGCGCCGCGGCGAGAATCTCGTCGCTGAAATTTTCGTTGAGAGCGCCGTCCTTGCCGATGAGAAGCTCAAGGAACGCCTGCTGGTTTTTAGCGTAGAGCCGGCTGGAATGAAAAGGAATTTGGGAAGGGATGTTTTCCGGCCCCAGCACGATGACGCCGCCCACGATCGCGGTTTTTCCGGGCTGGGTGAGCTCGCAGTTGCCGCCCGACTCCGCGGCTAAATCCACGATGACCGAGCCCGGCTGCATGCGCGAAGCCATTTCGCGATCGATGAGCCTCGGCGCCTTGCGGCCGGGGATGTTGGCGGTGGTGATGACGGCGTCCGCGCGAGCGACGGCCTCGGCGACCATCGCCCTCTCCTGGGCTTTCTCCTCGGCGGTGAGATCCCGAGCATAGCCGCCTGAAGCCTCGGCGTTAAGCGCGAGCTCGAGAAATTTCGCCCCCAAGGCGCGCACGTGCTCGCCGGCCGCGCGCCGCACGTCGTAGGCCTCCACCACGGCGCCCAGTCTGCGCGCGGTCGCGATGGCCATGAGGCCGGCCACGCCTGCGCCCAAGACCAGAACCTTGGCCGGGCGGACGGTCCCCGCCGCGGTCGTGAGCATGGGAAAAAATTTGGGGGAATGCTCGGCCGCTAAAAGCGCCGCCTTGTATCCGGCCGCGGTCGCCTGGGAGGAGAGCGCGTCCATGCTCTGCGCCCGGGTGATGCGGGGAATGAGTTCCATGGCGAAAGCCGTGATCTGGGCGTCGCGCATGCGCCGGACAATCTCGGAATTGCGGCTCGGGTTGATGAAGGAGACGACCACGGTCCCGGGCCGCATCCAGGCGATTTCCTCTTGAGTCGGGGGCTGGACCTTGAGAACAATCGAGGATTTCTCAAGGAGCGCCCGCCTGGAGGAGACGATTTCGGCTTTGGCCGCGGAATAAAGGGCGTCGGGATAGTAGGACGAAGCCCCCGCGCCGGCTTCCACCAGAACCGCGATGCCTTTTTTGACCAGGGCGCCGGCGACTTCCGGGACAAGGGCTACGCGATGTTCTCCGGCCGCCGTTTCTTTTGGAATCGCTACGATGATGCCCACAAAATCGCCTTGTTTTTTCATTATAGCACATCAAGAAACGATGCTTCTGATTTTGAAAGAATCGGTCCAATCCTTTTTACGTACGGGGCTCAAATTAATTTCAATTTGCTATCATGAATTTGAAAAGCATACTGGACATGAAAACGGGCCGAATGACGCTCCTTTTCGCGCTCGCGGCTGTTGTTTTCGCCGCGGCCGCGCCGCGCGTTTTCGCGCAGGAAGAGGCGGCGGAGGCCCCCGAAGCCGGCTCGGTCTTGACGAATTCTCCGGCCGCCAACGAGGCTCTGGTTCCCGGCGGCGCGGGAGCCGGACTTTCTCCGGATATCGGCGACTTCATGGAGAGCTCCGCGCCGCGAATTCTGCCCGGAGCCTCCATGCGCCGTTCATTCGCGCCGAAATTTTTGCCGTCCTTCGCGGCTTCGCCGAAAACGCCGCCCGCCGCCGCGGCGCCCTCCGCGCCGCAGGCTCTGCCGGAAGTTCCGGCGGCGGTGCCGGCCTCGGTCATGACGGCTCCCGCCGAACCCGTTGCGGCGGGGGCTCCCGCGCAGGCGGAGGGCATTTCTCCGGCGGGGCCTCCGCCGCTGCCCGCCGGCAGTCTTGAGGATTTCCTGGTCAACGCGCAAAACGGCCAAGCGGCGAGCGCGACCCCGGGTTTCCATCCGGCGCGCACGGGCAATCAGCCCTCTTCGGGAAAAGAAGGCAAGTCGTTGCTGCAAAGGCTGCTCTCGCCGCTGGAGCTGCCGGCGGGCAAGGCCGCGGCGGCTTCGACGGGGCAGGCCGCGCAAATGGGCCGCGCGGATTACGACTCCCATATTTTAGGGGGGGCGCCGTCGTCCGCTTCGGGCAGCGCGGAAAACGGCGGCGGCCTGTGGGCCCGTCGACTCCCCGCATCCGTTCCGCCGAAAGCCGCGGGCGCGCCTTCCCCGGCTGCCGATCCGCACCCCAATCAGGTGATGGTGGCGTTGAGCCTGGATTTGAAGAAGCATCCCGGAGAATTTCGCGACGCGTTGGCCAGCCTGTCGAGCACGGCTCGTTTTAAACCCGCGCCGGGATTCGCCGCGGGCGTCCCGGGAGCCGGCATGAACGGAAAAATCGCCGTGGTCGGATGGCTGCCGAGAAACGAGGTGCCGCATTTGTTTTCCGTCCCTTCCGTCGCGCGCGTCCGGGTGGACTGGAATCCCGGCCCGTCTTCCGCGACGGACTTATTGAAGATTCCAGGGGCGTCGGCCCGGATGATCGTGGGGCTGCGCATTCCTGCGGGCGCGGATCCGGCCCGGGTGATCGCGGCGGACTTGCCGCGGCTGCGCATGGAAAGCGGATTTTCCTACGGACGGACCATCGGCTACCGGACAGTTCGGGGTTCCAAAGATAAAGAGCTGATGGTTTCGGGCGACCTGCCCTTGCGCGGCCTCTCCGTCGCGATGGGAGATGCGGACGTCCTGAGCGTAACTCCCGTTCCGCCTCCGGCAATTTCCCGCGCCTCCGCGGGACGCTCTCCCGGAATATCTGGATTTCTTTCTTACGCCGCGGCGCGCTCGCCCGGGCTTTTTGGCCTGACGGCGCTCGCTCTCGTGTTCTCTTTAGCCGGCTTTTAGCCGGAACCATGACCAACGGAAACGGTTTGACTCCTAAGGATATAGGAAGAAAACCATGAAAAAGTTGTCCTTTCTGCTGGCGTTTCTTCTCGGCTTGGCCGGAGGCCTGGGTGGAGAAGCCTTGATTCTCCTGCGCGGCCAATGCGGGCAGATAGAGGCTTCGCTGCGCTCGGACTTCGTCGTTCTTCTGGTGCCGCCGCAGGACGTCGATGCTGACGCCCAAAAAACGCTGGAAGACAATATCCTGGCCTTGCCGGACGTCGAGGACGTGCGCTACGTTTCCAAGAAAGAGGCGCTTGACCGCTTGCAGAGGAAGGACCCCCAACTCGTCGATTCAATCGCCTGGCTGGGAGAAAATCCCCTGCCCTCCGCGTTCGAGGTCCGCCTGTCGCCGCAGGGGTTCGGCCGGATCACGGACTGGATTTCCTCGGCGTCCTCCATTTCGGATTGGTCCGACATCCGGTATAAGAGCGGCGAGGTCAAGGCGATTCTCCAAACCCAATTTTACGGCTATTGGATCGACATGATCTTCGGATTCGGCGCGGCGTTCGTGGTCTTGATGGCGTTTTGCGTTCTTTGGATTTCGCCGCATCATCTGGAAAAAAGGCTCCACACCGTCGCTCCGGCCCTGGTGGCCGCCGCGGGCTGCGTTTGCGGGGCGATTTTGACCCTGGTGACGGCTTCTCCCTTGAGGCTTATCGCCCCCTGGTGGTCGTGGCCCTCCTGGGCAAGCCAAGCGGGACTGGTCCTGGTCCTGGCGCTGGCGGGGTGGTCCCTGTGCGCGGAAACTTCCTGAGCGGGGCGGCGTTGCCGGCGGTCTTGCTGGCCGCTTGGAGCTTCCCGACTCCGGCCTCCGCGTGGTTCGACGCGAAGAAGCGCAAGCTTGATGAGATTCAAAGCGAGCTCAAAGCCGCCCGCGCGCAAATCGTCCTTTACCAGCAAATGGAGGAATCCTTGACGCGCCAGACCCAAAGCCTGGAAGACAGCCGGGCCAAGATTAACGATGAAATGGGCCGGCTCAAGCGCGAATTGCGCACCGCTCGGGCCAATCGGCGGCTGTTGGAAGGCCGCCTGCAGGCCGTGGGCCGCGCTTCCGGCCTGTGGCGGCCTGAAATGCGGTCGGAGCTTCGGACTTACTCCGATGATTTATGGGATCAAAACAGCCGCTTTGGATCGCTGGGCATTTGGCGGGAGCTTCTGCTCCAGCGCGCCGTCATGGAGCAGGCCGCCGTCTTGAAGCGGCTCAACGGCCTTGATAAAGCCGAGGCGCTCGGCAAGAAGCAGAAGCAGCGGGAGGAAGGCCGCATCCTGACCCAAAGGCAGCAGGTTCAAGCGCGCGCCCGCAAAACCGACGCGCAATATCAAGACACGCTGGCCCAAATCGCGACGACGCAGCAGAAGAAAGCGGCGGCCTTGGCCCGGGAAAAAGCTCTTGAGGCTTCGGCTAAAGCCCTGACCCGCTTGATTCGGCGCTTGCGGCAAAGCCAGCGCCTTCCGCGGGCGCTGCCATCGGTCTGGAGCGTCACCAAAAACTCGCTGCCCTGGCCGGCTGCGGGGCACGTTATGGAGGCGTTCGGCCGCCGGCGCGATCCGGCGACCGGGGTTTGGATGCTCAGCCGCGGCATTCTTATCGCCACGCAGCCGGACGTTCCGGTCGCGGCTGTGGGCGACGCCCAGGTCATTTATGCCGGAAGCTTTCGTTCTTACGGACGGGTCTTGATTTTGGATCACGGCGGGAATTTCTTCAGCATCTACGGCCACCTGGGCCAGTTGCTTGCATCCCAGGGGCAGTCCGTAAAAACGGGAGACGTCATCGCCCGGGCCGGTTCATTGGACGGCGGCAGCCTTGGGAGCGTTTATCTTGAGATCCGGCAGGGAACGCAGGCGCTTAACCCGCTTGATTGGCTTGAGAAGCCTTGATTAAGCTTATATAAGGAGGGAGCATGCGCAAGACATGGATAATCGCCGCCGCTTTGGCTCTAACGGCGTCCGCGGCGGGGGCCGTTCCCGCCGCTTCGGCGTCTTCCCCGCAGGATGAGACCTACAAAGAGCTGAAAGTTTTGGTGGACATGCTGGGGTATGTCCAATCTCAATACGTGCGGCCGCAGGACGCAAAAAAACTCATTTACGGGGCGGCCGAAGGCATGGTCGATACCTTGGATCCCTTTTCCGAGTTCCTGGATCCGGAAGCCAGCCAGGACATGAAAAGCGAGACCGAGGGGCAGTTCGGCGGCGTGGGAATCAGAATCTACATGAAGGACGACTGGCTGACCGTCATGACGCCGCTGCCGGGCACGCCGGCCTACCGGGCCGGAATTCTGCCCGGGGATCGCATCACGGCCATCAACGGGAAAAGCACGAAGGACATCACGTTCGATGGCGCCTTCAAGCAGCTGCGCGGCGATCCGGGCACGAAGGTGACCTTGAGCATCGCGCGCTCGGCCGATGAGGACGAGAAGGGGCCGTGGACGACCAAGGACTATCCATTGACGCGCGAAATCGTAAAAATTCGCAGCGTAGAGCCCCGGATGCTGGATAAGAGCATCGGCTACGCCCGGATTACGGAATTTAGCGCGGAAACCGGGCCGGACTTGCTCTCAGCCCTGCAAGGCTTGAAAAAACAGGGGATGACGAGTCTCGTACTCGATTTACGCAACAACCCCGGCGGGCTCCTGGACGCCGGCGTCGACGTCGCCTCGGAGTTCATCGGCGGCAGCCGCCTCATCGTCTACACCCAGGGCCGGGATCCCCAAAGCCGCGAGGATTTCCGCAGCCAGACCGCGGCGCCTTTTCCCGCGCTGCCGATGGTCGTCCTGGTCAACGGCGGCACGGCGTCCGCCGCCGAGATCGTCTCCGGCGCGCTGCAGGACTACCATCGCGCCGTCATCGTGGGCGAGCGGACCTACGGGAAATTCAGCGTGCAGTCCGTCATCCCGCTGGCCGACGGCTCGGCCCTGCGCCTGACGGTGGCGCACTACTACACGCCGTTGGGCCGCTCTTTGATGCGCGACGAGGGCAAGGGCATCCGCGGCGGACTTATCCCCGACATCGTCGTGCCGGTGCCCAAGGACGTCGAGTCCGAGCTCTACGCGCAGTGGGATATGATTTACGCCAAGGACAAAAAGCCGCGTCCCGACGTGAGCCGGAAGGACATGGTTCAAGACGAGACTCTTAATCGCGCGGTGGAAATCCTCAAGGCCGACCAAATCTTGTCGGCGCCCGCGGGGAACTAGGGGCCGATGCGCGTTCTAGGAATCGAGACTTCCTGCGACGAGACCGCGGCGGCGGTTCTCGAAGACGGCCGCCTGCTCTCAAACGTCGTGTCGTCGCAAATCGCCCTGCACCGGGAGTTCAACGGCGTGGTTCCGGAGCTCGCGGCCCGCGCCCATCTGCAGAGAATATATCCGGTCATCGACGCCGCGCGCCGCCAGGCCGGCGGCAAAAAAATTCACGCCGTGGCCTACACGCGCGGGCCGGGGCTGCTGGGACCTCTTTTGGTGGGCAAAGTCGCGGCTCAGGCGATTTCGATTATGGAGGGCATTCCCCTGGTTCCGGTCAATCACCTGGAAGCCCACGTCTTCGCCGCCGAGTTCGAGAACCGGCTGGAATTTCCCTTGATCGCGCTCATCGTTTCCGGCGGGCATACCGATTTGCTTTTGTGCCGCGCCCCCGGGCGCTACCGGGTTTTGGGGCGCACGCGGGATGACGCGGCGGGCGAGGCTTACGACAAGGTGGCCCGCCTGCTGGGCCTGGGCTATCCCGGCGGGCCCGTGGTCGATCGCGCGGCGCGGCAGGGAAATCCCGATGCCGTGAGCCTGCCCAGGCCCTACATGCCGGACACGTGGGATTTTTCGTTCGCGGGCTTGAAGACCGCCGTGCTTTATTGCCTGAGGGACCGCGGATCGAAAAAGCTTAGCGCCGACGAAATCGCCGACGTGTGCGCGTCGTTCCAGGAAGCCGTCGCGGACACGCTGGCCTCGAAGGCCATGGCCGCGGCCCGGAGGTTCCGCGTCCGCTCCGTGGTCATCGGCGGCGGCGTCGCGGCGAACAGCCGCCTGCGCGAACTTTCCGTTCTCCGCGGGAAGGAATACGGCTTGACGGTGGCCATGCCGAGCCCGCGGCTGTGCACGGACAACGGCGCGATGATCGCGCGCGTCGGGTGGCACCGGCTCAAGGCCGGCGCCGTGGAGCGACGCACCCGGAGCGATCCGGGCCTGCCCGTGCGCTCCTGGACGCGGCGCTGACGGAAGGGAACGGAAAAAACGGATGGAACGGAAAGAATGGAAGGAAACGGGAGTTTTCCGTCGTTTTTCGGCCTCATCCGTTCCTTCCGTTTCCTTGTTTTTTGGGGCCTTCGCGCTGTACTTGTTTTGCGCCTACCCCTCCATCGCGCCCCGGGACAGCGCCGACTTGGCCTCGGCGGCCTTGGGCTTGACCGTGGCGCATCCGCCGGGCTATCCGCTCTACGCCGTTTTGGGCCGGGCCTGGCTGGAAGCTTTTCCATTGGGCAACCCGGCCTACCGATTGAATGTTCTCTCCGCGCTTTGCGGCGCCGGCGCGGTGGCGTGTTTTTTTATTTTTTTGCGCCGACGCACGGGCCAAGCGGCCTCGACCGCGGCGGCCTTGGGCGCGTCCTTGGCCTTCGGTTCCGGCGCTTTTTTTTGGAAATTCTGTCTGCTCGAGGAGATGTACGCGGCCCAGGCGCTGCTTTTGACGCTTTTGCTGCTGCTCTGCGAGGGCGAGGAAAAATCCCATCTCAAGCGGTTATCCTTGAGCGGCCTTCTTTTCGGCCTGGGTCTGGTCAATCACCAAAGCCTCGCGCTTTTTGCCCCGGCGCTTTTCTGGCTCTGGCGCGAAGAGCGCCGAAGCCTCGGCGGATCGGCGCTTCCCGATTTCGGGCGGTTTTGCGCCTTTTGCGGCCTCGGGTTGAGCTTGGAATTTTTTCTTTGGATTCGCCTTCATGACGCGGGCTTGGCGTGGGATGTCCTGCGCCGGGCCTCTTATGGAACGCTGACGCTTTTCGGCCCCTACAGCGTTGCCCTGACTCCGGCCGCGGCTGGAAATTTGATCGCCTATCTGGCCAAGGGCCTGTGTAAAAACGGCCTGCCCGCGGTGCTGCTGGCTTCGGTCGGCGTTTGGATGTCATGGCGCGCCGACAAGAAATGGTTCCGGGGCTTGGCGCTGGGGTTTCTATTTTTCGGGCCGCTTTATTTTCTGGCCACGCGCTTTAATCTTTCCCAGTGGACGGTCCGCGGCGTGCTCGCTCCGGATTTTATCGCGCCCAGCCTATTCTTGTGCGCCTTTTGCGCTTATGGCCTTGAACGCCTGGGCCGGCGGGCGCCTTTCGCGGTTTGGCCCGCCGCGCTCTTGTTGGCCGCGTGGCCTCTGGCCGCCAACGCCGCCGCGGCCATTCATCGAAACGATTTTTCGGCCTATGATTACGCCAGGGATTTGCGCCGCGACGTGCCGCCCGGCTCCGCGGCCGTGGTGGGGGGAGACACGGCTTTGTTCGGGCTGCATTATCTGGAGTTGGCTTCCCCGGATTCAAGCGGCCGGATTTTCATCGATGCGACGGAGCAAAATTTGGCGCCGGAAATCGCGGACTGGATGAAAAACCGCCCCGTCTACGTCGCGGGCCTCTCCGAGGACCGCCTCGCCGAGCTGGGCTTGATGGGAAATCCGTTTTTTCTTCGGCCGGAGGGGCTCTGCCAGGAAGTCGAGCGTTCGCCCGCGGCGCCGGCGCGCGCCATATCCCCGGCGCGAAGAAATCCCTTTTGGGTTTTCTCGGTTCAGCGCTTCGCTCCTGGCGGCTTTCGCGATCCCTATGTTCATGACGTCCGGCTCAGCTACGGCTTCGCCCACTATTTGTCCGCGCGGTTGTCGCAATCCCTCGATCCTGCCGCGGCCTCGGCGCAGTATGAGGCCGCCTTCGCCGCCGACCCCGGCGAATACCGCATTGTGCTTTCCTCCGGCAAAAGTTTATAATCCGTGAGGCTTCCTATGATTCGCCCCGCCGTCGTAGCCGCGCTTTTTTTGGGCTTAGCATCTCCGCTTTACGCTTCTTTCGAGGACGAGGGCTTCAGCGCGCGAGCCGTGGCCATGGGCGGCGCTTTCACTGCGATGACCGGCGATCCGGCCGCCGTGTTCTACAACCCCGCGGGCATCGCGTTTGCCAGGCACGTTTCGCTTTCCTTGAACGCCTTGCGGCAATTCAACCTTCCGGCCGGCTTTACGGATCAAAGCCAAGCCAATTTGGTCGCCGTCGCGCCGGTGAGCGTCGGCGTGCTGGGACTTTCGGAAATCTACGACGCCCCGCTCAATTATTCCTCGGAGCGGACCACCCAGTTTAGCTACGCGACCCAGGGGCTGTGGCAGGCGCCGGGGGATGATCTCGAGGCGGGCGGGAATCTCAAGTTTTTGGACGCGGCTGCCGCCACCGGGGGGGCTTCGGATATGACCGTGGCCTTGGACATGGGAGCCGTTGAGCGCTTTCATGACAAGTATGCCGCTGGGGTCTCGATTTTAAACCTGAGCGGCGGCCGGGTCGGGGGCGTCAAGCCGCCGGTGGACTTGCGCGCCGGCGTGTCCGAATCGGTCCGGGACATGACTTTCGTTTTCGACGTCGCCCACGAGGGCCCCTCGGGGCTCTACCGCGAGGAAACCAGCGCCGGCGCGGGCTTGGAGCGCTGGTGGGAAACCGTGCGGCATGGCGCCGTGGCCGCGCGTCTCGGGCTTCGCGCCGGCGATAGGGATCAGACCTGGAGCATGGGTCTGGGCTGGAAAATCATGGGCGGCGAGGCGGATTACGCGCTCACCATTCCCTTGAAGGGCGCGGCGCGCCTGGGCAACGCCCTGTCTGTCTCCTGGCGCTTCGGCGCCTCCGACCCCGAGGCCGAGTTCGAGCGCATGCTTAAGGATGAAACGGACTACCGCGGCATTCTCCTGCGGGAGCTCGAAGCCGCGGAGAACAAGCAGTGGCAGCTCTCCCAGCAGCTTAATGCCCTGCGCGACGAGATAAAGGTCTTGGATAATCAGCTTCTGAACCGGACCATTTCCGAGGCCGAGGCGCGCAAGCGGCTGGGCGATCTGCAGCAGCAGTATCAGGATTCCCTGCAAAAATTCCAAAGCATCCAGGATAAGGAGAAGCGCCTGCGGGAGAAATCCGCGGCCGAGAAAAACACCCCGCAGATTCTTTTCGAGAAGGACTGGAGCGCCTACCAGCAGATGAAGAGCCAGGGCGCGGCCGATTCCGCGCTCATCGAGGACTTGAAAAGCATCCTCCGCCAATACCAGGGAACCGGCGTGGATTTAAGCCAAGCCAACCAGGAGTTGGTGCGGCTGCTGCAGAACAGATAGTCCGCCTCTGATGCCGACGCATTTCCCGGCATTCGCTGGTTTACTGGTTTTTTACTTGACTTTCGCGGCGGGGGGGGGTAAACTTTGTCTGCGCCATAGGCAAAAGATGACCAAGCGGCATTTCCGTCGCGGCCTTTTTTCGTGCGCCCTCGCTTTTGCCGCCCTGTCTTCGGCCGTCTTCGGCCGCGCGGCGACCAAGGTGGTCTTGTCCCGGGATTATCTCGTCGATCGGTTCTATAAGTCCATGGAAGGCCCGTCGAGCGTCCGGGATGTCGTTCTCGACGCGGAAAAGCCGCCGGGGCTCCTTTGGATTACGGGCTTCAAAACCGAAATGGTGGGCCCGCGGGGCAAAAGGCCCAGGCCCGCGGACTTCATGTGCCATGCCAACCTGGATTTCGCCGACATGGCGCGCCACCGCGCGCTCTTCGGCTGGAAGAAAAACGTCAGCATCCGCATCGCGACCCTCTCGCAGGGGCAGTTGAGCGTGCGCTTTCCGCCCGGTTACGGCATGCCGTTGATGTCCGACGAGCCCTTGTCGGTGGCGACCCAGGTGCTCAACTTCAACCATCCCGGCTCTTATCGCGTCCGCCACAAAATCACCATCGAGTTCGCGCCGGACAAGGGCGCGGGGCGGCCGATGAAGCCCCTTTTCGCCGATTCCCCTTTCGTCATGGTGAGCCTCGACGGGCGGCCGGAGGTCTTCGGCGCGGCGCGCCCCACTCCCGCCCAGGCCGCGGCGGCCTGCGCGCCCGGCCAAAACGCGCCCAACGCCATGATGGGCAGCGTCTACACCGACGCGCAGGGGCGGCGCTACTCCGGACACTTCGCCGTGCCGCCGGGCCGGCACGTCTACCGCACCTTGGCGACCCATCTCCTGAACCTGCCCTTTGACACGCGCGTCCATTACATCGAGGCGCATCTGCATCCTTTCGCGGTGAGCCTGGCCCTGCGCGACCTGACCGCGGGCAAGACGCTCTGGACGGCGAGGGCGAAAGAGCGGGCCGATGCGATAGGCTTGTCCGAAGTTGGCTCCTACTCCAGCGAGTCGGGCCTTCCCTTATACAAGAGCCACGACTACGAGCTGGTCGCGGTTTATAACAACACCAGCGGGCGCGCGCAGGACGCCATGGCGGTCATGACGCTCTACATGCAGGACAAGGGCTTCCGCCGCCCGGCGTCAACCGCCGCCACTGCCGCGCGTATTCCCGCCGCGAAGAGAAATCATGCTTCTTAGGATGAAGATGCGTCGGCTGCGGGGCTTCACCCTGACCGAGTTGCTCGTCGTCCTCGTCATCATCGGCGTCCTGGCCGCGATTTCCTTGCCCAGATACATCAAGTCGGAAGAGATCTCTAAACAGCAGTTTGCCGCATCCGTCGTGGGAATGCTGGCGACGTGCAACCGGATGAATCACGTCAACGGCGGCCAGTTTCTCACGGGCCCCATCAGCGATAACGCCAATGCGCTGGTGACCAGCGGGTGCTTGACCGAACAGGATTGGGGCGATTTGCCTTACAGCTTTGCCGGCGCGGACGATCCGACGGCGCCCTGCATCGTGGCCTCGGCCGCGCGCAAGACCGCGGGTCCCAATAGCACCGATTCTTCACCCTACGATACCTGGGGAGTCTGTGAAGATATCGCCGGGAACGTCCAACAATTCGCGGGGAGCTGCTCGTTGACCTGCGGCGCGCCGCCACCACCACCACCACCGCCGCCACCGCCGCCACCGCCGCCACCACCACCGCCGCCACCGCCACCGCCGCCGCCGCCGCCACCACCGCCGCCACCGCCACCACCGCCGCCACCACCGGGGCGGGGGCACCCGCCGAGAATTTGTCCTTCGCCAATACCCAGAAACTGTGGGGGTTGTAGTCGCAGTGAATGCCACCTGGACTTGGGCGTGTGCGAGTACCATTGCTACAATTTGTTTTGAAGAGCCTCCTCCGCCAATACCAGGGAACCGGCGTGGATTTGAGCCAAGCCAACCAGGAGTTGGTGCGGCTGCTGCAAAACCGGTAGCTCCGCTGTAACATTTTCGCCATTGCGCCGGGCGAAATTCCTGTTACACTGCCAAGGTTCATGGCGAGCGAAACGCCGCAGGAGTCCTCCCAGCCGGAGTGGCGCGGGGAAATTGAGCGGCTCTGGGCCAAGGTGTCCCGGAGCGCGCCGCAATCTCCCGGCGCCGATGTTTCCGATATCCCCTCGATGACCGCCCTTCCCGAAGCTCCCAGCGCGGCGTGGGAAACCGTTTCCCTTTTGCGCAGCAAGCACCGCAGCGAGGCGTTGGCCTGGTCCGAGATGCTTGAGGCCAAGGAGAAGCAAGTCTCGGCCCTGCGCGAACGCCAGCGCCTTCTGGAAAACGAAATCGCCGGTTTGCGCCGGCAGGTTCGGAGCGCCGAGGAAAGCTCCCTGGAAGGCTACCTGGACGTCCAGGCCCGGCTTGAAGCCGCGCTGTCGAGCCTCAAGGAAGAGCGGCAGCGCCACGAGGAAGACGAGAAGCGCCTGCGCGCCCTTTTGGAGCAGACCCGGCATCGCCTGATGGGCGAGGCCGACATCTGGAAGAAAGAGCGCAAAAGTTGGGAAAAGAAAGAAGAAAAATACTTGGCGCAGATGCAGTCGATGGAATCCCTGGCGCAAACGCGCCAAGACGACGCCGCGCGGACGCAAAGCGACGTGGAAAAATTGTCGCAAAGCCTCAAGGAAGCGAAAAACGCGCTGGAAAAAACTTTGGCCGAGCTTTTGCGCGAGCGGCAAGTCCGCGAGGGAACCGAAAAAGAGCGCTCCGAGGCGTTGAAGAAAGTGGACGAGGCGCAGCGGCATTTCGAGGAGCTCTCCAAGATTTGGGAGGAAGAGCGGGCGCAGTGGCGCGAGCTCTGGGACCGGGAGCGCTCGACCTGGGAGACGCAGCGCACCGAGTTTTCCGCCTGGGAGGACAAGCTGCGTCGCGAGCGCCAGAGCTGGCACGCGGAGTTGAAGGCCAAAGAGGAAGATCATCTGCGCTTCGCGTCCCAGATGGCGGAGACCTTGCGCCAATCCACCGAGACCACGTCCAAAATCCAGAACGTTTTGCGCGCGGTCGCGCTGCTGGGCCTGCCGCAAGAGAAACGGCGGATCTCGCGGCGGATCTGGGCGGGCCTGGCGACCGCGGCCGTTCTCGCCGCGGCGTCCATTCCGGTTTGGAAATACTACTCGGCCTTTCATTTTCAGCCCGTCGCGGAAGTTCCGACGTCGCTGGCCAATCCCACCGGGATGGCCTACGACGGCACGAAAATTTGGGTCTCGCAATGGAACGGGGAGTTGGACGCCTTTAATCCGCTCGATTTGCAGGCGGCGCCGACGACTCTCGCGCCCAACGTCAAGCCTCCTTATCATCCGGTCTCGATTGTTTCCGCCGGCGATTCTCTCTGGACCGCGGACGCGGCCCAAGCCAGGCTCGTTCGCGTCGCGGCCTCGGACCCGGGCGTGGTGGCCGCGACGCTGCCCGCGGAGGGTCCCGCGCCCACGGCCATGGCTTACGACGGCAAGGCCATCTGGTGCTATGACGCGGCCAACCGGTCCCTGGATCGCTACGGCGCGGACGGGCGCGTCCAATCCTTTGGGCTTGGCGGCGCGGTTCCGACGTCCCTGCTGTGGGTTTCCGGCAGCCTATGGGACTTCGACTCCAAGACCCGCAGGCTCGGCGTTTACGATTTCAAGGACGGATCCTTTTCGCTGCGGGCGTCCTATGACTTGGGAGAAAACGTCATCGGCATGACCGCGGTGAAAATGGGCGGGCAGCGGCAGCTCTGGATTTTGGCCGCGCCGGCCGGAAGCCGGACGTCCCCCAGCTTCGTGAAGTTCCGCTATTAAGCGTTTGCCCGCCGCGGAATTTACAATCCTTTAATAGCCAGTTAATAAAAGCGCAACGGAATTTCGGGTATAGTATCGCCCGGAAGACAACGGTTTAGGCTTACATGAGCTCTCGACAACAGGGTTTCACGAAGTTTTTCAATCTTTCCGGCGCGACGCTCGTCTGCGCCGTCTTCATTATTTGCGCGCGCACCGCCTCGGCGTTCCAGCTCTATGTCGACCAGATGTACGTGCATCAGGTAAATAAAAACTGCATTTCTCAGATTGATTCCAGCGGAAATCTTTATTTCTATTGTCCGCCGTTGAATTGTCAGACATGCTGCAATGTCCCGGGCGGGCAAGCCGCAGCTCCTCCGGCATGTCAAGCATGCTTTAATGCCGATATTAACGGAACGACGCAGTCCGTTTGCAATGGCGTTACCGTTAATAACGTTTTTTTTAATGCTGACGATTTTATCGGTCCACCGAGCCAGGACCCGATCGAAAACGCCAATGCGACCATCGTGTCTTCTATTACCATTGGCACTAGTTCGGGCGCATACGTAAGCAGTTATACATTTACCAGCGGTTCACGCGGCTTCGGGAACATTTCTAACGATCCGGAAATACAATTCGCTCAGCCTTCCTATGCCCAACAATGCGGGACGACCTATGGCAGCACTTTAGCAGGCGGCGGTCCTTTCAATGTGGGCGTTAGTTCCAGCAATATTTGCAATAACGAAGTTTTTGTTTGCGCGTCCATCGGATACAACAACAGCGACAGCGGACTGCAAAGCACTCCAGTCGGCATAGATCAACTGGAATTTGAAATTTTTAAGTACCAAAACGGTTCAAACCCCCTAGACCCAAGCTCGACCCCTCCGGTTAGGACGTTTTTTATCAACTCGCCTGGGACTATCCCTGGCGGCGGCTGCAACAGCAACGAAGTCGGTTTCGTTAACTATTATGATACGACCACTAACTCAACGCAGGTGCAAACGAATCCCGCCTGCACGGGCCCTCTCGGGCCTTACTGCGTGATTTGGGATGGAAGCATCAACATTCAGGGTGGATTCGGACGATCCGATGGAGAGTACGGCGTCCGAGCGACTGTAACGACAAACCAAGTCGGAACTCAAGGCAACATCCAAGTTAGCGCGCAAAGCGCTTATCCGCAGGGCTCCACCTATGATGCCAACTCAGAGCAACCTGGGCAGACGGATAATATCGTTTCGCAACAGCCGATTGTGGTTAACGCGAACGATGTGCATGCGATCCAGTCGACTCCGACGATTGTTGGAAAAATTACGGGCGTAGCTGCGGAACCATATAACATCACTTACCGACTATCTCAGGATGCGTCTTTTTATCTTGACATCTCGGAGCCGCCCAGTGCCTCTATTATTCGATCCGTTGTTCCGGGCTTGCCGGAGCCCGGCGAAGGCGTCCCCAATGGATCTTTGACTGACGGGGATGCCTGGGATGGACGGGACAACAACGGCCAGATAATGCCGCCCGGCAACTATTTGGCGACGTTGCAGTCCAATTCGGTGGATCAATACGGGCAGGATCTTTCCTACGCGACCACATCTCAAATCAGCCTCGATCCTCTTCAAATCACCGACATCCAGGTCCAGCCGCTTTTGGGGGGCTCCACCTCCCTGGCCGTGCTGACCTACACGCTGACCGAGCCGGCCACGGTCTACGTCGACGTTTACCCGCCCGGGACGACGTTCTGCTCATCCTTGAACAACGTCAACAGCGTGTCCTTGGACTCGCAGCCCGCTGTCGGCGGAATCGGGACGCCCAAAGATTTCGAACCCTCCAGCGGCGGCTGCAGCGGAGGCAATGCGGTTAGTTTGGTCGCGCCCATCAAGCATTTCGTGACGCAGCAGATTTCCCGGACGCCCGTGGTCACCTTTTGGGACGGCCTGAACAACTCCGAGCAGGTCATGCCGGACGGCGATTATGTCTTCGTCATGTACGCCGATTTGCCGTCCCAGGAAGGCTTCCCATTCTGCCAAAGCGGGGCGTGCACTTCGGGAAGCCCGGGCGATGATCGCATCTGGACTTCCGTGGCCAAGACCGGCTTTATTCCCATCTCGCGCGGCTACGTGGGAGTCAGCCAAATCACGCCGATTACCACGGTCGTGGGATCCAGTCCGCCCGTGACCGGGATTGATCCCTTCACGTTCGACTACTCCTTGTCGCGCGAGGCCAACGTGAATTTCGTGATTATCAATTCCTTGGGCCAAGTGGTCAAAACCTTGGTCAACAACGAGATCCGTCCGGGAAACACGGGAATTTCCGAAACCTGGTCGGACGGCGTGGGCGACAACGGCCAGGTGGTGAGTTCAGGCGTGTACATCGCGCAGTTGGCGGCCTCCGATCCTTTCGTCCCTGCGCAGGTCACGACGACGACGGTCATGTTCCCCGTGGACTTGTTCCGCATCACCGACGTCCAAGTGCAGCCGCTCCTGGTCGGCACCACGGGAGACGTCGCGTCCTTGACGTATCAGCTTTCCAACAACATGAACGTCGCTTGGAACATCTACCCTCCGGGCACAATATTCAAAAACCAGAGCACCGATTGGCCGCCGTGCGGGCAGTTGGTCGGCGGCAACTGCGCGGACGTCGTGGGCCCGGGCGGAGCCGAGGTCGCTCCAATTATAAGCATCTACGGTTTCCGAGCGGGGCGCTTCCACGTGACGGAGAATTGGAACGGCCGGGACATCAACGGCCTGACCGTGCCTGATGGGGATTATGTTTACGATTTCGTGGCGCAGTCCACCTCCACGCCGGCTATGTACGCGACGGATAAAATCGAGGGGACGGTGGCGGTGCAAAGAGGATACGTGGGCTTCCCGACCTTCGCCGTCAACCCCACCATTCCGCAGCTCTTCAACTCCAGCGCCGCGGCCACGGTGCAGCTGCCTCCCTACACCATCGACTACTCGCTGACGCGCGTCTCTTCGGTGACCATTCGGGTTCTGAACACCAACGCGCCTTTTAACGTCGTTCGGACCGTGATTGCCGGCCAGGAACGGGACGGAGGCATTTCCATCAGCGACGTCTGGGACGGTTTGGACGACAGCGGCCATTACCTCGCTCCCGGATTCTACACGGTCGAGGTCTTGGCGCAGGACATTGCCTCCGAGAATTCCCAATTGTCTTTGTCCACGGCCGAGGCCACCGTCGCCTATCAGCCTCTGCAGGTCTACGACGAGGCCGCCACCATCATGGACGCGGCGCATCCCAGCGGCACCATTTTCTATCAGGTCTCCCAGCCGATGAAGGTGGCCATCAAGATTTACAAACCGGGGACAACTTTTGATCCCTTCGGCAACCCGACGCCTCCCGCGTCGATTTCCCTGATCAAGCTTATCGTCGGCGTCGAGCCGGCGCGGACGCAGGCGCAGACCGTTTGGAATGGAACGGATATGACTTATTCCAAGGTTCCCGACGGCAACTATGAATTCACCATTTCGGCTTCGACCGATATGAACGCCATCGACGACATCACGGGGAACGTCCTCGTGCCGAGCGCTCTGGCCAACGATTTCCAATCTTTCGGCGAGATTCCGGTCACGCGCGGCGCATCGGCCGATCCCCAGGGAGATTTCGAGGGGAACACCTTCGTCTATCCCAACCCCGTGCCCGGCAACTATCCGACCGCGACGTTCCAGATATACTTCCCGGTGCAGGCCGTCGCGCATTTGCGGATTTACAACATCGCCGGGGAGCTTGTCTACACGCATGACTTTCCCAATACCGCGCCCAGCTATAACGCCGGGCCGGTGACGTTCGTTTGGAACAAGGCCAACCAGGCCGGCCGGACCGTGGCGCGCGGCATCTACTACGCGGTCATCCGTGAAGAGGGGACGTTGGGCGGAGCGGAAGTCTATCAGACCGTCAAGAAAATACTCCTGCAATGAAACGGCGAGCTTTGCTTTTCGCGGCGGGCCTGCTCCTTGTTCGGGGGCGCAAAGCTCTTTGGGCGAATGCCATTAATCCCGCCGCGGGCACGGGCGGCGCGGCCTTCCTTTATCTGAATCAAGGCTCGGCCCGCGCCATGGCCTTGGGCAACGCCTTCGTGGCCGTCGCCGAGGGCGCCGACGCCATGATTTGGAACCCGGCCGGCATCGCGCGCGCCGAGGAGCGGGAACTGCAGTATTCTTATCTCAGCTACGTTCAAGGCCTTGACACGCCGGTGTACATGGCTTACGTCCAGCCTTTCGGC
Organism: Elusimicrobiota bacterium; assembly: GCA_035533295.1. Lineage (GTDB taxonomy): Bacteria > Elusimicrobiota > Elusimicrobia > UBA1565 > UBA9628 > JAGWJU01. The sequence goes on along the minus strand of DATLUA010000040.1, from coordinate 28,278 downwards.
CGCACCGTGGTCGGCGGAAATTTCTCCTATATCAGCGATAGTAATTTCGACGTCCGGGATCAAAACGGCATTCCCCAGCCTAATTCCACGGTCCAGGTCCACGACGGTTTCGGCAGCGTGGCGGTCGCGCGGTCATTCTGGTACGAGCGTCTTTTTCTGGGAGCGACGCTGCGGGAAGTCCATGAGGACAACGCCGGGGCCGTTCATGACAGCTTGGTGGGCGATTTGGGCGCCATTTTTCAGCCCAACCAGCGGCTCTCTCTTGGCTTCGCCGCGCAGAACTTGGGCGCGCGGATGTCGGACGTGTCCTCGATTGTCCGCGGCGGCGTGGGTTGGCGGCTCAACGATTTTTTGACCCTGAGCTGCGAGGTCAATAAGCCGGCCGATGATAATACTCACGTGGGCATCGGCGCGGAATTCCAGATTCCGGAGCAGTACCTGGAAGTGGCCCAACTGACCTTGCGCGCCGGCTGGTCCAATCTCAACAACATGGGGCAAAGCTTCAACGGGGCGCTGCAGACCCTGCACCTCAACGAAACCTCGGGTTTTACGTTCGGGCTGGGGATGTACACGTCCGAGGCGTTCGGCTACGGACTCGGAATAGACTACGCGTTTGTCCCGTTCGGCGCTCTGGGAGTGGTCGAGCAAATTTCAATGACCGTTAAGTTTTAATGGTTTTTTAATCATGAACATCTTGACAATGAGAAACGGCGCTGTTACACTGCCAGAGGGATGGCGACATGGAGATTCGCGGGAAAAAAGAGCGCGGACAGTCAACAGTGGAATATTTGTTGATCAGCATGGCCCTGGTTCTGTTTTTCGCGGGCATGTTCCGCTTCCTACAGGGCCAGTTGGGGACGCTCTTCAAGGCCGCTGGAGTCAAGATTTTGACGTCCTATTATTGAACGGCGTTAAAAAACATCAAATTAGGAGGAGGCATGATCGAAATGAAGCTGAGGCTGACGCGGGCGCTGTCTCGGGCGCGCGGGGAAAAAGGGCAGAATACGGTCGAATATCTGCTTTTGCTGTCCGTCATCGTCGCGGGAGCCTTGATCGTCGGCGTGGCGATCAAGAAGTATCTGCCCAATCTCTTCAATCAGATATCCCAGTCCATCAGCGGCGCGGCGGGCAATCTGGCCAATCCCAACGGCGGATGACGCGCCGGCGCTTGGTCCGTGACGCACAGACGCAGGCGCGGGTCGGGTCGGGACAATGGGGGGCAAGCGATGGTGGAGGTGCTCCTCATTCTCCCGGTCTTCCTGACCATCGTCTTTACCATCATGGAAATGGGCTATCTGGCGTTCTGGGTCATCATGCTTAACCATGCGACGTACGAGTGCGCGCGCATCGGAGCCATGATCGCGGAAGGCCCCAACGGGGGGCAGCCGCAGGACGTGACGCCGACGCTGCAGACCTTCATGTCCCGGATGATCAAGGGCGCGACGGTGGCGTCGCAGGACCTCGCGACCCTCGAGGACAACCAGGCGCAGGTCCAGAATTACGATCTTCTGGTGACGGGAACCTATGAGGTTCCGCTGGTTTTTCCGATCAGCAGCATTCTGCTGGCCACGCCCATTGGGAGCGGCCACCGGACCATCAGCACGACCGTGCGTATGCCCATCGAGCAGCCTTTGCCGCAATAAACTATGGATAAGAAAAACGTCTTGCTGCCGTTCATCATCGCCATGGCCGCGGGGCTCATCTACTTCATCGTGCTGACCAGCAAGGAGCGGGCGCTGAGCAACGCGTACTCCATGGCCGAGGTCATCGTCGCGCGCTACGACATCCCGCAGCGGACCGTCCTGCAGGAAAGCATGGTCGACACCATAGAGATTCCCCGCAAGTACATGGCCCAAGACGCGTTCGAGGTCAAGAGCCCGGCGGACCTCAAGATGATCGACAACCTAGTCACCCGCGTGCGCATTCCCATGGGCGATCAAATCACCCAGTCGGAGCTGAGCGTCATGTCCCCGGACGCGGGGCTTTCCGTGAAGATCCCGCCGGGGTACCGCGGCGCCATTTTGCCCATCGATCCGGAATTGGAGCCGCTCATCAAGCCCGGCGACCGCGTGGACGTGCTGGTGACTTTCAACGCGAAGATGGCGGACGGCAGCGAGCAGCAGGTGACCGCGACGATTTTGCAGGATATCCTGGTCCTTTCCGTGGGCGACAACATGGGCCAGGGCATGAACGCGGCGCAGTTCAAGAAGATGTCCGGAAGCGAGGCGCAAGGCAGCGTCCTGGCGCAAAAGGCCGTCATCGGCTTGGCGCTTAATCCCGACGAGGCCCAGTATTTGGCGCTTTCCCGCAAGGAAGGAAACACGACCGTCATTTTGCGCGGCCAAGGAGACGTGGAGCTTCACCCGATGCAAATGGCGAGCTTCCGGCAGCTTTTTTCGCATTGATTTAGCGTAAGACGTTAGAACTTTTCGGCAACAGGGCGACATCATGAGACGACAACTGATCGCGGCGACGGCGCTGGCGCTGGCTTTATGGCGCCCGGCCCGGCTTTGGGCGCAGGCCCAGCCGGATACCACGCCGCTTATCGAGATATCGGCGGATCTCGTGGAAATTTCCGGATCGGTGGACAACGAAATGGGCGTGACCTGGCCGCCGTTTGGAAGCGGGATTAATTTCGCGGAAAAAGCGATTCCGACCGGCATCTTCGCCATCGGCGATTTCGCCCGGCAGACCGCGCTGCAGGCGTCGTTGTCGATGCTGACGACCGAGGGCAAGGCGCAGACGCTGTCCAATCCGAGCGTCGTGGTGCAGGCCGGAAGCCAGGCCGATTTCAAGGTGGGCAGCAAAATTCCTTATCCGGTGGTCGGAGCGACGGGAAGCGTCGGCGTGGATTTGAAGGAAGTCGTGACCATGCTCGACGTCAAGCCGATTTTGGATCCGAATAAAAAGGGCGACATCGTGGCGGCTATCTACGTCACCAATCAGGCGCCGGACTTTTCCCACACGGTCCAAGTGGGCAACACCTCCGTGCCCTCGGTGACCGACCGGGAAATCAAGTCCACGGTCGAGGTCAAGAGCGGGGACACCATCGTCATCGGCGGCTTGAAGTCGAGCTCCAAGAACGTTTCAACGTCCCGCGTTCCTTTCCTGGGGCGCATCCCGATTTTGGGCTGGCTTTTCACCCATAAAAGCGTCATCGATTCGGAGGACTCCCTTTATCTTTTCATCACCATGAAAATCGTGAAGTAGGGATTTTATGGCAGAACTCGGCGGCACCGCGGCGGCTCCCAAGGCGGGACCGGGCCGCGTCGTAGTGTTCTCGGGACCCCGCGAAGGCGTGGGCAAGAGCACTTTAGCCCTTAATCTCGCTTTGGCCTGGGCCGGCAGCCAGAACCGGAAAGTCCTCATCGTGCACATGGATCCTCTTTGCCGGGACGACCTGAGCTTCCAGATGGCTCTTGAGCCGCCGTCCTTGGCGAGCCTCGTGCCGATCATCGGGGAAAATTCCACTGGCGGCGTGGGCCGGCTCTTGCGCGGCCGCATTCCCATGACCAAATGGGGAGTGGGCCTGCTCCCGCTGGCGAAAAAGCGCCAGGAAATCATGGCGCTGTCCCCACAGGCCGCGGCGCATATCCTGGGCGCCTTGTCCGAGGAGTACGACTTGTTCATGGACGTCGATCCGTATCTCCCCATGCAGGTTTTCGCCTTCGACGTGGCCGACCTCGTGTTCTGGACCTGCCTGCCGCAGCGCTCCCATTTCGAGGCGACGTATTCCCTGTTCGGGGAGTTCAAGAACCTGCATTTCCCCTTGGAGCGCTTCGAGATCATCATCAATCAGGCCAATCTGCCGGGCGCGCTCTCGCCCAAGGAGGTCGATCGGTTTTTCAGCACGATGAACAAGCGCGTGCTGGCGTACATGCCTTGGGACGATCTCCTGCCGGAGTGCGCGAACACCCAGAAAATCCTGGTCGTGGAATCGCTGCAGAGTGAATGGGTCAAGCAGCTGCGCCTGGTCCTGGGCCGCACCTTGCAGGTCCAACCCGGGCTCAAAAGCTGGGACTCCGCGGTTTCCGGCCAGGAGTTCGGCCAAGCCGCGGATTTTCTCTGGAAGTCCGCGGCGGCGCCGGCGGCCGGAGAATCGGCGGCGCCCGCCAAGCCTTCCGCTAGCCTTCCCGTCTCCGGCGCCGTCCCCGCTTTTTGGGATGAGCTTAAGGGCAAGATGCATAAAAGCGTGGTCGCGGCGATGGAAACGGAGCACGTGCGCATTTCCGACGATCAGACCCAGAACGAGGAGAACCGGACCAAGGTCGCGGGGATCATCGAGGCGCTCATGCAAAAGGAGCGCAATCTGGCGCTGTCTCGCGCGCAGCGGGAGCAGTTCATCGGCGAGTTGGTGGATGAAATCCTGGGCCTAGGCCCCCTGCAGTCCCTGCTGCGCGACCCCAGCGTGAATGAAATCATGGTCATCGCGGCCGACAAGATTTATATCGAGCGCCAAGGGCAGCTGGTGCTTCTGCCCATGCGCTTTAGGAACGACGAGCAGGTCATCCAGGTCATCAAGCGCATCGTGGCGCCCGTTGGCCGGCGCATCGACGAATCGGTCCCGTTGGTCGACGCGCGCTTGAAGGACGGCTCCCGCGTCAACGCCATCATCGCGCCCTTGGCGGTCTCGGGCCCGACCTTGACCATCCGGCGCTTTTCCGCCAAGCCCTACACGCCCAACCAGCTCGTTACCTTCGGCTCATGCACCCAGGAAATGATTGATTTCCTGGAAAAATGCGTTTTATTGCGTAAAAACGTCATTATTTCCGGCGGCACCGGCACCGGAAAAACCACCTTCCTTAATATGCTCTCCAACTACATCCCGGACGGCGAGCGCATCATCACGGTCGAGGACACCGCCGAGCTGCGGCTGGCTAAAAAGCACTGGGTGCGACTTGAGGGCCGCCCGGCCAACATCGAGGGCAAGGGTGAGGTGAGCATCCGCGATTTGGTCAAGAACTGCCTGCGCATGCGCCCGGACCGCATCGTGGTCGGCGAGTGCCGCGGCGGCGAGGCGCTGGACATGCTTCAGGCCATGAACACGGGCCACGAAGGCAGTCTCACCACGCTTCACGCCAATTCGCCCTCGGACGCCATCTCCCGCCTCTCGGCCATGTGCTTGATGGCGGGCTCCGAGCTGCCCATGTCCGTCTTGGTGGAGATGATTTCCAGCGCCGTCAACATCTTCATCCAGCTCACGCGCTTTTCGGACGGCAAACGGCGGGTCACCTACATCACCGAGGTCACGGGTCGCGAGGGAATGCAGATCAACATGCGGGACATTTTCCGCTTCCACCAGACCACGGTCAACGAGCAGGGCCAGAGCATCGGCTATTTTTCGGGCTGCGGCTACATCCCGACTTTCCAGGAGGAGTTCAAGCTTAAGGGGCTGGAGGTTCCGCTCTCGGTCTACCGGGAGACCAAGCCCGGAGTTTCCGGCAAGGCGCCGCCGGCGGCGGGCGTCGGCGGGCCCAAGGGGGGAGGCTTGCTGACGTGAGAGCGCGCGCCACGGCTCTGGCCGCCGGCTTCTTCTTCCTGCTCGCTCCCGCGCTGTGCGGGGCCCAGGAGATTTTTAGCCGCGCGGACATCAAGTACCTGGTCGGCCAGCAAAACGGCGCCGAGCTGCACATGCAGGAGTTCTACCACTACTTCAGCGCCAACCGCGATCCAGCCCTGCAGACGCCCGCGTGGATAGACCGGATTCTCTCCGCCATGCTCAACCATCCGGTCTGGAACGATCCCGAGCAGGGCATCCTCAACGAGGCGGACTTGTGGCAGGCGCCGGTGGCCGTGCTCTACACTTTTTACGAGACGACGCGAAAGGCCCTGCCGCCTTCCGACGGCGGGGAAATGCTCTCTCCGACCGCGCTCCTCGGCGACTATTCGGACGAGCATATCCGCATGGAGATGGCCATCGACCGGCTCTACCGCGCCCACCTCGATGATTCCTTGGAGGGCCGCGGCCGCCCGCTGCTGGCCGATCTGCGGCTCATCGATTCCGAAATGGGGGCCATGCTCGACTCCCTGGCCTCGGCGCCGAATCCGCCCGTGGCCGTGGACTTGTCGAAGATGGCCGCGGAAGGCAAGACCGCCGCCGTGGCCGCCCTGCCGCCGCAACTCCTGCGCTACCGGCAGAGCGTCATGGCCATCGGCGCCTTGAGCAACGACGCCTACAAGATACTGCACGAGCCGCCGCGCGGATTTTCCGCCCTGGCGCTGGAAGGAAAGCCGGCTCCCGCGAACAACGCGCTCCCCTATTTGCTTTCGGTCCTGGGCATTCTGATGATGTTCGCGGCCGGATATCTGGCCGGAGCGATGAATGAGAAGGCCTTGGACGAGTGGATCGCGAAATACAAGGCCAAGGCAAAGGATTGGACGCGGGAATACGAAAGGCAGTTCCTGATCATCAAGGTCAACTACTTGGTGGGCGGGCCCATCGCGTTTGGCGCCCTCATCGGGCTTCTGACCTTCAATGTCTGGGGCTTCATGATTTTCACCGGCTTCGGGATTTACGCCGGGCTTTCGCTGCCCGGCTGGCTTCTGCGCAACCTGCGCTTTCGCCGGGCGAGCAAATGCGAGAAGCAGCTCATGGACACCATTATCTTGATGTCCAACGGCCTTAAGTCCGGCATCGATTTGGTGCAGTGCCTGGAGCTGGTCCAGAAGGACATGCAGCCGCCCATCTCCGAGGAATTCGGCTTATGCCTCAAGAATTATCAGTTGGGCACGCCGCTGGAAAAAGCTCTGGAAGGCATCCAGGAGCGCGTGCCGAGCTACCTTTTGTCCTACCTCATCAAATCCGTGGTCATCCAGCGCTCGGTGGGCGGAAACCTGACCAAGATTTTCGACCGCATCGTGGAGATTATCCGCGAGGAGTCCAAGCTCGTCGAAAAAACCGCGGCCATGACGGCCCAGCAGCGCATCCAGGGCATCATCGTAGGCGTCATGCCCTGGGTCATGCTCATCATCATGTTCCTGTTCCAGCCCGGACCCATGGAGAGCTTCTACTTCAGGCCGCTGGGCGTGGGCGTCCTGCTTTTCTGCACCGTCTGGATCGGCATCGGGATGAAGATCATCAACAGCCTGGGAGACATCAAGATATGAGCGGCTCCTGGTTCCACTATTTCTTGACACTTTTGGCGGCCGTCAGCGCCTGGGGATTTTTCATGGCCCTGCGCAATTGGCTGAGCCCCGAGCCGGACGCCGCCGCGACGGATTTGACCCAGTTGACCAAAAAGGACATCAACGTTTCGACCGTTTTCGGCCGCATCAACCCCAAGGGCTCCATCGTCGATCGGCTGGATTTCCTTCTCCTCAAAATTCCCAGCTTGGAGACCAAGCTGGAGGAGATGCACCTGCTCTTGGGCCGGCCGCAAAAGCCTTCCGCGCTCAACATTCTCCATTTGAAGGAGCTTTGCGCGCTCGCGTTCGGGGCCGCGGCGTGGTTTGGGACCAGTTCGGTCGTGATTTCCGCGGCGCTCGTGGCCCTGGGCTTTATTTTTCCGGACGTGTTCATCAACCGGAAAGTCCGGGAGCGGCAAACCCAAATTTTGGGCGATTTTCCGCCGCTGGTGGACCTGGCCGCCCTGACGCTCGAGGCGGGCCTTGATTACCTGACGGCGTTCGACCGCATCATCAAGAGTTCGGCCAAGAGGGGGCCGCTCGAGATGGAGATAGGCACCATGCTCGACGAGGTATCGCTGGGCTACTCGCGGCGCGACGCCCTGACGCGCTTCGCGCGCCGGACGGGAGTCCAGGAAATCCGGTCCTTCGTGAGCCTCATCATCCAGTCGGACGAGCTGGGAACGAGCCTGGTTGATTTGCTGCGCAACTATGCCTCTGACATGCGCTTTAGGCGCCTCTCCCGCGCCGAGAAGCTGGCCGCGCAGGCCTCGACGAAGATGCTCATTCCGCTCATCATCTTTATTTTTCCGACGGTCTTCATTATGATGCTCTCGCCCATGATTAAGTCCCTCATCAGCGGAGGCCTGGGCTTCTGAACGGGAAAAAGCGAATGGAACGGAAAAAACGGGTGGAAACGGAAGAAGAGGGCAGAGCCGTCTTTCTTTCCCATCATTGCGTTCCTCTTCGTTCATTCCGCCGCTTTTTGTTCATTCCGTTGCTTTCTGTCCTCTTCGTTCATTCCGTTTCTTTTCCTCTGCGGGCCCAGGGCGCGGGCGAGAGTTCCCATAACTTGGGCAGCCTGTTCCTGGATTTGTCCAAGACCCAGCTGGGGACGATCAGCTCCGATGATGAGAAGAAGGCCTATTTGCAGACCATCAAGCTGGAAGAAGACCGCATCACCCAAAGCGCCCTCCAGATTGTCTACCAAAACGCCTACGGGCTGTACAGGAAGGGGGATTACGGCGGAGCGCAGTCGCTGACCGGCGAGATTCTTTCCATCGATCCTTACTACAGCGACGCGTTCATGCTGCAGAAAGCGGCGACCGAGCTCAAGGGAAGCGCCCACCCGCTTTTTTCCCAGCAGCAGCTCGTGCAGGACAAGTTCCAGGAGGGCATGACCCTCTACCGCCAGGGAAGGCTGACGGAGGCGGAGGAAACGTGGACCGAGGCGACCAAGCTTTCCCCTTGGAATTTCAAGGCCCGCTACTGGCTTGACCGCGTGCGCGGGGATTTGGCGCGGCAGCATTTCCTTCGCGGGGAGCAAGCCTACCGGCAGCGGCAGCTGCAGGCCGCCTTGAACCAATGGTACGCCGCCTTGGTCTTGAAATCCGACTACCCCGGACTGGTGGCCGATATCGCCCAGGCCGAGTCCCAGCTGCGCGAGCAGGAAGCCAACGGGAAGCTCGAGGAAGCCCTTCAACTCTACGGCCAGGGCGAGACGGAGCAAGCTTTGCAAAAGATCGATGAGGTGCTGCAGTACGGGCCCGGAGACGAGAAGGCGCGAAAGCTCATGATGGAGCTGCGTTCCGAGATGGCCCAGCAGCACGCGTCTTTGGGACGCCAGCTTTACGATGCGGGCCGCTACGACGATGCCATCGCGGAGTGGAAAAAGGCGGAGAGCTACGGCTATGATCCGGCGATAGCCTCCCAGCTTATCGAGCGGGCGCGCGAGGGAATCCGTCAGGCGGCGCTCGCCAAGGTCGAGGCCAAAAAGGCCGCCGCGGCGAGGGTCGAACGCGCCAAGGAGGCGGCGCAGAAAAAAGCCGAGGAAGCGGCGGCCGAAAAGCAGAAGCAGCAGCAGGCCCAGCAGCAAGCCCAGCAGCAGGCCGCCTCCGCTTCGCCCGCCGCCGCGGCCGCGCCGCAGGCGCCCGGAGGGGTCTCCGCGGAGTCCAAGCACGCCGCGGAGCAGCATTACATTTCCGGCATGATTTATTACAACGAGGGCAATTACGACAAGGCGCGCCAAGAATTCTCCGTCGCCAAGGAGCTTGATCCGAACAATTCGGACGCCGAGGTGGGCCTGGAGCGCATCCAGCAGATGTACGGCGGCGGGCCTTGACCGCGGGCTGACGCCATGCGCCTGACCTCCAAGTGGGTTCTGTGGTTCTCCGGCATCAGCCTCTATGCCGCGATTCTGGGCGGCTTCGTGGCCTACGGGCTTTTCCAGCAGATTTTCAAGCAAAAGCTCGTCCAGGACACGGTGGACATGGCACGCCTCTACGCGCCCACCCTGACCAAAGGTCTCGCGCGCAACGAGGAGGCCATATCGTTTAGCGAGCTCGACATCATCACTAAGATGGCGCACGACGAGCGGATTGCGGACCTTCTCTACCTCAATAAATACGGCGAGGTCCGCTGGTATAAGGATCCGACCAAGATCGCCATGACGTGGGGGGATTTCAACAAGCAGGTATCCCTGCCGACCAACGCCATCCAGGAGGCACTCGTCGCCAAGGAGCCGGTGCAAATCCCGGTTCCGGATTCAACGCTGCTCGACATCGCCATTCCCCTGTCCGCCAACGGGGAAGTCCTGGGCGTGCTGGACATGCAGGTCGACCAGAAAGGCGCCTTCGCCGTGATTTCCGAGGACATGCGCAAATACGCCGCCGTGGCCCTGGTGGTCATGGTCGTTTTGGGATTTTGCCTCTATTTTTTTCTCCATCATTTCATCATTTCACCGCTTAGGGATTTGCGCGACGGCGTGGAATCGATTTCCTTCAGGACGCTGGAGGTCAAGTTCTCCCAGCGGCCGGACGAAATAGGAGAGGTGGCCGCGGCCTTGGGGCTGTTTTTGTCCAGGGTCAAGGCCGAACTGGCGCAAAGCTCCGTTCGCGACAAGCAGCGCGCCGAGGCGGAAAACCACTGGTGGCAGGCCATCTTGACCGCCGTCGTTTCCAAGGACAGCCGGGCCATCGTGGTGGACGAGGACAACGCGGTGCTCTTCACCAACTTCCCCATTCCGAGCGTTTCCCCGGCGGGGCCGGGCCGCCTGCACTTGCTCGACGTCATCGACACCCAGCAGCAGGAGGTGCTCCGGATGGTGGGCGCCGCCCTGGAGCAGCCCAACCGCATCGTGGAAGGCGACACGGTTTTCAGGGGCGAAAGCTGCCACGTCAAGGCCATCCACCTTCAAAACGAGGGGGAAACCCGGCGCACCCTCATCATCCTGGATCCCAAGCGCATCGGCATGCGCGTCTAGATGCCATCAGAATTTCCCCAGCCGCATCCGTGCCGAACCCGAAGGGCCGCTGCCTGGGCCCTGCTTGCGTTTTGCTCTTAGTTCTGTTAATCTTTCCACGGTAGCCGCGGGAAACTGCAGCGGCCAAGGAGCGTGCTTATGAACTACCAGGTCAAACGCTTGAATCCGTATTGGATCATCCATCCCATGATCCCCACGGCCGTGGCCATCGGCGTGATTTGCGGCGCCGTAGGATTCCTCAAGGAACAGTCGGTCATCATGATCGTCGGCGGCATTATCGCGGGCGCCGCGCTCGTCGCCGCCATCCGGCCGGTTTTTTCCGCCCTGCTGGGGACCTTGGGGCTTTTGGGCGGGCTTCTGACCTTCGTCATCATTCCCAACTCCGGAGCCGCCGACATGGGGCTGCCGCTGCGGCTTTTGTCCGCCGTCCTTTTCGCCGCCTTCTACATGATCTTGATGGACGCCCTGGTTCTGGTCGTCTGCGTTCTCTATAATTTTTTCTCGGGAGCCGTCGGGCTCTCCGGCTTGACGTTGGAGCTGGGAGAGGCCGCGGACACCGAGGAGGGAACCGAAGCCTAGTTCATGAGAGTCAACGTCGTTTACGCTTCGCGGGAACCCGGCCGCGGGGTGGCGTTGCTGGAAGCGCTCTCAGCCAACGGGATGGCGGTCACCACTTTGCAGCGGGCCAAGGAAGTTCAGGGAATACTCTCGCACGCGAGCTGCGACCTCCTGCTCATCGGCCAGCGGCTGGCGGACGAGGACGGCCTGGCCTTCGTGAAGAACCTGCGCGCGCGCGGCCCCAACCGGCAGATTCCCATCGTGGCCCTCGTGGAGCACGCGGAGGCCCCGGCAGCGGCTCCCGCGCCGGTGAAGGTTTCTCTTGGGCACAGCCATCCGGCTCCCTTGAAGCGCCCCGTTTTCGCCAATTCCGGCTCCGCGGCGGCGGCCGACAAGACGTCCGTGAAGCTGGCTTTCTTCCAGGCCGGCGCCGACGAGTGCCTGTCCTTGGGCTGGGACATCGCCGAATGCGTGGCCCGCATCAAATCCGTCTTGCGCCGGACCCAGGACACCACCTCGGAGGAGCTCATCAAGATGGGCCCCATCGAGCTCAATCTCACCAGCTATACGTTGCACGTTTCCGGAAAAAAAGTCCCCCTGACTTCGAAGGAACTCGACCTTCTTTACGTTTTCCTAAGCTCGGCCAACCGCGTTTTAAGCCGCCCCTATCTCATCGAGCGCGTGTGGGGCTACAACTACTTCGGCTCGCCGCGCACCGTGGATGTCCACGTCCGGCGCTTGCGGGAGAAGCTGGGCGGTGCCGCGAAGTTCATCACGACCATCCCGTGCGTGGGCTACAAGCTCGTCCCGCCGGGCGGGGACTCCAGGAGGTGACATGGCCGCAGAATCAGCCAAGCTTTTGATTATCGACGACGACGCGCACCTGCGGGAAAGCCTCGCCGAGGTGCTGGAATTGGAGGGCTTCGATTGCCACCAAGCCGGCACGGCCGAGTCCGGCTTGGACGCCGCCAAGAAACTCAACCCGCAGGTGGTCATCATGGACATCCAGCTGCCCGATTCCTCCGGGTTCCAGATTTGCCAGGAACTGCGCAAGAGCGCGCCCAAGGGCACGGTCCTCATCATGATGACCGGGCGCTTTCTCTCCTCCGAGGAGAAGCGCCAGGGCTTTGATTTGGGGGCCGACGAGTACCTCACCAAACCCTTCGATTTGGCCGAGCTCTCCATCCGCATCCGGCAGCTGCTTTCAAGGTCCCGCGCTTAGATTTTTGGTTTGACGTCGCAATGTCCGAGGAACAATGGCTTATAGAGCGCGCCGCGGCAAGCTGGCCTATAAAATCCTCATCGGATTTTTGGTCACGTCCCTGGTCCCCCTGGGGTTCGTCTGCTATAACCTAATCAAGATTTCGCAGGCCTCTCTCCAGAAGCAGACCCTGGCCATGCAGGTCTCGATGGCCGTGGGCTTCGCCGATACCGCGTCCAAGTACGTTTCCACTTTCGAAGGAGTCTTGTCCGAGACCGCGGCGCTGGGCGACTTTTCGTCCATGAATCCCGCCCAGCAGCGGCAGTATTTGCAGAAAATTTTGGCCGTCCATCCCGCGGTCCTGGAGCTCTCGGTCGCCAGCGCCCAGGGCCAGGAAACCCTGCGCCTGAGCCGCTACGCCGGCGGAGAGGCCCAGAAGAGGGACTTGAGCCAGAAGGATTTCTTCCTCACCGCCATGTCCCGCGGGGAGTACATTGGGAGCCTGGAGCGCTTCCAGGGCCTCTATCCCGACGTGCGCGTGGCCGTGGCCATCATGCCGACGCAGGGCCAGTCCCCGGTCGGCGTCTTGTCGGGCACCATCAGCCTAAACGGGCTTTCCTCCATGCTGGCGATGGAGTTTCCGTCCGCCGGCCGGCGGCGCGCGGCCGTGGCGGCGCCGGACGGATTTTTAATCGCCGACTCCGATCCGAGGGAAGTCTACAAGCCCGACGCGCGGCTCTCCGACGACGTGCTGCGCATCGTCTCCACCCAGTCCAACGGCGCCGGCGGCGGCGAAATCCATCTCTCGGACGGCACGAAGCTTTTAGGCGCATACGCCTACGTCAAGGATCTGGGCTGGATCGTCTACATCCAGGAGCCGCTGGACCTCGCCTACCAGAGCGCCCTGCAGATGAGAACCCAGGTTTTCAAAGTCATCATCTGGGTGGTCTTGATCGTGGTCCTGCTGGCCCTGGCGCTGGCCAGCAACATCACGCACCCTTTGCGGCTCCTGCGCGAGGCCGCGGAGAAGCTCTCCCGCGGCGAGTTCGAGGATCTGCCGCAGATTCTCATGACCAACGACGAAATAGGCGACTTGGCGCAGACGTTCTCCACCATGAGCGAGTCGCTTCGGGAAAAAACCGGCGAACTGGTCAACGCCAAGCAGGAGCTGGAAAAGTCCGCGAAAATCCTGGAGACCCGCGTCGAGGCGCGCACGCGGGAGTTGAAGGCCGCGCAGGACGAGCTCATCAAGAAGGAGCGCCTGGCCGCGGTGGGGCAGATGGCCTCGGTGGTTGGGCACGAAATCAGAAACCCTTTGGCGGTCATCAACAACTCGGTTTATTTCCTGAAGACCAAGCTGGCCCAGGTTCTGCAGGGAGACCCCAAGCTCTCCAAGCATATTAAAATCATCGAATCCGAGATCCAGCAGGCCAACGGCATCATCAACGAAATCCTGACCTACTCGCGCTCGCGGGATCTCAAGCCCGAGCGCGTGGCCATCAACACCTGGATTGAGGACGTCTTGTCCGTTTATCCTTTTCCGCCGCACATTCGCATCGACAAGGTTTTCTGCGCGGAAAATCCTTCCGTCGACATCGACACGACCGAGATGCAGCAGGCCATCCGCAACATCATCGGCAACGCCATCGAGGTGATGCCCGCCAGCGGCGCCATCCGCGTGCGCACGGCCATGTCCGCGAGGGACGCGGTCTTGCTGGAGCTCGCCGACAGCGGCCCCGGGATGCCGCGCGACGTTCTGGACAAGATTTTCACGCCGTTTTTCACGACCAAGGCCCGCGGCACGGGATTGGGCCTGGCCGTCGTGCGCAAGGTGATGGACCGGCATCGGGGGCGCGTGGAGGTCGAGAGCGAGGCCGGGCGCGGCACCGTGTTCCGGCTTTATCTTCCCGTGGCCGCGGCGGTCAGGAGCGCCAAGGCATGAGCGGAGGAAAAATTCTCATCGTTGACGATGACGACAACATGCGGGAGAGCCTCTGCGACAATTTGGACGTCGCCGGCTTCGCGGTCAGCCAAGCGCCCAGCGGGGGCGCGGCCATCGAGGCCGTGCGCCGGGAGTTCTTCGGCGTCATCCTGATGGACTACAACCTGACCGACATGACCGGCATCGAGGCCATCCGCGAAATCCGCCTGCTCAACAGGGAGAGCCAGATTTTGATGCTTACGGCCCAGGCGTCTCTCGACACCGCGACGGAGGCCATCCGCGAGTCGGTCACCGATTTTTTCCCCAAGCCCGTCGAGTTCGACAAGCTCAAGCACTCCATCATCCGGGCCTTCGAGCGCCTGGGGCTCATCCAGGAAAACGCCCGGCTCATCGTCGACTTGAAGAAAGCCAACGAGGAGCTGAGCCATTTGAACCACATGAAGTCGAAGTTCATGTCCATGTCCTCCCACGACTTGGCCAACGCGCTCATGAGCCTGCGGACCAATTTCGATCTGCTTTCGGAAAGCTTGAAGCCCAATGCGGATCAGGCCAAGCGCATCGGCGCCATTTCGGGAAGCATCGACCAGGTCGCCCACCTGGCCTCGGATTTGGTGGACTGGGCCGCCATCGAGCAGGGCAAGTTCCGGCTGGAGTTCGAGCCCGTGGACGTCGCGGCCATGGCCGCGGAGGTTTCCGCCGGACCGCAGGCCCGCGCCCAGGCTCGGAGCATCGAGTTTTCGCTCGAGGCCGAGGAGGGCCTTCCGTCCGTCTCGGCAGACAAAAGGCGCCTGGCCCAGGTTTTGACCAATCTCCTTGAGAACGCTATCCGCCACACCACCCGCGGCGGCAAAATCACCGTGCGCGTGGCCCGGGATAAAGGCGCGATTTCGTTCGCGGTCACGGACACGGGCGAGGGCATCGCCCCGGCGGAGCTCAGCCGCATCTTTGAGAGCTTCTACCAGGGCTCGGGCAACGGCGGGCGCCTTGGCCTGGGCCTGGCGATTTCCAAGGAAATCGTGGAGGCCCACCGCGGCGCCATAACGGTGGAAAGTCCGGGGCCGGGCAAGGGCGCGACGTTCCGGTTTTCCCTGCCGATCGCCAAGGCGTGACGGCGGCGGATGGAAAGGGCCTTGCGATGACCAAGCAGGAATTCTTGGAGCAGCTGGAGCGGGCGCCCATGGCGCTGCCGGGGCTCCCAGTCAGCTCCGCCATGATCCGGCGGCTTTCGGAAGAGCTGCGCGCCGGAGACCCGTCCTGGTGGAAGGAGACCGCCGCGGCGTGGCAGGGCCGGCGCTTCGTGGCCTGGACCGAGGCGTGGTCCCTGTTCCTGGCGGCGGTGCATTTCGAGGTCTTGAGCGACGCGAAGAGCCCGCTCATTCCCTATTTTCCGTCCTGCGGCGGCACCGACGAGGCCGATCCCGGCTTGGCGCTGAGCCGATTCTTGTCCGCCGCGCCGGCCTCCTTCTACGATCGCCTCAGAACCGGAGAGCGGCGCAGCTTCGTCCAGGCGCGCGCGCGGCTCTGGCTGGGCCCCGCCATGCTGTATTTCCAGACTCGCCGCCTGCCCTATTACCTGGTGGAGGTCAACGCCGGCGCGGGCTTGAACCTGGCCGCGGACCTCTTCGCCCCGCCCAAGGGGTTTGCGTCCAATCGCGTCCTGGCCCGCGTGGGGCTTGACGCCGAACCGCTCCTCGTCGAGGACATCGCGCATCGCCGCTGGCTGACCGCGGCCCTTCTGCCCGATCAGATGCCGCTCATCCGCGCCTTGGACCAAGCCATCGATAAGCTGCGCCAGCGGCAGAGCGGCGACGATTCCTTCATCCAGATGGTGGAGTGCGCGCCCGCCCTGGCGCCGCGCTTTGCGGCCAAGAACATTCCCGCGGAGGACGAGGCCGGCATCCTGCTTTTCAACATGGCCGTGACCTCGCGCATGGACGACGTTCAGTACCGTCGCTACGCCGCGGACATGGCGGAAACGATGAAGCCGTGGGGCGACCGCGCCCTTTGGCTCGAGGTCGAAAGCGTGCGCGGGGAGATTTACTCCATGACCTACCAGCTGCGCCTGCACAAGACGGCGGAGGGCGGGCTCAAGAGCCACGTGATGGCCGCTTTCGATTTCAACGCCAAGACCGTGGCCTACGATAGAGCCAAGACCGAGCAGTTTCTCTCGGTCCGCGCGTGACAAAAGTCGCCCCATTCCCGCGTTGAAATGGCGCGGTTTTAGGCGTAAACTCTTATCATGTTCCTAAACCGGTCCGTCAACGAGCGCGGCGTGACATTGACCGAGCTCATGGTGGCCGTGGCGATTCTTGGCATTGGGTCCTTGGGATTCATCGGGGCCTTTTCCGCAATCAGCCGCTCCCTTCATATTTCCAGAGGACAGACTCTGGCGACGAACTTGGCGCAGGAAAAGATCGAATCTCTCAAGAACTTGAGCTATTACGAGCTTCTCATTACAACCTCGGCTTCGACGGATCCGGCCGGCATGACTTACGACACATCGAACTATCCTCCGGAGCAGATTTCCATCGGAGGCATGAACTTCACGCGCTACACTTACGTCACCATGGCGCAGGTCACCAACAACAATGTGTCGGCGCTTCCCAACACCTATCCGGACACGGGAATGAAGGAAATCGTAATCGACGTCGTCTGGCAGGACGCCGGCAGCGTCATCCGCCATTTCTCGCTGAGCAACTTGGACGAGAATCCCAACGTGAACCCCCTGGATTCGAGCCTTTCCGGATACGTCGATGACTCTGTCACGAGCGCGGGCCTCGCCGACGCCATCGTGCGGCTCGAAGAGAACCCGGCTTTGACGGGACAAACAGATTCCACGGGGCATTATTCGTTCAGCCTTTACCACGGCTCCTACACGGTGGAGGCGTCTTCCGTGGGGTATACGATAGCCACGGCGCCCGCCGTTTACGCGCCGCCGGAAAACTACGGCACGACGGTCCCGACGATTTCGCTCTCTCCTATTTCATCAGGAACGGTGGCCGGCAACGCCTGGATCAGTTCGAATGTGGTCATCAGCCAAGTCGTCGTTTCCAGCCCCCAGGCCGACGGCTTTGATCTGCAGTATGTCGAGCTTTTTAATCCGACGCAATATCCGCAGCCCATGGCCGCTTTCAAGCTCGGGTTTTTCAGCCTCTACGACAGCATCGACTGCGCCGATATCGGCCTAGTGGAATCCACCGCGGCCATCCCGGCTTACGGCTACTACGTCATCGCCAACACCACGACGTTTACCGTGGGAGGCGTCAACTACGTGGCGGATGCCTACTACGATCCGAGCCAAAACATCCTCTCGGCCTGCGGGGCGACTCCGTCCGGCTGGACCCCGCCGTCTTCGATGAACGTCATGCAGAGCGGGCACAGCGGCGCCGTCATCCTGGCCGATTCGGCCGGGAACCCGGTGGACGAGGTGGGATGGACCGACGGCAGCCATAACCCCCACTCCAGCGGCTACTGCGAAACCGACTGTATCCAGCAAGGCGGCGGCTTTCCCGTCGGGGACGAGATCGTGCGCCTGTCCAGTCCGGAGGCGGTCGTTTCTCTTGCCGACGTCCAGGAATATGGCCGCGCCTACGACTCCAACGACAATCCCAACGATTTCCTCTATCCCTCGTTGAGCTTTTCGGGCATCCCCGTTTTGCCGGAAACCTCGGCCTCCACGGCTACGATCATCACCGGCGTTCCCGCGGTCGGCGCCTACGTGGCGGCGAGCGACCCCAACTCGAGCTCGGTGCAGGCTTCGGCCGCTTATTTGGGCGGCGGCAATCTTCTCTACGCTCCGTTTGCTCTTTCCGGGGTGAGCACCGGGACGTGGACGGTGGTCGTCGCTAGCGGGATTTTCACGCAGCAGATATCCCTGGTCGCGGTCGCGCAAGGGGTAAGCGCGGGAGCCCCAAGCGCGGTGACTTCCCCGGCTTGGCCCGCGGCCGGCGTCGAAAGCGCGATATTGAGTTCCACCTCCGCCGAAGGCTTCGTGGCCGGGCAGGTCACTGACGCGCTTGGCAATCCTTTGTCCGACATCGCTGTTGAAGCGCCCGGGGCTTCGCAGATCACGGGCGCCAACGGCGATTATTTTTTCTCCGTGTCGACCGGCGCCGTGACGGTGGTCGCCAACCCGGCCAGCTCGCCTAACTTTAATCCTGGGTACATCCAAGGCGTCAATGTCCTTTATGTCGATGCCGGGGAATTTGTAATCCAGGACTTTTCGTTGAGTGCCGGCGGCGTCCTGGAGGGCTACGCTACGACGGGAACCACGCCGCTTCTGGACTTGGTCGTCACGGCCAACGTCGGGGGAAATCAGGGAGGCACGGGCACGACCGGCGCCTCCGGTCTCTTCTATATCACGCTGCCGACGGGGACTTATACGGTCGAGCCGACGCTGGATTCCGGACAAAGCTCGAGCCCGACCAGCATCACGGCCGCCGCGGCGCAGGGAAAAACTGTGTTCATCGGCACCTTCACGGTTTCGGGCGCGATGGGAACCATCGCCGGAAGCGTGACGTATAACGGCTCGGTCGTCACGTCGGGAGCTCTTATCTTAGCCAGCACTGTGGCGATTCCTCCCACGCTGCCCTCGATTTCCGCTTCGTCTTCCCCGGCGCAGACGCCCATTTATTCGGCCTCCAGCCTGTCGGACGGGACCTATAGCCTGCCTGTTCGCGGCGGCTACACCTACAACATCGCGGTCTACATCCCCACGGTAAGCGGTCCCGGAGTTTCCGTAAGCCAGAAAAGTTATTCAGGAATTTCCGTCACGCCCAGCCAGACGACGACGGAGGAACTTTCGCTGCCATGACGCGCGCCCGGACGGGAAAGATGCTGGGGTATACCCTCGCCGAGATGATGCTCGTCGTGGCCATCGTCGCCATCGTTGCCAGCACCGGCGCGTACCTGCTTATGCACCTCAACGACTTTTATCAGCTGACGCAGGCCAACAACGACATAGAGCGCGACGCCAGGCAATGCTTGGACACCATGAATCGCTATATTCGCCAAGCCCAGGATTTGTCCATTACCATCAGCACTCCGTCCAACGGCGGACCGTACTCGCGCATCGATTTCACCACGGTCGGTGGCCGCAGTATGTCTTTTTATCAGAGCGGCGACGAATTGATGCAGGTCATAGGCAATACGACCACGGTCATGAGCAAGCATCTGTCGTACATCGCGTTTACCTTCCCGCAGTCGGATAATCCGACCATCGTGAGCGTTTCCTTGACCATGGGGGAAACCATCCAGCGCGGCCAGAAAAAAGTCCTGGAATTGACCATTGAGAAAGTGAGGGTCATGAACTGATGCGGCGGCGCGAGCCGGGCCAGGTGCTGGTCGGCGCCGTTTTGGTCCTGCTCATCGCGGCGATTCTTGTCCCGCTGCTGGTGTTTTACAGCCGCCGGGAAGCCGTCTGGACCCAATCCCAGGCTGAAAAAACTACGGCGTTTCATCTGGCCGAGGCGGGCATCGAGAAGGCATATCTGGCCATGACCGTCTCGACGCAGACCTGGGAAAATCTTCAGGAGGGCAAACTCCTAAGCGGCTATCAATTCGACGCCGCCTACGCGGATTTGAGCGGCGGCGAGTACGCGATTTCCATCTCCAGCGGGCCGCAAACCCAGGAGGTCACGGTATTGAGCGTCGGGCGCGACGACTTGAAGCGCGAAGTGAGGACCATCAAGGCGGTCTACGCCAACGCGGTCCTTTCCGGAACGGCCCTTTACGGTGGCGGCAGCGTTGAAATCAGCGGGGGCGTCAACGTCGAATGGGGCGGCATCATGAGTCCCCAGCCCATCACGCTTGGCTCGGCGGTCGGCTACCCCCAGTTTTGGTCGGCGTCGAGCATATCGCCCTTCGATTCGGATCCGGCGCCGCCCAACTGCGATTCGCCGTCCTGCTGCCAGTGGCATTCCTATTCCAGCGAGATTCCGCCGGCGCCATCCCTTGACTTCACGGCCTACAAGTCCTCGGCGGAGGCCGAAGTCCCCTGCCCTATTTCGGGCGGGGTCGGCGGCAGCTGCTATTTCACCAGCGATCAAACCTGGAAGAATATCAACGACACCAGCGGCGATACCTATTACATTGATGACGGACACAGCTTAAGCATCAATTCGCCGGGAGTCTATATCGTGGGCTCCGTCATCATCACCGGCAATTTGAACCTGCCCAACGGAACCTTCGGCAAGGGCTCGCCCACCATGGATATCCCGCCGCTGGGCTGGAAGCAGTATTGCAACGATTGGAGTCATTACCAATCGTTCGACGCGGGCTCCCCGGCCTCGTTCCCGGGACTGGACTCAAACTACGCCCCGACCGGCCTAACCTATCCGGGAAGCAAAATCGCCTTCAACGGCCTCGTCTACGTAGGCGGCATCTTGAACGGCGGCGGCGGCGGCGGCAACGGCAATATTTACGGAGCCTTCTACGTCGTGGGAACCACGACCATGACTTGGAATTCGGGCGTGACCGTTTACTACAACGATGCGTCGGCTCAGAATATGATGGTGACCGGTGTCCAGTTGGCCAGGCAGTCTTGGCAGGAAGAGGTCATGAATTGGCCCGCCGGCCTGCCGTGACGCAAATCACCCCTTTTCGTCCTTGAAAACCGGCGGTTTCGGGCCTAAACTTTGGTTGTGTCCAGAAAAAAGAAATCTCGGGCGCCGCCGCGAAAAACGCGAAAAAGAGGGTCTATACTTCTAGAAACCGTCCTGGCCACCCTTATCATGACGATGGTGGGGGTGGCGTTGATTTCCCTTATCGGCAATCTTGGGAAGGCTTCCTTGGCCGCGCGGCGGCAAATGACCTGCGGGATGCTCGCGCAATCCTCGATGAACCAGCTCAAGAACATGGACTTTTACTACCTTTTCGCCGTGGATTCGAGTTCCTCGGCTTACGGCCTCATTAAAGCGGGAAGCCCGTGGACCGCCTATCCGTACACCGCCGTCCTCAACGGCATACAGTCGTCCCTGTCCGCCGCGGGGTTCGACCGGTTCAAGGTGTCCATTATTTTCATGCGCCGAGACACCACGGACGCCAATCATAACGGCATGACCTCGGATTTGATTCCTTTCACGGATGACGGGCACGGCGTGGACGCATACGACCCCAACATCAAGTATTACGATCAGAACGGCGACGGGGACTATTACGACACCTACGTTTCCAACGGCCGTATCGTGGCCGAACAGCCGGACACGCACATCAAGCAGGTGACCCTGGACGTCTACGATCAGGGGCAAATCGTCTGCTCGCAGACCAGCCTGATTTCCCTAGAGCAATTCCAGCCCGGCAGCGATCCTTCGAGCGAGTCCATCTTGAGCCTCCTGGTTTCCACTCCCACGAACAACGCGTACCTTTACCAGTCCTTGACGCCGCAGCAGCAGGCCTCCCTGGCGATTTCCCTAGTGAAGCCGTATCCCGCGAATATCGTGCAGATGGAGGCCGACTCGAACGTGCCTCTGCTGATGGTCGGACAGACCGAGCCCATCGGAACGGTGAATTTCTACGTGGGCGGCTCGGGCATTCTCGACAGCGTCGCCGCGGACTCTTTCGGCGATTTTTCCTTTCCGGCGGTCAGCCTGACCTCAAATCTCGTCGAGGGAAGCAATCAAATCACGGCCCAAACCGTGAAGGGGACCCTGACGTCTCCGCTGGCGATAGAGAACGTTCTTTTGGACGTCTCGCCTCCGGTCATCAGCGGCGAAACGCCCCAGGGCGCGGCCGGCACCTGCGCGCCCTACGTGGCCGCGACGCTCTCGGATCCGGGAGTTTCCACGACCACGACCAGCGGCATCTGCCCCTCGGTCATCACCATGGAGGTCAACGGATCCACGGTCAATTTCAGCTACGACGCGGCCAGCGGCAACGTGGTCTGGATCGACACCGTGACGGGAAGCGCGCCGGATTTAAATTCCGGGACCTACAGCGTTTATCTCGAGGCGGGGGACTACGCGGGCTACAAGGCGACCTCAACGTGGACGTTTACGCCCTCCGTTAATGATCCGGACAACTCGGCGCCCTCCATCGCCCAACCCTCGCCCATCGGCGGCAGCGCGGGTTCCGATGATCCGACCATTTCCGCGAAGATTTTCGACAACCAGAGCGGCATCGTTCCGTCCAGTATTCAAATGAGCGTGGACGGCGTGGTGGTGGTGAGCTCCGGAATAGGGAACATCGGCTCGGCCTACGATCCGTCCGCGGGAACGGTGTCCTATGCCCCGCCCGCGGCGTATGGCTCCGGAAGCATGCACACCGTGAGCCTGACCGTCAGCCACTGCGCGCAAAATCCCCCGGCGGACGTGAGCAACAACGACACTTGGAATTTCACCGTCCCCTAGCTATGAAACGGCGCGCGCGCGGCTACACTTTGACCGAGCTCATGGTCGGCATGGCCATCATGGCCGTGGCCTGCGCCGCGTTCGCGGGCTTTTTGGCGGGAATCATGAAGTCGAACAACGCCGTGGTCAACGAGAGCGAGGCGCAGGAGCAGGCGCGTCAGGCGATGATGAAGATGGAGGAGTATATGCTCCACGCGAACCAATTCGTGGTCGCGACCTCCACCTTCGCCCAATACATCGTGGATATCGACCAAAGCCCGAATTACAGTCCTAACGCCGTGGGTTGCTCCGGAATTCCCAATTACTTGAGCGCGGACGTGGCCTGCACCGCCAATCTGCTGGTCGGCGCCACGGCGCAGTGGACGGTCGGGTACAATCTCAAGAACGACGATGAGGACAAGGACGGCAAAATCGACGTGGAGGAGCGGATTTATTATTCCAACGGCGGCGTTTGGTTCGACATGAGCTTGGACGAGGCGCCTTGGGGCGGCAGGTACTTGAAGCAGCTCGCCGCGAACGTCTCCACGTTCACGTTCACTTATTGGGGCGACAAGGCGTTGCCTGTCGATAAAAACATAGACTTCAACGGCGACGGCGTCATCAGCGAGCAGGAAATGGACCAGGCGGGAAACGGCGATGGGAGCCTGGATACGCCGCAGGAATTGGGCTACATCACCTACGTCAGCATCGGCATGGACGTGACCCTGCATGGAGAAACCTACGACGCGGAAACGGACGTCTATCCTCCGTTGCTGCCCTTGAAATATGAGAGCCCGTAAAACGGAGGGCGCCGGACGACGCGGGCAGGCGCTGATCATGGCGCTTATCGTCATGCTGATGGCTCTTCCCGTCGCGTTCTATTTCTGCCGGTACGTCGCCGAGACCGTCAAGGCCGCCATCGCCGATAGGGAGCAGAAAAACGCCTCGGAACTAGCCAACGACGTGGTCACCGATTATTTTCGCCAGTTCTCCCAGAATCCCTACAACGGCCATTACGACGAGGCGGATCTGGAGCGCCCGGAGGATTTCTATTCGGCTGGCTACTCGACCGTGACGTTCGCCGCGGATTCGGTGCACCATACCCTCTACCTGCGCGCGGAAGGCGTCGCCGGCAGCGCGGCTACGACGGCTGGGACGCATGAGCGCGTGCTTGAGGCCCTTATCCAGTTCGTCTCGCCCTTGGCCCTTTACGGCAGCATGTTCAACAGCGCCACGACGCTCAGCGGCGGAAACGGCACCACCTACAGCGGCGGCTTTTACGTCAACGGAAAATTCACCCTGCAGACCGCGGGCACCGTCTTCGTGGGCGGGCCCGTGGTGGTCAACGGGAACCTCTCCGGCAACGCGACCATCGATGGGGACCTCTACTACGCCGGCGCCAGCAAAGGATCATTCACGGTCAAGGGCAACACCTACAACTTCATCCCGCCGATCACTTGGCCCACCCTCGATTTCACCTACTACGAGGCTTATTCAACCTACATCACGACCTCCTCGATCAGCGTCCAATTAAATTCCGACAAGACCTTCACCATCGGTGGGACCAACTACCCCATCCCGGCCGCAGGCGCCATTATTTTCGCGAACAACGCCGATGTGACCGTTTCGGGCGCGGTCAGCGGCATGGTGACGGTGGTGGCCGGAGATTCGACCAATGGCGGCTGCTCGTCTTCGGCGGGCATCGTCAACGTCAACGGCGGCGTGTATTACGTGGGAGCCAGCTCGATTTCGGCCAACTCGGGAGAGTCGTTCGCCGCCCTGGCCACCAACTGCATCAATTTCTACGGATCGCCCAATTCCGGGATGACCGTCGTCGGGGTCTATTTCGTGCAGAACGGGACGGCCAACATGAACGCCAATTGCGGCTGCACCTACAACGCCTCGCAGGAGAAATACAACTGCAGCGGCTGCTTCGGCAGCCAGCGCTTCAGCCTTTACGGCACCCGCGATCAGGCAGTCAACGATTCTTTCCCCAAGTTCAGCGCGGCCTACGATCCGAATTTGCGTTCCTATCAACCGCCCGGACTTCCCGAATACGCCTACCTGGTCAACTGGAACCTGCACCACTGACGCGCGCGGCTTTTCCGCCGTTTTTTAACATTTTTTACCTTGCATCGCCGCCGACGGGGGGCTATAGTAAGACGGAAGAAACGCAATGCAACGGATGGAACGGAAGCAAACGGAAAAAAACGGGCAAAGCGCCGCGCCGGAAGCGATAGGCGCGCGGCGTTTTTTTATCGGCGCCGCGCCCTCCGTTCCCTTCCGTTCCCCTCCGCCTCTTTCCCTCTCTTTCCGTTTCCGACGTTCCCGCGGCCAGATTTTGATCCCTGCGCTCTTCATCTTCCCGTCCTTGATGCTCTTTGTCTGGCTCATCTACGAGACGGCCAAGCTCTCGCAGGAAAAAATCCGGCACCAGTTCGCCATCGACGCCGCCGCGTTCATCGAGATGACCAACTATTCGGACTTCCTGAACCGCTCCGCTTACGTCGACGGCGCGTTTCCCATGCGCATCTTCCAGGAGGTGTTCCAGGGCCAGGACGTGACCTGCGAAGGCCGCAGCGTGCCCGGCAACGGCGGCTCCTGCCCGGGGCCCTCGCCGTGGTACGACGTCTTGTACCAGGAGGGCATCTTTCCGCGCAGCCTGCACGAGAGCGGGGGAAGCTCCTCGCTCGATCCGACCTACTATCCGACCCAGCAGGAGACCTCCGACTACAGCCACCAGGAAGGCACGTGGGACATCGGCTACGGCGGCATCGGAACGCGCAAGAACGTGACGGATCCGGATATTCCCGGCCCGACGCCGGACGACGCCTCGGGCGGCAGCCCGCCGCCGCCCTGGAGCCCGGACACGCTGGTTTTGTTCCGTCTGCGCGCCGCGGACTACTGGGACGTGCAGTACGATGACTTCTCCACCATTTACGGGCTCTACACCCAGGTCTACCAGCTGCTGGGCTCGGTGGAGTCGGCCCAGTATTCGGTTTTGCAGCGCCTGGCCGGCAACCACGATTTTTTGGCCAAGTCCTACTGGCTTAACGCCGGCGGCGCCAATGCCTTGAACGAGTCCCAGCTGCTGAGCACGTCCTTCAACCAATACGCGGGATCTTTTTTGAGCTCCGTGCACTTCCAATGCGCTCCGAAAGTGGGCTTCTGCGGCAACAAGTTCATGCACGAGCTCATCGGCAACCTGCCCGAACCCGTCTGCGGCGTGCAGTCCATGACCAGCAACATCTCCAACTGCGACGGGCTTTTCCAGCTGGTCACCGTGGACAAGTCGGAATTGGAGACCATGGACGACCGCAACCCGCAGGGCCAGACCGGCGGCGGCGGCTGGCCGGTGACGGTGCCGTGGACGCCGCCGTCCAACTACTTCAACGTGAACTTCCCGGCGCTCATGGGGCCGGGGCTTCCCGAGGTGCATTCGCGCATCGCGCTGTGGATGGGCATGACCGGCGGCAGTTCCGACTGCCAGGGAGAGACCTCGGGCTCGGCCAGCGTTTGGCCCTGCCCCACGCCGCACTTCCAGGTGAGGGAATACCCGTGAGGCGGAACGGAAAGAACAGAAAGTAACGGAAGAACGGAATGAAAAAGAAGAAGCAGACAGCAATAAATTCTCATGGCTGCGGCCCATTTCGTGCGCTCCGCTTTTTTCCGGTTTTTTTATCCCGCTCCTTCGTTCCCTTCCGTTCCCTTCCGTTTCCCTCCGTTCCCTTCCGTTTCCCTCCGTTCCCTTCCGTTCCTTCTTTTTCTTTCCGCCTCCGCCGTTCCCGCGGCCAAGCGACCTTGGAGACCGTCATTCTCCTGCCCTTTTTCATGTTCTTCCTCTTCGCCTTCGCCAAGATTTTCGCGCTCTTGATTCTGGTGCAGAAGATGGAAATCGCTTCCTACTACGCGGCCACGCGCTGGGAGCTCGAATCCCACCGCAATGTGGCCTACGTCAACGACGACAACGTCCTGCAGACCGACATCCGCAACGACGTGATGGACTACCTGGGCTTCAACAACTCGCAGTTAAAGGGCTTCTTGAACCTAGCCTCGGCCAATTTGGACATCCTGCGCACCGAGGTCTGGCAGGAAGTGACGCTCACGGTCAAGACCGGCCCGGTCCTGCAGATCGGCTGGATGTACAAGTCCCAAGGGCTCACGTTCAAGGTCATCAAGTACGTGCCCAACCGCGACCGGCCCATCCAATTCGTTCTGCCCGGCTCCTCCAGCGCGCAGGGCGCGGCGGCCGGCGGCGGACCGGGCGGGGGCGGCGGTTAGCGCGGCGCGCCAAACAATGGTATAGTTTTTCGGGGAGAAAATACGGATTATGTTTTGGGCGAAGCTGAGGCTTTTCTGGCAGCGCTACTGGCTCTGGGTCGTCGGCATCATCGGCGGCCTAGTGGCGTTCGTGCTCCCGCTCTGGTATCTGGCGGGCATGGAAGAGAGCGTGCGCCGCTACATCATCGGCATCAACGTCGCCTCGCTTCCGTGGGGCATCCTGCAGACCGTCATTTTCGTGGGGCTCTTGTACATCGTCGAGCGCGGCGGCGGCTTCGCGCGCTTCAATAAATCCAAGGTCTCGGCCGAGACCGTCAAGGTGCGCTTCTCGGACGTCATGGGCCTGGACGAGGCCAAGCGGGAAGCCTGGGAAGTGGTGCAGCTCATCAAGGACCGCGCGGTCCTAAAGCGCGTGGGCGGCAAGATCATCCACGGCCTGCTGATGATAGGGCCCCCCGGCTGCGGCAAGACCATGCTGGCCAAGGCCATTGCCAGCGAGGCGGGCGTGCCCTTCATGTCCACCTCGGGCTCCGAGTTCGTGGAAATTTTCGTGGGCGTGGGGGCTTCCCGCGTCCGCAAGCTATTCAAGCAGGCCCGGCAGTACTCCCAGGCCTACGGCGCGTGCATCATCTTCGTCGATGAGATCGAGGTGCTGGGCCGCACGCGCGTGTTCCACGACGCCTTCGGGGGCTCCTCCGAGGGCAACCAGACCTTGAACCAGCTCCTGGTCGAGATGGACGGCCTCGCGGACACCCAGGCCAACATCGTGGTCATCGGCGCCATGAACGCGCAGCGAGACGTCTTGGACCCCGCGCTCCTGCGCCCGGGCCGCTTTGACAGGACCATCACCATCGGCCGGCCCAATTTGCAGGAGCGCCAGGAAATTTTCGAGTACTACGCCAAGAGCATCCGCATGGACCCCGCCGTGGATTTGGGGCGCCTGGCGCGCAAGGCGGTGTACAAGACTCCCGCCGAAATCGAGAACATATTAAAGGAAGCGGCCGTCATCGCGACGCGGGACAAGAGGGAAGCCGTGTCCTACAAGGACGTCTCGGCCGCCATCGAGCGCATCGAGTTGGGCGTCGCGCACCGCCTGAGCATGACCGCCAAGGAGCGGGAGATGACCGCCTTCCACGAGGGCGGGCACCTGGTCGTGCTCTATTTGACCCACCCCACCAACGACGTGTTCAAGGCCTCCATCATCCAGCGCGGCGGCATTTTGGGCGTGGTGCATTCGATTCCGCGCGAGGAAATGTACAGCTCCGACTCGCGCACCTTGAAGGCGCACATCAAGGTGGCGCTGGCGGGCTACGTTTCCGAGCGCATCAAGTACGGCGTCACCACCGACGGCGTGTCCTCGGATTTC
>DATLUA010000039.1:0-1641 GCA_035533295.1 Elusimicrobiota bacterium | reverse complement strand
ACGTCCACGTGCCACAGGCTCGCGGGCCGGTAGCCGGCGCGAGAAAGCGCGTCCAAATCCGGCGCCTCGGCGATGTCGTTGACCACCACCGCGGTCGACTCCGCAGGAAAGCGCGCGGCGCGGTCCAAAAGCCAGCGCGTGGTCTCGCCCTCGAAGGCCCGGCAAAACCGGGCGTACTCCATTTCGGAGAAGCGCACCAACTCCGGCGCCGGCCCGCCCGAGCCCGCGCCCAAGCGGACATACTCGACGCCCGCGGCCGGAGCGAGCGCGCCCGCGCCCAACGCCGTCACTTCAAGGCCGCCTTGCGCCGCCCAGGCGCGCGCCAAGTTCAGCCCCACCATAGCGCCGCCGCCCAGCGGCGTCTTGTCCATGGGATAGCCCAGGTGGCTGCCGATGAAGATGAGTTTGCGCATGGCGGAATTACCGGCCGGGCGACGCGGGTTTTTGCTGCGCGAAGAGCCAGCGCGCCCAGGCCGCATCGGCGTAGGCTCCAAGCCACGCGAGATGGCCGTACCCGGTCAGCTCCGTATAATGGAAGGTGGGCCGGCCCGCGAAAGCGGCCGCGATGCGCCGGTCGTCGGCGACGGAAACCAGCGGGTCGTCGGCGTCGTGAAACACCCAGACGGGCGTCGCCCCGATTTTTTCGGCCAAAACGGCGAAAGGGTCCTGGCCGGAGAGAAAATCAATCGCCGGCGGGATTTCCGGAATCGACGCGGGAGAATGGATGGCGCCGGAAATGGGCGTCAGGGCCGCGAAGAACCCGGGGTGGTCGGCGGCCATCCGCCAGACGCCGTAGCCGCCCATGGAAATCCCGGTCAAGTAAATCCGGCGCTTGTCCCCGCGGAATTCCTTGATTTCCTTTTTAAGCGCCTTCATGGCCAAGCCGGTCATGCCGGGGCTGGTCCACCAGTCTCCGCCCGGGCACTGCGGAAAAACCACCACGGCCGGAAAGCGCTCGGGATGGGCCTTGAGCGCCGGGCCAAATCCCGAGGTGGTCTCGGCCACGCCGTCGCTGCCGCGCTCGCCGGTTCCGTTCAGGAAGAGGATGACGGGCCATTTCTTGTCCGGCGTCCAATCGGCGGGCACGTAAACCTCGTAGCGGCGGACCGCGCCGCGGAAAGAAAGACTGCGCGGCAGAAAGCCGGTTTCCTGCCCGCCTAGGGCCAGAACGGGCGCGAACGCCCAAAGCGCCGCCGCGGCGGCCAAAAACCGAAATAGTCGCGGCGCGGGCGCGTGTCGTCGCATGGCGGGTTATTCTAATACTTCGGCCCCGTCGGGACAAGGCCGCCCGCCGCGATGATTTGGCGAACGGTTTAGGAGAGCGGCGCTTGGACGCAGACCCGGCCGGCCGGGCAAGGTCCGGTGATGGCGACCGTCGCCGCGCATTGGCGCGGCCAGGTGCAGGTCGGAGTCGCCATGGGCGCCCGGTGCGCCGAAGCCGTCATCGCCAGAAATAAAATCGTGTGCAGCATTGTCGTTTCCCCCTGTTTTTTCTCTACTTAGTTTCTGCTCGGTAAGTCTGAAGAGGCGTGCCTGCCGGAGCGCGTGTTCCCCGCCGGGAGCGTCGGCGCCGCGTTTTTAACCCGCCGCGGCCCCGGAATCCCCGTCCTCGCGCCTGGTCCGGCCCGTTTTTGCTCTCAT